>NZ_JBNDKR010000005.1:0-564517 GCF_050435645.1 Paraburkholderia sp. GAS206C | reverse complement strand
CCCTGCTCGTTGCCGAGCAGGTCAGTGTTCTACGTGGGTCAATATTCGATGCAAATTACTGCGCGGGGTGGGTCAGGATTCCGTGCAAATCAACAGGTACTGCACAAAGCGATCGCGATGCCGTCACGTGGTACCGAAAGGCCGCCCAGCAGGGCAATCCGGATGCACAGATTAACTTGGGGTTCATGTACCAGGAAGGGCGGGGCGTTGACCAAAGTTCGACCGAGGCGATCAAGTGGTTACAGACGGCCGCCGATCAGGGCGATTCGACCGGTATGCTTAACTTGGGGGTCATGTACAAAAAGGGCCTGGGCGTCACAAAGAGCTATGACGAGGCGATCAAGTGGTTCCAGAAGGCTGCCGATCAGGGTGATCCACAGGGCCAAGTTGAACTAGGTTTGATGTACGAAAACGGTCTTGGCACCCTCAAGAACGGCGCAGAGGCGGTCAGGTGGTTCCAAAAGGCGGCAGAGCAGGGCTATCTAGTGGCGCAACTCAAGTTGGCTTGGATCTACGATTACGGCTTGGGCGTTCCCAAGAATGAAACCGAAGCGGCCAAGTGGTATCGCAAAGCCGCCGATCAGGGGGATGAGGGCGCTAAAGAGGCACTGCAGAAACTTGGTCACTAGGTCATTGGGCTTACGGACCTGCCCTCGCCGAACCGCCCGAAACTGAACGAAGCCGACACCTGAGTATCACCTCCACGACACCAACGAACGACTCTTCATGGCGGTAGACGGCCGCGTCCGGCGGAGGTAGCAGTTGCGTTTGGCTAAACGCAAACGTGACGCTCGGAGCTGAACGATGTAATGTGTCGCTGGCTGTTGCATACACATACCGAGCCATAACGAAATGGTAGCTGATGCTATTGCAACAGCGGGCCAACCAACGCGTGTCGGGCCCAATTTTCCCGTCAGCAGTTCAGGCCAGCTCCCATGTCTGCAGCTCGTGCAAGCCGGACCGCGTAAGGGGACAATAAGAATGCACAAAGATAATCGTAAGGAGCCGACGGCTCCGGTACTTGATGACCTCCTCCATGATGGCCGTTTGGCGCGGTTGCTCTGGAAGGACGGCCGCCACTGCGCGTTGCAACTGTGGATTTTGCAGATCAAGGCCGCACAATCGATTGAAAATCGCATCGTCTACGGCCGCCTGCTTCCCTACAGCCATTCCGACGGCCATTGGTACTCCAGCTACGACGATAACTTCTACACCTTCGAGCAAGCCCAAGCGCGGATTATCCGGCTCAACCTTTACATCAAAAGCGACCGCTGCGCGGACCTTCTACGGCTACTCAGCGCCGGCCGGACCGTCTCGGCAATCAGCGAAGAACTAGCGCTCGGGCTCTCTGACCAGTTGAAGGCGCGGTTCGGTGCGACTGCGCTTGCCGCAGACGGCGTGGTGTACCGCCCTGTGGCTTACCTGCTCAACCGCGACGCGCAAGACCGGCACTCACCTTCCAGCCCTCATGGCGGAGCAGGGGCTTTCAGCGCCTCGATCACCCAGACCGACAAAGAGGCATTTTTCCGCGTAGGTCAGGACTACGACGTCGCCCTAGCCGCGTTGGTGGTCAAGCACCTCAACGAAGATACAGGTCTGGACTTCGGTGGCGTCGACACCATCCGGTTCGGCGACCTCGAGCTACTGGTCTTTCCTGCGCTAGACGATTTAGAGCGCCCCTTGCTGACCACGAGTTGGACCGACGCCCCGCGCGCCCTGGTCGCCCGCTTCAATCCAATGCAATTGCCACATTTCAGTGGCTTCCAGTTCCGCTTAAGCATCGAGAATGGAGGTCAAGTCGTCTATTCAGCCATCACCACAGGAGAGTGCGATCGGGACGGCGTGTTCGAATGCAAGTTCGAGTTAAGCGACCAGTTACGCGCAAGGACCGACAGCACTGAACTGGAGATTTTCGGTTTTCGCGACAACAATTCCCGTGAAGGCATTCTGTGTTGCCGTTGGCGGGTTTGGTATGTTCGCGAGTTCCGCCTTCAGGGGCATGTGGTGGGCAGGGGCGTCAGCCCGGTCAAGTTTGACTGGCTGGAAAATACCGCAAGGCCGTCCGCATCCGCTCGGGTGAAGGCCGCTCTTACGATCAATCGCGGCAATATGGGATTCACCAACCTAATCGGCGAACGTGAAGCAGATCCTTGGGTCCCGGCCAACCGTGAACTCGCATCTCTTTTCGCGCGGCTCCATCCGACGAAGTCCCAAGGGCAGTTCTTTCTAAGCCGGAGCCAACTCGACGGCGAAGGACGACTGCAATTCGTAGAGTGGTTTAGGGCGCTGCTCGCCGAGTATCAGCAACACCAAGTGGCTGTCTTCGATCCTTATTTCGGTGACGCGGGCTTGGGTTTGATGATGCTTTGCGCGGCACCGCAGGCAGACTACATCGTCTTCACGTCCCTGCCCAAGCCGGTCAGGGAGGATAAACCCATGCGGCGCAAATCCGACAAGCTCCCACAGGAACGCATTAATAACCTGTTGGCGAACTGCGAGCACAACCGCCACCTGCTGAAACGCTTCAAGTTGCACATCTACGGCCTGAAGGAAGGTCGGCTACATGACCGTTACATCCTGATCATCGGACCAGACGGGCTACCGGTGGCGGGCTTTAACCTGTCCAATTCGTTTCAGAAGGCCGCAGAAAGCTTTCCGTTGCTCGTCACTCCAATCCCCGCAGATATCCTGCTCAAGGTCGCGCAATACAAGTCCGGGCTGGTACAAGAGGCGAAGGCCGCACCGTCCAATGGCGGGGCCGAGAATCCCTCCATGCGGCTTCTCTTCGACTCCAGTGCGTCGCCAGCGCCACGGCGACTCTACGAGACACTACGCTTCCTCGATAAGGCAAACGCAGGCGATGTGTTGAGCATATGGGCCGATGAGCCATCGCTCCAAGGCTTGAGCGGCGATCCGTTGAAGAAGAAAATGGCGGCGGCAGGCCTGCTCAAAGACGGCTCACTCGCCCTGCCCGAGACGGCGAGCCTGCGCAATTACCTCGTGCAGCAGGCGGGCGACTTTGCGGCCTTCACCGGGGCCTGGGAGGTGCTTGGCGAGATACTCGCAAATTCACGATCCGGAGACCGTCGGTTTAGAGAATTCGGATCACAGCATGATTTTCTGAGTTTCTTGGCACGCTTTCTCGATGCGTCATTCAACCGTACACACGACGAGAAGGACAAGGAATGGGTCGTGGTAGACGCCCGTATGTTTCAGGAACCGCTCGAAGCCCTGCTGCATACCTCTTATCAACCACAACTTTTGTTCCACGCGACAAAATACGCGGCTCTCACTTGGTCGGAGTACTTCGCCGTCAAGTTTCTTTGGTGGTATGTCCCAGACACCCTTCTGGCAATCGCGGAAGCCCAGATGACCAACTTGCCAGCGGAGCCACAGACCGCCGACGCGGTCCGGTTGTCTCTGTTGAGCCAGATTGTCAGCGACATTTCGCTCTCAGTGCAATTCGACATCAGTGACGCGCAACGGAACCGGCTCGTACACAGCGGCAGCGGTCTTCTACAATGGATGGGCTTGAACGCGATTGAACGGCAGTTGGAAAATCCGGGAGGCCTCGCTGCCGCACTGCGGTCGATGGACGCATTCGCATATACGGAGCGAATTCGCGCACTGGGCTGGATGATTAATCATGCGCAACGGAATCCAAAGAAAGCCGAGATATACACCGGCTTGGTAACAGCGCTTCACGAGGCACTGCCAGCGAAAATCCAGGCCGAAGACTTAAAGCACCTGGTCAACTCCACACGCGGTCATATGCGACAACTTGCCTGGTCTGAGCCATGGTTGTTCCGGGATGTAGTCTTTCCGTTGTTACAGAGCGACCGCGCCAGCATCGACGATGCCTGCGAAATCTGGATGCAGGAGCTGTCCCTCATGCTGGAACCGGAGTTAAAAAACCAGCCTAGGCTCTTTGACCGAGCCCGCGAGGGCCAGACGACCAATATCGCCGCTTTCCTCTTCGCGTATAGCAGCCCCGAGCGACAGCACGTCAGCCTGCAGTCTATGCAGGCGATCTTAAAGCGTCAGCGGAGGATCGTACAACAACCCCTTGCCAGCACCTCGAACTGGGCCCAGTGGGATGGCGCGCTAGTGGTCTCGATGTGGATTCTCACCTTTGCCGCTTGGGGGCAGTACTACCTACGCCAGCGCGGCACGACCGATCGCGAGCTCGAGGAACTGTCGTGGGACGCACGCGAGCTCGCGATAGTCAGGCCGATCAGCGAATGGCGATCGACGCTTGCCGGCAAGCAGGGCGAACTCGCCGCGTTCCTCGACCAAGTGGCGGAGCTCCTAGCCTCAAGCGACAAGTCAAAAAGCAAACTTGAATAGTCGGTTTAGCGGTGGCCCATACCATCGATGCTGTTGCACTTGGCTGATCTGTGCCAGCCTCCAGATTGGCTCTATGTGATCAATAATTCTTGGGACGTTCCGATACGGCGATGATTACCGAACAAGATATTGCTGCCTTCATCAACTGCGTTGATGAGGCCAAAAAGATTGACCCTTTGCAACCGAATGGTGAATCTCAGCAGGAGATTTGGACCCGTGTACACGAGACGATTTGCATTCCGGAAGGTCGTCCTGCGGGGGATATGAGAGCGCTTGGGCGAACCCTGTTTCGCCGAGCGCAACTTGAGCCCCAGCTTGGCATTTATGCTGCTCCGTCGCGCCACTTTATGCACGGTACTTCGAACGGTGAGAAGCTTCGGGATTTTTCAGAGGTGGATAAATGGTGTGAAGCAATCCGGTACCTCGACCTTCTCCAGAAATTATCCGGCCATAGGTTTGATCCTTCCAGCACTCTCGGGATGGAGCGCGACTTGGCAGTCACTGATGCTGTCGCGAGACTGAAAGGCGAAGGGTATCGGTTCTTCGCGAAGGATGAGAGGATCAACTTCGAAGAGGGGGAGCTGGAGCGTTGCGCATCTGACATTTTTGACGCGTTTCGTGAGGTTGATGGCTTTCGGATCTCGTACTTGGTGCTTAAACATCTTCAGGCCAACAAACGTTTCAAAGGCGGGCGCTACCTGACGGGAAGAATTTCCAGGTCAACAACCGAGAGGAATCCACAGCCCGCACCTCCGTTGGGATATTTGCTGAACCTCGCCGCGGCGAACCTGTCCGCCGAACGCGTCACGGGTTTTTCCGAGGAATCCGTTCGAAAAATATTGCAGAGGGCGACGGATATAGTCGCTGTGCTTGATGTCGAGACGTATACGACATATGCCCACATGGCTACCTCTCATGACCGATTGCCTATCTACCTTCAGGAACTGCTGATAGCCGATCACGTATTGGCATTTCGCCAGATTCATCCCGCCGATGCTACCGAAATGATGATCGGTCTATTCGACTGGGTCGACAACGAGGATATGCGCTCGAAGATCGGGTGGGCCATCGACGATTTGCAGGCGTTGATGCAATGGCTATTTGACTATGTTCCAGCTGAGACGATAAATGCAACTCTTAGTCGCGAGACGTTTGCGAAGGCCGGAATTCACGAGGATCGGTTGGGACGACTGCTGGCAGACGTTTCGCATGATCCGTCGACAGTGAATAAAGCTTATCGCACTCCACTTGACGCCACGAAGGCCGACGTAGGCATGAAGCCGTTGTTCGCGACTAACGACGGGCGGTATTTCCTGTTTTCGCCATCGCTGAGTTCAGTGGGCTTCTATGAGATTGCTGCAGCGAAGTTGCGAAGCGTATTTGGATCGCATGTAGATCAGGATATCGGGAACGCGATTGAACCAATGGTCGCAGGTATGTTTCGAACCCGAGGGATCGAGCCAGCAATCGTGTCGTGTAAATACGATATGCGGGGAACGGCGGGCGAGTGCGATATCGTGGTTGAAACAGATCAGGCGGTGATTCTCATTGAGCTGAAGAAGAAGTCGATGACGCGGGCAGCGCTGGCAGGGGATTCGTATAGCGGATTTGTCGATCTCTTTGGCGGAGTGCTCAGCGCCCAGGAACAACTTGGGCAACACGAAGTATTGCTGCGAGAGTTTGGACATATCAAATTCGTCGATGGTCGACAGATTGACCTTCATGGTCGTCGAGTTGAGCGGTTGGCCGTAACGCTTCTAGACTGGGGCGGTACGCAGGATGGCATGGTGCTTAGAGCTATCATGCCGACGTTGATAGGCGCATCACTTAACTATTCGGCGGCTACCGCTAAGCAATCGGATCAGCTCGCGAAATTAAACAGCACATTGGGTGCTCTTGGTACGCAGCACACTAAACTTCTGTCTCTTGGATACGAGCCACGAGACATGCTAACGAACTGGTGGTTCATGAGTGTCCCGCAGCTTATGGCGCTATTGAGGGGTGTAAATGATGCGAACGGGTTCTATGGCGCCTTAAGACGCGTCGGTTCCATCACAACCGGCTCTCTGGATTTCTATCAGGAGCTCGAGTGGCGGGTTGCACTGGAGCATAATGTACAGACCTCTGATGACTCAGGATCATCACCAGTGTCGAGATGACACTCGGTGTTGCATACGGATGCACGGCCTTCGCAGCGTTGCCATTGTCAATTAGCCATCCGGTTATAGTTTGCCGGATGGCGTACCGATGACGAGTCGACTTCTTCCCATCCCGCTCCCGCCTAGCGCTAAGTCCATATCGATTGGGAGTGGTCGCGTGGCGTGAAGATTCCTATAGAACTGAAATGTCCACCCGATCTCGTTAGTCGACTTGAATGCTTCAAAAATTAGAACGCCTGATATGTGCTTCCAGCGCTGAAAGTTTGCATCAAGTCCCTGTCGGTAAACCTCGAATGCGTCGGGAAGGTCTGTCACGTTGACTACCATTAGGTATGGGCGCGTAAGGGTCCCCTGGAACCTTCGTGCCTTTTTCTTTGCCGAATTCAGATAGCCTGTGAACGGCGCCGCGTAGCACACCTTCACGCGCGGCGGCGCTTCGGTACTGTCAGGGCCGGCTAACGTCAACGAAATTGTAAAAAGCGACACCATATCTGACGGCCACCATGACGGCTGAATCTCGACCTCGCCTGCTTTAAGGACTTCGTGAACTGGCCGCGTTGTTGCTTTGGCCGCTAGCAGCCAAGCATTCGGTTCTTCAATTGTTTGATCGATTGTGATCTCCCTCGAGGCGTCGAGCAGACGTGCCTCCGTAGCGGTGTCGAGCAGCTTCGAAACGTGAACGACAAGATCGAATTTTCCTATTGTCGAATTAATGCTTTGCGCGATCCTCTGCGCTTGAATCCGCAGCGATGTATGGACGTCTTTTGCCTCGGACTTTGTGACTTCCACCTCAATGTTCGTTTCGCTCCAAATCAGGTCAAAGTCTTGCGTTTTCTCGTGTGTTCGGTCGACAGGTGTTAAGCTCGCAGCGCCGCGACTCAACAACAACGCAGCCGCTTCCAGTTCAACAAAATCGTCCGAATTGAAGTCCGATTGCTTGGAGAAGGGTTTCGAAAATCGGGCCAAAAACGGATGCGTATATTGCTGCTCGCCTAGTATCGCAAGAGGTAGACCCCAACTGACCGCAGACGCAGCATCTATGGTGCTCGTACCGGATATGTCGACCGAATTTACCGTGAGAAATATCTCCAATGCGTCGAGACAACGACGTGCTGCCTGATCACTCTCTAAATAAGGAGGAACGGAAAGCTTATCGCGGAGCGTCATACTGGCAACCTTGGATATCGACTGGTCGGATCATTCGATGAACATAGCACGCGCACAGGTCTTCGTGTGGCAACGGTGCTTTCGCGTGGCCGTTTCTTCTGTTTAAACCCCTAGTAGTTGTCGCTGCATCGAGCATGACCATTCTAGGTGCGATTTTGTCAAAGTTATTCGCTTTGCACACATAATTCAGCTATTGATAAAATACATTATCAATATAATCGCCGCGCGCTTTTAATTCGCCAACTTTGGCGTATTCACCCAAAGACTGATTTCATTATATCCCGGTTAATCGCGTGCGGCGCAACCTGCCGGGAGAATCCGTGTCAACCAGAATCATTTCCACCCGCGACAATGCCTCTCGAGCACTCACCGCCGCCGAATTCCTCAAGTTATCGAATGTTCCTCCAGAGATCGAATGGTCCGCCAACATCGACGCGCCACAGACCCGCCGTGCTTATCGGATCGACCTACGCGATTTCATGGGTTTCGTGGGGATCGTACAGCCGGAGGAGTTTCGCACCGTCACGCGTGCGCACGTCCTCGCCTGGCGCAAACACCTCGAAGCTCGTCAGTTGTCCGGCGCGACAATCAGGAGAAAGCTGGCGGCATTATCGTCGCTCTTCGATTACCTGTGCGAACGCAATGCCGTTTTGCTGAATCCCGTCGCTAGCGTCAAGCGGCCCAAGGGTAACAGCAACGAGGGCAAGACACCTGCCATGGGAGATCACCAGGCCCGCGCCCTGCTCCATGCGCCTGACGCCGATACGCTGAAGGGCAAGCGCGACCGCGCCATGCTCGCCGTGCTGCTGTACCACGGTCTGCGCCGCGAAGAGCTATGTTTGCTCAAGGTCCGCGACATCCACCAGCGGCGCGGCGTGCTGCACCTGAGGGTGCATGGGAAGGGAAGCAAGATTCGCCACTTGCCGCTGCATCCAGCGAGTGCAGAACGGCTACACGCCTTCTTGAGATGGCGGGACATGGAAAGGAGGCGGACGCACCGCTGTTTCAGCCGCTGCGTGGAAGGGGCGCCGGAAGCGGCAAGGCGATCACCGGAGATGGGGTCTACAAGTGCGTGCGGGACTACGCGCGGCGTGCGGGGATCGCTGTTGACGGTCTCAGCGTACACGGCCTGCGCGCCACGGCGGCGACAAACGCACTGGAGCACCAGGCCGAGATCACCAAAGTCCAGTTTTGGTTAGGCCACGCGAATATCTCAACGACCCGTCTTTATGATCGCCGCCAGCAGCGCCCCGAAGAATCTCCAACCTATAAAGTGGAGTACTAATCAATACACCACAATAGACGACTGGCCGAACCAGAATGGATCACCGCGCGTCATTGCTATCGATCGTTGCATGTCGACCCGCAACGGTCTTCCATCAATTCGGATCCACCGGCTGCTTGAACTTGCTGAGCGGACGCTCGTCGCCGGGCAATAGGCGTCAAGCACGGTATTGGATCAAGCAAGGCGTGAGCGTCGCGTTGGCCGCCGAGATAATTCTTGCGAGGCTTTCCTCGCTATCCGAATAGCATTGTCGAAGCTGTTGTCGGTGGCAACGTGTCGGTTATCGACGCTCACCAGCCAATTGTCACCACTGCAACACCAGCGAATTCGCCTCTCTTCAAGGAGCAGAGCGAACCATCGCCAAATGGAAGCATCTTCGGCGTTAGCGACCAAGGCCGCCACCGCCCTAATGTGCCTCATATCGTTCAGATTACTCACCTGTCACCTCATCGACCTTGATCATCCTCGCAGCACAATCAAGACAGCATGGCCTCGAACTCCGGCACTGCCGTGAACAGATCGCCCACCAGACCGTAGTCGGCGACGCTGAAAATCGGCGCTTCCGGGTCCTTGTTGATCGCCACGATGACCTTCGAGTCCTTCATGCCGGCCAGATGCTGGATCGCACCCGAGATGCCCACGGCGACGTACAGTTGCGGCGCGACGATCTTGCCCGTCTGGCCCACCTGATAGTCGTTCGGCACAAAGCCGGCGTCCACTGCGGCACGCGAGGCACCTAGTGCCGCGTTCAGCTTGTCCGCCAGCGGCTCGAGCACCTTCGTATAGTTCTCGCCACTGCCCAGACCCCGGCCACCGGAAACGATGATCGACGCCGACGTCAGCTCTGGACGGTCCAGCTTCGTGACTTCACGGCTCACGAACTGCGACAGGCCGCTGTCGGCTGCGGCTTCGATCTTCTCGACCGTTGCGCTGCCGCCTTCTGCTGCTACCGGGTCGAAGCCGGTGGAACGCACCGTGATGACCTTGACCGGATCGCTCGACTGCACCGTTGCGATTGCATTACCTGCGTAGATGGGACGCTCGAACGTGTCGGCGGAATCCACGGCGGTGATATCGCTGATCTGTGCGACGTCGAGCTTCGCTGCGATACGCGGGGCGATGTTCTTGCCGTACGCGGTAGCGGGCGCGAGGATATGCGAGTAGTCCTTCGCAATGTTGAGCACCGTCGCTTCGACGTTTTCCGCGAGGCCCGCTTCGAGTTGCGGCGCATCGGCCAGCAACACCTTGGCGACACCTGCGACCTTCGCTGCAGCGTCCGCCGCGCCTTGCGCGTTGTGACCTGCGATCAGCACGTGTACGTCGCCGCCAATCTTGGCTGCCGCTGCCACCGTGTTCAGCGTCGCAGCCTTCAGCGACGCGTTGTCGTGTTCCCCAATTACCAGAATCGTCATTTCGTCCGTCTCCTCACAGCACCTTGGCTTCGGTCTTGAGCTTCTCGACCAGCGTCTTCACATCGGCGACCTTCACGCCAGCGGAGCGCTTCGGCGGCTCGACGACTTTCAGCGTCTTCAGGCGCGGGGTCACGTCAACACCGAGGTCTTCCGGCTTGAGCGTCTCCAGCGGCTTCTTCTTCGCCTTCATGATGTTCGGCAGCGTGACGTAACGCGGCTCGTTCAGGCGCAGATCCGTGGTGACCACAGCCGGCAGCGTCAGCGACAGGGTTTCCGCACCGCCATCCACTTCGCGCGATACCGTTGCCTTGCCATCAGCCACGACAACCTTCGATGCAAATGTCGCCTGCGGCAACCCTGCCAAGGCAGCCAGCATCTGACCAGTCTGGTTCGAATCGTCGTCGATGGCCTGCTTGCCGAGAATGATCAGCGATGGCTGTTCCTTGTCGACCAGCGCCTTGAGCAGCTTGGCGACAGCCAGCGGCTGCAGTTCTTCCGACGACTCGATCAGGATCGCGCGGTCCGCGCCGATCGCGAGCGCCGTGCGCAACGTTTCCTGCGCCTGCGTCACGCCCGCCGACACGGCGATCACTTCAGTCGCCACGCCCGCTTCCCGCAGACGCACCGCCTCTTCCACGGCGATCTCATCGAACGGATTCATCGACATCTTTACATTCGCAATGTCGACGCCCGTGCCGTCCGACTTCACCCGGACTTTCACGTTGTAATCGATCACTCTCTTGACTGGCACAACGATTTTCATGGTTCCTTCTCCGATCAGCTTGCACGCTAGTGTGAGCAATCAAACCAACGGTTGGAATTCGGCATTGTGGAACACCGCATTTCAGACCCTCGAATACCAGACACCCGGCAGCACGGAAATTCTGTACGACCGATCCATCCCGGCCGATCCGTTAACCCCAGCCTAATCGCGTCTTCCGCAATCAGTAATTGAGCAGCGACTTTTGCTGATGCACGCTATCACTCATCAAAGCACGGCAATCAATCAGCCTTGCTTGGCGCGACGGCTATCCGTTTTCATTCAACTTATCAATACTCGTCACCATGTCAGTCAACTGGCCGGAAACAATCTTCGAGCACTTCAAAGCCGCTGATGTGCGGCAAGTGGCATACGTGCCCGATGCGGGGCACAAACGTCTTATCGAACTCTGCGAGGCAGACGCCGAAATTCACGCGGTTTCCCTGACCACCGAAGAAGAAGGCGTGGCCATGATGGGTGGCGCATGGGTCGGCGGCCAGCGCGGCGTATTGCTGCTGCAGTCGAGCGGCGTGGGCAACTGCATCAACATGCTTTCACTGCAACATGAGTGCCGCATGCCCATCGTGATGCTGGTGACGATGCGCGGCGAATGGGGAGAATTCAATCCCTGGCAGGTCGCCATGGGCAAATCCACCCAGGAAGCCCTCGAATCGGCAGGCGTCTATGTCTACCGCGCGGATGATGCAGCCGAAGTCCCTGAAACGGTGCGTGCCGCGTTGAATTTTGGGTACAACACCTCCCGGATGGTTGCTGTTCTGATCGGACAGCGCGTGATCGGCACCAAAAACTTTAACAAGTGAGTACTAAAATGACTCAGCAGACGACGCCCCTGAACCGTCGACTGACGGTTAAGCGGATTCTCCGCGATCGCCAGCAGGACATTCTGGCAGTAACCAGCCTTGGCAACCCCACCTTCGATGTGGCCGCTGCCGGCGACACGGCTCAAAATTTCTACCTGTGGGGTGCAATGGGCGGAGCCGTCACCTTCGGCCTCGGCATTGCGCTTGCACAGCCTGAAAAACGCGTCATCGTGTTTGTCGGCGACGGCGAAATGATGATGGGACTTGGATCGCTAGCAACGGTGGGCGTCGATAAGCCCGCCAATCTATCGATTGTCGTGATCGATAACGAGCACTACGCGGAAACGGGAATGCAGCTGGCCCATGCAGGCCGCGGTGTGGACATCACGGCAATCGCACGCGCGGCTGGCTTCGAAAAGGCGGCGACAATCTACGCCGAAAGCGAACTCGAAGAATGTGTCGATGTGATTCTCAATGCTACCGGTCCAGTGCTCGCCACGGTGAAGGTCGGAACGGATCCCGAACCTACCTCCCTGCCGCCTCGCGACGGTCCTTATCTGCGCAGCCGCTTCCGCGAAGCGTTGCTTGGCGCCAAGGCCCACGCGAGCCAATAAGCGGACGGCTGGAAAGTCCCAACGTCATGGCGGTGGCGCGGCAACGGCCGCCCACCGCCTCACTGCATCAAGACCGATTTCACGCCCTGTACAATCGCGATCATTGTGACTTCACACTGATCCCTCTATGCCCACCAAGGCTGATTCCGATATGTTGGTGGAAGTCGTTCGACAGTTGGACCGGCAGCCCGAGATGCTCGAGCGCGTCTTTGACTGCTTTCCAGACGTGCTGTACTACATCAAGGACGCACAGGCACGCTACCTGTCCGTCAATCAAACGCTCATCGCTCGAAGCGGGCTGGCGCGCGACGACGTGATCGGCAAGACAGCCGATCAGCTATTTCCGGTGACCGGCGCCAGTACCAATGCGCAAGATCTGAACATTATCGAAACCCGGTCGCCCATCGTAGACCGGCTGCGGCTCTATTCCTCCGGATTGGGTCATCGATACTGGTGCCTGAGTTCGAAGTTTCCTGTGCTCGCCGAAGACGGACTGGCCATTGGACTGATCGGCATATCGCGAGATCTGCCTCGCCCTGATGAACGTCATCACGGCTACCGCCGCCTGCTCGCATATCTGGACTATCTGGAACGGAACCTTGGACAGAACATCCTGGTTACCGAGGCGGCGGAGCAAGTCTCCATATCTGTCGACACGCTGGAACGTCTAACCCGCGAAGTGTTTCATCTGACGCCCAAGCAACTGCTGATGAAATTGCGGATCGACCACGCATGCAAGCTGCTGGAAACGACTGACAACAGCATTACGGAAATCGCGACCGAATGCGGCTACGCGGACCATAGCGCGTTCACGCGTCAATTCAAATCTGCCACGCACCTCACGCCCCGACAGTACCGAAATGCACGAGGGCGTGGTCTGCATCCTCACTAATGCTTCGCCTGCCGGGCCCTAGTAAACACCTTCCTCGATCACCAGTTCACCCTTGGTGAACCGTGACGGCGACAGCGGCGAGAGATCCAGTGTTTTAAACTCGCCAAAGCTCAACAGTTCGGCAACAGCTCGACCAACCCCTGGGCTGTGCATCATGCCATGGCCGCTGAAACCGGCCGCCACGAAAGAGTTTTCCGCACCCGACTGCCCGACGATGCCATTCTGGTCGAGAATGTTGTATTCGTAGTAGCCAGCCCAGGCGTGTTCCACCCGTAAGGCCTCGAACGCCGGGATACGCCCTGCCAAGGCCGGCCAGATGATCTCGTCAAATTCAGAAAACTGCACGTCGAGTGGCAGGTGGTCCAGATCCGTCTCCGCCGACGGCGAAACGATACAGAGGAAATGATTCTGCTCCCTACGCAGATACACTCCCGAGGTGTCGATGAGGATCGGCATATCCGGAATCGCCGTCGGACATGACACGACAAACGCCGAACGCCGTCGCGGCCGAACCGGCAGATCCACGCCGATGCTTTGTGCAAGAGGTGCACACCACGCGCCGCTGGCATTCACGAACGCGTCCCCGGCGATTTCCCGCCCGTCCGTCAGTTCGACGTGGGTCACCCGGTTTCCGCGTGTACGGTAGCGCACCGCTTCACCCGTGACGAAATGGACGCCCGCTTCACGCGCACGGTTTCTCAACCACTGCATGACGCTATATCCGTCGAACCAGCCCTCGCCTGCCAGACCTTCGACGCCATAGGCCAGATCGCTGACATTCATCCACGGGTAGCGGCGCTGCAACGCCTCGACTGAATGCTCCTGCAGCTCCACCCCGAGCGATCGGGCAAGAGCGCTCCGCCGACGCAGCACGCTCTCTTGCTGCGCGTTGCCCACGAACAGGTATCCGCAATCCACCAGATCGACGCCAGCGCCATACCGCACCTTCTCCCGCTCGCAGGAAGAAAAAAAATCATAGCCAAACTGCGATAGCTGGATGCAGATGGGCGTTGAAAACTGCTGCCTGATCGAACTTGCCGAGAGCGACGATGATGCGATCTGATAAGTCGGATCCTTTTCGATCACCCAGATCTCGCGGCTCTCTGTCTTTTGGAGGCTCAGGAAATACGCTATTGAACAACCGATCGCCCCCCCGCCGGTGATGACAATTCTTTCGCTCATGATCTACCTTGGACGGTCGCGAGGTTTTGACGTGCGGCGCGAATGCGACCGAGCGCCTCGTTCAGGTCATCGAGTGACGCAGCATAAGAAAGCCGGAAGTAAGGCGAGAGCAGAAAGCCGGAGCCCGAAACCACGGCTACGTTTGCCTCTTCCAGCAGGTACATGACGAAGTCCTGGTCGCTTTCCAGAAGCGTGCCATTCGGCGTGCGGCTCCCCATGACACCATGGCAGCCGACGAATACATAAAACGCGCCTTCCGGCTGATTACTGTGGAGTCCCGGTATGCCGTCCAGCGCATTCACGACGAGCTTCCGGCGTTCGTCAAAGGCCAGTCGCGATGTCTCGACGAAAGACTGATCGCCATTGAGCGCTTCGATCGCAGCGTACTGCGACACCGAAGACGCACTGGTCACAATCTGACCTTGCACCAGATTCATGGCACGGATGAGCGTCGACGGTCCAGCCGAATAGCCAATCCGCCAGCCTGTCATCGAGTACATCTTGGACACGCCGTTGATGATGAGAGTCCGCTCCTGCAACTCGGGCGCGACGTTCAGGATATTGACGAAAGGACTTCCGGTGTAGATGAGCTTTTCGTAGATGTCGTCGGACAGTACCCACACATGGGGGTGTCGACGCAATACTTCCGCAATACTGCCGAGTTCGTCGGCCGAGTAAACGGCCCCCGTCGGATTCGATGGCGAATTCAGCATCAGCCACTTGGTACGAGGCGTGATCGACGCCTCCAGTTGAGCAGCAGTCAGTTTGAATCCCGCTGCCTCGTCGCACGGCACCACAACAGGCGTCCCTGTCGCCATCTTCACGATCTCGGGATACGACACCCAGCACGGTGCCGGCACGATGACTTCGTCGCCCGGATTGAGGGTCGCGAAAAAAGCCGCGAAAATTGCCTGCTTCGCGCCAACGGCGACGCTGACACCGTCCACGGGATAATCGACGCTATTGTCACGCTTGAGTTTCGCTACGATCGCTTCGCGCAACTCCCGGATGCCGGCGGCCTCGGTGTAACGCGTCTTGCCTTCGCGCATTGCGCGAATCGCGGCAGCCTGGATATGCTCAGGCGTACGAAAATCGGGTTCGCCTTGCGACAGGGAAATGACATTCTTCCCGTCCCGGCGCAGTTCTGCCGCCTTTGCCGCCATTGCCATTGTCTGCGCAGGGGCGATCTGGCCAATGCGGTCTGCAATGAAGCCCATTCTATTTGTCCCGTTCATTTGGAAAAGCTGATTCGCGCCAGGGCCGCCCAAAGGCAGCCCCAAACGACATGCGTGCTTAAAGACGCTCGGCCACAGCCTTCATTTGCAAGAACTGCAGAAGATAATCAGGACCACCCGTCTTGGTATCGGTGCCCGTGAGGTTGAAGCCGCCGAATGGCTGAACGCCGACAAGCGCGCCCGTACATTTGCGATTGAAGTACAGGTTGCCCACGTGGAAGTCGCGACGCGCCCGTTCGATGCGGCTTCGGTCATTCGAGAAGAGCGCCCCCGTCAGACCATAGACCGTGTCATTGACAACAGCCAGACCTTCCTCGAAATCCTTGACGCGAATCGCAGCGACGAACGGGCCAAATACTTCTTCCTGTGCAATGCGCGCGCGAGGGGACACGTCGCCAAAGATAGTGGGCTCAATCAGATAACCAGCGGCATTCTCTACGGCCTTGCCACCCGTTAACAGCTTGCCCTCGGTGTGGCCGATATCGATGTACGACAGCACCTTCTTGTACTGCAGTTCGTTGCAGACCGGACCGAAACTGGGATTGTCCCTGGCTTCGCTGACAACCAGTTCTTTCGCCTTTGCAACGACCTTCTCAAGCAATGCGTCGTAGACCGAATCCACTACGATCAAACGCGAGCAGGCGGAACACTTCTGGCCTGAATAACCGAACGCCGCCTGAATGACACCCGTCGCCGCGTCGTCGAGATTGGCTGTCTCGTCGACCAGAATGGCGTCCTTGCCACCCAACTCGAGGAAAACGCGCTTGAACCATTTCTGGCCTTCCGCGAGCTTCGCAGCGGACTCGTTGATCTGGGCCCCAGTCGCGAGCGAGCCCGTGAAGTTGATAAAGCGCGTCTTTGGATGAGCAACCAGATAGGAACCGATCTCCCGTCCAGTTCCAGGCAGGTAATTCACCACGCCCGGCGGCAGGCCTGCTTCCGTGAAGATGTCGAAGATCTTGGCCAGCGAAACAATCGTGTCTTCCGCTGGCTTGCAAACCACCGTGTTACCCACCACGATCGCGCCGACCGTCATGCCGGTCATTAGCGCCATCGGGAAATTCCAGGGCGAAATCGTTACACCTACCCCCAGCGGAATGTAGAAGCTCTCGTTCTCTTCACCGGGATAGTCAATCAGTGCCCCCAGGCCGCCCACGTGCTTGATTGCCTGACGCGCGTAGTACTCGGTGAAGTCGATCATTTCCGCGACTTCAGCGCTTGCTTCGACGTAGTTCTTGCCGATCTCATAGACCAGCCATGCCTCGAGCTCACGCTTGCGTCTGCGCATGATTGCTGCAGCCTTCAACATAAGACGGGAGCGATCTTCCTGGCTCCAGCGCTTCCACGATTCGAACGCGGCCCACGCAGCTTCGAGTGCGTCATCCGCATGCCGCGTCGTCGCCTTGGCGGTGTAGCCGACGATCTCTTCCGGATTCGACGGATTTGTCGAGACGAGCTTCGCTTCGGTCTGCACACGCTCACCGTTGATCAGAAGCGGATAGGTCTGGCCAAATTCCGAACGCACTCTTTTCAGGGCCTGCTGCATATGGGCTTTGGCACTTTCGGTGTCGAACAAATCAAATGGCTCGTTCTTGAACGGTGCAATCAGCATCGCTTTCTCCAGATTGAATTGGTTTGGGCTGCTCTGCCGCCCTGATGAGCACGGCATGCTTCCGTGAACCGATTGTCCGGCGCGAAAACTTTCCGGTCTTGATGCGGCTCCACCGATTTGTGCGGAATTCTGCATAGTCATAGCCATCGCTCCGTCGCCGTTGTTCTTCAATAGCCCGATAACATAGAGGCACGGACAAAACGTGCGAAAAATATCGCAAATACTGATTTGCGGATTTCTGCTATTTGCTACACTGGATCAACGGCGCGTCACTTCATTCGGAGCACGTATCATGACCATGCATTTCGATCTCGTTGATCTTCGTCTCATCACATGTATCGCCGAGACGGATAGCTTGACGCGTGGCGCCGAGCGCTTTCATATGTCCGTACCCGCAGCGAGCACCCGAATCAAGAATCTTGAAGAAAGTATGGGGGCGAAACTACTGTATCGGACTAGCCAGGGGGTGACACTCACGCCACCGGGCCAGGCATTCCTTCACCATGCGCGGGTTGTCCTGTCACAACTCGAGCAGTTGCGCGGCGACATGCAGGAGTACGCACGCGGTATCAAAGGCCACGTGAGGATCTTCGCGAACACCACGGCCACCACGGAATTCCTTCCTAACGACCTGCGAGACTTTCTCGCCGAGCATCCGGATGTGAACGTCGAGCTTCGCGAACGATTGAGTCATGACGTGGTGCGCGCGGTGAGCGAAGGCACAGCGGACGTCGGCATCGTGGCAGGCAATGTCAGGCCCGAATCGCTGGAAATCATGCCCTATCGCTCGGACCGGCTCATACTGGCGGTGTCGGAATCACACCCTTTAGCAGAGAAAACGTCTATTCCCTTTGAGGAGGCAACGGAGTTCGACTTTGTGGGGATGCCTGAAGCAAGCGCGATTCATACCTTTCTGAACCGCGTCGCGCACGATATGCACAAGAAACTTCGGGTGCGGATTGAAGTGGGTAACTTCGAGGCCCTGTGCCGAATGATCGAAGCCAACGTCGGGATAGGCGTGCTGCCTCGTTCGTCAGCGATAAGGTACGTCAAAACCATGAACATCCGGCTGGTTGAAATCGAGGATGCCTGGGCGACGCGCAATCTGCTGATCTGCGTGCGCAGCCTCGATCTGCTGCCGTCTTTCGCGCGTGAACTTGTCGACCTGCTCACCCAGAAGTGCAAAAGCGAGTGCGAGCCTCAGCCGGCCTAAGCGGCGGCAGTTAGTCTGCGTTTAAAGCCCTCTTCTCCAGACACAAATTGTAGTCAACAGGCCGGTGCGTCAATCTAGCGTGAACGACGCTATTCGATGCCCTCATGACTACCGAACTCAATTATCTGCGCACGTGGATCGGCCGAACCCAGGCTGAGCAGGAACTCGTATCCCCTCGTCTTGCGCAGCAACTCGCGGCTACGCTAGGCTATGAGGACGCGCCGCATGCCGGCTCTCCGTTGCCTCCGCTTTGGCACTGGGCACTCTTTCCTCATATCGTTTCGCAACCACAGGTTGGGGTGGACGGCCATCCCAAACGTGGTGGATTCCTGCCGCCGGTGCCGCTACCCCGCCGTATGTGGGCAGGCAGCCGGGTCCGGTTCGAGCGGCCGCTCCTGGTCGGCAGCCTCGTCACCAGAACCTCGCAGATTGTCGATGTCGCCGCCAAGGAAGGACGCACCGGAAAGCTCGTGTTTGTGCGTCTGCGTCATGAACTGGAAGACGCAGAAGGTCCGCTGCTTTCGGAGGACCAGGACGTCGTGTATCGCGAGTCCGCGACGACTGCGTATAGCCCGGCGAAAGGTCCAATTGCGCCCGAAGAGTTCACATGGAAGCGGGAGATCGTGCCAGACCCGGTCCTCCTGTTTCGTTACTCCGCCGATACCTTCAACGGACATCGTATTCACTACGACCGGTCCTATGCTCAGGGACAGGAAGGCTATCCCGCGCTGGTCGTGCATGGGCCGCTGACTGCGACCTTGCTGGTCGATCTCGTCCGACGCAGCCTTCCGGGAGAGTCGATCGCTTCGTTCTCCTTCAAGGCGGTCAACCCTCTCTTTGACGATGCCCCTTTTCATCTATACGCCGCCCGCGCAGCCGGATCGAACGAGGTGAGGCTTTGGGCGGCCAATTCCGAAGAAGTGTTGTGCGTCGCTGCCGTGGTAACGCTCACGGCACCCGCAAGTGCATTTCAAAAATGAACCCAAAGGAGTAGAGACAAGTGTTGGCTAACGTTGACCCCTATCAGGACATCCGTGAAGCGGTTCGCGATCTGTGTTCAAACTTCCCTGCCGAGTATTTCCGCAAGGTCGATGAAGAGCGAGCCTATCCCGAGACCTTTGTGCAGGCTCTTACCGACGCGGGTTGGTTGGCAGCCCTGATTCCGCAGGAATATGGCGGCTCCGGACTCGGGCTGACCGAGGCGTCGGTGATCATGGAAGAAATCAACCGCAGCGGCGGCAATTCCGGCGCGTGTCACGGGCAGATGTACAACATGGGGACACTGCTCAGACACGGTTCCGCCGAGCAAAAGGCCCGCTACCTGCCGGAAATCGCGAGCGGAAAGTTGCGGCTTCAATCGATGGGCGTGACCGAACCGACCACCGGCACCGACACCACCAGTCTCAAGACGACCGCCGTTCGCAAGGGTGACCGGTATGTCGTCAACGGTCAGAAGGTGTGGATCTCACGGATTCAACACTCCGATCTGATGATCCTGCTCGCACGGACCACACCGATCACTCAGGTGGCCAAAAAATCTGAGGGCATGTCGATATTCCTCGTCGACCTGCATCAGGCGGTCAAGCAAGGCATGACGGTTCGCCCGATCCCGAACATGGTGAATCACGAGACTAACGAACTCTTTTTCGACAACCTCGAGATCCCGGCCGAAAACCTGATTGGAGAAGAAGGCAAAGGCTTCAAGTACATCCTTGACGGCCTGAACGCCGAGCGCACGCTGATTGCTGCCGAGTGTATCGGCGACGGCTACTGGTTTCTCGACAAGGTTTGCAAGTACGTCAAGGAGCGGGTGGTCTTCGGGCGTCCGATTGGACAGAACCAGGGCGTGCAGTTTCCGATCGCACGCGCGCACGTCAACGTCGAAGCGGCCAGCCTGATGCGCTATAAGGCCTGCAAACTTTTCGACGCGAAACAACCCGCCGGCGCGCAAGCCAACATGGCAAAACTGCTGGCCGCTGACGCTTCCTGGGAAGCCGCCAACGCGTGTCTGCAGTTCCACGGTGGCTTCGGCTTCGCAAACGAATACGACGTGGAACGCAAGTTCCGCGAAACACGTCTTTATCAGGTCGCGCCGATCTCGACCAATCTCATTCTTTCGTACGTAGCCGAGCATTTGCTTGGGCTGCCACGTTCTTTCTAAGGGGCTGGGCATGAAACCGCTGGACGGCGTGAAGGTGATCACCCTCGAACACGCGATTGCAGCACCGTTTTGCACCCGTCAACTTGCCGATCTCGGCGCACGCGTGATCAAGATCGAGCGCCCCGGTACAGGTGACTTCGCGCGCGCCTACGACGAGCGTGTACACGGCATGGCCTCGCACTTCGTATGGTGCAACCGCTCGAAGGAGAGCCTCACGCTAGACGTCAAGGCTCCGCAGGCGCAGGGTATTTTCGAGCGCTTGCTCGAAAATACCGACGTGCTCGTGCAGAACCTGGCGCCCGGCGCTGCAGCTCGACTGGGTCTGTCCTACGAAGCGTTGCGTGAGAAGTATCCCCGCTTGATCGTCTGCAACATCTCGGGTTACGGGTCCGACGGTCCGTATCGCGACAAGAAAGCCTACGACCTGCTGATCCAGAGCGAGTCCGGTTTTCTCTCGATTACCGGCGGCCCGGACTCGCCCGCGAAGGCCGGCTGTTCCATCGCCGATATCGCTGCGGGAATGTACGCGTATACCAACATCCTCTCCGCGCTTCTGCAACGCTCGAAGACGGGCGTGGGAAGGGAAATCGACGTCTCGATGCTCGAGAGCATGGTGGAGTGGATGACGTATCCCCTTTACTACGCGTTCGATGGCGCATCGCCGCCACCTCGCGCCGGAGCCGCTCACGCAACCATCTATCCCTATGGGCCGTTCCCTGCCGGGGACGCGAAAACCGTCATGCTGGGGTTGCAGAACGAGCGGGAGTGGAGTGTCTTCTGCGCAAAGGTTCTGCTCGCACCTGAGCTGGCTACCGATCCGCGCTTCAGTTCCAATTCGAAACGGGTAGCGGCGCGCGAAGCACTGCGCGACATCATCGTCACCGCATTCAGCAAATTGACCTCGGAAGAGGTCATCCGCAGGCTGGATCACGCGCAGATTGCCAACGCCCGGATGAACGACATGTCCGATGTGTGGGCGCATCCGCAGCTTAAAGAACGCAATCGCTGGGTGAACATTGACTCCCCGGCCGGTTCCATTCCTTCGTTGCTGCCGCCAGGCGTCGTTACAGCAGCCGATGTCCGCCTCGACCCCGTTCCCGCATTGGGCCAACACACCGAAGCCCTGTTGAATGAGTTGGGCTTTTCGACCGATGCCATCCGCGAACTTCGTGACGCGGCCGTCGTATAACCTCCAGTTAAGGTAAGCCTGTTATGAGCAACACACAGATTCTTGCTTCGTTTGCGGCCAATCTCGAGTTTGAACAGATCCCCAGGGACGTGGTAGCACGGACGGAAGACCTCTTCCTTGACTGGTTCGGATCAGCATTGGCCGGCCGGGGAGCGCGTCCCGTTGAAACGATCCAGAAACTCGCATTGAACTTTGGTCCGCAGTCCGGTTGCTGCGAAGTATTGATCTCCCGCCGAACGAGCAGCCCGTTCTTTGCGGCAATGATCAATGCCGCTGCATCGCACTTCGCTGAACAGGACGATCTGCACAACAGCTCGGTCCTGCACCCGGCAACCGTCGTTTTTCCCGCGGCATGGGCTGCCGCTCAAGCACTGGGGAGAAGCGGAAAAGAGTTCATTGCGGCATCCGTCGCGGGCTATGAAGTGGGTATCCGCGTCGGCGAATTCCTCGGTCGATCGCACTACAAGATTTTTCATACCACCGGTACGGTTGGAACGATCGCAGCCGCGGCTGCGGTCGGCAGGCTTTTGCGGCTGAGCCGCGAACAGATGATGAATGCGTTTGGGTCCGCTGGTACCCAGGCAGCCGGGCTGTGGGAATTCCTGAAAGACGCTGCGGACTCCAAGCAACTGCATACGGCCAAGGCAGCAGCGAACGGTCTTCTAGCGGCCTACCTTGCGGCCGACGGTTTCACCGGCGCGAAAGATATCTTCGAGGGCGGCAAAGGCATGGGAGCCGGCATGTCCACGCAAACGCATCCGGACAAGCTCGTTGACGCGCTCGGAACGCGCTGGGCCCTGAGTGAAACATCGTTCAAGTATCACGCCTCCTGCCGGCACACCCATCCGGCGGCCGATGCCTTGCTGCAGGTAATCAAGCGAGAACAGATCGCACCTGACGATATCGAGACGGTGGTAACTCATGTTCACCAGGCCGCGATCGACGTCCTCGGGCCAGTGACCGATCCGCAGACGGTTCATCAGGCGAAGTTCTCCATGGGCACCGTGCTCGCCATCGCTGCGGAGTTCGGCCACGCGGGCGTACGTGAGTTCGACGCCCACTACGGGGAAAGCAGGATCGCGCACTTCAGCAAGAAGGTTTCGATGGTGCTCGACGCTGAGGTCGATGCGGCCTATCCGTCGCGCTGGATCGGCAAGGTCACCGTGCGGACCAAGGATGGACGCACTTACAAAGGTCGGGTGGATGACCCCAAGGGGGATCCGGGCAACACGCTCACGCGCACCGAACTCGAACACAAAACGATCACGCTTGGGCTGTATGGCAAGGCAGCCACTGAAGACGAACTCAAGCACTCCATCGCCTCGGTATGGGCAATTACCGATGCCCCCGTCGTACCCCAACTGCTCCCCGAATCGATATTGGAGGTTCATCATGGCTGAGCTCGCACCCCGGTCCTATCTCTTCGTTCCCGGCAACCGGCCCGACCGGTTTGCTAAAGCTGCGGCGTCGGGCGTCGACGTTGTGGTGATCGATCTGGAAGATGCCGTACCTCCCGCCGAAAAGAAGATTGCGCGGGCCGCCCTTGCCGAGTGGCTGTCCACCAATAGCACGCCGGTCGCCGTGCGTGTGAATGACGTGAACAGCGAATGGTTTCGCGACGACATTGCCGTATGCCGTGCGCCATCCGTGGCCGCTGTCATGCTGCCCAAGACCGAACGCATCGACGACATTTTCCTCTGCGAGTTCGCCGGCAAGCCGACCGACATCCTGCCGATGATCGAAACCGCCCAAGGCTTCCGCAATGTGGTCGCGATCGCCCAGCACCGGCTGACTACACGGCTCGTCTTCGGCAATGTGGATTTCCAGCTTGACCTCGGCATCGACGGGGACGATGAGCAGCTCCTGTACTTCCGCTCACAGATCGTCCTCGCTTCGCGCATTGGCAATCTGCTTTCGCCGGTAGATGGCGTCAGTACCACGCTGGACGATACCGAGCAGATCACGCGCGACACCGTCCGTGCAAAGCGGCTCGGCTTCGGCGCCAAGCTTTGCATTCATCCGAAGCAGGTGTCGGCAGTCAACGCTGCATTCATCCCGGGCGCGAAAGACGTCGAGTGGGCACAGCGGGTTGTAGAAGGCGCCGCCGCATCTCACGGAGCGGCTGTCGCGGTGGACGGCCGCATGGTCGACCGGCCGGTCATCTTGAAAGCCCAGGAAATTCTTGCAGAGTCCCAGCGTCGGCGCCTTGGCGAATGAGTCAACATCAAAGGGAGACGAAAGTCATGCAACAGTTTGAGATGTTTATCAACGGCGAATCCTGCGCGCCGGCTTCGGGCGAATGGTTCGACACCGAGAACCCCTTCACCGGCGAAACGTGGGCACAGATTGCGAAAGGCAACGCGACAGACGTCGATCGGGCTGTGCAGGCGGCGCATGCCGCCTTCAGCGCAGGACCATGGTCACAGATGTCGCCAAGCCAGCGAGGTCTGTTGCTTCATCGGGTAGGAGACCTGATCGCACGTGACGCAAAGCGGCTTGCCGAGCTGGAAGTTCGTGACAACGGCAAGCTGATGGCTGAAATGCTGGGCCAGTGCCAGTATTTGCCGCAATGGTACTACTACTTTGGCGGCCTGGCGGACAAGATTCAGGGCGCCGTGGTTCCGCTCGACAAGAAAGGCTACTTCAACTACACCCGCAACGAGCCGCTGGGTGTCGTCGCCGCCATTACGCCCTGGAACTCGCCGCTGTTGCTCGCCACATGGAAAATTGCACCCGCGCTGGCCGCGGGTTGCACGGTGGTAATCAAGCCATCCGAGTTCACTTCTGCATCCACCATCGAGTTTGCGAAGCTGTTCACTGAGGCCGGCTTTCCGCCGGGCGTAGTGAACGTTGTCACAGGCTTCGGTGCAGACGTCGGCTCTCCTCTGGTAGAACACCCGCTGGTCAAGAAGATTACCTTCACCGGTGCAGACTCCACCGGCCGGGCAATCAACGAGGCGGCAGCCCGTCAGTTCAAACACGTGAGTCTCGAACTGGGTGGCAAGTCGCCCAACATCGTTTTCGAAGATGCAGATCTGGAAGACGCGGTGAATGGCGCGGTTTCAGGCATCTTTGCTGCGACTGGGCAGACCTGTATTGCCGGTTCGCGCCTGTTGTTGCAAGAAAGCATCTACGACACGTTTGTCGACAAACTTCTGACGCTGGCACGGACCGCGAAAATGGGCGATCCGTCGAGTATGGACACGCAGGTCGGACCGATCACGACCCGCCCGCAGTACCGCAAGGTCCTGTCTTACATTGAAACCGCAACACAGGACGGCGCGACGTTGCTGCTAGGCGGAAAGCCCGGCAGCGCCCCCGAATGTGGCAATGGCTGGTTCGTCGAACCCACGATCTTCGGCGACGTTAGCAACAGGATGCGAATCGCGCAGGAAGAGGTCTTTGGTCCCATCCTCTCGATCATCAGGTTCAAGGATGAAGACGAGGCGGTTGCGTTGGCCAATGACGTGCGCTTCGGACTTGGCTCGGGTGTCTGGACGAAAGATATTGGCCGGTCCATTCGCGTTGCAGAAAGACTGCAGGCCGGCATGGTCTGGGTGAACAGCTATCGCGCGGTGAGCTACATGTCGCCCTTTGGCGGCTACAAGGATTCCGGACTGGGCCGCGAGAACGGCATCGACGCGATCCGCGAGTATCTGCAAACGAAGAGCGTCTGGATCAATACCGGGGTCAAGACCGCGAACCCGTTCGTGATGAGGTAATGGCAGATGGCCCCGTGGTATTCCCAAGGGGCCATCTGGAATGTCAGTAAGACGCTCGCGAAAGCGCCTTGAACTCAGGACTTGATGCCTTGAGCGGCCTTGGTACTCGGCGCCCGGACCTCTAGCGTAACCCCAGCCCCTTCATTTACCGTCTTGAAGTACGTGAAGCCACTTCGATCTTCGAGGCGTCCGCGCGAGAGCACATCCAGCCCGGCGTTCGCAGCAAGTTCCTCGGCCTTGTCGCAACTCTCGACAGAGAAGCCGAGATGAAAGACGCCCTCGCCTCGCGTTTCCAGGAACCGTCGTTGCGGCGTGTCACCGTCTCCTGGCTGGCAAAGCTGCAGTTGGGCGTTATCGATATTCGCAAACTTGTAGCGCATCTTCAGAAAAGCCGGACGATCGTAGCCGTCCAACTGGTATGCATCCATCGGCGGAAAATCGTTCCATGGACCAACGCCAATTGATTCGTAATACTTCACAGCGTTTTCGATATCGCGAACCACGATGCAGACGTGGTGCAGTTTCTGAAAAATCGGCAGCTTTTCCATGGTGAACCTCATCTCTGGTCAGTTTTGACGCTGGGCCGCAGAACCTTTCCAGGCTACCGCGGCCCGACCTGAAGCAGCTGCAGTATCAACCTGCCTTCGCAATCTTCTTCGGCGTATACGTTTTTGCCGCATCGTCATGCGACTGGCCGACCGACGGGTTCCATTGGAAACCGGAACGGGCCACGACGCCCGGCTTCAGACGTTGGTCCGGACCAAAGTCTGCAAAGGGATGGAAAAACAACGGCTGCGTGCCCTCAAGCGTGCGCAATCGTGCCGCATAGGAGTCGAGGTAGGCTTGCCGCTCCTCGGCACTCACGCGGCCAGGCATCCAAGATACGTGCGGCGGCAACACCTCGAAGCCAAGGTAATTGAAAATGCCATTGTGAATCGGCCAGAGAATGTGATTGATGTCTCCATCGACGCCGTCCGGTTCGTAGAGGCTCGCGGCCGTTCCAGTCGTGGTCGAAACCATCGCCTTACGTCCCTTGAACATGCCGTTCTCGTACTTGCGGCCGGTGGCGTAGGCGAAACCACGCGTCATCACGCGGTCCACCCAGCCCTTCAGAATGGCGGGCATGCCGAACCACCACATCGGATACTGGAAAATGATCAGATCCGACCAGAGCACCTTCTGTTGCTCGGCGTAGACATCCGGCGTCGGCTTCGTGGAGGTTCCGAACATGTGCTCCTGTTCCGCCGAAAGGTCGAGGAAATCCGTATTGAGACGTTCGCCCACAAAATCTTCCACGCCGAGCTCAGGCCGCCATTTCAGTTGGTACAGGTCCGTCACTTGAACCTCATGTCCCTGCTCTGTCAGAGTCGAGACAGCCGTGTCCTTCAACGCACCGTTGAAAGACCGGGGTTCAGGGTGAGCGAAAACGATGAGCACTTTCATGCGGCAACTCCATAAAACCGGTTCGTTGAGCGTTCTGGCCTCGCTGGCCTGCGCTTGAATTCGTGCCTTCTTCGGATGCAGTTCCGGAGCGGCGATCGATTAGGTCTATTGGCATTCTGGACGTTTACAAAATTCCGGTCTTGAAGAGGTTCGGCTAATTTCTGCGGAATTTTGCACATTTTTTGATAGTGATCCAGCCCGTCAAGGCTTGATAAGCCTTGTTCGAATCGCCATTTCATCTTTTAATCTTCCCACACTCAAGTTGCGGAGAATTGCTAAAATTCCCATCCACTGAGAGCGGGAGAAAGGGCGAAGCAAGCCAGGTTTCCAGTCGCATCGGTTCACGCCGCATCGAGTTGGGACGTATCGCCCTCCAGATACGCTGCCCGGACCGACGGGCTGGCCAGCAAGTCAGCACCACTCCCTTCGAGGGCAATCTGCCCATGCTGGAGAACATACCCTCGATGCGCCACTCGCAATGCATGATGGGCGTTCTGTTCGACGAGCAGAATCGTCATACCGAACTGCTCGTTCAACTCCCTGATGACCGAGAAGATCTTCTTGATGAAAAGCGGCGCGAGGCCCAGCGACGGTTCGTCGAGTAACAGCAATCTCGGTTGAGACATCAATGCGCGACCGATCGCAAGCATCTGCTGCTCGCCTCCAGACAGCGTACCGGCACGCTGCGAGATCCGGCTCCGCAGGATTGGAAACATCTCGTAGATCCGTTCTAGGTCCTCAGCAGTCTTACGATTGGACGACGTATCGCCCATCAGGAGATTCTCAAGCACAGTCATCCGCTGAAAGATGCGACGCCCTTCGGGCACAACCGCAATATCGAGCTTGCCGACCGCATGTGAAGGCAGGTCCGTAATATTCTGTCCGTCGAATTCGACCGTGCCGCCGCTGGCGCGGGGATAACCGAAAATGGTATTCATCAGCGTGGACTTGCCCGCGCCGTTCGCACCGATCAACGTAACGATCTCGCCCGTGTTCACGTCCAGGGTAACCTCGCGTAGTGCCTGGACGCTGCCGTAGTGGGCACTGAGTCCGGTAAGCTTAAGCATGAGCGGTTTTCTCCTGCGATGAACCATCGGGTGAAGAGGTCTCGTCGTCCTCCCCAAGATACGCGCTGATCACCTCGGAATTTGTCTTGATCTCGGCAGGCGGCCCCTCTGCGATCTTCTTTCCGTGATTGAGCACGACAATATGATCGGAAACCTTCATGACGACGCTCATATCGTGTTCAATCAATAGTATGCCGATACCTTGATCCCTGGAGAGGGAGGTCAACAGCGTCGTGAGTTCCCCCGACTCGCGCGGATTGAGACCGGCGGCTGGCTCATCAAGGCAAAGCAGAATCGGTTCAGCGCACATCGCGCGCGCGATTTCGACGCGACGCTGTACGCCATACGGCATGTCACCGGCAGGTTTGTTGGCGATATCCCGGACGCTTAGGCGCTCGAGCCACGTCAGGGCGTTATCTATCGCCTTGTCGTTGGCGCGGCGAAACGATCTTGAGTTCAGCGCTCCGGCAATCGAGAATCTCGACGCTTCCTGCAAGACATTGTGCTGAGCGATCATCAGGTTTTCGAGCACCGTCATACGGGGAAACAATCGTATATTCTGAAACGTCCTGACGACCTGGCCGACCCGCGCGACGTCCACGTTCCTCATCGCATCGAGCCGAAGTTCGCCGCGATAGGGATGGCGCAGTTTGATGGAGCCTTTTGTCGGTTTATAAAAGCCGGTCAGGCAGTTAAAGAATGTCGTCTTTCCCGCGCCGTTCGGCCCAATCACTGCAGTCACCTCGCCTGCACGCGCGCTCATGGACAGGTCCTCGATTGCACGAAGTCCGCCAAACTGCATCGTCAGATTCTCAACGCCAAGCAACGAATTGGAACCGCTCATGGGTTCACCTCCACGCCCGGAGCGCTGACGGTCGCACGGCGATGGCTGATGAGTCCGCCGGGCCGCACGATCATGATAAAGACCATGGCAATACCGAAGAGCAACATTCTGTACTCGGCGAAATCACGCCCCAGTTCAGGCAAGATCACCAGCAAGGCGGCCGCGAGCACGACGCCCAACTGGCTTCCCATGCCACCCAGCACCACGATCGCGAGAATCGTGGCCGACTCCGAAAATGTGAAGCTCTCCGGAGAGATAAACCCCTGCCGTGCCGCGAAGAACACGCCGGCGAATCCGGCCAGCATTGCACCGGTCGCAAATGCGGACAGTTTCACGTTCGTCACATTAATGCCCATGGCCTTGCAGGCAATTTCGTCTTCGCGCACCGCTTCCCACGCGCGCCCCACAGGCAGGCGTCTTAGCCTCGAGACGAGAAGGTTTGTCAGTAACGCGAGTGCGAGGATCAGGTAATACAAAAAGATGACCCTCTGAACGGGTGAGTATTCGATACCAAATACGGTCGCAAATGTCGGACCATCGCTGGATGCCTGCATCGGAAGCCCAAAGAATGTCGGCTTTGGAATCGAAGAAATGCCGTTTGGTCCGCCCGTGAGATCACCCCAGTTCACAAGCAGCAGCCGAATGATCTCGCCGAATCCGAGCGTGACGATCGCCAGATAGTCGCCTCTAAGTCTGAGTGTCGGATAGCCAAGCAGCATGCCGAATGCCGCGGCCAGTCCACCGGCGATGGGTAGCGATTCCCAGAAACCAAAGCCGAAATGCGTCGAGAGAAGACCGTAGGTGTATGCGCCTACCGCGTAGAACGCTACGTAGCCCAGATCCAGCAGACCAGCCAGTCCAACGACGACATTCAGGCCCCAGCCCAGCATCACGTAAATGAGTACCGTCGTGGCCGTATCGACAACGTAGCGGTTTCCTGCAAACAATGCGGGCAACAGCACGGCGAAAGCCACGCATGCCGCGCCGACCCAAACCAGCGCACCGTTACCCGCGATTTCAGGCGCGGGCCTTGCACGCAGGCGCCGCTTTGTCAGTAAGCGGAACCGTTGCAGCATCCACTGCAGTATCAGGCGGCCGGCAAAGGCCACCAGAATGAAGGCGGCCAGCAGTGCCCAACGTGTTTCGACATGCAGGCCATTTGCTCCGTCTCGCGTCGTCAGTCCCAGCATCGGCAAACCTACGAGGCCGGCAACCAGCGCGGCGCCCAGAGCATCCCTGATGCGAAACTGAAGATCTAATTTTTGCATGATTGTCGGGCTCATCAGACTTTCTCCACCTCTGGCCGGCCAAGCAGGCCCGAAGGACGAAACATCAGAACAATGATCAGGATGACGAACGTTGCCACATCCTTGTATTCGGGAGAAAGATATGCCGCCCAGAACGCTTCGATCAATCCGATGATCAGACCGCCAAGCATCGCGCCAGGGATCGAGCCGATGCCGCCCAGAACCGCAGCAGTAAAGGCCTTGATACCCGCCTGGAAGCCAATTGAGAAGTCGATCACGCCGTAGTAGATCGTCACCATGACACCAGCGACGGCAGCCAGCGCAGCGCCGATCATGAAGGTCAGGGCGATAATCCTGTCGACGTTATAGCCGAGGAACTGCATCATCCGTTGATCCTGTTCGCACGCCCGCTGCTGCCTGCCGAAAGGCGTCTTGTTGATGAGCAATGTGAAGGCGGACATCAGGACAATCGTCACGATGACGATGAGGAGCTGGACATAAGAGACGTACGTTCCGCGCAATCCCTCATTGGAGAAGAGATTCGTACCACCCGTCACAAGCGGCGGGATCGACTTGACCCGCGCACCCTGGGTCAGCTGAACCATGTTCTGCAGAAAGATAGCAATTCCGATCGACGAGATCAGCGGCGCGAGACGATTGGAGCCTCGAAGCGGCCGATACCCGACCCGTTCGACGGTCCAGCCGAATACGGAGGTCAGCGCAATCGAGACGATCAATGTAATGGCAATACTCGCCACCACCGACGAGACCCCGCCGCTCCCAAGAAGCGTGAAACACGTCACGGCGATGAAAGCGCTGACCATATAAACATCGCCATGCGCAAAGTTGATCATGCCGATGATGCCGTAGACCATCGTATAGCCGATCGCAATCAGGCCGTAGATGGCGCCCAAGGTCAGCCCATTAATAAATTGTTGCAATGCCTGGCTCATGTCCTCTCCGGTGAATCTGCTTCGGAGGCGGAGCACTGGACAGACGCACCGCCTCTTCCGTATTACATAGACGGGACAGGACTTGTCACTTCACGTAGTCATAGTTGTTGCCGTTCCAGCGATAGACCACATAGCCAGGGCTCTTGAGATCGCCTTTCGAATCGAAGTCCACTTGTCCGACTACGGTATTGAAGGAGCCGTTGTGAAGCTGCTTCACGATCGCCGCATAGTCCGTGGAATTAGCCTTTTTAGCTGCCTCTGCGAAAACCTGCAAGGCGGCGTACGAATACAGCATGTAGCCTTCCGGCTCGATCTTCTGCGCGCGGAAAGTCGCCACCACCTTTGCGGCTGCCGCACTCTTGCGCGGGTCTGGCGGGAAGGTAAAGAGGACCTTGTTGATTTCCGCCCCCGCTGCGGTAACCAGTTCATTATTCGTTAGCGTATCGCCGCCCAGGACCGTCAGATTTAGCCCGGCCTGCGCCGCCTGCCGCAGAATCAGCGCGACTTCCTGGTAATACCCGCCGTACGCAAGGATCTGAACGCCATTCGCCTTCAGTTTGCTGATAAGGCCTGAATAGTCCTTTTCACCGGCCGTGATCGACTCACGCAGCACAACGGGCGTCTGCTTTGCAGCGAGATCCTTGGCGACCTCGTCGGCCAGACCGCCGCCGTATGCGGTCTTGTCATCGATGACCGCGATTTTCTTGCCCTTGAAATGCGCAGCGATATAGTCGGCTGCAACCTGCCCTTGCTGATCGTCCCGGCCGGTAATACGAAAGATCCCCTTGATGCCGCGTTCCGTGATTTTCGGATTGGTCGAGACGGTGACCTGCGGGATCTGCGCGTCGTTGTAGACGTCCGAAGCGGGTAAAGTGGAACTGGAACACCAGTGACCGTCGACGAATGCCACCTTCTGATTGACAAAATTGTTGGCAACCGAAACTGCCTGCTTGGGATCACACACGTCGTCGCCCACAACCAGGTCGAGTTGCTGCCCTAGCACACCGCCCGACGCGTTGATGTCTTTCACCGCCTGCTCTGCGCCCTTGCGAAACTGGTCGCCCCCCGAGGCGTACTCGCCCGTCATTGGGCCAGCCACACCCACCAGAACACTTGCATCCGCGACGGCCGAGCATGCCAAAGCCAACCCGCTCATGCTAAGTACCGCACCCATTCCAACCAATTTTTTCCGGCCGTTCATAACCATCTCCAAGAGCAGGCTTCGATGCAGGAACGAACAGGTCTCAGCAATCGTTCCCGGGTATCACCTCGCGTTCACAGCCGCAAGGTAGATCGAAGATTGCCGTCACCAAAAACGGGCTGGAATTTGATTGTGCGAAAGCGGGGATTAGGTGGAGGCTAAAGATGCGCAACGGCGGCATTTGGCTGCGGGAAATCGCATAGTTTTGTCAGTCCGCTCTCCAGATGGCCGTGTAAACGACTATGCGACTATGCGTTAAAACTTCCCGCTTATCCTGGCTTGTACGAGACTATGCGTACTTATCGCCAACGGTGCTGCGGATAGGATGAGTGTCGTAGACGATGATCATGCGCTCGATCAATCCGTTGCCGTCGAACTCGAATACATCGACACACTCGAAGCGCACGGAGGAACCGTCTTTCAGCACCCGGTCGTAGATAAAATAGCTCGTCGCACTCAGAACGCCGATTGTGCCGTCGCAGATGTCGATAAGCGTAATCGTGCTCTCTCCCGAGTTGACCTGCTACGACGCTAGCTTTGCATCGCCTGCGTCACGCAATTGATCTCGGTAGTCGCGGGTTCCGTTGCAAAGAAGGTGAGCGTTCGGTGATGCGTGGACTGGCGTCCGTTTCGACGATATCACCGGCCGCAAACTGTTTGCGGTAAGCGGCGGGTGTCAGTGCCTTCAACGCCTTGAACTGCCGGTTGAAGTTCGCGACGTTCGGAAATCCAGAGCGGGCCGCAACGACCGACACGGGGGTCGAGGTGTGCGCAAGCATCCGGCAAGCATGGCCAATCCTGACCCGCGCGATATATCTCCCAACGCTCTCTCCAATGTGCTGCTCAAAGTAGCGGGCGAGAGAACGTTCCGACACATTTGCAGCCTCGCAAAGTTCGGATAGACGCAGCGGTTCGGCGAAGCGCAAATCGATCATCGAGAGCACGCGATTTATACGTTCCGGTTCGTGGCCCGAAGGACCCTCCGTCCGGTCGCTAAACGCGGTAGGCGAAGCGAGTGGTTCACCGGGCGCTTCCGCTAGCGTACACAAAACATTTAGCACTGCGGCAAGGCGTTCTCGCGGGGCGCTGGAAAGCAGATCGCCGACCTGGGTGTGCATCGCGGTGCCCACCTGCGGACTGAATGCCAGTCCGCAGGCCGCCCTGCGTAACAGGTTGCGCAAAGGCACGTATTCCGGACAGACATCTGCAAGCCGCCGCGCCCAGTCGCCGCCGAACCAGATCACGATTGCGACCTGGGGAGACGATGAATTAATCGATCGGTTCGACGCCCAGGTATGAGGAAGATTTGGCGGCACAAGAACCAGATCTTCGTCCCCGTAGTCTGCGATCGAGTCCCCGATATAGCGCTTGCCGTGACTGTTCAACGTCAGGGTCAGTTCGTATTCGGGATGGTGGTGCCATTCAAACGGGATACGCGGCAAACGCCGGTGGTAAACCCTGACCGAGCAGTCATCGCCGAATTCGACGCGTTCGTATGCTGGTTTCATGGCAGAAGTCGCAAAGAAATTGTCTGGATGGTATCACTTTTTGGGGCGTGTCCGGTCTATGCTCCAGACATAGCAGAACCCACAAGGAGACAACCATGGCACTCAATGTCGACGACCTGCCGGCAGCCATCCGGCAGGCCAAGCAGGAGCTTCGCGAAAGACTTCCGAACTATCGGGATGTTTTCGCCGAAGTGGACGAAGCAATCCGTACCGAAGCCAGCAGAATTGCCGAGCAACGGAGTCGCGGCGAAAACGTGATCCCCGAAATTCAATTCTCCGACATAGCTGGGCAGCGAGTGAGCGCGGAGCAGATCGAACTCGTCAAAGCACGGGGTGCATGCGTCATCCGCAATGTGTTTGACCGCTCTCAGGTGGAAGCCTGGGACCGCGACATCGCGGACTACGTCGAACGGAACGACCTCGATACGCGACTGAAGACCCGTGCCGAGGACAAATACTTCGGCCAGCTGGCATCGAGCAAGCCACAGATTTACGGCGTGTACTGGTCAAAGCCGCAGGTCCTCGCGCGTCAGTCTACGTCGCTGACTACGGCTCGCGTGTTTCTGAACCGTTTGTGGCGCAGTGAGAGCGAAGGTCAGGTCCACTTCGATCCGGAGCACGTACCCGCTTACGCGGACCGGTTGCGCCGGCGGCCGCCCGGGTCAGAGTCCTTGGGCCTGTCCGCGCATTGCGATGGTGGCTCGGTCGAGCGTTGGATCGAAGCGAATTTCCGGAACGTGTACCGGCATGTTTTCAGCGGCAACTGGCGTCAATACGATCCATTCGACGCCGCCTTCCGGCCGGACGTCGAGGAAATTGCTTCGCCAGCCGTATGTTCGATGTTTCGCACGTTTCAGGGCTGGACAGCCCTGACACCTCAGGGTCCCGGAGATGGCACGCTGCAACTCGTGCCCATTGCGAACTCGATGGCCTATATCCTGTTGCGCGCCCTTCAGGACGATGTTGCTGACGACGACCTATGCGGCGCAATGCCTGGCCGCGCGCTGTCGATCAAGCCGGAATTCCATGCGCCGCTCTTCGACGCGTTGTCATCGATTCCGCACATGCAGGCGGGCGACACCGTGTTCTGGCACAGCGACGTCATCCACGCAGTAGAAGACGCGCACCGTGGCACGGGCTACAGCAACGTAATGTATATCGCGTCAGCGCCCGCGTGTGCCAAGAACGACGAATACCTCAAGCGCCAATTGCCCAGCTTCCTTGAAGGCAAAAGCCCTCCTGACTTTCCGACTGACCATTTCGAGGTCGACTTCGTCGGACGAGCTACGGCCGAAGATCTGACGCCCCTCGGTAAAGCCCAACTCGGCTTCGGCCTGTAAGCGCTACCCATCGAAACGATCTGACGCATGCCCATCACGGTGTGCGCCCTGCCCGGTGATTCATAAGGAAAACTAAAGGAGACAGCAATGAAAAGAACGCTCATTTCAGCCACAGTTGTCGCAGCGGCGCTCGCCACAAGTGCACAGGTCGCAAGTGCTGCCGAGTCTCTTTCGGTGTTGCACTGGTGGACCTCGGGCGGCGAATCGAAGGCCATCAGAGTGCTTAAGGACGACATGAATAAACAGGGCTACGAGTGGAAAGACTTCGCCGTAGCCGGCGGGGCGGGTGCAGCTGCCATGACCGCGTTGAAGACCCAGGTCATGTCGGGGAATGCACCGTCGGCAGCACAGATCAAGGGCCCGTTGATACAGGACTGGGCAAATCAAGGTGTATTGGTCGATATAGATAAATCGGCTACCGACTGGAAAACCCAACTGCCAGCGCAAATTGACAAGACCATGAGGTCAGACGGCCACTATGTGGCCGCGCCGTTCTCGATACACCGGATCAACTGGCTGTGGATCAACAAAGCCGACCTCGATAAAGTTGGAGGTAAGCCACCTGCGACGTGGCCGGAGTTCTTCGCGCTCGCCGACAAGTTCCGTGCTGCGGGCATTACGCCTGTCGCACGCGGCGGCCAGCCCTGGCAGGACATGACCATCTGGGAGACCATTGTACTTTCTCAGGGCCCAGATTTTTATCGCAAGACCATGATTGATCTCGATCAGAAAGCACTGACTTCGCCGCAGATGGTGCAGGTGTTCCAGATTGTCCGCAGGATCCAGGGTTACTTTGATAAAGGCTCTACCGGTCGTGACTGGAATCTCGCAACCGCCATGGTCATTAATGGATCGGGTGGGATGCAGTTCATGGGCGACTGGGCGAAGGGCGAGTTCGCGAATGCGAACAAGCAGGCGGACGTTGACTATATCTGCGCGGCTGCGCCAGGCACATCGAACGCCTTCACCTACACGGTAGACTCGTTCGTGTTCTTCCAGCAGAACGGCAAAAAAGACGCGACTCCTGGGCAGCTCGCGCTTGCCAAGACGATCATGTCCGTCGATTTCCAGGAGCAGTTTAGCCTTTACAAGGGTTCGATTCCTGTCCGGCAAGATGTTCCCATCGGCAAGTTCGACGCCTGTGCCAAGAAATCATACGCAGACGAGCAATCCACGATCAAAGCCAACAGTTTCTTTCCGTCGTTGGCTTTCGGTGATGTTCAGTCGTCGGCCACCGAGGGCGCGATTACCGACGCCGTGACGAACTTCATGAACTCGAATGAGGATCCGCAAGAAGCAGTACGCAAGCTCGCTGCGGCAGCAAAGGTCAAATAGGCGGGACTTTGCGGGTCGACGCTCGCGAAATCGAGCGTCTTTGGACTGACGACGCGACGAACGGAATCTGAGAGAAAGACATGTCGATGATCGAGGAATCCAGCCTGATGGGAACTGCCGGAGAAAAAGAGCAAGGAATACAATTTCCCGTTGGACGCCGAGCTTGAACCGCAGTAGCCGACAACCTCTGTACATTATCGCCGGCACCGCGAATCGTGGAACCCGTCGTGCGTATATGGGCGTCGACGATAAAGCAGTGAATGAGATCGGCGGTCGTGAGCACACAATTCTGCTGGTTGATGACGAGCCGGAAGTCCTCGCCGCGTGGCACCGCATTCTTGAAAATTCAGGCTACAGGGTCGTATGTGCGAGCAACGGCATTGAAGCGCTTGCCTAACTGAAAGCGGGTCGCGTTGACCTGGTTGTTACCGACTGGATAATGCCAGTGATGGACGAACTAACACTGTGCCGCCACACATTAGATCTCATCCTGACTGACCTCTCGGATATCCCGATTCTAGGTTACTAGGCCGCGCCGCCCGACGACGTTCTCCTGCACGAATGGAACCGTTGCCTGAAAAAGCCAGTGGCTGAGTTACTCTTTCTTGCAACGGTGCGTAAGTTATGCACGCGCGCCGTCTACCGGAACGCCAGCCACAGCAGTAAGCCAATCGACTGCTACGGGCGTGGCTTCGGCCATTCGCTGTGATTCCACGAGTGGCGCTTCATGGCCGCGTGCTGCCCGATGCGCCAAGCATATGTCTACGTTGGACTGCCGTTCGGATTCGGACACCGCAACGCCCGCTTCCGGAATGCAATCGTCGCTCGACCGTCACGGGGGGACGGCGCCATCGGCCTTTCCCATAAGCACGCAAGGCCGCTTTCGCGCCCCTCTCTGTTCTTCATCGAATCAATTCGTGCTTGGGAGCACGCTACCGCTGCAATAGAATTTTTTGGGCGCAGGTGCAAGTTGCGCGACGCGTACCCACTGAGTCGGCGGGTTGTAGGCCGTGTTTTGAATGAGGACCAACGGCAACTTTACGTCAATCACCATTCCCAGGTTGGTGTCCATGCCGGGCTGGGGATTTTGCTGAATGGATCTCAACTGGTCCTGATAACACTGCTGATTATTCTGATCGATTTCGCGCTTTGTTTGCTCGCCCAACACTTCTTCCTTTTCCCGTTGCGCGTAACCGTCCTGATTGTAGTAATAGAACGTCGCGTATCCCGCAGTCATCTGGTCACCGTAGCTCGCGGTTCTAGTGATTTCAACCTGATACGCACCCAAGGCCTTCTCTAGAGCTTGTTTATCCACACAAACTCCTTTCAAATCGTCGCTACTCCCTCGATAAACCCCGCCGTTTCCTTCGCACCATGCCTCGAGTTTCGTTCGGAAAGTGATGTAGTAGCCTCGTCGATCGATGAAGGTCCAAAGGTTCTTGTTCACCCGCTTGGCACGGTAGGCATCGTTGGGGAAATCCCCTTGATGTCCCACCTCCCTGCCCGGCGCGCTGTCGACGAACTGGTCGAAGGTTGTCGGCGACGTATCGTCCGCGTGAGCGTACAAGGGCAATGCGACTATAGAGACAAAGGCCAAAAACACTGTTTGCGGGACAAGATCGGTGTATTTCATCGCGACCATAGTGAGTAGGATTTTTTATAACAGGACCAAATTGACATGTCGGCATCCCGGGTCAATATCTTTAGCGCCTAGGGTTCCTGGGAGTCGTCAAGCGTCATCTTGAATTGTCCCAGCGCATCCGCGAGCCGGGTCTCGGCGAAATCGCCCAGTTGGTCGAAGCGCGTCACACCCTTGAGAGAATCCTGTCGGACGACCCGAACGGCTTCGTCGCTGCGATCCAGAATGAGGCGTGCATATGAAAGGATCAGATCGACAACGGGCGTTTGGAAGTATCACGCCCCGGGATTCGGCCATAAAAAAGCGCCGCCTTGTGGACTGCGCCGATGAGAAGTTCCAGCCGTATTTCGAGGGCGCGCTGGAACCTGAGAGACCGTTGCTGGTGCCGCCATTGACCACCTGGGCATTGGTAACCGGTATTGCCGCTGGCGTCATGCAGTCACAGTCTGTTTATCGGCAGCATTGACGCCGATAGACAGGTGGGAGAAGCTTTAATCCAGCTTTAAATTCTTTCCATATATTTCGCCCATTTGCCGGTCGGACAAATGCTCTTGAGCAGAAGACGCCGACGCCGCAGGGGAGATTTGAATGCCCTCCCTGAGAGCGTGTAAAGCAGCCTGTTCATGGTTCACGAACTGCTTTTTTGGTTGCTGCCCATCCTCTTGCGCCCTCGGGATTAGCGTCGAGGTTCAAACAGGACTCCACACCAACGCCGTATGATCGAGTGACAAAAAACGGGGGGCTGGATGAACGATGCGCAGAAGCGATGCGGCTTGATGACCGATCGGGGTACTTCGTGCGGGCTATTTGGCCTGACGGTTACCAACAGCGAATCACCGGCTTTACCGACGATGCCGAAGCCCGCGAATGGATAGCCAACGATAGACGGGGCTGGCTCGACTGGATGCTGCACCGCCCGCCGCTTGGCACCTAAGGCCAGCAACCGCCGCCACCTGCCAATCGACGGCCCGTGCCCGGTGCGATTAGCGCAATGCAGGAAATCTAATCAAGTGACTTCGTTCGTATGCAATCCCATGCGTTCACATTAAGGGGGACGCAGCGAGCGACGAACCGCATTACAAGTTCGACAGCAACAATGTATCCGAGTCCGAAGACTCCGATAGTAGACTTCCAACGGTCGTGGTGACGCTTGAGGAGGGCCAACGATATGGCGTCGCGAAGGACCGTTTGTCGCCGAACATTGGCTGATGCGTCCCGCATATGCGGGACGCATCTCACAAAATCGTAATCGGCAGCATTCGGCCCGACCCGGACAATCGAATGCATAGTTCATATGTCCGCTTGTTAGCAGCGGACCGGACACTCGCGATCGCTAATCCAGTGTGGGAAGTAACTTTGAACGTTACCGTACCGAATTCCTTGTAGACATCTGGGATCATAGCGCGGGGCCGTCTAAGCCAGATTGCGGTCCGCTCGCCAATACCACGCCAAACGCAAAGCCACGCCGCGATCTCCCGAGGACGCTCGTCACATTGCCGCAATATTCAATGCGGTCCAGACTCGCTTCCGTGATGCTCGCGCTACAGCTCATCTTATAACCGGACGGCGCACATGATTAGGCATCAGTTTCATGAGTTCAGTGAAGACGAACAAGCCGACGCGGAGTCAATTTTCGCCAGCCACAGCTTCGATATCATCGATTTCGACATCCGGGACGAAGATCAGTACCTGGCGGAAGATGGTACGAGTCTGATTCGCCGACAAGTCATGGTTACCCGGCGGAGCACTGACAAGTCTGCCGTTTATGCTGCTGGCCAAGGCACCGCATGGCACGCCGATTTCGAGCGTGATCTGGCGGCTGGAGTGTTCGGCGTCAGCTCGGTTTAGTTCGGCATTGCGCGACCGCATGTGTTTTCCGCAGCATTGACCCCTAGGAGCGCTCTCCGATGGATACGCTGATACGCGACCCGGTGAAACAACCGCCGCAGCCGAAACTGTTCGAGGTGATGGGCCCCGGTCTCATTACGGGCGCCTCCGACGACGACCCGAGCGGCATCGCCACCTATTCGCAGGTCGGCGCCCAGTTCGGCTATGGACTCGCCTGGACGTTGCTCTTCAGCTATCCGCTGATGACGGCCATTCAGGAGATCAGTGCGCGAATTGGACGTGTAACCGGATACGGCATCGCCGGCAATCTGCGCCGCCACTATCCGCGCTGGCTTTCGACCAGTGTCGTCGCTCTGCTGATGACCGCGAACGTCATCAATCTCGGTGCGGATCTCGGTGCAATGGGTGCCGCGCTCAAGCTTCTGATCTCAGGCCCGGCATTGCTCTATGTCTGCCTTTTCGGCCTGCTTTCGATCGCACTGGAGGTTTTCACACGCTATGCGCGCTACGTCTCCGTTCTGAAGTGGCTGTGCCTGTCTCTATTCAGCTATGTGATCTGCGCGTTCGTCGTGAAGGTGCCGTGGCGTGAAGTGGGCTGGGCGACCATCTGGCCGCCGCTATCGGCCAGCCCCGACTATCTCGTCGCGATAGTCGCGGTGATGGGCACCACCATCAGCCCCTACCTTTTCTTCTGGCAAGCCGAACAGGAAGTCGAGGACCAGCGCGAGCGGCCTAGCGCACACCCGCTGACCCACGCGCCATGGGAAGCAAAGTCGGAATTCACGCGGATTCGCATCGACACCTACCTGGGAATGGCGTTATCGAACGTCATTGCGTTCTTTATCGTCGTGACAACGGCAGCGACGCTACACGCCCACGGCATGAGCGACATCCAGACATCCGGCCAGGCGGCCGAAGCGCTTCGGGCTGTGGCTGGCCCCTTCACGTTTGTGATTTTTGCTGCCGGGATTATCGGCACCGGTCTGCTGACCGTTCCCGTACTTGCGGGCTCGGCAGCTTATGCGGTAGGCGAACTACTATCGTGGCGTGTCGGCCTCGCGCGCCTTCCACTCCGGGCAAAAGCGTTTTACGGCGTGATCGCAGCGGCGACGCTAATCGGCGTCGCGCTGAATTTCACCAGTATCGATCCCGTCAAGGCGCTGTACTGGAGTGCCGTGCTAAACGGTGTGGTCGCTGTCCCAGTGATGATGGTGATGATGCATCTGTCCATGCGCACAGGCATCATGAGCGGTTTCACCTTGCCCATGCCGCTGCGCGTCCTTGGTTGGCTGGCAACCACGACGATGGCAATGACCGTCGTCGCCATGGCGGTCTCGGTGTTTGCGTAAGATATTTCGCTACTCAGGAGCAGCGTTCGATAGCGCTGCCCTATAATGAGATAAGGGTTCCCCCAAATCGCCTCACCTAAGGTCGTGCCGCAGAGGCACAACAGCACGTTTAGCCAGCTCCACGTCTAACCCCAGTTGAAGTCTGGCCTCAATAGGTAATTTCTTGGCGCGCTCGTTCAAAACAACGCCAGTTTTCAACAGAATGCCTAGGAGTGGCGATGCCCAACGCGCATCATCCCAAAGAGAATCACCTGCTATCGGTCCTGCCGGAAGCAGAGTGGAAACGCATCGAGCCGCATCTCATGCCGCTCGATATGTCACTGGGACAGGTGGTATACGAATCGGGTGACCGCCTCGATCACGTCTACTTCCCCACTACCGCCATCATCTCGCTGCTGTACGTGATGGAAGACGGTGCGTCCGCCGAGATTGCGATTGTCGGTAACGAAGGGCTCGTCGGCATTGCGCTCTTTATGGGTGGAGAAACCACACCCAGCCGCGCCGTCGTGCAAAGCGCAGGGCACGCTTACCGGCTGGACGCCCACATCCTGAAGGAAGAGTTCCATCGCGCCGGCCCCGTGCAGCGGTTGCTGCTTCGCTACACGCAGGCGCTGATTACCCAGATGGCGCAAACCGCGGTGTGCAACCGGCATCACTCCATCGATCAACAGTTGTGCCGCTGGCTGCTCCTGAGTATCGACAGACTGCCCTCCAACAAGTTGAAGATGACGCAGGAACTGATCGCCAATATGCTCGGCGTGCGCCGCCCTGGCGTGACCGAAGCCGCCACGAAGCTCCAGGACGCCGGGTTGATCCGTTATAGCTATGGCCATATCGAGGTGCTGGACAGACCGGGACTAGAAAAGCGCGTCTGCGAATGTTACGGCGTCGTAAGACGCGAGTTCGATCGGCTTCTACCCGATCTGCGCGCAATCTAAACCCTCTGCTTCGACCAGTAGCCCTCGCGGCCGTAAAACTCGTACAGTGCGGTCTCGTAGTCCCGGTTGACCGGAATCGCATCGTCGTACGCCGGACTCTGCTTGATCGCATCGCGCGTCAGCATCGTGGAAACGCTTGAGCCGAACCAGTCGATCGACTCGATCCATTCGGTCGCCAGCAGGACTTCCTTGCCGCCGGGCCACCAGTTGCGCGTATCCACGGTCAGATAGCGTATGACCCAGGCCTCATCGTCGAAGATAAAGCCGGAAACGTGACCAATGCTGCCGTCGATCGCCTCGATGTGGTAACCCTTCACCCCTTCCGTGCTACGCAGATGCGTATCCGCCAGCGGATCATCGGCCCCGGGGGCCGGGCCGACAACCGGGAAAGCACCCAGTGGCAAAGCGGCCGTCGCTGATTCGTCGAAGGCGGGATAGGCACCCATCCCCCAAATGTTCGCACCGCCCCAATACGTCGGATAGCCGTAGTAGCGCAGGTACTGGATCTCATGCTGACGCGACACGGGCTTATGGGTGTCGATATTCGGGCTGTCGCGCACCTGTAGTCGCGTGAGTTTTACGTGCACGGCGCTGGACGCGGGATCCGAGTGAGATACGGCATACGGCGAAATCAGCACCTGCCGATCCCTGAGCCAGTCACCTGTTTCGACCACCAGATAGCGAACGCCCCACGCTTCGTCGTCGAAATAGATTTGCCTCACGGTGCCGACATCGCCATCACTTGCCTTGACGGCGGATCCCTGCAAAAACGCTATGTTGCGCAGCATGATGGCCTCCACGTCTGCAGATATTGACTCTGACAATACGCGCGATCAGTTCGGAAAGCGGTACGTCAACGTACAAACCGCGAGCTATCTGCGATCCTCGCGCCGCCTTGCGGGCAGCGCAGGAGACGGCGAGCCCAAAGGCTGGTGCTTGTAGCGGTAGAGCGAGGTGGCGAACATCAACGCCATTCCCACTACGATTCCCCACATTGCCGATGTCATATCGTTCCTATTGCTCGGTTCGCGATCCAATCCTTCGCAGTGAAACATCTCTCGGCGGCAAGTCCACGATGGGTAGTCGAAGCGTGAATTCGCTGCCGGGACCTGGGCCGGCGCTGAGCACCGACACAGTCCCGCCATGTTACTCAGCAACGGCCTTCACGACGGCAACAGTCGTGGGGCACGTCGAATGATCCGCACGCACCTACTACTTCAGCGGCACCGCTGCGGGACGAACGAGCGTTGCTTCATGCACAGTCGCCCAGTCGCTGCGGCGAACGTGGTGGATGATCAATGGAATACCCCCGAACACGACGATGCCGAGCACGACCAGTCCCGTATAAAGCCAGGGCGAACCGACCGGCAACTGGTCCGGCGGAAAAAAAGAAACGACAAAGCTGAACAGCACGCCAGCAAAGCCGATTCCGGCAGTCAACCACATACCCGCCAAACCGCCCGGCACCGTAAAGGGGCGCGGCAAAGCCGGTGCAGAGTAGCGCAGCCGGATCGCCGCTGCATACATCAGCATATAGGCGATCAGGTAAAGCGCGATCGTCATGGCGGAAATCAGGAAGAATGCCACCGAGACGTCCTGGATCACGAAGTAGAAGCATGAAATAACGGTCACGATCAAACCTTGAACCAGCAGAATATGCGTGGGCATGCCCTTGCGATTCTTCGCCTGAAGGATCGGTGGCAGCTCACCTTCATGAGCTGTCTCGAGCAAGCCGCGCGACGGACTGCCGAGCCATGCCAGCACGCCACTGATTGCACCAACGCCAACCAGCAGCGACAACGCAGACACCGCCCAGCCCATGTGCCAGATGTCTACAAGCACGGCACCGAACGCGTCGAATACGCCGGATTGCAGCGAGATCTTGTCGTAGGGCAAAATCGCAGCAATCGGCAACGCGCCGAGTGCGAAGATCAGCACTGAGATCAGCGCACCCAGTCCGATGGCCGCCGGATACCCTCGACTTGGGCTGCGCATGTCCATCACGTGAACCGCTTGCACCTCGACGCCGGCAAACAGCAACACGATCCCTGCAAGAAACGAGATCGTGCCGAAGCCGTGGATTGCGGGCCAGAAGCGAGCATGACCGTCCTGGGACAGAGCGGCGTCTCTCAGGTGCTGCCAGCCCAGCGGATGTCCACTGCTAATCCAGTAGCCAAGCAGCGCGAGCAACACAATGCCTGGTACGATGGTGCCGATCACGAAGGTCCAGTTGGCAATCTTCGCGAACACTTCGACGCCTTGCAGCACGACCCACGTCGCGAGCCAGTACGCGACTATGCAGAAAATTCCGACGTAGGTCCCGTTCTTCGCCAGCTCGGGGCGACCGATCGTGTAGGCGAGTGCCGCCGCCCCAAAGGTGAGCGCAACGGGAAACCAGACGACGTTCTGAATCCACTGCAACCAGATAGCGAGGAAGCCCCAACGCGTGCCGAACGCTTCCGCGACCCACGTGTAGATGCCGCCGCGGCGGTCAGCAAAGGCACCGCCCAGCTCAGCAGAAATCAGCGATGCGGGGATCAGATAGAACACGACGGTAAACGCGAGATAGACGAACATCGTCATCTCTTCCTTGGCAAGCAAAGGAAGTCCACGCAGGCTTGTCACCACCGCGGCGGCCGTCATAAGTCCTATCGAGGTGACGCTCAGATACTGGCCGCGCTTCGAGGCATCGGCTGTGTTGGCGGTCGGTAGAGCGGCCACCGTGCTAACAGTGTCATTCATTTCGTGCGCTCCTTTGAAGAGGCGACATCAATCGTGGTGGAAGGTCGGGCCGGCGGTCGAATGCGGGACCGGATTCTTCGTCAGATGCGCGATGGCATGCCTGATGTCCTCGAGCAGCATCGACGCCATGTCACGCGTCACGCCGCGCCGGATCAATACGCGTTGCACGATGGTGTCCTCGCGTCCCGCCGGCAGTTCGTACGAGGCAATCTGCCAACCGCGCATCCGTACCCGATCGGACAGGTCGAAGAGCGTGAAGCCTGCTGTCTGCGGATGCTTCAGCTTGTAGCAAACAGCCGGCAACGCCCCGCGCCCGTCATAGATCATCTCCAGTGCATCGATTTTCGCCAGACCGTCGGCCAGCGCCTGCGCCGTATCGGCGCATTCCTGCTGGATATGCCGATATCCCTCACGTCCCAGACGCAGCAGCATGTAGTACTGCGCGATGATCTGCCCAGCCGGTCGCGAGAAATTCAGCGCAAACGTCGGCATGTCGCCGCCCAGATAGTCGACCCGGAAAATCAGCTCCTCAGGCAAGTCCTGAGTGCTACGCCACACTACCCAACCGACCCCAAGCGGTGCTAGCCCATACTTATGGCCCGACGCATTGATCGATTTGACGCGCGGCACGCTGAAGTCCCATTCGAGGTCCGGCTGGATGAACGGTGCGACGAACCCGCCACTGGCCGCATCGACGTGAATCGGAATATCGAGGCCCACATTGGTTTGCAGGTCGTCTAGCGCGGCCGCCAGTGCCCTCACCGGTTCATAGACGCAGGTGAACGTGATGCCGAGTGTCGCCACGACGCCGATCGTGTTCTCGTCGCAGTACTGAGCCAGATCTTCCGGGCGAAGTCCGGTGGCGTCGCCGCTAAGTGGCACCTGACGCATCTCGACGTCGAAGTAGCGAGCGAACTTGGCCCAGCACACCTGCACCGGACCGCAGACGAAGTTCGGCTTGTTGGTCGGCTTGCCTTGCGCTTCCCTGCGCTTTTTCCACTGCCACTTCAGTGCGAGGCCACCGAGCATGCAGGCTTCGCTCGATCCTGTCGTCGAGCAACCGGTGGTCTTCCACGACTTTGGTGCATGCCACAGATCCGCGAGCATGTGCACGCAGCGCATTTCGATTTCCGCGGTTTGCGGATATTCGTCCTTGTCGATCATGTTTTTGTCGATCGACAGATCCATCAGACTGCGAACTTCGTCGTCGGCGTACGTGGTGCAGAACGTCGCGACGTTTTGCCGCGAATTGCCGTCCATCAGCAATTCGTCGCGCACAAGATCGAATACCGCACGACGGTCGGAAGATGCTTCCGGAATCCGGTACTTCGGTAACGAAGATCCGGAGATCGTTGCGGCGTATTCGTCGGCGACCGCATCGGGCGACGATGGCGGAGACTTGAGAAAGGTCATGGTGCGGTACTCCTGATGTGAAATGAACACGTCGGCGAGCGCGGGAGACACGTGCAGAAGCAAGCGCGACGGTTTCGCGAGCGAACGCCGAAGAGAGTGAGATGGGGATAGGGAGCGGACCGGAGAGCTTCAGTCACCACCATGCACGAACGGTCGGGCAAAGTCGGTACGGTGCCGTACCGCGCTGCGGCCGTTCATAAAATCCGTTCATTGCATTGCGCCGCCATTGAGCGCAAGGTGGGGCATTCGCTGCGCTCGACGATGCGCATGCCCATTTGGAGAACCATCGTGGCAAAACACAATGCAGGCGCGGCAAGCGTCATTACGCAATCTACCGACGCGGCGCTGGCGGGCCTCGCACGTCACATCCAGAAGTTGGTGTTTGACCAGACCCTCGACAGCCGATGCGCGGCGAAGTTCGTCAAACGCCTGAAGAAGGAAGGCGAAGCCGTGGCCAAAAGCGATGGCGGAAGCAAGACGGATCGAAAGTTGCTGCTTGAGATGTTCGAATCCCTCGACGCGGCGCTGTTCGAACAGAATGCTACCTTGCTGGTGGCAGCCAATGCGTCGCTTCGCGAAAGTAATGCGGAGGTTGAGCTAGAGGTCGAAGGCAAACACAAAAAGCACCGTGCGCCCGGCGCGACGCTGGCTTCCTGACGCAGGCTTTTGGAAGCTCAAGGTCGAAGCGGCGATAGCAATAGCCGCCGCTCGTGCCCGTAAAACTCGAACAGTGCCGTTTCGTAGTACCCGTTTGCGCGTTACAGGGTCTTGAGCCGGCTGACCTTCGTACCGTCTAGCGTCACACCGGCCATCAAGCCAGTATTGGTCAACACGAATGCGTCCACCTGACCGGTTGCTGTACTCGTGTCGACGTTACCATTTGCTCCAACCTTCAGCAATGCCACCGAGGCATCGCCCCCCGCCGACCAACCCTCGCTATTGCGGAATTTCACCAGCGATTCGTCCGTCATGAACAGAAATATGATCGCCTTCGACTGCGCGCCAGCTTGCCAGCCGATCGAACCCGTTGCCGTACTGTAGTACCCGACAGTGCGGCCGCCGACCCGCAGCGAGCCCTCACCATACTGGCCACCTACGACAAAGCCGGCGTCGATGACTGAAGGGAACACCAACACTCCACGGGACTTCGCAACCAGTTCGCGCGATCCATTTGCGTCGTTGTAAAGCCGCGCCAACGTAGAGTCCACGCCAGCGTCGATGCTGTGACGCTTGTCCATCTTCGCGCTAGTGGCGTCGGAAGCGCCCGTCGTCGTGCAACCTGACACAGCAAGCCCGATCGCCAGAATCGAACCAGGCGTCGTCAACAGAAAATTTCTTCGCAGCATGATGGCCTCCACGTCTGCAGATAGAGACATTCACACTATGCTTGATCAGCTCGGAAAGCGGTACGTCAGCGTACAAACTGCTGTCTGTCTGGTGCGTCGACGCTAATTCGCAACTTGTACGGTAGCGTGCAGACGCCGGCCCTCAGTCGGCCTACCCTTCAAGTGAGGTACTGACCAGCCTCTCAAAGGAAAACGGATGTCGCTGCATGACTTCGCCAAAGATCTCGCTCACCTTGAATACGTTCTGCCATTACTCAAGCACGGCAATCCGCTGTCGTTACCGTACTGGCGGCGACGAGTCGTCGCTCTAGAAGCGCAGCAAGCCCTCTTGCCCGACGGCCGCAGGCGCGTGGCCCGGTTACTCAGGCTCTTTAACGAGTTCGAGCGAGCAGTTGTGCCGTCCCGGTAGCAGCTCGACACCATCCCGACGTTGGACGACGCTCACCGTCCTGACGAATTCTTCGAGGCCGATATGTATAGACGCATTCTGGTAGCGATCGATGGCAGCGAGACGTCTGAACATGCGTTTGACACCGCATTGCAACTCGCACGCGATAACGACGCGCAGTTGCAGCCGCTCTACGTCGTCGACAACCCATTGATGACTTACGACGCGGCCGGCTACGATCCGACGACCCTGCGCGATGCCATGGTTGAGGAAGGCCAGCGGTTATTGGCCGATGCATTGGCGCGGATGAAGAACGAGAATGTGGCAGGCGTGCCACGGCTTGTCGACGTCGCGCCAATCGGCGAGGACATTTCGGAGCGGATCCGCATCTCGGCCAACGAATTCAATGCGGATCTGCTGGTGCTCGGTACGCACGGGCGCCGGGGTTTCAGGCGTCTGTTTCTGGGCAGCGTGGCCGAACGCGTCGTGCGCAGCGCAAGCCTTCCAGTGTTGCTGGTGCCGAGACGGCAAGCGCAAAACACAGTCGCGGATGCGGCCAAACCCAGCCACACCAAGGCCGCCGCGGCGACGCATGACCAGCACAGATAAGGCTCTCGAAAACTTGCTGTGCCTTCAATTGCATCTCGTCCTATGAGTATCTCGCCACTCCACGCCGCCAGCGTTCCGCTTGCGCAGCCAAAGCCAGCACCCACACCTGTCGCCGAAACCGGCCTCGTGCACATCGCGCCAGGGTTACTCGGCAAAACGTCGCGGCTGCGCCTGCTCATGTTCTGGATCGTCGGACTGATGGGCTTTCTCACCGTCATTCTGGTGGTGCTGCACCTTGGCTCGCTGCAGAAGATGGCAGAACTGATACGCTCGGCTCGTCCTGGCTGGATGCTGGTCGCGCTCGCGGTTCAATCAGCTACCTATGTCAGCGCGGCGCTTGTTTGGCGCCAGGCCTTACGCCAGGCCGGCCATCCGCTGTCCCTTCGCACATTGATTCCCCTCGGCATCGCCAAGGTCTTTATCGATCAGGTGCTGCCAAGCGGCGGCGTCAGCGGCACGATGCTCGTGGTGCGCGGCCTGACCGGCCGACGAGTGCCCGCCGGGATCGCGATGGCGGCCATGTTGGCCGGCATGGTGTCGTACGACATCGCCTACCTGTTCGTGGTGCTCGCAAGTACCAGCGCGCTGTGGCTTCAAAATCGTCTGAACGTAGCCCTGATCGTTGGTATGGTGATCTTTGTAGTGGTTACAGTCGCGGTACCATGTGCGGTGCTGGGACTCAAACAATGGGGCCGACGCGCGCCGATCGCGTGGCTCAGCAAGTGCCTGGGCGTCACCGCGCTGCTACAGGAGTTGACCGATGCACCGACTCGCTTGCTCCGCAGCCCCAGCCTGCTGCTGCAGACAGTGGCACTACAGCTTGCGATCTTCGTATTCGATGCCATGACGCTATGGCTCGCGTTCAAGGCGATCGGCGAGATCCCACCGCTCTGGGTCGTATTCGTGAGCTTCATTGTCGCGTCTATGGTAGCCACCATTGGCCCCATTCCGGTTGGTCTGGGGACTTTCGAAGCCTCCTCCGTGGGAATGTTGAGTTTGCTTGGTGTGTCGGTGGAAGCGGCGCTCGCCGCCACGCTTCTGTTGCGAGCCCTGACTTTCTGGCTGCCGATGCTGCCTGGCATCTGGTTGACACGCCTGGAAGTACGACGCAGTTAGCGCGATTTCGCCTCCCCAGCGAGCAGACGCGTCAACGCCGCAATATCCACTGGCTTGACCATGTGGTGATCAAATCCTACCTCGGCGGATCTGAGCTGATCGCCTGGTTGGCCGTAGCCGGTGACAGCAATCAGCATAGCGCCTAGTGTGGCGGCCGACTCGCGTAGCTTCTTTGCCACCTCGTAGCCGTCCATTCCCGGCAATCCAATGTCAAGGAGCACAACGTCCGGCCTGAAAGTGCTGGCGGCTTCCAAACCCTGAGGGCCATCCAGCCGTGTCTCCACCACATGCCCTTCACTCGCCAGAAGCATGGCCAGGGCCTCGCTCGCATCGGCGTTGTCGTCGATGATGAGGATCTTGCCCGGAGACGCCTTGATCGGTGTCTGCGGTGTGCCGATCTGTCCCACCCCGGGCGGAATCATGCCCACTGGAAGGTCGACGATGAACTCGCTACCGGTCTTGCCATCGCTGACGGCCTCGACCGATCCGCCATGCAACTCAACCAGCCGCCGGACCACCGATAGCCCTACTCCCAGCCCGTTATGAAGCTGACCGTGGAGCACGGGACCCTTGACGAACATGTCGAACAGCGTGCTGAGCATCGAAGACGGAATCCCCCTTCCGTTGTCCTTGACACGAAGCGAAAGCCGATTGCCCGTTCTTATTGCGGTCAGGCTGACCGTGCCGCCGGGCGCCGTGTATTTAGCCGCGTTGATCACGATGTTTTCGACAACCTGAGACAGACGGGTAGGATCGACATACAGCAATACCGGCTCGTCCGGTAGCGACACCGACAGCGTGTGATGCCGTTCGTCCACAATCGGCCGGCAGACCTCGATCGCGCTCTGGACGATCGCTTTCAGCGTGACAGCTTGACGATGAAGCTCGATGCTGCCACTCGTCATACGTGTGAGATCGAGCATCTCGTTGACCAGTTGCGTCATGGACCGACCCTGTCGCTGTATGACTCCGACGGCCCAATCTCTCTGCGCTGAATCGACCGTTTCCGAGGCGAGCAGGTCTCCCGCCGAACACAGGGCCGCAAGTGGATTGCGCAGCTCGTGCCCAAGCATCGCCAGGAATTCGTTCTTGCGTCGGTCGGCCTGTGCCAGGCGCTCAGCGCGTTCACGAAGCTGGGCGTTGCTCATACCGCGGTCGGTGAGCTCGCGTTCCGTCGTCGCGACAGACATGGCATTGCCTTGGCCGTCAGAGAGAATCGACAGGGTGATCCAGATATCGATCACGCGTCCGTCCCTTGTGACCCGCTGGGCTTCATAGGAATGCAGCGCCTCATTGTGCGCAGCGTAGCGGATGAAATCCAGATGATCTTGCCTCGTGCCGGACGGTAACATGTCGGAGACAGTCATACCCAACGCTTCGGCCTCGGTATAGCCATACAACACAGTCGCGGCCCTGTTCCACGCAATCACATGGCCGTTCAGATCGAACACCGTCATGGCGTCATTCGAATCCTGAACCACTGCGGCAAGACGGCGGGACCGTTCGTCTGATGCCTTGACGTGGGTAATATCGGTCCAGGTCACCACCACGCCCGCTACCGGCGCACCAGGCGTGGCGATATACGGCGTGATACGTCGAACGTACCACTGTCCGGTCGCCGTTTCGATTTCTGTGCCATCCTGGCCGGCCTGGGTCGACCGTACCCGGCGAATATCCTCCAGCAGGGCGTCGCCCAGAGGATTCCCGAGCGCATTTACGATCGGGCGGCCGATGTCAGCCAATGCCAGACCCAGGATGCGGGCAGCGCTTGGAGTAAAACGCCTGATCTCGCCGTGCTGGTCGAGGAGCAGCGTCGCGATTTCCGTGCTGGCCAGAAGATTCGTCACGTCCGCGCTAAGCACCTCCAGCTGATGAACCTTCTGTCCCATTTGGGAATTGACTACATTCAGTTGCTCGTTAAGAGCCTGCAGTTCCTCTTTCGAAGTCTCGAGTTCTTCGTTGGCGGAGCGCAGCTCCTCGTTCATTGAGAGGATTTCCTCGTTCGACACCCGCAATTCGCCATTGCTTTCTTCCAGTTCCTCGATCGTGCTGCCAAGCTCGACCTGCGTTGTGTGAAGTTCGCTCTCGAGGTGCCAGAGATCGGAGTCCACACCGGTCGGCACCAGCAACGCCGGGCGGTCAACCATCGGCAAGCGGGCGAAGAGGACAAGCCATGCCTTGCCTGCATGAGCCGTGTCGAATGGGCGCGTCACTGTTATTTTTATCGCCGGGGCGCCACCATCGGAGACGACCTCAGTGACTGGCGAGGCTCCTGGGTCCTGGGTCGCGCGGCGCAATACGATCCGCAGCTTGAGGCGCAGCCCCTCGCGTGCCATGTCGAGAATGTTGCCCGTCGGTTCGCCGGCTGGCTGCCTCAGGTACTCATCGGCCGCCCCGCTTACATAGAGAACCTGGTGAGCGGTATTGATCAGCACCGATGCCGAATTGTGCTCCTCGAGCAGGGTGGCATTGACCAGTTCTGCATATCCCTTGCTACGCACGCCCACGCGACTCGACGGTGGGAATGCCTCACGGCGCACCGTGGCTGTGGAAAACCGATAGCCCGACACGGCCGGGATGACGACAGGACTGCGTTGGTAGATTCGCCAGGCCCTCGAAACTTCCTGAAACTGGCTGGAATCCGGATCGGTGCTCTCGGATCGCCCCAGAAACAGATAGCGCTTCGGGTTGAGCGCAAAGTGAAACACCTCGAACACACGCTGCTGCGCTTCAGGCTCCAGGTAGATAAGCAGGTTTCGGCAGCTGATCAGGTCGACGCGGGAAAACGGCGGATCGGCAATGAGGTTCTGTGGTGTAAACAGGATCTTTTCGCGCAAGGCCTGATCGATCTGATAGCCATCGCCGTTTGCACGGAAAAAGCGCTCGAGTCGCGCCTCACCCACGGGTAAGGCGACACCAGGCGCATAGATGCCCTGTCGGGCACGCGCGAGGGCTGCACGGTTTACATCGGAGGCAAGAATCATGAATGACCGGGTAAGCTTACGCATCTCGATCTCTTCCGTAAGCAGCATAGCTATCGAATAGGCCTCCTCCCCCGTTGCGCACCCGGGCACCCAAACCCGCAAGGGCTGATCGCTCTGCGGCTCGTTGAGCAGATTGCTGAGGACGCGTTCGGCCAAGGCCTTCCAGGCCTCAGGATCGCGAAAGAATTCCGTTACCCCGATCATCATGTCCAGACTCAGCGCCTGGCTCTCCTCTGCCGAGGTCCTTAGGATTTCGTAATACGCGTTGAGGCTGTCTACCTGGTTGACCGTCATGCGCCGCGCAATGCGACGCTCGAGGGTACCTCGTTTGTAACCCCTGAAGTCGGAGCCGGCCGTTGCCAATGCCCTGAGAACCGGCTCGAGATCGGCCATTGCCCCGGGTTCACCTGACCCCGGCAATACTCCTTCGGTGGAACGCGCAATGTAATCGAACAACACAGCTGGCATTTTTTCGACCGGCAACACGTAGTCAACCAGCCCCGTCGCGATCGCATGCGTGGGCATCGAATCGTGTTCAGCCGTATCGGGCGCTTGCGCCATCACCATCCCACCAGCCGCCTTGATGGCTCTCAGGCCCGCCGAACCATCCGCGTTAGCGCCGGTGAGAACAATCCCGATCGCACGATCGTGCTGGTCGGCGGCCAGCGAAATGAAGAATTCGTCGATCGGCATCGGAATGATCGGGCGTTCGACCCCAGGCCACAGCCTGAAAGCGCCATGCTCGATAACGACCGACACTTTAGGTGGAATAACATAGACGTGTCCCGCACGCAGCGTTATGCCGTCCTCAATGGCCGATACAGCAAAAAACGTATCTTTGGCCAGCAGCTCCGGGAGGTGGCTTTCGGCGCCGGGCGCCAGATGGACCACGACCGCGAAGGCGATATCGTGCGGAATGGTGGAAGCCGCGCGAAAAAACAGGCTTAGGGCATGAAGAGCGCCGGCTGACGCACCGATAGCGACGATTCGGAGAGCACTAGCAGTTCTGGGTGTCGAAGAAATATTGTTGGCATTATTCATGACACGTCGCTTTAGACTGCTGGAACCTCAGTGTAGCCGCTTAAAGATAGCGGCTGGGAGAAAACTCGAGCACCACGCGCGATGGCACATCGCCGTGTGCCAGGCGCTGGAACACGTTGTTGATCGCCGAAAGCGGCTGCAGCTCGATGTCGGCCTTGACCTTGCCGTCGGCAGCAAAGGCAAGCGCTTCCGCCATGTCGCGGCGATTGCCAACGAAGGAGCCGCGAATCGTGATGCAGTTGGCCACGACATCGAACAGCGGCGTGGGAAATTCACCCGGCGGCAGTCCCACCAGCACGCAGGTACCGCATTTGCGCGTCATGCCGACGCCTTGTTTGAACGCCCCAAGAGAGGGCGCCGTAATCAGCACGCCATGCGCGCCGCCGCCAGTGGCCTTTCTCACGGCGGCAATCGGATCGCCGTCCTTCGCATTGACCACGGCGTCGGCGCCGAGGCGTTTCGCATGGGCTAGCTTGTCGTTGTCGATATCGACCGCGCACACGTGCAAGCCCATCGCTTTGGCATACTGAATCGCTAGATGCCCCAATCCGCCAACGCCGGAGACCACGACCCATTCCCCTGGCCGCGCCTGGGTCTCCTTGATGCCCTTGTACGAAGTGATGCCGGCGCAGATGAGCGGTGCGGCTTCGCGAGCCACCAGACCCGCCGGTATGCGGGCGACGTAGTTCGGGTCCGCCACGATGTATTCGGCAAAGCCACCGTTTTTCGTGTAGCCGCCGAACTGTGCTTCGGCGCACACGGGCTCGCGCGCCGTGAGGCAGAACTCGCAGTGTCCACAGGCGGAATACAGCCAGGGCACGCCGACACGGTCGCCCTCCTTCACCGCCGTCACACCCGCGCCAAGAGCGGTGACGATACCGATACCCTCATGGCCCGGCGTGAATGGCAACGTTGGCTTTAACGGCCAGTCCCCGTTCGCGGCATGCAGATCGGTGTGGCATACGCCACAGGCTTCGGTCTTGACCAGAATCTGGCCGGGAGCGGGTTCCGGAATATCCAGTTCCTTAAGCACCAGCGGTTTGCCGAACTGTTCGACAACGGCAGCTTGCATTTTGGATGTCATGGCTTGTTCCTCGGTTGCGATGGGTTCAGCGTGCTAAGCCACAGCGGGCAATCCGAGCCCCCTGACCGCTTCGCTCATCTTGATGAGCACGGTCTGGGCGTCGCCATAGACCATGTTGCACTTGTCTGCGTAGAAGAGTTCATTAACGATGCCTGCGTAGCCCTTGCCTTCCCCGCGCTTGATCACGAACACCTGCTTGGCGTGGTCGGCGTTGAGAATCGGCATGCCGTAAATGGCCGAGGATTTGTCGCTACGCGCGGCCGGGTTCACCACGTCGTTGGCGCCGATTACCAGCGCCACATCGGCGGTGGCGAACTGGTCATTGATGTCCTCGAGCTGGAAGATCATGTCGTAAGGGACGCCAGCCTCGGCCAGCAGCACGTCCATCTGGCCCGGCATGCGGCCCGCCACCGGGTGAACCGCAAACTTCACCGACACGCCGCCCAGTTGCAGCAGTTTGACGAATTCGTATAGCTTGCCTTGACCTTGCGAGACCGCGAGGCCGTAGCCCGGCACGATGATCACCGACGCGGCATAGCGCATCGCGATACCGGCGTCGCCCGGCTGTGTGGGCTTGAGCTCGCCCTTGATCTTGCCCTGCTTGTGCGTGACCACGTCACCGAAATTGGTGAAAATCACATTGCTCACAGAGCGGTTCATCGCCTTGGCCATCAGCAGCGTCAACAACATACCGGCCGCACCCACCACCATGCCTGCGATCATCAATGCAGGGTTCTGCAGCACGTAGCCTTCAATGCCTACTGCCAGGCCGGTAAAGGCGTTAAAAATTGAAATGACCACCGGCATGTCGGCGCCACCGATAGGCAGCGTCATCAGGATGCCGAGTGCCAGCGCGCAAGCGAAGAAAAGGTAAATCCATGTGGGCATGGCCAGGATCAACGCCGCATTGCCCGCGCTAGCGAAGACGATATAGGCGCCGACAACGACCGTCAGCAGCAGCACCAGCCCGTTGAAAACCTGCTGACCCTTCACGCGTACCGGCTTGTTGATGACGCCGTCGAGCTTGGCCCACGCAATCAGCGACCCGGAGAAAGATACCGCGCCGATCAGCGCGCCCAGCAACGTCATGATCAGTGCGGGTGCGCCTTGGGCCTTGTTGCCGAACAGTTCCACCGCGGCAATCGCGCCGGCCGCGCCGCCGCCCATGCCGTTGTATATCGCCACCATCTGCGGCATGGCGGTCATCGCCACCTTGCGGCCGCCCCACCAGGCCACCCCGCCACCGAGCACCAGCGCGACGACGGCGAGCCCCAGGTTGACCGGCAGGTTGGGCCGGGCTGCCGCGCCGACGTCAAAGGCGTACAGAAAGCTCGCGAGCACGGCCACTGCCATGCCGATCCCTGCGACGAAAATGCCCGAAGGCGCCGTCACCGGCGAAGACATGCGATGCAGGCCATAGAGAAAGAGAAAAGCAGCAGCGAGATCGACCGCGCCGATGCCGAGTTGGGGGATCAGGGTCAGCATGGGGGCGCCCTCAATGCTTCTTTGCGTGGATTGACTTCACCGAGCCGGACTTACCATGTGCGCCGTGCCCCGCGGGGTGGCCGCTCGTCCTGAACATGGCGAGCATGCGGTCGGTGACGGCATAACCGCCTGCGGCGTTGCCCGCGCCGAACAGCACGGCGACGAAGCCGATCACCTGCTCCTGTACCGTACTCGCGTTCAGGAGCGCATAGATGCCGCCCACCACCACGATGCCGTGTACGAAATTCGAGCCCGACATCAACGGCGTATGCAGGATGGCCGGCACGTGTCCGATGATCACCCAGCCGGCGAACGCGGCCAGCATGAAGATGTAAATTGCGACGAAGCCGGAAATGCTGATCTGGAAGTCCATCTCTATGTCCTTGGTTCGGGCGTGTTCGTGTTCGTGTTCGTGTTCGTGCTGGTGTCGATGCCGGTGCCTGATAACATTGCTCACGCGGGCGTAACAGGTGCGGCTTTCGCTGGCGGCTTTTTCGCAGGAACAACAGGTTTTGCTGCCGCGTCGCTCGCCTCTGCCTTGTTTTCGCCCGCGTGGGTGAGCACCGTTTCGGCGAGAACTCCGTCGCTCCAGTCGATCTCGATGACGTTGTCTTTCATGATCAACGCGAGCAGGTTGTACTGATTCTTCGCATACAGCTCGCTCGCGTCCTCGCCGAGCAGCGAAGGCACGTTCAGCGGCGCGACGATCGTCACGTTGCCGATCCGCGTAGTCTCGCCAGGCCGCGTGTCTTCGCAGTTGCCGCCGCCTTCCGCCGACAGATCGACGATCACCGAGCCGGCCTTCATGCCGGCCACCTGTGCGTGGCTGATGAGCTTGGGCGAGGCCTTACCGGGAATCGCGGCGGTTGTGATGATCAGATCGGCGCTCTGGATGTGCTTCGTCAGCACGTCCGCGACCTTGATTTTTTCCTCGGCGCTCAGCTCGCGGGCATAGCCGCCTTTGCCGCGCGCATCGATACCGGTGTCGACGAAAGTGGCGCCCAGCGAGAGCGCCTGCTCCTGAGTCTCGGGCCGCACGTCATAACCTTCGACGACAGCTCCGAGCCGGTGCGCCGTTGCAATGGCCTCCAGCCCTGCCACACCGAGGCCCATCACCAGGACATGCGCCGGTCCGATCGAACCTGCCGCGCTGGTGATTTTGGGCACCACGCGAGCAAGATGCGTCGAGCCGAGTTGCACCGCGTAGTAGCCAGCCAGCGCGGACTGGCTCGATAGCGCGTCCATGGACTGGGCGCGCGTAATGCGTGGCACCCGCTCCATCGCGAAGCAGGTGATCTTCTTTTCGAGCAGGCGCTTCAACAGCGCGGGTTCGTTGTGCGCGTAGACGAACGAAACGAGGATCGCACCTTCCTTCATTGCATTGACCACCTCCAGCGCGGGAGGCTGAACGGCGAGCACGACATCGGCTTCTTTAACCAGCGCAGTGCGGTCCGCTATGAAGGCAACGTTCCCGAACGCGGCATCGTCCAGATGAATCGTTGCGCCCGCCCCCGGCTGCATATGCAGCCGGGCACCCAGTTTGATCAGTTTCTGGACCACGGACGGCACGAGCGCCACACGGCGCTCATGGGCCCGGGTCTCCGTCAGAACGGCGACATTGATATACATGGCGGGCTTTCCTTGTGGCGATCAGGCCGGTGCGTCGAGGTGGGCGGTGCGGACCAGCTTCGTATTGACGAACTCCTGTATGCCCATGTTGCCGAGCTCACGGCCGTAGCCGGAATCCTTGATGCCGCCAAACGGCAGTTCCGCATCGGACCAGTCGATGTTGTTGATAAACATCATTCCGGTGTCGACCCCGCTCGCAACGCGTTTGCCGCGCGCTACGTCTTCGGTGAAGACCGAACCGCCCAGGCCGAAGTCCGAGTCGTTGGCGAGCGCGATGGCTGCGGCCTCGTCCTTGACGCGGAAGAATGAAACGACCGGGCCGAAGAACTCATCGCGGAAGGCCGGATTGTCAGGCTTGATGTCCGTCAGGATCGTGGTCTCCATGAACGAGCCGGGACGGTCGATACGCTTGCCGCCCATCACCAGCGTGGCGCCATGTGCCACCGCATCGTCGACCTGCTTGAGCAGTTGAACGAGCGCGGCCTCGGTGGACAAGGGACCGTGCGTGGTCTTCTCGTCCATTGGATCACCCGCCTTCAGTTCGGAGAGTGCCGACTTGAATTTGGCGAGAAATTTGTCGGCGATTGAATCGAGAACAATGAATCGCTTCGCCGCGCAGCACGTCTGGCCAGCGTTATACATGCGTCCCCATACCGCCCAGGGAACGGTCTTTTCGAGGTCGGCGTCGTCGAGCACGATGAAAGCATCGCTACCCCCTAGCTCCATCGAAGTCTTCTTGAGGTTCTGCCCCGCTCGCGCTGCAATGCTTCTGCCAGCCTCGACGCTGCCCGTCAGCGCCACGCCCTTGATGCGCGGGTCGTCGATGATCCGCTCGGACTGTTCGTGCGAGATCAGCAGGTTGGTGTACGCACCCTTAGGCGCGCCAGCGTCGAGCAGGAGCTTCTCGAAGGCGATCGCGCATTGCGGTACGCAGCCTGCATGCTTGACCACCAGTACGTTACCCGCCATCAGTTGCGGACCGGCGACGCGTGCGAGCTGGTAATACGGAAAATTCCACGGCTCCACGCAGAAAAGCACGCCGAATGGGCTATTTTCCATGTGAGCTTCACCGACTTTCGGATTCAGCTTGGTCGGCGCGAGGAACACTTTGGCATGCTCGGCGTAGTACGCGAGGATGTCGGCGCTGAACTTCACTTCGCCGCGCGCTTCGTCGATGCGTTTGCCCATTTCAAGGGTCGCCAGCCTAGCAAATTTATCGACGTTCGTGCGCATCAGCGTGGCGGCCTTAGCCACGATTTCGGCACGCTGGGCGTAGCTGGTGTGCTTCCATGTCTGAAAACATGTCTCAGCGGCGGCGATCGACTTTTCAAGCTGCTCGTCGGTAAGCTTGTCGAAACTCTTCAGGACCTTGCCGTTGTTGGGGTTGACGCTTTGGTAAACCATGGTGGTGCCCTCTTTAAATGGAAATGTGCTCGAGTCCTATCGAGGAACATCAAGCGTGTACAAGATCCAAGGGTATGTGTGTTTGTTATCCTAACTATTGATCCAGATCACTTTACAAGCTTGGGCCGGATGGCGGCTTCGAACATCGGTAAGCGCTTTTATTCGCGTCCAATCCACAGCCCACCATGCGCTGTCGGCCATGCGAACCGATTGACCCAGATCAAACCGTTGCTAGATATCGAAAGATTCGCAACCCAGCTTGTCCTGCACTCAGACTTGCGGCCGCCAGCCTGACGGCTGGCGCGCTGTCCGGCCTAACCGTCCTTTGTGACAAATTGCCTCGCGAGACTCGCCCAAACGGCGTGGCTGCATGCAGCGCAGAGGTTCATGGTTGCACGCTGGATGCGATGTGTCTGTACGGTAGCAGTCAACGCCCTTAAAACGGGTACGGAACCGTACCGACTTCCAGCCACACTGTGAGCAATCTATGGATGAGCGACCCGAGCCACGTTAGGCCTGAGGCGCGCCTCAGCTGCAAAAGAAAGGGGAACACACATGAAAATCCACCCGCAGGTATGGATACTGATCGCGCTTTTGCTGATCGTTAATCTGAGTGCGTGCATTCTGGTGCCGGTTGGCGGTGACGGTGATCATCACGGCGACTATCACTCTGATCACGGTCAATACTAGGCGCGTACGGTTACGCCACGTCCCAACACAGCGTTCGGCCGTCATCTGGGGCACCCGTACCCCGTCCTTCGATTTCTGGTTTTACGACAGCCTGTCGCCGCGATGAGGTAGACGGCCTAACCATGAGCGAAGGAGTCGCCCATGATCTCGTCGCGTTCAGCTGCGTCGGACAGCAGGAACTCTTTCCTCGCCTCATCCACTACGTGCCGTACGTACGCGCTATAGCCGGCGCGACCTACCGTTTCGATGTCCCAGTTACATGCCTCAGCATCCGGTGCATGCGCTTTGGGCAACGGTAAAGAGACGTCCCAGGGATAGCCGGACGCCGGCGGCTTCAGCAGTACCCGCCTATGGACTTCCTGCTGGATCTGCCTGGCAGTAAGCACCTTTCTGAACATGACGACCTCCCTGGGTCAATGTGTGGTCGGGTGTCTGTTGACGGCCCCCGAATGCCGGCATGACGTCAGGCGCCCTGCCCAAACGGTTCTTCTACGCCCGCGGCACTCACTTCCGCGGTGATGACCCGATACAGTTCGGCGAATCGCTCGTCTACCGTAGCGTCGAAGAGCGGATCAGGCTGCCCATACGCACCTGCGCTTTCGAGTTCATGCCAGTCCGCGCCGCTGAGGTTTTTCTCCGCGGCGGGGAACAGCGTCAACTCCTCGATGACCATGTTGTGCCGTAGCCGCTCGGCGTAAAGCCGGACACGGCTATCGACGAGCTCCTGTGACATGTTTTCGCCGCGTACCGCAGACTCCAGGTCCCGCAACAGATCACGACCATCCCGGATCAGCACTTGATGCTGGGACTCGATTTCCCGACCGAATTCGACCGATAGCGCTCTCTTTGCCAGCAGCTTCTCGACCATCCGGTCTTCGATCACGTGATGCGCAAGGTCGGCAAAGCGTGTCAAATAGCACAGCGCGTCGACCAGCAACGCGATATTCGGGGCGGTCGCATCCGTGCGCAGGCACGATTGACGATTGAGCAGGTTCACAAGGCGCGCAAGCCTGACGTGTTCCGCCTGAAGTTTCTCGATGATGACGCGCATGATATCCCTCCGCGTATTCAGCGTCGTTTTGATCCGGATGCACGAATCGCGATCACGATCGCTCGCCGTGCATGTCGTCCTGTCTATTTGTGTTTCAGGGCGTCTTCGACTCTCTACCGTCTTGCGCTACGCACCGTAATTACGGTGCGCTCAACGTCCGAGGAGGTCGGTACGGTGCCGTACAAGTGCGCAATCGGCAGTACGGCAGTACACAACGCCGAGCACTTTCGCAGATGCGGCAACTCACGATTCTCGCAACATGATCGATACGCCCAGTTCCCAAAAACACTGGAGGCATTGCTTCGGTCACGATGCAATGCCTTTGCAAAAGTCATCGGACGGCGAGTTTCATCTCGGGCTGCGCATTTCCATCACATGGACAGCCTGTCCTTCGACGCCCGCGAAGAGCAACACGATACCGGCCAGAAACGCGATGGTGCCGAAGCCATGAATCAATGGCCAGAACCGTGCATGACCGTCATGCAAACGACTCTAAGCTCGCGCACCGCTATTCCGTTGACCTGGATCAACCAATGGGGAAGCGCGTGGCGCCATCGAACCGTCGCCAGCGGCTTGCCCGATCAGATCGACCGGATGTCCGACCGTATGGCCCGCACGCGCATTACGCCAACTGATCGGCTGGCGCGACGCCAATGTGGCTTTGGTTGATCCAGATCAGCGCGAAGCCGTCTTCGTTGTCCATGATGAGTTCCCGACGGTCCGCGGCGAGTCGCGTATCATCAACGGCTTCCCGTTCAGCCACTGCAACGCAGCTTTGCGCCGGGTCCATGCCATGCCTATCGACTATCTTCGCAGCTTCGCCCGCCCCGAGCGCACCGATCAGAGCAACCGGCGCCTTGGCCGCTCGCTCGCGTTCATCGCCGGTGCCGCGAATGCCGGCGGCTTTCTCGCGGTCGGCCAATACACGTCGCACATGTCGGGGATCGTCTCGTCACTGGCCGATAACCTGTCGCTGGGTGACCTTGGCCTCGTGGTCGCGGGATTCAGTTCGCTCGTGGCGTTTCTGGCTGGCGCAGCGCTATCGGCCATCCTGATCAACTGGGGCCGGCGGCGGCGCGCACAAAGCGAGTACGCGATGCCGCTGATGCTGGAAGCCGCGTTATTGCTGTGTTTCGGTCTGCTGGGATCGAACCTCGAGAGTCATCGCGTCCTGTTCCTGCCCGCTACGGTTGGGTTGCTGTGCTTCGTGATGGGCCTGCAGAACGCCATTATCACGAAGATATCGAAGGCCGAAATCCGGACCACGCACGTGACCGGCCTCGTTACCGACATCGGAATCGAGCTAGGTAAGCTGCTTTACTGGAACGTCTCCGAAGCGGGCCCAGGCGTGAGTGCGGTCAGGGCTGACCGGTCGAAGCTCGGCCTGTTCGCTTCGCTGCTCGGCATGTTCTTCGCGGGCGGACTGGCGGGAGCGCTGGGCTTTAAATACGAGGGCTTCGTGTCGACCGTGCCGCTGGCGGCGATGCTGGTTGTGCTGGCGGTAGTGCCACTGGTGGACGATCTGGTGGGACAGCGGCGCTAGCTAAGGCCAGTCGTGTCCTACCGTCCGGCAATTCGTATCGAGGCCGCCCGCAAGCCGGCATGAAACAAATAGACGACAATTTCGCACGCACGCGCTATGTTGAACAGATTGCTCCTGCGTTCGCTTCGTCCGTTCAGGATCGCGCCTTCTCACGCTGAGCCACCGAATCATCACCGAGGCACGCTCGCATGTCCGGTCACGCCAAGCTTCCCGCCTATGACGCGGCGAACCGGTCCACGCCGGAGATCGCTCCCAACCGCCGACCCGTGCTCATTGCCGCGCTGACATTCGTGATGGCGATGGCCATCACCGTCAGCTCGGCGAGCCTTGTCCGCGACCATCTGCGGCATGCCGCACAGGCGCACTTCGAGTTGCGCACGCAACGCATCACGGCGGACCTGCGCGACGAATTCCGGGCCTGCGAGCAGGTAATGCTCGGTGCGAGCGGTCTGTTCGCCGATGTCTCGCCACCCGGGGCCGTCACACCTGAGCTCTGGTCCCGTTACGTGTCTCAAATCGATCTGGCCGACACCCTGGCCTCAGCCCGAGCGCTCGGGTACGCCGATGCGCCTCACCCCACAGCGCTGGGCGCATCCGGGTCGCTGTTCGCGCCCGTCAGAGTGATGTGGCCCAGGTTCGCCGATGCGGCGCGCCCCGATCGCGACCTCGGGGCCGATGCGACTGCGCGTGCGGCGCTCCTGCGCGCCGGCGATTCCGCACAGGTCTCGCTGTACGTGCACGCCGGCGGGCAACAGGCGCCCCAGGGCAATGAGCGCGCCATGCTCGATCTGTATTTGCCGGTGTATGCGGCCGGGTCCGCGCCGCTGTCGCGCGAAGCGCGGCGCGCTGCGATCTCGGGGTTCGTGGTTGCGGTGCTCGATACCGGACAACTTTTCGGCGACATCGTCATGCGTGACCCACGCCTTGCACTGCGCGTCACGGTGAGCAACGCGGGTGCACCAATGCCACTGTTCACCACGGACACGTCATCGGACGATTCCGCCGACGCCCCGCCGCTGTTCCACGAGACAGACACGCTGACTGTCGGCGGCGAAGCGCTAACGCTGTCCTACAGCACCAGCGACGCCGCTCTGAGCGCCATTCCCGATTACAGCAGCAACGCGGTCCTCGCCGCCGGAACGCTCGCCGCGATCTTTCTCGCCGGCATCGCCTTTCTGCTCGCCCGCCGTGCGGCAGGCACATCGGCGGAAACCAGCCGGGCGAGTTCTCAATCGACGCTCAACGAAGCCCGCATGATGGGCATCATCAGGTCATCGATGGAGGCGATCATCACCGTCGATGAAGCGCAGCGCATCGTGATCTTCAATCCGATGGCAGAGCGCATATTCGGCTGCTCTGCGATGGACGCCATCGGCGCGCCTCTCGTACGCTTCATTCCGGAACGCTTTCGCAGTGCACACGAAAAACATGTCGAACAGTTTGGCGTGACAGGCGTCTCGGAGCGCCAGATGGGCCGGCAGCGCGTCCTGTTCGGGCTGCGGGCAAACGGCGAAGAATTTCCGATTGAAGCGTCGATCTCGCAGATTCTCGACGCGAACGGCAAGCTGTACACAGTGGTACTACGCGACGTCACCGAGCGCGTCAGGGCCGATAACGCGCTAAAGGCGTCGCGCGAGGACCTGCGCGAACTGTCGGCGAATCTGCAAAACGTGCGCGAGGAGGAGAAAGCCCGCATAGCCCGCGAATTGCACGACGACCTTGGCCAGCAGTTGACTGCCCTGAAGATGGATCTATCGTCCGTCGAACTGGCGCTCGACGCCCTGCCCGCGGGCGATCCGGAAGTGCGCACCCAGTTGCGCGGCATGCGCCGTCTGATCGACGCGACCGTTGCGTCGGTACGGCGCATTGCGGCGGACCTGCGGCCCGTGATGCTCGACGACCTCGGTCTCGTGCCCGCGATCGAATGGCTCGCGAACGATTTCACGAACCGTTATGGTATCGACATCGAACGTCAGATCGAGCCGGGTGACATCGTGTTTACCCGTAATGGCGCCACCACCCTGTTCCGGATCGTCCAGGAGGCGCTCACCAATGTCGCGAGGCACGCGGACGCGACACTCGTCACGCTGGTATTACGCATCGAAGGCGAACAATGCATCCTGCGAATAGAGGACAATGGTCGAGGTACCGTCGAACCGGATGGCCGAAATAGCAAATCGTTTGGATTGCTCGGCATTCGCGAGCGCGCACATATGCTCGGCGGCTCGATCTCAATTGAAACGGCGGCCGCGCGCGGCTTTGCAATCACCGCCGTTTTCCCGCTGCATTCGATCCAACAGGATGAGACACTCCCATGACCCGCGTGCTACTGGCCGATGACCATGCGCTGGTGCGCGACGGTCTGCGCCACATCCTCAAGAGTGCAAGCGGTTTCGAGGTCGCGGGCGAAGCCAGCGATAGCACAAGCACCATTGCGCTCGTCCGCGCGAGTGCGGCCGACGTGCTCGTCCTCGACCTGTCGATGCCCGGGCGCAATGGCATTGAACTCATCAGACAGATCAAGGACGAGAAGCCCACGCTGCGCGTGCTGGTACTGACCATGCATGCAGAACAGCAATATGCCGTGCGTGCCTTCAAGGCCGGCGCGTCGGGCTATCTGACAAAGGAAAGCGCCAGTGCGGAACTGGTGGCGGCGGTCACCAAAGTGGCCGCCGGCGGCGTCTATGTGAGCCTCGCGATGGCGGAGCGCTTCGCACTGAGCCTGAACGAACCCGTCGACACCTTGCCGCACCAGCGGCTCTCTGACCGCGAATTCGACGTATTCCGGCGCATTGCCGCCGGCCAGACCATCTCGGAGATCGCGCAGGAACTCAGCGTCAGCGCTAAAACGGTCAGCACGTACAAAACCCGCATCCTTGAAAAGATGCAGATGCCGCACGACACCGCGCTCGTGCGTTACGCGATCCGTCACAAGCTCTTCGAAGAAAACGACGAACTCTGACCCCGCCGCCGCAGCGTCCGTAAAAAGTCGCAGACTTGAAGTGGGACAGGTGGCACGTCATCCCAACGGGGAAGTCGTGTAGGCAAACCCCTACACAGCTTCCATATAGCCTACCCGAACCTCATTCGCCGCCGATATTTTTTCAAGATAGTGCGGCCGATACTGCTGTCATGAACCCGAAAACGCTGGTGCCATGCTGAAAGTCTTCCTCGTTGAAGATTCGTCGCCGGTACGCCTGCGACTCGCCGCCCTGATCAAGCCGATTGCCGAAGCCAACGTGGTCGGCGAAGCCGAGGATGCCGGCACCGCGTTGACAGGCATTGCAAACAGCGGCGCCGACCTGGTGATCGTCGATCTGCGCCTCGCTGGAAGTGACGGCCTGGACCTGGTCAGCCATCTTTCGCACGGTGCCCGGAAGGTGATCACGATCGTGTTGACCAACTACTCGACGCAGGCTTTTCGCGCAGCCAGTTTCGCCGCGGGCGCCGATTACTTTTTCGACAAGACAAGCGAGTTCGACCTCGCGCGGGACACGATTGCGCACATTGCCCGCGCGCGCTCAGACCACATCATCGAATGAACCGGAGGTCAGCATGTTCAATGCAGCCCAATACGTGGACGATAGCGTGGACGACACGACGCTCGCGCTGCCACCGCCGTCGTCTGCCGCGTCTTTTGCCTTGTCTATTCCGAAGCGCGCCGGAAACGTCTGTTCAAACTGTCCGGTCCGCGCAACGTGCATGCCTGAGACCCTGACACCGTCCGAACTGGCCCGGCTCGACTCGATCATCTGCTCGACGCGGACGATCAGGCGCGGTGAATCGCTGTATCGCGCGAACGATACTTTCCAGAGCGTCTATGCAGTACGGTCGGGTTCGTTCAAAACTGTCGTCATGCATCGCGATGGCCGCGAGCAGGTGACCGGCTTCAACCTGGCCGGCGAGATGCTCGGCCTCGATGGTGTCCATACCGAGCGCCACAGCTGTGATGCCATCGCGCTCGAAGACAGCAGCGTGTGCATCATCCCGTTCAGCGTGCTCGAGGGCCTCTGTCACGAGATGAAGGCGATGCAGCAACATGTGCACCGGATGATGAGCGGCGAAATCGTTCGCGAGTCCGGTCTGATGATGCTGCTCGGCACGATGACGGCGGAACAGCGGGTCGCTGCGTTCCTGCTCAACCTGTCGCAACGCCTGAAAACACTTGGCTACTCCGCGGCCGAATTCAATCTGCGGATGACGCGCGAAGAGATGGGCAGTTATCTTGGGATGAAGCTCGAAACGGTGAGCCGCATGTTTTCGAAGCTTCACAAAGACGAACTGGTCGAAACTCACGGCAAGCAGATCCGGATCGTCGATTTCGAAGGACTGGCACTCATTTGATCCGCAACGCGAGGGGTCGTTGAGCTGTATCAAGAGCTCAATCGAATAGAGATTTATAGTCGTTTCATCGCGACGCCGTACATCCACACAGGGTTCAGCGTCACGCTTACGGAGCACCGCGATGCACTCTCGCCCTGCACCGGGCTTCCCGCAGGTGTCATGAGGGCGGCATCCCGCAAGGCTATCGAGAGCCCTTTCTCGAACGACGATCGCGTGCCGGTCGCCGACCTCATGATTCACGCGAGAAGACCATGTCTACTATCGAATCGACCCAACTGGACAACGCCGTTGGCGATACGCTGCCGCTCATTTTGCCGTCGCGTCACGCCTCCATCGACGGCATCGACGGCTACCGTGCGCTGGTCGCTGAAGCAAACGAGAATCACGAAGCATTCTGGGCCCGTCTCGCCCGGGAACATCTGAGCTGGCGCCGGCCGTTCACGCAGATTCTCGACGACACCAATCCGCCGTTCTACAAGTGGTTCGAAGATGGTGAACTGAACGCGTCGTATAACTGTCTCGACCGTAATCTCGCCAACGGCAACGCGAACAAAACCGCCATTGTCTTTGAAGCGGACGACGGTACCGTCACTACCATCAACTATCAGGCGCTCTATCACCGCGTTTGCCGCCTCGCCAACGCGCTGCGGGCAAAGGGTGTGAAGAAAGGCGACCGAGTCATCATCTACCTGCCGATGTCGATCGAAGGTGTCGTCGCAATGCAGGCGTGCGCCCGTATCGGCGCGCCGCATTCGGTCGTGTTTGGCGGTTTCTCCGCGAAGTCGCTCCATGAGCGGATGGTCAATCTCGGCGCAGTCGCGATTATCACGGCGGACGAACAGGTGCGCGCAGGCAAGACCTTGCCGCTCAAGACCATTGTCGACGAAGCGCTCGGTATGGGCGGTACCGATGCGATCAAGACGGTCATCATTTACAGGCGTACAGGTGGGCGGATTCCGTGGATCGCCGGGCGCGACGCGTGGTTGCACGAACTGGAACAGCGCCAGCCGGATACCTGCGAGCCGGAATGGGTCGGCGCAGAGCATCCTCTGTTCGTGCTGTACACCTCTGGTTCGACGGGTTCGCCCAAAGGCATTCAGCACAGCACCGGCGGCTATCTTTTGTGGGCGGCCGTGACGATGAAATGGACCTTCGACATCAAACCGGACGACGTCTTCTGGTGTACCGCAGACATCGGCTGGATCACCGGCCACACCTATATCTGCTATGGCCCAACCGCTGTCGGCGCGACCCAGGTGATGTTCGAGGGCGTGCCGACTTATCCGAATGCAGGCCGTTTCTGGGAAATGATCCAGCGCCACAAGGTGACGATCTTCTATACGGCGCCGACAGCCATCCGCTCCCTCATCAAGACCGCCGAAGCGGACGAAGCCGTCCACCCCCGCAGCTTCGATCTGAGTACGCTGCGCATCCTCGGCACCGTCGGCGAGCCGATCAATCCGAGCGCGTGGACGTGGTATGCGCAGCATGTTGGCCGCAACCGGTGTCCGGTGCTGGACACCTTCTGGCAGACCGAGAGCGGCGGCCACATGATTACGCCGTTGCCTGGTGCGACGCCGCTCGTGCCCGGATCGTGCACGTTGCCGCTTCCAGGTATCGACGCAGCCATCGTCGACGAAGCCGGTCATGAAGTGCCGAATGGTCAGGCCGGCATTCTCGTCATCAGGAAGCCATGGCCTTCGATGATGCGCACCGTCTGGGGTAACCCGGAGCGCTTTCGCACCGGCTACTACCCCGACGAACTCGGCGGCCAGCTCTACGTTGCCGGCGACGGGGCAATACGCGATCCCGAGAACGGCTATTTCACGATCACGGGACGTGTCGACGATGTGCTGAACGTGTCGGGACACCGGATGGGCACGATGGAAATCGAGTCCGCGCTTGCCGCCTGCCCACTGGTCGCCGAGGCAGCGGTGGTCGGTCGCCCGGATGAAACATTAGGCGAAGTCATCGTCGCATTTGTCGTGTTGAAAGGCACACGTCCCGAAGGTGAAGAAGCAAAACTGGTCGCGGCCGAACTGCGTGCATGGGTCGGCAAGGAAATCGGACCGATCGCGAAGCCGAAGGAGATCCGCTTCGGCGATGCCATGCCGAAAACGCGCTCCGGCAAGATCGTGCGCCGGTTGCTGCGGTCGGTAGCGAAAGGCGAAGCACTCGCACAAGATATGTCCACGGTCGAAAATCCCGCTGTCATCGCGCAGTTTGCCGATCTGGCCTAAAGGCGGTCATGCGCGATCTTCCCTCTGTTATCGCCGTGCGCCTGATGTATCCGGACGCGCGGCGCTACGGTTCATTTCTGCCATGCTGCAAGAGACGCTCATCATGAATACGAAGACACTCAATCCCGGTCCGCTTGGACTTGCCGGGTTTGCCCTGACCACCTGGCTGCTCAGCATGATCAACGCCGGCTGGTATAGCGCTGATTCGATGGGGCTGGTGCTCGCGGTCGCACTCGCCTACGGCGGTACGGCACAGGCGCTCGCCGGGCTCATGGAGATTCCACGCCGCAACACCTTCGGCGCCACCGCCTTTCTGAGCTACGCCGCTTTCTGGTGGTCGCTTGTGCTGTTCGTGCTGTTTCTGCACGATAAGGTTCCCGCAACGTTTGTCGGCTGGTATCTCGGCCTGTGGGGCGTTTTCACGCTGTACATGTGGGTTGCGACATGGCGCTCGCCCCGTGCACTGCAACTGGTGTTTTTCGCGCTGTGGATCACCTTCTTCCTGCTTGCCGCAGGCGAATGGACTGGTCTCGCCGTGCTGCACCATGCTGGCGGCTATGGCGGGCTTGTCACCGCTGCGCTCGCGTTCTATCTGTCGGCGGCGGAAATCATCAACGAAACGCATGGCCGCACTGTGCTGCCGGTAGGCCCAGCGCAGGACGCCTCCGCCGCGACGGTTATTGGATTGCCGCTGCGCATGCCGGCAATTCGCGAACGCAATCCTGCAACCGGCAGAAGCCCGGTTCAACCATGAATGCCGCGACGCAAGTGCCCGGCGGCCGCGTCGTTGCCGTGCGCGATGCGATCGTAGATGTCGCGTTCGACAGGGTCGCCCTGCCGCTCATCGAGCAGTCGATGTCGATCATTTCCGATCATGGACCGCCGATCATCGCGGAAGTGCTGGCTCATCTGGATGAGCGCACGGTCGGCGTGCTCGAAGATCGAGGTTGAGAGGATTGGTCACGGAACCACCGTCTCGTTATTGGAACCCTTCCGGGCTCTGGTGCGATAGGTTCGGCGAATCGGCTAAAGTATTCGACCCAACAATCTGGTGGTCGGTAATAAGCAAGCGGAAAGTCCTGGATCAGGTTTTATGTCATTCTGGACGAAGTTCAAACGGAGCGATTGACTCTGATCGACCCGGTAGGGACGATCGATATGCTCCATAACGGTCACTCGAAATGGTGCATCATTGATACCTTCCTTGACGATACCCGACGAAACCCTATCAATGTTTCCTGACGACATCAACGCTGGATGTTCCGAACTTTTCGACATTTGGTGCGAACGTCGCGCCGCACGTCCCTTACGCCACTTGCTTCGCGCGTGGCCGCTGGCAAGCGGGCTGACGGACGATTGGGGTGATCTGCACGAAGCGCTACGAGCATTACGAGCCGACTGCCGGACAGAGATTTCCGAAGCGAAGCGGGCGAGGGTTGACGACCTGATCCGTGCTATCGCTGTTACCTTCCTTCAGCGTTGAGCGGCTGCGGGAAGCCTATGAAATGTGATTGCGACGATCAGCCAGCAATACGCAGAATTGACGGGACTTTGGCGGCACTGTTTCCCGGCTTCCAGCGCGTTGATGCTGCGGACTGGACAGCGCTCCTACGATGCCAGACCTGCGGACAACTATGGGCTGTTGATGAATGGGACAAGTATCAGATTCAGTTTGCGGTAAAGGTCAACGCTACGAAAGGCTGGAATGCTTCAGACGAGGCTCTGCGAAAGGAGTATCTCGCTCAGTTGCGCGGGGAGAATGCGGCGGCAAAATGCATGTGGAATGGCTGCGAGAAGAATCAGTTGAACGGTAGCGCATACTGCGTCGACCATCTTTACGCCACTGGCGCAAGAACCTGACCGGGGCGCGAACTCGTACCGAATCGAGCAGCGAGTCGGAAGACGAGTATTCGTCGGCGTTGGTCAACTGGCGAGCTGCTCTCGCGAATTCAGCTGTGTGGCTCTACTGGGTGAACACGCTTGCCGTATCGTCCACAAAGAGAGGAAAGTCATGGAGAGCGCACCACGCTTTTAGTTGCAGGTGAATCGATTTCCAGTACGGGCGCGCCCATTCAGGTGCTGAGTCTTGCCAGACTGCTTCTGTTGGCAGATAGATGGCAGGAACTCCCATCGGCATCTCGAGAATCAATTCCCCAAGTGAACTCAAGCAGACAAGCTCTTCTTTCCATCGCGGCAGGAAGGTGAAATCCATATGTCGTACGACACCTAGTTTGCAACGGTCGAACTTGATTGTCGACGATCTGGACGTGCACGTCCACTGGCTGCTCATGGCCGGTCACTGCCTGATGGCGATCCGCAGCGCGCGACTCTCAATGGTCACCCAGCAGTTGCGGCAGTTGTTCCAGAGTGGGCAGGAAGTAATCCGGACAAACTGCACCATTGCGCTCCGCGCCTAGGGTGTATTTTCCGGTACCCACCAGTAACGATCTGGCGCCTATGCGTGTCGCACCAAGCACATCGGTACTGATGTCGTCACCGATGATCAGCGCTTCATCGGCACGGCAGCCAACATGAGCGAGTGCCCGCTGGAAGAACAGTTCTGACGGCTTGCCGGTTACCGTAGCCTGTCTGCCCGTGGCCGCTTCCAGCCCTACGATAAAGCTGCCGCAGTCGAGCTTGGGACCGTCATGGTCAAACCAGAAGAGCCCTTTTTGAGGCACAACCAATTCGGCTCCAGCTCTTAACATCAGAAAGGCCTGGTTCAGTACCTGAAAGTTGAACTGCTCGCCGATATCACTGATGACAACCACGTCGGGTTCTTTATCATTGATCGCAATGCCATCAAACATGGGGCGGATTGAAGACGGCACGATCAGGTGACATGTAATGCCGGGCCGCGATTTCAGATATTCAACGCATGCGGTGCCAGCGGTCTGGATTTCGTCGCTCTCGATCGCCAAGCCCCGGCTTTGCAATTCAGCAGCTAACAGGTCGGGACTCCGGCTGGTCGTGTTCGTCAGGAAGCGAACGGCCAGGCCTTGGCGTCGGGCACAAGCCACGGCGCCGGCGGCACCTGGTAAGGCTCTTCCTCTTCCCACAAGCGTACCGTCGACATCGAAAAGGATGGTCTTGATTGCACCCGGCAATGCCATCGCGGAATTCATAGTTTGCGCTCCCCAAGTTTGCCCACCGATTCTCAGCAGTCTGAGCGCCCGTGTCGACAGATGTGGAAAGTCGGCCGGCGCCGGGACTACAGTCCTGGCTTCGCGATAAATGCGAGCTTCTCATGTCCGTCAAACCCCGCTGACTCATAGAAGTGCACAGTTGCTTTATCCTTTCTTCCCGTCAGCAACATGACTTTATAGCAGCCAGCCGTCCAGCTCGATGTCAACGCCTCTCGAAGCACTGCTTTGCCGTAGCCCTTCCCGCGATGAGCGCTGTGAGTGACGACGTTCTCCAGGACACCGTAAGGCCTGCAACCACGGGTGAGATTTGGTATGACAGTCAGAGCACAGCTAGAAACCAGCTCGCTATCCATATATCCACCGAACAGGGTGTGACGAGGGTTCGCCATAAGCTCATTCCAGATTGAGCGAATAACCGGTTCATCCGGGAGCGCTTCATCGGCTGGATGCAGGTGACGATAGAGAAGGAGCAGTTGATCAAGCTCGGTCGGGGAAATGCTGCGTACTTGCAATTCAACACCCTCCTTCTTTCGAGAAGCGATTTTGCTTCGTGGTGGACCGAGTTATGGATAGTCCGAAACCGCCGGGCCTCTGTCGGTGAAGACCGACACGACGGCGCGCCGCTTTCCAAACGATGACCGGAGCGGGGCAGCGGTCCAGATAGCCCACGTTCGACCGTGTGGTCTGGATTGTCAACCAATTCATGTGTGGTTGTCGAAGGTACGCCAATGGCCGCTGACTGCCGGTTACAAGCGCTGCATTTGCAACGACGTGAGAGTTGTATTGACTACCTGAAATCCAAGGCGTTGGTAAAGATTAATCGCGCGATTTCCTTTCAAAACGCTTAGCTTGACAGGTACGCCGGCGGCATCTGCCTGCCGTAAAAATTCCCCAACCAGATAGGCCGCGATGCCGCGTCCCTGATGGGTCGGCGAGATCTGGATCTGTACGATCGTCCATTCATCCGGGTCCCGGAAGAATTTGAAAATTCCAAGTCTTTCCGATCCGCAACAGATTATGTAAGCGTCGTTATAGCGATAGCGAAGACGCTCCCAATGAGCGCGCTCGTCGGTCGACTCGCCAGCGCGTTCCAGGTGTTCGTCCATCGTCGCTCTCCGCAAGTCGAACAGAAACGGCTCGTCGGCCGCGGTCGCCGCACGAAGCATGACTTCAAAATTTTCCATTCGAAAGCGTCGACCGCAGCATTGGGATATCGACGATTGTTGACGATTCCCGCGATGTTGTCGACCGTCCGAAAGTGGCCGGCTACTGTCTCATGCAAACGGCATGGACCGCCCGAATCGCCTTCGGTCCCGATCGACAGCACGCGACCCACAGCGGACCACTGCCTTTGCCGACAGCAGACATTCAAAAGACGAATCGGACGATGGTTATGAGGCCTCACGCAGCCACGTAAGATAGAGGAACAGCCAGCAAGCAAGACCGCTCACTACCCCAACGGGAGCAACGAGCCGGATCAGCACGCTGAATGCGAAATGTTCGTTGTCAACGCGGGGAGACAAAAAGATCATGCCCGCCCAGAGGCCCACGGACAGCACCACGCCCATAGTCGCGAAATAAAGCCAGTGCCGCGTTCCGACTTTGTTGGCAACGATCATTCCGGCTACGTAGAAGGGGAAGATCGGCAACGCAAAAATCGCGAGGCCCAATAGGGCAGCGCCCAGCTCAACTCTGAAAAAGTGAGGAATGCTGAACACAAATCCGTGCTTTGCGGCGACACCAGGGAGTTGCGTACTTCCGACAATAAGGGCTGGAATAAACGTCATCGCACCCGCAGCCACGGCTATCGGATACGCGATGACTGACCGACCTAACGTGATGAATTGCCCATGCTTTGCCATTGCAACTCCAATGCGGCATTCGAAATGGTTCAGCCGACGCATCTGCGATTGTCACCAGACTTGATGCCCATGTCGAATGCCTGTTCCTGGCCGCTCCCGGCCTGTCCGCGATCGGCGGCACGCGACCCGATACAGTCTCTCACTCTCGTACGAAGCGGACATTGGCCATGCTGTGTTGGCACAATGAATGATGTACGTTCTAAGTGAACGCGTCCATCGTCTTTACGCCTGGCTGAGCTTCTCACGTCGATTTACAAGATACATTTGCCCACCCATTCCTCAAGAAGCGGGCGAGGTGTTCTGCGGGCATCAGATCGAGACCTACCGCCGCGAGCGTTTTCTCACGATGCGCGGCGTGCTTGCACGCCAGCTCGACTTCGGCAGCGGTTATTCGGGAATCTACAAGTCACAGGTCACCAAGCGCCGATCGAGCGCAGGCGGCAGTTAAACGCGCTGAGAAGCCACAGGGCGATCAACCCGCCGGGCCGGGCCACGGTAGCGCACTGGCGCGCGTGCCTACCTTACGCCCGACTATCTCGTAAATGGCCACATCATCATGCTCGAACGCAGCGGCCCAGCCGCTCAGGTAGTCGCACCAGGTCTGGAAGCTACGGTCATCGACGTGTTGCCGCAGTGCCATCGACTTCGTCCTGAAGTTCTGCTCCCACAAACGCAGCGTCCTCACACAATGCCGGCGCAGGTTCTGAATGTCTGACACCTCTAGTCCACCTTCCCGCATCGCAGTTAACGCATAGCCAAGGTCGGGTAGTTCGTCGTCCGGAAACACATATCCGCCGGAAAACCCGCCACCATCCAGGCCCAACTCGCTGCTAGCTGGTCCCGCCGCCATGATTCCATGACTGACCAGCACGCCATCCGTTGCGAGATGCTCCTGCAAGACGGAGAAGTACTCCCAAAGATCGCCGCGACTGTCGAACTCGAACATGCCCAAGCTCGTGATCCGGTCGAACCAGCCCTCGACATCGGGATAAGCTTGCAAACGGATCTCGACACGGTCGGCCAGGTCTGCTGCCTTAATGCACTCGTTGGCCCGATCGAACTGATTCTTCGACTGCGTAATGCCGACGCAACGCGCGCCGAACTTCTCGGCGGCCCGAATCACCAACGCTCCCCACCCGCAATCGACATCAAGCAGACTTTGCCCCGGCTTGAGCCCGATTTTCGTGAGGACGTGATCGATCTTTTTCAGTTGAGCGGTTGCGAGGTCTTCGTCGCCGTTTTCGAAATAGGCGCACGAATAGACCATGCGCGGATCCAGCAACATTGGGTAGTATTCGTGCGGCATGTTGCGCCGGCGCCTGTCCCGCTCCAGCAGCGCTTTCGCCGCAACCGACTTCAAAACGGCAGAAAGTTTTCGGTGTTCGGACCTTTCGACATTATATGGCTGTCTCTCACATGGCTTGGTGCGCGCGGACGTGCTCATCCGCGTGCGAACCTCGCTGATCCACCGGCTTACTTTTCCGTCCTGAGGCATCTGTCTCTCCGTTGCCCTGTTGTTTTTCACCGCCGTATATCGGCGTGCTCGCTCGGCATATCTTCCCGCTTGTTGGTCGGTGCGAGGCGCGTGCTGCGCGGAATCCAAACACGGCGGAATTGCTCGTGTTCATGCTCTTCGGCGAACACCGACATCGACGGCTTGAGCAGGTCGTGCCGCGATACGATGCCGAGCAGGTGATACGTTTTCTCGTCTTCGACCACGGGAACACGGTCGAGTCCGGTTATAGCGAGGCGAGCGGCCACGCTTCTACAGGTCTCTCCTGGTAGCGCGATGTCGGGCCGCGTTTGCCCGAAGAACGTGCCAAGCGGAGCACCGGCTTTTTCCGGAGGAATCCGGTCGAGCAGCGTCCGGTCTGCCATGCCCACCAGGATTCCGGAGTCGACAACCGGATAGGCACGATACTTCTGCCCCGCCCCGAAATAGTCTCGGAGTACCTCGGCGACCGTCGTTTTCGCGTCGATTGTCACGATGGCGCGGGTCATGACCTCTTCGACATAATGTCTTTCGAGTGGATCGATGCTGTACTCGCGATAGATGTGATAGCCGCGGCGGGCAATCTTTTCTGTCAGAATCGAGCGGCGCATGAGAAGGACCGTGAAACCATAGGCGACTGCGGCGGCCGCCAGCAGCGGCAGCAACGCATTCCCGTCGCCCGTCAGTTCGAACGCAAACACGGAAGCCATCACGGGCGCGCGCATCATGCCGCCGAGCGCAGCGGCCATGAAGATGAGCGGCCAGACCGCAGGCTCGCCTCCAGGCATGTACGGGCCGACGATGGCGCCCACGCCTGCGCCCATCATCAGCAACGGAGCCAGTACGCCACCGGATGTGCCCGAGGCCAGGGCAATGACCCAGATGATGGCCTTGACCAGGACAATCGCGATCACGATTTTCACAGCAAGGTGATTTTGCAGCAGGTCTCCGATGACGTCGTAACCAACACCGAGCGTGCGCGGCTGAAAATAGCCGCCGATACCGACCGCGATTGCACCCAATGCCGGCCACCACATCCAGTGGATCGGCAACTTGCCGAATATATCCTCCACCTTGTAGAGCCCCGTGGACAATCCCCAGGACAACGCACCGGTGATCACACCCGCGATGGCCGACGACACGAGACCCATCGGACCGAGCGGCAACGTATGCAACGGGAACAAAGGCCCGCTGCCTAAAAACAGCGGCCGGGTGAAACCTGCCACAGCACACGCGATGGCGACCGGCAAGAGGCTGCGAGGCCGCAGTTCGAACAGCAGGAGCTCAATGGCGAGCAGCACAGCCGCAACCGGTGTGCCGAACACCGCGGTCATGCCGGCCACCGCGCCCGCCACCAGGAGTGCCTTTCTTTCGGCACTCGACAGATGGAAATATTGAGCAATGAGCGAACCGATCGCTCCGCCCGTCATGATGATCGGTCCTTCCGCACCAAAGGGTCCGCCGCTGCCGATCGCGATCGCCGAGGCGAGCGGCTTGAGGATCGCCACTTTCGGCGACATCTTGCTCTTGCCGAACAGAATGGCTTCGATGGCTTCGGGTATGCCATGACCGCGAATCTGCTCCGAACCGTACCGCGCAATCAATCCCACCAGCAGGCCGCCAATTACGGGAATTGCAACGACGATTAGTCCAAGCGTGTTCTCCGACGGCGAATGGTTCGCCGTGGATATCGTCTGATAGAAAAACAGGTTCGTGAAGAAGCGGATCAGGTGCAGCAGAAAATCGGCGGCGACGGTGCTCAACGCGCCGCCGGCCGCCGCAATGGCACTGATACGCAGAAGCCGGACATCTGTTGCGAAGTCGCCTTTGTGCTCGCTCATGATTACCCTTGCCTGACAGCCAATGATCGATAACGTGTGGACGCTATATATATCATAATGTGATGTAATTTGCACAACGCTTATGAGTTTGTCCTTGCTCCCGTCACCGGGTGATCTGCCGGGATGCACGCAAGTCCTCGGCGTCAGCGTGCGGTTGTAAGCGTAGTCTTTTGGTTGGCTGTGGACGGTACTGTCTGTTCGTACGGGTCCGCAACTGTGCTCGGTCGACCGCGAAAGCGGACCCTGCGAACCACGCACGTGAGCTGCAATGTAATAACTCTCATGCCAGGGATGCGACGCTCATCGTCGCGAATTGAATGGCCGCATGCCGGGCGGATCGGACGTCTGAACGTCCGATCGACGTCGCATGTGAACGACGGTCTGCGGTCCGGCTACTGCCTGCTTCGTTTTGGCGTATGCCCCCAGAGATTTGCAAGCTCGGGATCTGCGCAGCGCAGCCGGAAGCGAATGCAACCGGGCAACCCCTGATTCTTCACCGGGGTTCTCATCGCATAGGAGCTCACAGCGGGAATTACATTAACAAGTGCCCTGCTGATCGAGTTTGGTTAGAACCTTATCGCACAAGGGCAAATCGCCGCCTATCAAGGATCTGCAACGATTCACGCACCGCGCATCGTCGAATTGACGGGTCTATTGATGCAACGTTGACAACTTTATTGCGTTCTACGGCAGCCTGACGAGGACCACCAGCCGCCTGTAACGGACAGCAAATAACGGGGCGCGCATAGGGCTACCACTTATTTCAGGACTTGCGCTTGCCCGCTGTAGGGCATCAATAACGCCTGTGCAAACGATTCGCACGACTCATCCTCCGTCGAGCCTTTGGCCACCGAATACACCTGCGCCACGGCAGCGCCGGCGGTTGCCGGTTTGCACCGTTGCCCGGAGAGGTGCCGTTACGCCCGTCCGCCAATGTCTCGCGTGGGCGCGAAGCCGGTTCCCAATCGGCATCATTGAGGAGGTCACACAGGGCGGCACCCAGCACGCCCCACACAACCAATATGGCAATCAGCCATACCGAAGCATTGTCGGCGTTCATAGTCAGATCCACCTATGCTGGAAACGCGCCAGTCGACAGATATCGATCGCCGCGATCACAAACGACAAACACAATCGTTGAATTCTCAACCTCATGCGCAATACGCAGTGCGACGGCGCATGCACCCCCTGCGGAAATGCCGCAGAAGATTCCCTCGATCGCGGCGAGCCGCCTGGCCGTGGTTTCGGCGGTCGCCTGACTGATCGACTCGGTTCGATCAATCCGCCCGGGCTCGAAGAATGCAGGCAGGTATCCGTCGGACCACTTGCGTATGCCGGGAATGCGCGAACCCTCTTCAGGTTGCGCCCCGACAATCTGGACGGCGGGATTCTGCTCTTTCAGAAACCGGCTCACGCCCATGATGGTCCCTGTGGTGCCCATCGCAGACACGAAATGCGTAATCCGTCCCTGCGTTTCGCGCCAGATCTCCGGACCGGTTGCTTCGTAATGTGCGAGCGGATTATCGGGATTGGAAAACTGATCGAGCACAATCCCCCGGCCTTCCCGCTCCATCTGCGCAGCGATGTCCCGCGCGCATTCCATGCCTCCGTTGGCCGGAGTCAAAATGATTTCTGCGCCGTACGCGGCCATGCTGCGGCACCGCTCCACCGACACATCCTCCGGCATCAGCAGCACCATCCGGTAGCCGCCCAGGGCGGCGATCATGGCGAGCGCGATACCTGTGTTTCCGCTGGTGGCTTCGATCAGCACGTCGCCGGGCCGGATGCGCCCGCGTTGCTCGGCCCCCCTAATCATCGACTGCGCCGCGCGATCCTTGACTGAACCCGCTGGGTTGTTGCCCTCCAGCTTGCCGAGAATGACGTTGTTGCGCGCCCGAATCAGCTCGTCCGGCAGACGGACAAGTTCAACCAGGGAGGTGTTGCCGATCGTGGTTTCAATCGTCCTGTAGGTCATATTCCAGAATATTGACGAGGGTGGGTCACGCAGACTGTTGGTGGGCCGGATCTGACCAACCCAGCCGATCAAGCGCGCGCGGAGGTCGCCTCTGCCCGCGTGTCAGTCTCCTGGTCTTCCCGCTCCATAGCAACCAGCACCGCGCAGGAAACCCGGTCCAGCAGCAACCCGTCGTTTTTGCCGCTCCACCAGCGCTTAAGCAGGCCGGTGCGTTGATGGCCGATGACGACCAGGTCGACTTTGAGCTGATTGGCGAAAAACGGAATCCGTTCCAGCGGATCGCCGATCGCGAAATGGGCGGTGGCGATTACACCGCGCGCTGCAAGCTTCGCTATTCCATCACGAAGGATCTTCTTTGCAGACTGCTCAAGGACATCGAACGGCACGGCAGACGCGATCTCGGCCGCTTGCACCCACGCCGCGCTATTCAGCACGGCAAGCAGGTGAGTTTCGGCCTTGAGTTGTTCCGCCAAGGCAGCCCCGTGGCGCAACGCCCTTCGTCCTTCACGCGTTGAGTCATAACAGAGCAGGATGCGGCCGAATGCGGGCATATCGACACTGCCTCCGATTCAAGACCGTTGCCATTCAATTGCGGCGTAGCCGCTACGCAACCACACACTGCTCGTGAGCGCGGTCGCCCCACTCAAAAGCCCGCTGCACCTTACCTCTATTATATATCACTTTATGATATATGTCTCGCGCACCGCGGCAATGCCTCGACAACAGGAAGGGCTCGGGCAGCAGGTAACGCCAGCGGTGCGATTCAAATCATCCCGTCCGCCGCACTGGCGGAAAACGCTTCGCACTGCGGTTAAACGTAACGCGGCGGAACCGCTCTCTCTTGTGTTCGTCTTCGAAATGCGCGAGAGACGGCTTGATCAGATCGCTTCGCGAGACGATCCCGACCAGACGGAGCGTCTGCCTGTCGGCAACCACGGGCAAACGTTCGAGACCATGGACTGCGAGCCGCGTCGCGACCAGCCTGCAGGTTTCATCGGGCAACGCAACAATCGGCGCGTTTGCGCTCAACAGATCGGCAAGGCGCGCATCGGACGCCTGGGCGGCCCCTGCGGTCCCTTTATCACGAAACTGCTCTAGCGCCGCGCGGTCTACCATGCCGGTCACTACACCGTCCTTGAGCGCCGGATAGGCTCGATGCGTTTGCGTGGTGCCAAAGAATGTCGTCAGCGCCTCGCTCACCGGCAGGTTGGCGTCGATCGTCTCGACGGACTGGGACATCACCTCGTCGACGTAGTGGCGTTCGAGCGGATCGACACCATACTCCCGGTAGATGTGGTATCCGCGGCGAGCGATCTTCTCCGTCATGATGGAGCGCCGCATGACCACGGTCGCAAAGCCGTGTGCCACGAGCGTAGCGGCCAGGAGCGGCAACAACGCGTTGCTATCGTGCGTCAGGCCAAACGCAAACACGATTGCCGTGAGCGGCGCACCAAGCGTTGCACCGAGTGTCGCTGCCATGCAAACGAGCGGCCACAGCGCTGGTTCGCCGCCTGGCAGCACGTGGCCAAACACGGTGCCAAGTCCTGCACCCAACATGAGCAGCGGAGCGAGCACCCCGCCCGACGTGCCGGAGCCCAGCGCAACCACCCAGATAATGGCCTTCACAACCAGAATGGCGATAGCGACCTGCAGCACGACATGCTGATGCAGCAGGTCTCCGATCACGTCGTAGCCCACGCCAAGCGCGCGAGGTTCGAGAAATCCGCCGATCCCCACCACAAGGCCGCCGAGCGCGGGCCACCACATCCAGTGAACAGGCAGCTTGCCGAACAGGTCTTCGGTCTTGTACAAAGCAGCGGACAGGCCGGAGGCTAGCGCCCCGCTCAACAGGCCGGCAATCACGCATGACACGAGCGAGAGCGCGCCAGGAGGCGCCGTTTCGAGGGGAAACAGCGGACCTGTACCGAAGAATGCCGCGCGCGCAAAGCCCGCGACTGCGCACGCCAGTGCAACCGGCAAGAAGCTGCGCGGCCGCCATTCGAACAACAGCAGTTCAACCGCCAGCAGCACGGCGGCCACGGGCGTCCCGAAGACTGCTGTCATACCGGCAGCCGCACCGGCCACCAGCAGCGTTTTGCGTTCCGCCGACGTCACCTTCACGCACTGCGCGATCAGCGAACCGAGTGCACCGCCTGTCATGATGATCGGGCCTTCGGCACCAAACGGGCCGCCGCTGCCGATCACGATGCCGGACGACAGCGGCTTGAGAATCGCGACTTTCGGTGACATGCGGCTCTTGCCGAACAGGATAGCTTCGATTGCTTCCGGAATACCGTGGCCGCGGATTTTCTCCGAACCGTAGCGCGCCATGAGACCCACGATCAGGCCACCCACCACCGGTATCGCGATCACCCAGCCACCGAGCGTGTTCAGTGCCGGCGATCGATCCGCGAAAGAGAACGCACCGAAGAAAAACAGATTCGTGAACAGGTGAATCAGGCTCAGCAGCACAAACGCCGCGAGCGTACTGAGCGCGCCAATCGCTGCCGCTAGCAGGGAAATTTCAGGAAGCCGCGCGTTGGATGAGAAGTCGCGCTTATGCGTATCGTGGTTCATGGTTACTCAACGTCGATCTGGGGAACCTTGAAGGCACCCTTGAGGGATTTCAATTCGGCACGATGCATTTCCGCCAGACGGGAGAGCACCTGCTCGCCCGCTTTCAGCAGATGAACCTCGACCTGGCGGCGATCGGTGTCGCTGATCTTGCGCCGGACGAGATCAAGTGCCTCACAACGGGACACTAGGGCGACCACGCCGTGGTGCTGCGACTGGAGCCGCTCCGCGAGTTCGCCGATGGTCGCCCAGTCGCGCTCCGGATAGCCCTTGATATGCAGCAGCAACAGGTACTGCAAAGGGGTAATACCTTCGCCCTGCGCGGCCTGCTCGGAAAATCGCTCGAAGCGGCGCATCTGGTAGCGAAACTCGGACAGTTGCTCGAAGTTCGTCTTGCTCAAACCGCGCGCGAGTGTTTTCATCGGAGTCCCGGTGTAGAAGGCAAAAGCGCGATTATATCGCTTTATGATATTTACATCTGAAACCGACCGAGGCACAGGGACAACGGCTACGCTGCGCGCTGCTGCCCGTTATATGTCTGGCGGTACAGGCCCGCAATCAGATCCGCCTCGGTAATCATCCCGGCGAGTCGCTCCTCGACATCCAAGACCGGAATATGGTGGTGTCCGTCGTTTGCAAAAAGGGGCAACAGTTCCGCGAAAGATGTATTCGCAGTCACGGTACGCACGTCGGGATTCATCAATGCGCCAACCACCGGCGCCAACGCCATGCCTCGCCTGATCCAGCGTTGCACCAGCGGCGGCAGAATCGACGCGCTCCCGAAGGCCCGTTTGTCAACGAGGTCAGCGCGCGTGACGATGCCGATCACGCGCCGTTCCGCATCGATGACGGGGAGCGCCTTGATACCGTGCTCCTTGAGCAGACCCCATGCCTGCGAAGCCCGCGTCGTCGCTGATACGGCCACCAAGGGGCTTGACATGATATCGGCGCAACTCAGTTCGCCGACCGTGCGCGCATAGGCCTGCAACTGGACATCGCGCAGCAGCGATTCCAGATCGTCGACGTTGATGTCGAGCAATTCGCCGCGCCGGTTCAGCGCCGCATCAAGGTCCGCGCGCGTGAATCCGGCCGCAGGTGCCGCCGGAGATCCCGTTGCACGCTGACCCACACCCGGATGTGCGACGTGCGGATAACGATGCCCAGTGGCCGCGTGGTACACGATAGCGGCGACCAGAAGCGCCGCAGACTGCATGGCAATGGGCTCAGCGACAAAACGGTAGCCCAGAGCGTGAACGGCCGGACCACCGAGGACCGCAGTCAACGCGACTGCGCCCGACGGGGGGTGGACACAACGCAGCGCGAACATCAGGCAAATCGCCAGCGCGACGGCCAGCGCGGCGGCGCCGACCGGATTGGCGATCCAGCTTGCACAGGCGACACCCACCGTAGCGGAGACGAGATTGCCGCCAATGATCGACCACGGTTGCGCAAGCGGACTTGCCGGCACCGCAAACAGCAACACGGCCGACGCGCCCATTGGCGCAACCAGCAGCGGAATGCTTGCAGCCGGTCCGAGCAGGACGTGCATGGTTCCGCCGGTAAACGCGATCCCAAGCAACGCACCGAGGCACGATCTCAAGCGTTCCGGCCAACGGACGGCGATGAGACTGGGAAGAAAGCCAGATAACCAGCGGGAAACAGCGTAGGAGGACAAGATTGGACCGGGCGTGGGTAAATGGCATGACGCGGGAAGGGACTACACCTTAAGGTCTAACCCTCCCGAAGCGAAAGAACGTCTTGTCATTATTATATTTCATTGTGATATAAAAGCGGATTCTGAGCCGATCGCTGGTGGCAGAACCGGGACCTCCAGCGGCCCGCCTCCGCGTTCGGCGGTCACACGGCGCCCCGACGGACGGCCTATCCGGCTTGAATATGTCATATCATGATCTAAAATGAAAGCAGGCCTTCTCGTGACTGATGTTTGAGCACAGGCAGTCCGGATGAAATTACAAGGATGATTCGCCCGGATTGCGTGCGCCCATGGGGACGCCACGTTCGCTCGAATGCACAAATCCGGTCATCCTGAAGGCCTCGACTGTCGTCACGGAAGACAATCATCCGTTGCGACGGATCGCGCCAGGCCACAAGGAGCTATCATGCTGATCACGTTTCAAACGCCCGCTGCGCCAGATGTAGTAATGCTTAGGGATCTCGCCCAGTATTTGCTGGGGCTCGTCGGCAAGCGACTCGATACGCGCGGCGTCATCCTGCACGATGAACTGCCCCTCGCAATCAGCCGGCTTGAAGCGGCAATCTCGGACGACGAAAAAGCGGAGATTGTTCTCGAATCGTTTCAGTACTCGCGCGAGCACCACCAGCAATCGGGCAGTGGGCTGTCGCAACGGGCGTGGCCGTTTCTCGACATGTTGCGCGAAGCCCGAAAACAGAATGCCGATATCATCTGGGGGCTGTAGAAGCCCATTGCAGTGTGGATGGAGGTCTGGTAGACCTAAGTCAGATGGGCCAGCAACGACATACTGTCGATATAGTCTTTCGCAATCGCAGTGGCAATTTTCAAAGCGTCTCCTGAGCGCGCAAAGACCCTTTGTTTCGGATCACATAGCAGCTTTCGATGTGACCCGGTGCTGTCTTGCCACTCGATAACGGCCACCGGCTGATAGACGACGCCCAACTGCGCGCCTTCGCCAGCATCCCGATCGATCTGCGCACCCGCGTAGATCTGGCACGACCGGTATTCTTCGTACGCGTACCTGTTCATCACACACCCGTTTAAAATCTTGCGCGAGACTTAATCGGCAACCTCGAACAGAACACCGCACGACACGCGCTCAAGCAGAAGCGCATGATTTTCTCCGGTCCACCAGCGCGCAAGGAAGCCGCGCTGATGGTGCCCAATAACGATCAGGTCGACCTTCAACGAATTGGCAAGGCGCGCTATCTGATCCACGGCGTTTCCCACCGCCGCATGCCCTGTCGCGCTCACGCCCCATGCTCTCAGCCTGTCGATCCCTTCCTTTAGCGTTTCTCTTGAGGCTTCCTCATCAATCTCGAACCTGGCGGACGACACGACGTCGAATCCGCTTGACCAGTACGTGCTGTCGAAAACTGACAGCACGTGCGTCTCGGCCCCTAGCTGTTGCGCAAGCAGCGCGCCGCGGCGCAACGCGAGTCGGCCTTCAGGCGTCGCGTCATAGCACAGGAGAACCCGGTCAAACAGGACCATCTGTATCCCCTCTACAATCGGCCAACGCGCACCTCCCTTCCGTGGCAGCGAGTCAGACGATCATCGGCACCGCTTCGATAAGAGCAACGCCCAACAACGCGCCAACGGCCGCACCAATTAACGCGGGGTGCCAACGGTTGAGCCGCAGGGCTTCCCCCAGATTGCCAATCAGTATCATCCCAAGGATGGTCGTGATTGCCACCAGAAATCCCACGGACAAATCATGTCGGAAAAGCATTCGTCCTCCTCTTGCCGCTCGTTGCCGGCAGTTTTTATTATATGTCATGTTGTGATATACGCAATCGTGACTTCCGTATCACGATTGACGCGTCAAAAATGACGAAGGCCACCTGGCAGAACAGACTTGGCCTGCCACGCGGCCCTTGTCCTGCCGGAAAGACAGGTTGGCGAAACCTATCCCGTCTGCCCATGACTCCCCTTCTTACTATCCAGATGCTCCGTCTGCGCAGCCGCATGGCGCGCACTGCTTAGGTTCACGGAGTCATTGTGCCAGGTCCGTCGGTCATGGAAGCGCCCAGCGCGGCAGGTGATCTCATAACGCGCACGTTTGCGGCGTTCGCTCAGTCCGAACGCGATCAACTGATGGAGCGCACGCACGCCAATGTCGCACAGGCCAAGGCAGAAGGCAAAATCTCCGGTCGAATGTTATCGCTGACGGCCACGCAACGTACGGAAAACCAACGGTGCCGTTGCAGTCAAAGCGTGACAGGCATTGCCGGCAATCACAGTCACTGATCACACCCATCTCTCGCGCGCCCGCGAAGATGAAAAAATCCGCTTTCGCGACATTCAGGCGCAACCGCGCAAGACCATTTCGTCGCCCACCTGGAGCGGCATCGAATCCGAGCACGTCTCATACAGCGCGAGCTACACGAACGTACGTGAACCGATCCCCTGGCGCACCCTCTCGGGACGTCAACAGCTTTACCAGGATCACCGTGGATGCGCGATTTTGGCGAGTCGCTGTGCGTCTACAAACCACCGATCGATACGCGCAGTACGGTGGGCATCGGGGACACCCGCTCGAACGGCAATCTCGAGATCGCACTGAACTTCCTGACGCCTCATCAGAAATAGGGCATACACAGCACCTACACCGACAATCTGTTGATGCTGACACTCTCGCGCGGAGGCCCCATCGTCTGGGCATCGGAGATCGACGCCAGAAAAATAGGCGTGGTCGATAACGACTGGATTGAAGCGTTCAACGTGAACGGTGTATTGACTGCCCGCGCGGTCTATCGTTTCGGTATGTAAACAACCCGGGGCAGCGAGTTCACACCGATTCCTCAGTTTGCTGGCACATTAAATAATTGCAAATAATCAAATATTTGCTGTATATACTGCATCCAGATAACGCATCCAGAAAAAACTGATGAGCAACAAAACAGTCCAGCGGCTGATGCAGGAAAGCCGGCGCGGTCATCCTATCGATTCAGACATGCTCCGGAACATGGGCATCAGCGCTGCGCTCGCGGCGCATATGGTCAAATCCGGGTGGCTGCAACGGCTCTCGCAGGGCGTCTACCTTTTGACCGGGGACATTCCGACAAGGGACGGTTCGATCGCGTACCTGACTCGACGCATCGCCGGTCTTCACGTTGGGGGGAAAACAGCCCTTTCCTGGCAAGGCGTGCGTCACAACATCGCGTTTCGCGAAAATATTGTGCTGTGGGGTCAGAAGCCCTATCGCATCCCCTCCTGGGTGGACCGGCACCTGATCTACTCATTTCAGACCACTGCCCTGTTTGACGACGACCTGCCCTACGAAAAAGGCCTAAAGCCGCTCCCTGCTGGTGACCCGGAGGTCAAGGTGTCGGTACCCGAGCGAGCCATGCTGGAACTCGCCAGCGACATTGGCAAAGGTCAGTCGATTGAGGAAGCGGGCAACCTGATGGTGAGCCTGCGTAACCTGCGCGCTGACGTGCTGGACGAGTTTTTGAGCCACTGCCACCGGGTGAAGGTTGTCAGGCTCGTCCGTGACCTCGGACTTGAGGCCGATTTTTCGTGGGCTCGAGGACTTCAGAAGCATGTGGACCGTCTTGGCGCCGGGAAAAGATGGTCGAATCAGACAAAAAATGGCCGCATAACACTCAAGCCAGAACGAACGAAATCTACGTAGACACCGTCCGGCTGATGCTGGGCATCGCACCGATCATCACCCCTCTGTTCGCGATGAAAGGTGGAACCGCGTTGAACCTGTTCTTGCAGGAGATGCCTCGCCTCTCTGTCGACATCGATGTGGTCGTGAAGAACCCGAAACTTACCCGTCACGAAGTGTTGTTTAACCATAGGCACTCGATGGCAGGCGTCTACGAGAGTGACTTCGTCGGGATGACGATCGAGACTGTCGGTCTTGATGTACTCGAAGCGACGCAGGAGCGTCCGCATCGGGAACTGCCGACCGCCCTGACCGAACCACACCGCCAGTTCCTGATTTCCCTGCTTCGCACCGAACCCGACTGGTCCCTGATGCCCTACAAGCACCTGAGCAAACTGCCGCCCATAAGGTGGAAACTCATCAATCTCGAAAAGCTCAGAAAGAATAATCCGGCACTGTTCGAGAAGCAGGAGGCCTTGCTGCGTGAGGGCTTTGCCGCTATTGACAGTGGGAAAGAAGCTTCGACCTGACTAGCTGCAATCCGTCCTCGACCGGCCTGCCGAAACAAGAGTGCATGATGAAGAAAGCCGTGCGGAACCGGGGCGGCGCGGGTCGCGGCGAGACAGTCAAGCGCCAGCGCCTGTCCGTAGAGCGTGAGATTGCAGAAGCCATGCGCAAGGTAGAACCCCTTTCCGGAAACTCCAGAGAGCGAGATGTCAACGCGATCTCAACGGCTGGCCTGACAGCCTCCAATAGCGCCTACGAGGCGTTGACTGACGATTTCAAGCAGTCCACGGATGAACTTACGCAACTACAAAGCAATATCAACACCTACGTCAATTTCATATCAACTGCCAGCAGTGTCGTCGCGGGACTTGCCAGCGAGATCCCCTTGGTAGCGATGACGTAGTCCCTTACACTCGGCAGTTCAAGACGGCGTCATTTGATGTCGTCGCAATTTCCGTTCTCCGCAAACTTATCAGCGCCCCTTGACTGTTTTGACGCCGACGTCCGGACTTTGATTGGAGAAAAGCATGTCGGACATACACGTACCGCGATCGAAAAGCGGGCGCACTGAACAGCCCGCTTAACGAGTCTCACCTCATGGCACGGACCGGGCCATCCTCCTGTCGCCGATACTCGTCGGAATCAACATCGTAGGCTCGTCATTTCTTTGGAAAGTCGTCGAGCGTCCCGCTGACTGCCGCAAATTTGCGGTGACCCTCGCCGCCTTCGTACCCGTGCTGGTCGGAACACGCCACCATAACTTGGCAACACACTGATCGTGGCATAAGACCGGCTGCGCCGCTTACATCAGTAGCTTCCCTCCTGCCCGCCGCGATTGCAATTCAGAAGGTCGAGCAAAGGCGCCGCACTTCAACCGACGAGCGCCAATTTTCAAAGGAATTGAGCGCGCGACGCTGCGGTATGGATATTCACGTTTGATTTTTTTCGAATCAGACTACCTAACGGTGCAAATCATTTGCACCCATCTCTCATGATCAACAGACCAACGTCGACGACTGTCGTTAGCTTGTAGTTGGACATAGCCGAATGCCCAAGTCGATTAATTTTTCACGGGTCGAAAGCACTTGTTCGTCAAAGTGGGCAGCAACTCTTCGCTGTTGGCGTCGACGAATGACTGGTCTGAGACAGTGAGCGGGCGTAGCTGTGTCGCGGAGGGGTGAACGGGCGCCTGGAGTCGGTTGACGAACGTCCGCTGTATTTGCTAACCATCGCCAATATGATCTCACCTCTGAGAACCGTTTACTTCCATGATGCCGCTTCCTGGAAGTCCTCACCATCCTGGATACACTCACCTATTTGCAAAGGTTCGAACCGGTGAAATAGCGTGTGTTCGATGTATCACCCTTGGCGAAATATAAATTTCACCCACCTCCGCGTTATCCCGCGTCAGCGGCTCCCGAAAATCCTCACCTATTGTTTTTGCGAGCAGTCCTCCGAGATTTCCTCGCCTCGGAAATCGCTCACCTCCGTGACGTCGTCTCCTGGAAGTCCTCACCATCCTGGATGCGCTCACCTATTTGCAAAGGTTCGAACCGGTGAAATAGCGTGTGTTCGATGTATCACCCTTGGCGAAATATAAATTTTACCCACCTCCGCGTTATCCCGCGTCAGCGGCTCCCGAAAATCCTCACCTATTGTATTTGCGAGCAGTCCTCCGAGATTTCCTCGCCTCGGAAATTGCTCACCTCCGTGACGTCGTCTCCTGGAAGTCCTCACCATCCTGGGTGCGCTCACCTATTCACAAGGTTTCGAACCGGTGAAACAACGGTTCCTCGATGTATCACCGTGGCGGAATGGGAACTTGATTACAGATGCTTCATACCGCCGGCACCGGCTCCTGGAAATCCTCACTTTGTATTGGCTAACCGCTCGCTCAAGGTCTCTTCGTCTCTGGGAATCGCTCACCTCGATTACCTGGAATCCCTCACCATCCTTGAAGCACTCACCTATCCGCAAGGCTTTGAACCGGTGAAATATTGCGGGTTCGAAGTATCCCGTGCGGAGTATTGATTTGGCAGCACCAAATGACAGTGCATAGCATCCATGACTCAGTTGGTAACCGCCCCCCTTCACAAGCCTGGCACACAGGGGAGACGAACCGTCAAAATGGACGGCGACTCTTCTAAGTGCTACCAGCAGCCCTCGACGCAAACTGCGCCGAGCCAGCATTCTCCGCGCGCGAGGCTTCTGCCCGCAAACACCGTCGCTTCGTCCGTGGTCGGTATTTGTCGTCAGTGCTTCCGAGTCGATTGACTTCGCCAACAACGTAACCGTCCGACCGCGACCGTTCTTGACAGCGTGTTGAGTCAGGCGGCGGCGTGGTGAAGCTGATCGGCGACGACCCATGGCAACAGTTCGTCGACGCGATTGCCCATTACTTCGCCATACTCAGTCAGCAATCCCCTCAGACTGTTGATCTGCATCGTTCGGAACTTCACGAGCTGCTGCCGCATGCGATGCATCGCCAAGACCGCCTGCTGCGCCTCAGTCTTTACGGCGACCGCTTTCGCTGGTTGCTGAAGTGCCATCCAGATCGCCCGGGCATCAGCCACGTCATTCTTGTTTCCTGTCACAAACGCCTTGACGAACTTGGCGGGCATTACCTTCACCTGATGCCCCATTTCTATCAGCCGCCGCGCCCAGTGATGCGCACCACTGCACGCTTCCATTCCGATCAGACAAGGCGTGCGATTCGAAAAGTGTTCGAGAAACGCTGCGCGTTTGATCTGTTTGCGAACAATCTCGCCAGTCTCGGGCTCGACCCAATGAAGCTGGAAAACGTACTTCGCGATATCAACACCGACTGCCGTATGCGTCATCTCTGATTCTCCGGTTTGCCTGTCAAGATCCTGATGATCTCCTATCTCGAAGGGTTGCCTGGGTCTCGCTGCGACGCGCGATCATCGTACGGCCGTCAGCGGTGGGAGGGGACCGTTCATTTCATTCCATGATTCCTTTGTGGACACAGTCACATTTGTGCCCCAGGAAAGCATGGCTTCGCCTTCATCGGCCGTCTATACGGTCAGGGTCGGACGGTTACCCAACAACTGTGAGGCTTACGAATGGACAATTCGCATACGCCAGTTTTTTGCACACTCTCCTCGGACCCCTTATGCACAAAGGGAAGTCGAGACTTTTATTTAGTAAAGCGAATTTAGTGAGTGGCCGTAACGGAGAAAAATTGGCGAGATTTGCCTTGCTCGGATCTTGTGCTCCTATTGCCGGCGCCCGCTCCAGCTATGGCTGACAAGGTCAAATTCCATATCGTGAGATCTGTGGTCGCAACTTTATTGTCCGTTTTAGGCAATTTTCCAAAAGTCGCAACTTTATTGTCCCGCGATACCCGCCTCAAAACTTGTACTTCACCTGAAACCCAATGGTGAACGGCAATTGATCGGATGGAATCGGTGGGATAAAAATCAGGTTCGCCCCTACCCGCTTGTAGTCGAACATTACGATCGGCGCCGCCACCGGTCCAACCGTGTGATTGCGGCCCAAACCCCAGTTGCCATAGTTGTAGCCCGAGATAATGCCGCCGATCACCGCGAGTCTGACGAAGCCCCAATGCGCAAACTCCGGCGCCCACAGGCCGCCGCCATAGTACGAAGGGCGCCGCAGCGAGTTGCGAAAGCCACCTGCCGTTACCCCCCATTCGCCGTTGAACCAGCACTCGACGCCAAGGCCGGGATTGAACTCGTTGAAGTGGGTGCCGGGATCAGGATCGATGTGATACGAACCGAGCATCGCGTCAAACCATACTCCACCAACGCACCAGTCCGCCGCGTGAGCGGTGGATGCCACCGCAAAACTGGCGACGAGCGCCACGAGCGAGCGCCGGATGTTGTTGCTGGTCTGCCGCAAATGCATATGTTCTCCGCCACCGGTCGAGCGCCGGCGTATTGAATGTGCTGGTAATTGTCTGGTTGGCCGTCCGTCGCGCACTGTACCTCAACCCGTACGGTCAGTGTTGAGGCGACGCTCGGAAAGATGGGCACGCAGCCTGCGCAGCCGCGCCCAGTCAGCACAATAGCGGAAAGCAGTGGCAGATCGGTGAACGCCCTCAGGCGCTCACCTTTGAGTAGCGGGCCGCGTGCTCATGCGGCCTTTGTCTGAAGTGTCGCTCGCTCGCGCTCACAGCCCCAGGTCCGAGAGTCCCGGATGATCGTCCGGACGGCGTCCCAGCGGCCAATGGTAGAGACGGTCCGCTTCGCGAATCGGCAGATCGTTGATGCTCGCGTGGCGACGCGCCATCAGGCCGTGCTCGTCGAACTCCCAGTTTTCGTTGCCGTATGAGCGAAACCAGTTGCCGGCGTCGTCGTGCCACTCGTACGCAAAACGCACGGCGATGCGATTGTCCGTGAAAGCCCACAACTCTTTGATCAGGCGATAGTCGAGCTCTCGCGTCCATTTGCGGCGTAACAGTCCGACAATCTCCGCGCGGCCCGTCACGAATTCGGCGCGATTGCGCCACACGCTCTGCGGCGTGTAAGCCAGCGATACGCGTTCAGGGTCGCGGGTATTCCAGCCATCTTCGGCACCACGCACTTTCTGGATCGCGGTTTCGCGCGTGAAAGGCGGCACAGGGGGACGGGTTTCGATTGGGTCAGCCATGGTGATTGCTCCAAAGGTCAGGTGGGCGCACGTCGGGAAGGCGGTCGTGCGTGGGTGGATTCCCGGTTCTGCACGCTCGGCGCGTTTATCGCGTTGAGCAAGTGTTCTGCGGCCGCACGCGCATCCAATGCCGCGTCGGGTTCGCCGCTCACCAGCGCCACGCCAATGGCGCCGTCTATCAGGATCAGCCACTGACGCGCGAGGCGTGCCGCTTGATCACTGTCTGCGACGTTGCGCTCGGCCATGTATTCGTCGCACTGCGTTCGCACGAAGACCAGCAGGCGTTCTTTGTGCTCGCGCGCGACGACGCGGATTGGATCCTCCGCACCGGCGATTTCGCCCGCCGCATTCAGAAACGCGCAACCGTGGAAATCCGCCGAGGCGAACCACTCGCGCAATACGTCGAACATGCCGAGCAGACGCGTGCGCGTGCTCTCTCCATGGCGCAACGTGCCCTGGATAAACCAGTTCATCCAGCGTTCGTCGCGTCGCTCGAGCGCTGCGGCGACCAGCGCATCCTTCGATCCAAAGTGCGTGTAGAAGCTTTTGCGAGCCGTGCCGGACTGCCGGACGATCGCGTCCACTCCGGTTGCGTGGATACCGCCGGCGTAGATCAGCGCCTCAGTAGCGTCGAGCAGGCGTTCACGTGCGCTGCCGGAGATGAGCGGTTCAGTTGAAGTAGCCATGGACGAAGGGTAGAACGATCATTCTCCTTCGTCAAGAAAAATTCGCCCGTGGGAATTTTTCTGGCGTCGGCAGCGTTAACCTGAAAGTGCACCGTAAGCGCCCGGTCGATGAACGAATGAACGCTTGGGCGTGGGCGTACGGTTTGCGTTATCCTGGCGTGGGCCGAATCAGGGAGCAAAACGATGAAGAAGGACGCTGTTCGTGCAGCTTTGGTGCGCGCGTTGTCGATTGCGGCGGTCGCTACGGCCGCCGCGTGTACGCCGTTGCAGGTCGTCACGCACTCGGTCACGCAGACCGAAGCAAGTGTGCCGACCGGCCAGTACACGCTCGACCCGCATCACTGGAGCGTCACGTTCGATGTCGAGCATCTGAAGTATTCGCGCTTCACGATGCGGTTCGACCGCGCCACCGCCCAGCTTGACTGGAACGCGGGCGGCCTCGACAAGAGTTCGGTGGACGTGAACATCGACGCTGCCAGCCTCAACACCAACGTGCCGCTACTCGACAAGCAGGTCAAAAGCGACAGCGTGCTCGACGTGACACAGTATCCGCAGATCCACTTCGTCAGCACCGGTTTTGAGCGGACCGGCGACGCGCGCGGCAAGCTCACCGGCAATCTGACAATCCATGGAGCGACGCAACCGGTGACGCTCGATGTGGTGTTCAACGGCTTCGGCCCGGATCCACTCACCAAACAGGACACGCTCGGCTTTTCCGCCGAGGGCACGTTCAACCGGTCGAAGTTCGGGCTAGCGACGTGGTATCCGGCCGTGGGCGACGACGTACACGTGCGGATTCAGGCGGAATTCGTCCGGCCGGCCGCGGGCGCCTGAGGGGCGCCGCGCGGTGCGGTGCGGCGTGGTGCAGTAGAAGTCACACGGTCCAGTCTAGAATCACCTTGCCGCTCTCTCCCGAGAGCATCGTGGCGAAGGCACGCTGGTAATCGCTGACAGGGAAGTGGTGCGTGAGGATCGGCGACAGGTCCAGCCCGCTTTGCAGCATCGCGACCATCTTGTACCAGGTCTCGAACATCTCGCGGCCGTAAATGCCCTTGATTTCCAGACCCTTGAAGATCACCTGGTTCCAGTCGATCGCCGTCTGTGCAGGAGGAATGCCGAGCAACGCAACCTTGCCGCCGTGATTCATGGCTTCGAGCATGCTGGTGAATGCACTTGGCACCCCTGACATTTCGAGGCCGACGTCGAAGCCTTCGGTCATGTGCAGATCGGCCATCACGTCGCGCAACGATTCGCGCGAGACGTTCACCGCACGTGTCGCGCCCATCTTGCGAGCGAGTTCGAGACGGTAATCGTTGACGTCGGTAATCACGACGTTGCGCGCACCGACGTGTTTCGCAATCGCCACCGCCATGATGCCGATCGGACCTGCACCCGTGATCAGCACGTCTTCACCAACCAGGTTGAACGACAGCGCTGTATGCGTGGCGTTGCCGAACGGATCGAAGATCGCGGCGAGGTCATCGGAGATTTCCGGCGGAATCTTGAAGGCATTGAACGCCGGAATCACCAGATACTCCGCGAATGCGCCTTCGCGATTCACGCCCACGCCAACGGTATTGCGGCACAGATGCCGGCGTCCCGCGCGACAGTTACGGCAGAAACCGCAGGTGATATGGCCTTCGCCCGAAACGCGATCGCCGATCGCAAAGCCGCGGACTTCCTGGCCCATTTCGACGATCTCGCCGACATACTCGTGACCGACGTGCATCGGCACGGGGATCGTCTTTTGCGCCCAGTCGTCCCACTTCCAGATGTGAATATCCGTACCGCAGATGGCCGTGCGCTTGATGCGGATCATCACGTCGTTATGGCCGACTTCGGGCTTGGGCACATCCGTCATCGTCAGGCCGGGAGCGCGTTCGAGTTTTGCGAGTGCTTTCATATGCGCCTCCTGGTCAGATGATGCCGAGCGAACGGCCGACGCGTGCAAATGCATCCACGGCGCGGTCGATCTGTTCGGACGTGTGCGCGGCGCTCATCTGCGTGCGAATGCGCGCGCGGCCCTTCGGCACCACCGGGAACGAAAAGCCGATCACATACACGCCTTCTTTCAGCAGTTCATCTGCCATGCGTGAGGCAAGTTGCGCGTCGCCGAGCATCACCGGGATGATCGGATGTTCGCCCGGAACCAGCGTGAAGCCGAGCGCGCTCATCTTGCTGCGGAAATGCGCGCCGTTGGCCCGCACGCGATCACGCAGTTCGGCGCCTTCCGCGCTCGCGAGCAGTTCAAGCACCTTGAGCGAAGCGGCAGCGATACTTGGCGTGAGCGTGTTGGAAAACAGATAGGGACGCGAGCGTTGCCGCAACAGTTCGACGATCTCCTCGCGTGCCGCCACATAGCCACCCGATGCGCCGCCCAGTGCCTTGCCGAGTGTGCCCGTGATGATGTCGACGCGCGACAGCACGCCGCAATGCTCCGGTGTGCCGCGGCCGTGTTCGCCAATGAATCCAACCGCATGCGAATCGTCCACCATCACCAGCGCGCCGTAACGATCGGCCAGATCGCAGATGCCGGCGAGGTTGGCGATGATGCCGTCCATCGAGAACACGCCGTCTGTGGCGATCAGCTTGAAGCGCGCGCCGGCGGCATCGGCTTCTTTCAGTTTTGCTTCGAGATCGGCGAGATCGTTGTTCTTGTAGCGAAAGCGCTTGGCCTTCGACAGCCGCACACCGTCGATGATACTGGCGTGATTCAACTCGTCGCTGATGATCGCATCCGATTCGTCGAGCAACGTTTCGAACAGGCCACCGTTCGCATCGAAACAGCTCGAGTAGAGAATGCAGTCGTCAGTTTGCAGAAACGCGGCGAGCGCCTGCTCCAGTTCCTTGTGAACGGTCTGCGTGCCACAGATAAAACGCACCGACGCCATGCCGAAACCATCGCGATCGAGTCCGTCTTTGGCGGCTTCGATCAGGCGCGCATCGTCGGCAAGACCTAGGTAGTTATTTGCGCAGAAGTTCAGGACGTCGGTTCCGTTTGCGAGCCGCACGTCAGCCGATTGCGGGCTGGCGATTACGCGCTCAGTCTTGTAAAAACCGTCGGAACGGATCTGCTCGAGCGTGCTGCGCAAATGGGCGAGGTAGGGTTCACGCATACATCGGGCTCCTGTAGGGGCGGTGGACCGCGTGGCCGTGATGTTCGGCACTGTGGCGGCCTGCTATAGTCGGATAATGGTTTTATCGAACAATTTCGATTTTTCGAACTTAAGTTCGGTATGTCGAACAACTTTAAACGATAGGTCAAAAAATGGCAAGTTCGGGAACCCGGCGCGCAGCAACCGGCGCTGCACCCACTTTAGCCCAAACTGTCGCGGCACCGCCGCGGGTAGGCGAACAGATCCAGCGGCTGCGAAGCGAACGCCGCATGACGCTCGATGACCTGTCGCGCGCGGCCGGCGTGTCGAAGTCGATGTTGTCGGAAATCGAGCGTGACAAGGCCAATCCCACCATCGCGGTGGCATGGCGGCTAACCAACGCTTTGGGCGTCAGTCTCGATTCGCTGTTCGCGCCGCAAAAGGCGCCCGAGGCGATCGCCGTCTCGGGTCCGCACGAAATCCCGACGTTGAGCGGGCACGACGCTAAATATCAGTTGCGCGTGTGGGGGCCGATCGAGCTGGCGGGCAAGTTCGAGTGGTACGAGTTGACGCTGCAGGCTGGCGGAGCGCTGGTCTCGAATGCGCATGAACCGGGCACGCGCGAACATTTGACTGTGCTGCATGGGTCGATCGAGATCGAGGCTGCCGGTACCACCAGGCGGTTAAAGGCGGCAGATACGGCACGCTACGTCGCAGACGAACCGCACGCTATCCGCAATGCCGGGAAAAGCGAGGCGAAGGCTTTACTCGTGGTGATTCATGGATAGTCGGCGGGCACGGCCGCGCTGTACCTCCTCCAGTCCTGATATGCGGGCGGAATGAACACACGCGCTTGAGTACTTGGCCGTTCGGCCGAGGTTGCTTTGGATACTGTATATTTGTACAGTATACGCGGACTGACCGGAGCCGAAATGAACGAACTCACATCTCATCATGCCGACCAAGGCCTGGCTGCGCTGCGTTTCCAGGCCGCGGCGCGCGATCTTGAACACATCGTCCGCAGCGTCGCTGCTCGCTATATCGTCCAGCAAGTACCGTTAACCTGGCGGCTACTGCACGCCATCGAGGCGGAAGCGCTCGCTGACCTTGGTTTCGCCGGCCGGCACGACGCGCTGATGCTTGGGTTGTTCCAGCGTCCTTCTGCGCTTCCTTATCCGGAAACTGACGAGCCTGTGGATTTCGGCGCGTCGAACGCTTTGCCGGCCGTGTTCGCGTTTGCGGTATGTGTATATGAAGAGGCCTATCGCAGGGCCGCGCAAGCGGCGCCCACTCGCGGCGCGCCTCGCCGCGCACGGGCGTGGGGTGGGTGAGTCCCAGGGATCGGGCGGGTCCGCCCTGGTTTGTTAGATAGATTTGTTCTCGGTCTGGAGTAGACTGACCTACAATAATACGCAACTAACAGTAAATCATTTCATGGCCTCTCCCCACTCGCCCGGCTCCGCCGACCGAGACATCCCAGCTACCGATCTCTTCGACCAGGAACGCGAAGACTGGCGTCGCGATCCTCGCATCGCCTTCGACGCATGGCTCGCCAAACAGCACTTTCGTCGATCTTCGGCCGAGGTGTACCAGGCACAGTGGGGACTCTTTCTTGACTGGCTAAAAGTTAGGCATGCCAATCTGATCACCGTCGACGGAAAAACCATTGCCGACTTTGTTGCCGGACTGGCAATCCGAAAACCGCAGCGTGTACGGTATTTACGTTTGATCGAACGGGTGCTCGACCACGTTCGTGAGATCGAATCCGCTTCAACGAACCCCGCGCGATTTATCGCGCAGGACGGCGAGGCCGCCTGGCGCAATGCACGCGACAACGAGCCCACGGGTTTTCTTACTACCCACGAGCGAGCACTACTGATCGCCCATCTGTTCTCGCCGGTGACCGACCTCACTGCGGCTCAACGTTGGAGGGAACGTCGCGATCGGGCGTTGATTGCTGTGTTTCTTGGTGGAGGATTGAAAACAGGTGAAGCTCGAACGCTTACGGTTAGTTGCGTTGTAGCGGGGTCGCCTTGGGTCATAGTCGAGTCACCCAATCCAATGATGACCCGGCGCACACGGTTATCGCCATTTGCTATCGCTGCGCTCGACGCATGGCTCGCGGAGCGGCGCCTGTGTGAACTCGCCGGCAATCTCGTATTTCCGGCGTCTCCCTCTGGACGGCCAATGCACAAGGCAACGATGCTGCGTTCTATCGATGCATTGATCGACGCTGCTGGCTTCGCCGAGTCGCGCGAATCGCGGGCAAGTCCGCAAACCTTACGCAATACCTTCGCCGCCGATCTGTTTGAGACGGGCGTCGCGCCGGATCTGGTAGGTGAGTGGCTAGGATTTATGCAGCCGGTTTCCGCGGCTCGACTCCATCGGGCATGGAAGGCATGGTCGGATCAGCAGAAAATTCCGACCTGCGACGAGGCAGATTCCACCGGGCCCTCTGGAAGGACAAGTCCGCGGGGCGGGCCTTCGACTGGTTAACAGTGTGAAAATCAGCCCGGAAAGGCTCACCTTTCCGGTCCCGAATTACCTCACCTTTCGCCGGATGCCGAGATGACCACGAGGTGAAGTGAGTGTGGTTACGCTACGGAACTCACCGGCCTAACGGCCAAAAACCGCGTGACGGCCTCGAGCCGTGAATGTCCGAGCCCTGACGAGTGCTCACACTCGGGACACTGAAGTTCGAACCGGTGATCGACTTCAGAGAGCTCGGGTTCACCTTCCTCGCATTTTGGACAACGCAACGGAAGCGTGACATGACCGTCGGCAACCGTGCCGATCGTCGCGAGGTCATCGGCACTCAAGCGGCCGGTATTGGCAAGCGTGCACAACAGGGCGGCGACTTCCGGATCTACGCCTTGCTGCGCGCGTAGCAGTGCAATTTCACCCGTCAGCGCATCGAGCTCGTCGGACTGTTCGCGCAGTTGAGCGTCCAGCCGGTCGCCTCTCGCTTTTGCCGCAGCGATTTGCTGGATAAACTCGAATTCTTTCCGGCTGGCATCGCGAACGCCGGACTGGTAGGTCGCCGCCATGCTACGTAACGAATCGAGCTCAACAAGCATGGGCTTGACGCGGCGCTCGGCCTCGGCCACGGCGTCCTTGATCTGTTGCGCGTAATGCTCGGTGCTTTGACGCAGTTCGATATGCAATGTATCGATGCGGTCGCGCAGCGCGGCGTTGGTGGACTGCTCCGTTTCGAGACGTTTGCGGAGAGCCTCGTTTTCGGCGTCGAGACGCCGAACGCTTGCCTGCAAACTGTCCTGATGAACACTGCCGTGGGTATTGGCTGTGGCCAGCTCCGCTTCGAGCATCCGAACCCGTTCCCAGGCGGCATCAGCACGTGCGTCACTTCGACGAATCGCATCTTCCGACGCCTGCCGGCGAATCTCAGCTTCTCTCGTTTCGCGTTCCGCGGCGGCGATCTGTGCCTGGATGTCCTCGCGTTCGCCGTCGAGGGTCGAGCGCGCGTGTTCGATGGCTTCCTCGAACAACGCCCCGAGTAATTCACCCGCGCGATCTTCAAGTGCTTTCGGGATAGTTCCAGCACCGATTCGAACACGGGATGCACCGCGAATCCGTTCCCAGAAGCTATCAATGTCTTTGGGGATATCGCTGGCACTTCCGGTTTGGGTCAGATCCCGGACCGCTGCCATGGACGGCCGAATGCCGAGATCAAAAAACAGACGCTTGCAGGCATGAAGCGATAATTCTTGCCGGCGTGCACCGCTCTCACGCATCGATTCCAGCTCCCGGCGGATCGCCTGACGCTCTTCGTCCAGATTCATTTACACCTCGAGGTTGCTCGATTTCGATGAATCATAACAATTTACGTAGCATTTGCTACAAGTTTATCGGGGTGCGATGCATTCGTGCTGATCGGTGACCGATTTAGTGAAAGTGAACGTTGCGATAGTTGCCTTTGATGGAATTTCCGTGAAACAAAACTAAGAATAGCCAATAACCCATTGGATAGAAAAGAGTTTTTTGCCTTTCCAGTCGTGCAGAGACTGTTTCACGAAGCGGAATGCGGGGCGGGTGTGTGATTCCGGCTTGTCCGAAGGACGCGCGGGGTGGGAATTCTTGAGAGTAATAAAAGTAAACACCCTTGAACCCTTATTAAAAACGTTAACGCCACGGCAGAGCCTTACCAGGCAAGGGTTTGCGGGTAGTCAGGTGAAGCTTTACGGGAGACTGGGTGAGGAGTTGCAGGATGGTCGGGTGATGGGGTTCAGGGACCGGGGTGAGGACCTGCGGGACAGTGAGTGAGCGGCTTCAGGAGACGCTTACAAGACGGCATCTAATGATAGGTGAGGTTTTGCGGGACCTGGCGGGCCGTGCAGGCCCACTGGACGTAAAAATGATCTCACAGACTCGAGATCGGTGCGGTGAGCGCTTTCGGGAGGGCTTTTTGTCCCTCTTTTTGGCGCAGATTTGGGGCGTCGGAAGCCCTCGGTGAGACAACGCAGGAGAAAACGCGTACCCAAGGTGAGGCTTTTCGGGGAATCGCCCGCTTTTATGCCCGAATTTTGTGCACTGATTACCCTAAGGTGAGGGTTTGCGGGAGCTACTCCATATTTTTAAGCCCTTGAGGTGCCGAAAGAACCAGGCGAGAGACTTCGAGGTGCCAAGGTGAGCCTATACGGGAGGCTGCCAAGGGGAGCTGGATGATGATCGGAAAACTCACCGCCAAGCCATAAGGTGAGTGTTTTCGGGATTCATCCGGATGCGAAAAATCCCTCCAGGTGAGGTTTTTCGGGAGGAAGTTTGTGGTTACTTCCGTGGAAAAGCCTACACAGCTTGATTGGTGAAGAAGGATCGCAAGGCCTTGATTCGTCGATGGTGAGTTTTTACGGGAGAGTGCTGCGATGCTGGAATCTGATAACGGTTGTTCGGACAGAACCGTTAAGGTGAGGTTTTGCGGGACCCGATTATTTCAAGCGTTACTCGACGTAGTTTCTCTAACTGTATGAAAGTATTAATTTTTTTACCGATATCGGGGATGGGTGAGACTTTTCGGGAGCCTGAAACGGTGCTGGTGCACGCTAGCCATCGAGCTGAAGGCAAAGGGTGATTGAGCTCAAAGGTGAGGACTTTCGGGAGTGTTTCGATGCCCTGCTCCTATGCGATTTGCTGTGAGCCGCGTGTTTTCGCGGGTTCACGAGAGGGCTAAGGTGAGGGTTTTCGGGGGCGGTTGGAAAAGGATTGCGTCCGCAGAGGCATCGCCGTTCTGTTCATAAGAGCGGCGACCCCGTCTGCATCTGGCGGGATGGCGTTGGATGCCGCTTCGATCCGGCTGGCAGCGGGCTTCGGTGCGATCGAGCGTCCTTCCTGTCCTGCTTACAGTGCCGGGGAGCGCGCCGTCTATGCACGGCCGGATGGCGGCCTTGGCGCCGCTCTCAGGTCTTTCCGTGGACGGGTGCGTGCGGGAGTGCCTAATATGGCCGCCCGGTTATGGTGCGCTTGCCACGATGTGAGCACTTCACCCTCGGACCACTCTTCCGGCGGGATGAAAACCTGGGACCAAGCGACCCCCAAGAGGGCGAATCAAGTCGTGTATTTACGACTTTTTTTTATGGTGAGCCGATACGGGAGCGAAACCCTCCCTTTCGCAACGCACCATGGAACAGGTGGCTTTTGCCTGGCCCGCGACGAGCAACGAACCCCGCGACCTGGCCTTAAACAGTAGAGGTGAGAGTTTTCAGGAGTGAATCGAGGTGAGTCGCGATCCGTAAACTCACTTCACCGGGAATGGTGAGATGGCCCCTATAGACGTGCTTCACCACAGCCGGTATGCTTCCGCCAAATCCCTCCTCGACCCGACGCATGGCCACGACGAAGCGCGCGAAGAAGACTGATGTGGTGAGCCCGAGCTCAGCCGAATTGCGCAAAGCCGTCGAGGCGATCGCGATTCAGCCCAAGAGCGGGAAGATCACCCTCCTCACCCGAAAGCTGTTCAATGTTCTGCTTGCTGTCGCCCAGCAGGCAGACGAGTCCGGCGACACCTACCGCGCTTTGCTTTCGGACATTGTCGCCAACTCGGCATTCGACTCGAACGATACCGCGCTGGTCAAAGAACACCTGCGGCGGATGGTGTCAGTGCAGGTGGAATGGAGCACCGGCACCTCCAGTCAGAAGCCCGGCCGCAAATGGGGCATCTCGACGCTAATCGCAGACGCGGAAATTCTCGAAGATCCGACTACCCGGCGCGTATGGGTGGAATTCTCGTTCGCACCCAAGATCAAGAAAAAGCTGCTCGACCCTGTCCAGTATGCGCGGTTGAGTCTGCAGTTCCAAAGCCAGTTGCGAAGTAGCGCGGGCTTGGCGCTATATGAGATCTGCGTGCGCTATCTGACCAATCCGAGTCACCTCACGATGCGCGAGTCGTGGGAATGGTGGCGCCCAATTCTCTCCGGCACGCCCGACACCGAAGCGGGAGACGAGGCAAAGCGCGAGTACAAGTACTTCAAGCGCGACTACCTGCGGCCGGCTATTGCCGAAGTCAACGCGGTCACCAACATCTTTGTCGAGCTGATCGAACATCGGGAAGGCCGTCGCGTCGCCGAGATCCAGTTCCGCGTGACGGAGCGTAAGCAGCCGATGCTGGCGCTCGACGAACATCCGAACGTCTTCGACAGTACGCTCGTCGACCGCATGGTCAAGATCGGAATTCCGCTCAAGGAAGCCCAGACGCTTTACGCGGATAGCGAGGAAAACCGGATTCGCGCCGCGTTGCAGATGACGGAACAGCGCATGCGCAGTACCTCGCTGCCGCCGGTACGCAGCGCACCGGCGCTTTTCAAGGATGCATTGAAGAAAGGCTATGCGCCGCCAGTCGAATCACTGGTGTCGGGCAGCGCCGGCAAGGCGGCGGTGGCAGCGCCGGCGGACGATCTCAAGGCGCGCCTGCTTGGCGAATACTCAGGTTATCGTCGCAAGGAAGCGCGGGCGCTCTACGATGAACAGGGTGAAAACGAGCGGGAAATTGCGCGCCGGTCGTTCGAGGACGACGAGTTGCCGGGTCTTGGTTCGCACATGCGCGACGACTGGCGCCGTCGCGGACTCGACTCGAAGATTGTTGAAACCGCGTTCTTCGACTGGCTGGCCCGCAAGACCTGGGGTGAGCCAACCGATGGCGACCTGCTCGCGTTCACCTTGAGCCAGTCCCGCGCCGCGTGAAGCCTGCTAGCTGCTAATTGCCAGTGCGGCGTCGTTGCGACGCCGCACCAACAGGTTACTTCGGCAGCAACATCTGCTCGATCTGCCTTAGGATGTCGTCGCGCTTTTCCTTCGACAGACCCTTCAGTCGGAGTTCGATACGGTCGTCTCCATACGACTTCAGATCTCCCACCGACACGCCATCCAGCTTGATCTCAAGACGCTGCGCGTAGCGTTGTCGTCCCGCCGGTTTGGTGTTTTCCTGCGCGCTGGCCCGCCCTTTAACGATGTCGGCAACCTGGCGCGTGCTCAGATCATCAGAGAGGATCTTGTTGATCAGACGCAACGTGGCGTCCGAGCCGCGAGCGCCGTGGTATCGGCCAACCTGATAGGCCATGTTCGACCCGAAGCGATCCGTTCTTGCGACCATCTCCTGCATCACTACCTCTGGCAACTTGGCAATGGACAAGGCCACTGCGACAGTCGACTCATCCAGTCCCAGATGCTCGGCCAGTTCCTTCTGACTCTGGAAGTACTTTTCGTCCAGAAAGCGCTTCCAGACGACCGCGTTGTCGAACACTGTCTGCGAGTCGCGCTGAACGTTGAGATCGTAGCCGAGCTTGTAGCTCTCGAGACCGATCGGCAGATCGATGACGATTGCCTTCACCGACTCCTTGTTGGCTTCCTTGAGCGCACGCACCCGTCGTCCGCCATCGCTCACGAAATACGTGCCCGGGATGTCGTAGTCGGGGATCACGTGGATCGCCTGCTGCTGGCCCTGCTTTGCCAGATTGACAGCCAACTCGGCGATCGATGTCTTCAGATAAAAGTGGCGGGGATTGAACGGACTGGGCTTGATCGCCTTCAGCGCGATCTCAATCACCTGCCCGGGACGGTATCCATTCTCGACGCGCCACGCATGGTACGCGGCAGATTCATTCAGCGTTTCCGCCAATTCGGCTTCGGTAGCGGGCGGTGCGGAGACGGGCTGACTCGATCGGCCCGCGATGTTGCTCACCTTCGGAGCATTTTGCACCAGGCCATCAATGGCGTTGAGGCGGTCGAGGGCAGTCCGCTTCTCGCTGGTCGTCGTGTCCGGACGTGCTTGAAAGCCTTTGGCGAATTGGGAGGGTTTCATTCAGTGTCCTTTATGCGCATAAATTCAGGGGAGCAGGGCGGCGATCTCGTCGGCGAACGCACGTACTTCGGCGGCCGCGAGCTTGGCGCCGCGGTCATTCATCTGCAGCACAGTCTGCCCGAGCGCCATGGCCTGCTTATAGGCTTCGCGGGTAGGAATCTGGGTCTTGAGCAGCGGAAAACCTAGTTCTTCCAGCGCACGCTTGAGTTCGCGGGTCAGCATCCGCTTCTCTTCGGTCTTGTTGAGCAGAAAGACAGCGCGCAGGTCTTCGTTCATTGACTGGGCTTGCTGAATCAGCTTGACCAGTCCCACGCTCGACCAATAATCGGCCGGGGACGAAGAGGTCGGGATGATGGCTACGGTAGCGGCGAGCAGGACGACGCCGGAGACTTTCTCGGTGATGGATGGCGGGCAGTCTACGACGATGATGTCATAGTCGCCGACGAACTTCTTGATTTCGCGGTGGATCTGGCCACCGAACTCGGAGAGATTGACGACCGGAAAAGGGATGCCCGATTCGCTGTCCGATGATGCGCTCGTCCAGTGGACCAGAGTGTTTTGCCCGTCAGCGTCGACGACGAGGACCCGCTTACCTTTCTCATGGAACGCAGCGCCGAGGTGCATCGCGATTGTGCTTTTCCCGACTCCACCCTTCTGTTGAGTTACCGCGATGATTTCTGCTGCCAATCTTCACCTCTCTTTTTAGACGCTGATGGATTTTACCTTGATGAATTTGTATTTCAATCTGTTTTGTCGTTAACGTGCGACGCGTTAGCCATTCGGCCGAGGTTTATGCGCATAAAGAGGCCGGTTGATTGGCGAGTGGGTGGTGGAAGCGTGTCGCAACAGGAATAGGACGGATAGTTGCGAGGTCCGTTTGCGTGAACATGACGTTGTGCTGTGGCGGTTACGTGGCGGCGATCGTGGAAGTCGAGCGGGGCCGTGTCCTGACCCAGCTCGATCAATATCGGGAACGGGTTGGAGGCGCCGGCGAATGACTGCCTCCGCGCTCGGTGATATCTGGGAGCAGATTGCTATGACTTAGCGGCTGACTTGGGCCTACTGCTTCTTGCCGGTGGGGAGGGGGTGATCGCGCAGGGCACGGACTTTATGCGCATAAACAGATCGTTCCGATCGGCCGCATGATGTCACGGCGACGGCCTCAGGCGCGAGTCGGGCGGCAGGCATACCACGGTTCGCAAAGAATGCGGTCCGATCGCCATGCCGAGCGACGCATCCTCACGGGGTGAAAGCCTGGGACAATCGCTATGCCCTAACTGCTCACCCGAGCGTGTGGTCGTTCGCCAACGGGGCCAAGGCCATTGAGCGACGGGTACCGACTTTATGCGCATAAACGCGATCCACCGCAGCCGGCTACGAGAATCTGGGGGCTGCCGTCGCAGATGTACATCGCCCAGCGGACGAAAGGAGCACCCAGCCTCGTTGGACCATTGCTGGGGCAGTACGCCTCTCACTGTCAATGTCACCCTCCCGGCTACGTAACAGCGAGGCTTTACCCACCCACGAGCCCTTCCACGGGGCGCATTCCCGACACCTCACCCATAAGCGGCCCCGAGCCAAACCAACATCGCACGACGGCCACTAAGCTAGCCACCAACATTTCGCAAAAAAACCGTATAAACAAAACTTCGCGATTGAATCTACACCTACCCCGCCAGCCAACCCTACCCATCACAGCCTTAATTTCACCCCACAATCAACGCTAAAATCGCCACCGCTCTCCAGCCGGCTGGCATCCAACCAAAACACCACCATGATCACGATCTATCACAACCCCCGCTGCTCCAAATCACGAGCTGCAGTCGACCTGATCACCAGCAGTCTCAACGTCGCAAACGAGCCCATGGAGATCGTGGAATATCTGAAGCACCCGCTATCCTCCGCGCAACTGAAAACGCTGAACGCAATGCTCGGTTGCCCCGTCCGCGAAATGCTGCGGAACTCCGAGAGCGTCTACGAAGAACTCGACCTTGACCGCACCGACCTCTCCGACGATCAGTTATACGAAGCGATTGAAAAACACCCCATCCTGATGCAGCGTCCGATCGTCGTTCGCAATGGTCGAGCGATCATCGGACGGCCACCCGAGAACGTCGAATCGTTGTTCATCTGAATCCCCCACTTACGCCCGGCTTCGCTACGCCGAACCGCTGACGCCCGCTACAATCGCCGTCATCCGCGCGTGGCCGCGGACGCGTCAATCAACACAAAGGGACATCGTGCATTTACCGACAACACTCGCGCCGTGGTCGCCCCACGACACCCAACTGATCCTGTCGTGCGTACTAGGGCTTGCGCTGATCATCGTTTTTATCAGTGCGCTCAAACTGGCACCGTTCCTGTCGATACTGGTCGGCACGTTCGCTGCCGGGTTTGCCGCCGGCCTGCCGCTCGAAGCGGTGGCAGGTGCTTTCAGCAAGGGAGCGGGCGCGCTGCTTGGAGATGTCGGGATCATCATCGCGCTGGGGGCGATGCTCGGCGCGTTGATGGCCGAGTCCGGCGCAGCGGACCGGCTCGTCTCGACCATCCTCAAGCACTCCACGCCGCGCTCACTGCCGTGGATGATGGCACTGGTGGCGATCATCATCGGGATGCCGCTGTTTTTTGAAGTGGGACTGGTGATGATGGTGCCGATCATCTTCGTGATGGCGCGGCGCTCCCAGCAGCCGATCCTGCGCATTGCAATTCCCGCCCTCGCCGGGATGACCACGTTGCATGCGTTGCTGCCGCCGCACCCGGGTCCGTTGATCGCCGTCAGCGCCCTGCACGCGGATCTCGGCCTGACACTTGGGCTGGGTCTGATCGTCGCCATTCCGGCGGTGATTTTGGCCGGACCGCTCTACGGCATCTGGTTGTCCGGGCGAATGGACGTGGCCGAGCCGGAGGAAATGGGCAAACTGTTCTCCGCGCAGACCGATACGGCCGAACCGCCCAGCTTCGCCATTTCGCTGATCACGATCCTGTTGCCCGTCATTTTGATGTTGGGACGCACCGTCGCGAAACTCGCGCTGCAACCGGAAACGTTCCTCTTTAACGCGCTTAATTTTCTTGGCGAGCCGCTAATTGCCCTCGGGCTCACGGTGCTGTTCGCCATCGTGGCGCTCGGCTGGTCGCGAGGCATGCCGCGCGACCGCGTGAGCGGCATCCTGCGCAAAAGCTTGCCGCCGATCGCCGCGCTGCTTCTGACCATCGGCGCAGGTGGAGGACTCAAGCAGGCGCTCGTGGTCGCGGGCATCAGTACGACTATCGGCAAGATCGCGGTCGGCGCGCACCTGCCTTTAATCCTGCTCGCCTGGCTGATCGCCGTCGCGTTGCGCCAGGCCACCGGTTCGGCCACCGTCGCCACGACGACGACGGCCGGTATCGTCGCGCCGGTCGTCATCGGCCTCAGCCCGACGCACAATTCGCTGCTGGCGCTCGCTATTGGCGCGGGTTCGGTGTTCTTCTGCCACGTGAACGACGCAGGTTTCTGGATGGTGCGTGAATATTTCGGATTGAAACTCAAGCAGACCGTTTTCGTCTGGTCGATCCTGCAGACTATTGTGTCGGTGGTTGGACTCGCGCTGACGCTCTTGATGTGGAGTGTCCTGACCTAAGCCGGATCGCTACCGCGCCCACACGCCGTGGCAGTACCTTGGTACCCGCCTGCCGCAGGATGGGCACCTCGCCTGCCCTGCAGCAGCGCCTACACTGTCTCGTATCGAAGGGCGCAGCGAACGCGCCTTTTTCTTTCTCTCAACACGGGAGCATGCGATGCTGGAACTGAGACCGTCCTGTGAAGGATGTGGCAAGTCATTGCCGCCCAATGCGCCCGACGCGATGATCTGCAGTTACGAGTGCACCTTCTGCGAAAATTGCGCGTTAGGCACGCTCGGCAACGTGTGTCCGAATTGCGGCGGCAATTTCCAGCCCCGGCCCATCCGTCCGCGCGCGATGCTCGCCAAAAATCCCGCAGGCGCGCAGCGGCATTCTGTACACATCAACGAAGCCGGCCACGCGGCCTTTCTCGAACGGTATCGCGCGATCCCGCCCGGCGAGCGCTAATCCGCTGCGGTCGCTTGCCGGCGCGTCAATCGTCAGAATGGACCTCGCCGGCTCCATCGAGCCCGCTTAACTCGCGCGACGCCGTCCGCAGCAAACTGATGTGTTTGCGGTAGTTGCGGCAGCCGCTGCAGATTGGAAGATGCAGGCCGACCGCGATCCACTCGCCGGCCTTCAATGGCCGATCAAGCGCGTCGGATAGCAGCCGCGTGATGTGCTTACATTTCCCCATTCGCATCTTCTCCGGAAAGGCCCTTTTCGGTCAGGCAAGTGCGCAGCCGTAGCCGTGCGCGATACATCAGGACGCTGCAGTGATTGGCGGTTATCTGCAATTCAGTACATATCTCTTCAGTGTCCAGATCGAGGAATTCGCGCATCATGAACACTCGGCCGATATGTTCCGGCAGATGATCGAGGCACATCTCGAAGAGCTGCCAGAATTGCTGCTGGCGTAGCGCGGTCTCGGGCGTCGGCCATAGACGCGGTTTGGCCTCTTTCGACCAGTGGCCGTTGTCCTTGAAAAGCTCGCGGTCGAGCAACGCTTCGTCGTCGAGTTCGGAGTCGAGCGCTGACAGGTTCACCGTGCGTTTGCGGGTGCGCAGGGTGTCGACCAGTTTGTGCCGCAAGATCCCGAACACCCACGTCTTGTGCTCCGATTGCGCGGCGAATCGATCCGCTTGCGACCACGCCGCGGCGAGCGCTTCCTGGACGGCGTCTTCGGCGGCGGCTGCATCGCGCAACTGCAGTCGGGCGAAGCGCAACAGATCGCGCCGCAGTTGCGTCAGATAAACCGGGTCGTCGAAACCCCGCTCCGCCGTTTGCCTCATGCCCGGTCCCACCGCCGTACGGCGTCCGGGCAAGCGTCAACTGAATCCCCAATCGGGCCCGGCGCCGCTTTAACGCGTCTGTTCGGACGCGCTGCAAGATCGATGGTGTTCATGTGTGGATATTTGGGGTATCGAAGATGGGGCGTGGCGCTCATCTTCGCGCTCGCTCCTGCTGTAGCAGACGGAAGTTCAGCATGGATTTGCCTGCAGCGGCGACGTAAACACAGATAAGTCGGTAAAAGCGCGCGTTTATGACAGCGGTATCGGCAATATTGAATGTTTTCTCTTTGAACGGGGCGCTCGAACATTTTCGCCGCGAGGCAACGATCCTCGCGCGGTCCGCCACCATTCAAATGTCCCGCGTCATTTGGGTGCATACGTGCTACAGTGGCTCAACCGCTTGTTGATCTCTCGCGCGCTTGCGCCGACCCCCTCACGTCTTCGCTTTATCGCGCTTCCCGGATCGATCAGGATCCCTCTTTAAGTCACTACGCGTGGCCGCTGCTCCAACGTAACGGAGGCGACCTTCGTTTGCGCGTATCGACATCCCTGCGCCAGTCGCAGAACCGTTTGCCGCAGAAACCGCAGTCGTGTGTTGTGAGTCGCGCAAAAGGCGGCGTCCATACCGCGATCGCCACCCGGCAAACCACTTACGGGAGACAACTACCATGAACAACATCATCAGAAGCTACCGCGGACTCGAGATTTATCCGTTGGTTTATCCGCATCAGCCTCGGGGAGCAAACGGCACGCGTCACTACGATGCGGGTTTCGATGCCGCGGTGAAGATCTGCCGGCGCGGCAAGGACGACACGATGACGACGAGCCGCGTATTTCGCGTGCCAAGCCGCTCGCCCTTCGGAACGACGGGCGATGCGCGGATGGCCTCGGCAAGTCACGCCGAACGGGTCATTGACGGCATGATTGCCGGCCAGTCGATCGTCGGGTTGTGAGCGGCGTCCCGATGGCCTATTCCACTACCACCGCCCGGCGCCAGCCGCTGCAGGACCAGCCCGATCGCCCTGGCCGGGAGAATTATCACGTTGCGGTATCGTCGCGCCGCACGTCGAGCGGGACTGTGCCGACGCTTAAGGTCACACGTTTGAGCGATGGGCGGGCGATCTACCCGTTCCAGGGGCATGCGGACATGCCGTTTTTCGAAGACGCACAAGCTGCGGAACTGTACGCGCAAACGTACGGCTTGCAGCTTGTGGATGGGGATATCGCCGTACCGGAGTAACCGCGGGCGAAAGAAAACAGACGCTATTCCGGCGTCTTGCTGGTTGTCGGCGTGACCGGACGATAGCGCCATTTTTCCGCTCCGTCGCACTACCGCGCCACGCTCCGACAGCGGCCATTTGCCTTAATTCGTCTCAGACCGGAGACGTGCTTGACTGCAAAGGCAAAACCTCCACTTATCCACAAGGTTATTCAGCGAAATTGTGGATAACTTTGGAGGCCACAGGGTTATCCACCGCGACCTCCCACGAAGCGCCTTCACGCGTCACACGTGATGGTGTCCCGTCACGCGATCCCAGCCATGCCGCACTGCTGCCTTGAACCGTTCCCACGTATCGGTCGCGGCCGGTGACGTGGTTTCCCAGTGGCGCCGGGCTTCCGGCTCGACGTCGTCCCAGGGGCGGTCGCGAAAGCGCGCGTCATGGGCAATCGTCGCGCCGTAGCGATACGCGGGCACGTAGTCCTCGTAGCGAGCTTCCTCGCTCGCGTACTGCTCGTCGTAGTGATTGCGGAAGTCTTCTTCATACTCGAGAAACTCGTCCGGAATCGTCTCGCCTTCGATGGGTTCCGGGCGTCGCGCGGCGGGCGCCACATCGACCGGCGTGAACACGGCGCCAAACCCCGGCGCGCTGCCAGCGGCAATGGTGTTGAGCGTGGCCGCTTCGCTGAGTGGCCGCGCCGTCAAAGGCTCGTCGACTAGCGGGTCGGCAGGCACGGGCGGCACGCCTCGCCGTGGATCTCCCGGGGCGACGCTCGCAGAGGGCGGCGTATTGACGCCGCCTATGCCGAGTTCGTCGAGTACCGAGTTTTCCCGGCGGGCGGCCGGTTCGTCCCGTTCTGTGTCCCAGCCCGGTTGGCGCTCACCGATGTCGGTGGCGCCCAGCCGTGCCAGGGTGCTACTGGCGAGTTCCGCATGCGATTCGCTTGCAGCGTTGACGCAAACCAGCACCGCACCGCGGCGCACGGCGTCGGTATAGCGCTCTGCCTCCGGCGCGCGCGGCTCCTTGGCAAACAGGCTGGAGATGAAGCGCTCGATATTGGCCAGCACGCCGGCGTTTTCGACTGCGTCGGCGGCAGAGGGCACCGGGTTGGCCTGCAACTCGATGGCGTCATAGGCGAAACCCGTTTGCACGAGCGTGTCGCGCGCGCTCTCCGCCTGGGCGTAAGTGCCGAATAAACCAATCACGGTATGTCGCATGGCTGTCTCCCGACGTTTTACTGACGGCCGCCGCGATAGCGCGGAGCCTTCTACTGGTCGAGACGCGCAACGATCGTGCCGGACCCCACGCAGCGTCAGGCGGCGCGTCTGCACAGCCATGTGCCGCGTGGGTTAGAGGGTTATAGGCGGTGGCCTGCAGCCTGGCAAGGCGTTTCTTTTACAACAACTGGTAATTCGGGCCGTGCGTGCTGCGCTGCCGAAAATTCAAAGTCCGGCGTACCCAGCGTCAAAACCCGCCGTAGCAAGGTCAATTCGCGGAATGCGCACTGTTCTGTGCCAGATCGTGCTGGATATCCTGCAGCAGCTTGTCGAGGAGGGCGATATCGAACGGTTTGGACAGTACCCGAACGTCGACATGTCGTGCGCGGTCGAGTTCTTCCGCATAACCGGTCACGAGAATGACTGGCAGGCGGGTTTCGAAGGCCTGAACCGCTTCGGCCAGGTCGATACCGTTCGTCGTACCGGGCATATGGATGTCGGAGATCACCAGGTCGAACGGCAGCGGATCGCCGGTGCGCTTCTGCCTGGCGTGCGCTTCGTCGAACAGGCGCAGCGCGGTATCCGCGTTGAACACGCAGGTGACCTGGTGGCCCATCATCTGCAGCAAGGCTTCGGTGCCGGCGGCGACCTCGTCGTTGTCTTCGACCAGCAGGATGCGCAAGCCTTGCGGCGTGCCCGTGTCTTCGACGTTCGGCTCGACGGGGCGTTCGACCTCCGGTAGCGCCGCGGCACGCGGCAGGTAAAGCCGCACCGAGGTGCCTGCGCCGATCGCGCTGTCGATCGCGGCGAGGCCGCCCGAGCGCTCGCAAAATGCGAACACCTGCGGCAAGCCCAAGCCGGTGCCCATGCCTTTCGGCTTGGTCGTGAAGAGCGGCTCAAAGGCCCGGGCGAGTACGTCCGGCGGCATGCCGACACCGGTATCTTCGAGCGAGAGTTGCACGAAATCGCCCGTCAGCGGAAAGCCGTCTTCATGACGGAAGGTAATGTTGGCTGCCCGGACGGTGAAGCGGCCGCCGTTGGGCATGGCGTCGCGCGCGTTGACGGCGAGATTGATCAGCGCCAGTTCGAGTTCTGCGACGTCCACGCGCATCGGCCAGACGTCGGTGCCGATGTCCATCACGAGCGAAACTTTTGCACCCAGCGACGCGCGCAGCAATTCGCGACAGGCCGGCAGCCAGCGCTCGACGGCGAGCGTCTCGTTGCGCAACGGCTGCTTGCGCGCCACGCCGAGCAGCTGGCGCGTGAGCGACTGACCGCTCTTGAGCGCCCGCTCGATGGCGGAGAGCTCGCGATCGAGCCCGGGCGCGCCGCGCCGCCGCGCGATCTGCACATTCGCCGAGACGATCATCAGCAGGTTGTTGAAGTCGTGCGCGACGCTGCCCACCAGATTGCCGAGCGCTTCCATCTTGCGCGACTGCCGGTAGGCAGATTCGATCGAGCGCCGCATCGAAGCCTCGGCCTGCCAGCGCTCCCACGCTTCCTCTTCCGCACCGAGACGCCGCAGCGACAACCAGATCACGCACCACAGCACGATGGATGGCGTGAACATCGACAGGATCAGGACACTCAGATGGCGGTACCAGGCCGCCCAGATCGCCGACGTGCGGTAGCCGCACGACACGTAGACCGGATAAGCGCCGACGCGCCGGTACGCCACGATCAGGTTGTCGTTGGCGAACACCGAGTGCAGCCGGACCACCCCGGCGTGGCTGCCTTGAGCTAAGGCCTGGCTGAGCTGCGTGTGGGGCGTGATCATGGTCGGCTGGCCAGGCGCCGGCGGGTAATGGGCGAGAACCGAGCCGTCGGCGCGGGTCAGGCTCATGGTCATCGGCGTATTGGTGCCGCCGAGCAGTTCCTGATAGAAGGCGATGAAGTAGCCCGGCCGCAAGGCGACCGAGACCACCCCGGCGAAGCCGCCGTCAGCGTTGCGCCGCGCGACGCCCGTGTTGAACACACTTTCGCCGGCAACCTGGCCGACCATATCCTTCGAGACGTGTTCGAGTACCTTGCCGTCGCGAATGCCGGTGAAGTCGTCGCGGTTAGCGATCGACACGGCTGGGGGCGGACTGAACCGGCTGCTCGCGAGGAGCGAGCCGTCCTCGCCGAAAATCGACACCGCTGCGACCTGGGGGTAACCGCCGCCCATGGTGCGTAGCTTGTCATGGATCTGCGCTTCGTCCGCGCGAATACCGTTGTCGTCGAGGCCCTGCACCAGATCGACGACGCGCGCGTCGAGCGCTTCGTTCATGTCGAACACTTTCAGCGCGTGTTCTTCTCCGACGCGCACCGTGTGCACCGTCAGATCGGTCGCGTCGGCTTCACGGGCGTGCAGATCGCTGACGGCCATGGCCGCTACGTAGACGCACGGTAGCACGATCGCCGCGATCAGCAGGGCGATCAGCGTCATGCGCCGGACGTGGAAATTCTGCTCCGGGACGACCGGGAACAGCGCCTCGTCTTCGCGTTCAGCGGAGAGACGACTCGCGTCGCGCGGGTCGGACCGGTCGGATGTCATCTTTAATACCGCTACTGTCGTCTGGGACGGAAAACCTTACGCCTACCATCATACGAGAACCCGGAATTTGCCGGGAAGGATTGTCGAAACCGGTAACAATAGACCTCGGGAATGATGCGAAAGTTTTTTCTCCAAACAGCGAAGAATCCAGAAGCGCAAACGTACACAAAAGCATAAACGGGTCATAGCTTGCGTTTGAGGATATATAAAACCCACAAACTGTCATATGGTGAGTGATTTCTGTTCGTTAAATCCATATTGGCGAGTTGCCTTTTCGCTGGAATAATTTAAGAATCCTGCCACGATAAAAAGTGCGTCCGCCATGCTCGGACGTCTTTGCCGCGAGGGCCAGCCCGAGAACGCATTGCTAGCGTGACGGAAGGAGTTCGCGGAAACGCGCGCGACAGGCTGGGGTACGCCTTCATCCATTCGGCCGCGCAGAACCACCTTTGGGGTAGGCTCGAACATGCCGGTCATCTTTATCGTCCCGCGTGCGCACGCACGCATCCGCATCGTTCCCATCGCACGCGCAACTGCGTGTGCCGTCCCTTGCTGTTCGTCATTCATGCAATCGGTAGTCCCGCTCGCGTCGAGGCATGCTTCGGCCGGTCTGTGTCCGGGCCGCTAAAGAAACTTTGATCCAGGCCGTTAATCCGACCGAGCCCATTCCGTTTTCACCCTCCCGCCATGTCATTGCCCATTGTGATCGCCGACGATTCGTTGCTTGCCCGCAAGGTGCTCACAAAGGCGCTGCCGCCGCAGTGGGATGTGGACGTCAGCTACGCATCCAATGGGCGCGAAGCGCTCTCGCTGTATCGCGAAGGCAAGGCGTCCGTGATGTTCCTCGACCTGACGATGCCGGACATGACCGGCTATCAGGTGTTGGAGGCGCTGCAGCATGAGGACCTGAACACGTTCGTGATCGTCGTGTCGGCCGATGTGCAGCCGATGGCCCAGGCGCGCGTGCGCAGCCTGGGCGCCATTGCCTTCATCGCCAAGCCCGTCACTCCCGAGGCAGTACTACCCATCCTCAAGGAGTACGGGTTGTATGAGTGAGCCAGTCCTCAACGAAGATCGGCGCGACGCGCTGCAGGAAGTTGCGAACCTTGCGATGGGCCAGGCCGCGACGCGGCTCGCACGCCTGCTCGATACGTTTATCGAGCTGTCCGTGCCGCGCGTGCAGGTGGTCGAGGTAAGCGACGCGGCTGCGGCGCTGCGCAAGATGACCGGCATTCAGGAGACCGTGAGCGCCGTGCGTCAGGGTTTCCGCTCCGACATCAAGGGCGAGGCCCTGGTCATTTGCCGCAGCGGCAGCATCGACCAGCTGTGCGCGCTGGTGAACGACCCGTATCCACGTTCGGCCTACGAGGCCGTCAGCCAGCAGGAAGTGATCTTCGACGTCGCCAATGTGCTGATCGGCGCTTGCGTCTCTTGCATCCTCGAGCAGCTTGGCCGCACGCCGGTATTTTCGGCGCCGGGTCTGCTCGGCGAGTCGATGTCGCTCGAGGACGTGTTTCAGCCCGGTTTGCTCGGCTGGGAAGTCGCGTTGCTGGTCGAAGTCAACTTCGCGCTCGAGGACCAGAGTTTCCGCGCCCACCTTGTCATGCTGATGGCCGAAGAGTCCATCGTGCACATGAATGACGCGCTCGACGCGTTGCTGTCCAGTCTATGAATGCCTCCGCTTCGCTAAGCGATCTCGTTGTCGAACGCGTCGGTTTCGGAATTTTCGTGCTTGATCGCGATATGAACGTGCTGATGTGGAACCGTTTCATGCAGGATCACAGCGGTTTATCGGCCGAGAAGGTGGTCGGCAAGTCGATTTTCGCCAATTTTCCCGAATTGCCGCGCGTGTGGCTGACCCGCAAGCTGGAGAGCGTGTTCCAGCTCGGCAGCTTCGCGTTCAGTTCATGGGAGCAGCGGCCCTATCTGTTCAAGTTCGACCACGACCGGCCCATTACCGGCGGCGTCGATTTCATGCAGCAGGACTGCACCTTTATGCCGCTCACGCGCGACCGCGAGGTGGTGGCCGTGTGCGTGACCATCTCCGATGTAACGCACGTGAGCATCGTGCAGCGCGAGCGCGAAGAGGCGGTTGCCAAGCTGCAGGAGTACGCGGACCGCGACGGCCTGACCGGCATCGCGAACCGTCGCTATTTCGAAGCGCGCCTGCGCGACGAGTACACGCGCTGGCAGCGCTACGGCGGCGATATGTCGTTGCTGCTGTTCGATCTGGACCACTTCAAGAAGATCAACGACCAGTTCGGCCACGGCGTCGGCGACACGGTACTGCGCGAGATGGCGCAACGGGTCGCGCAGGTGGTGCGAGTGCAGGATACGTTCGGCCGCTTCGGCGGCGAGGAATTCGCATTGCTCCTGCCATGCACGCCGCTCGAAGATGCGATGCAGGTGGCCGAGAAAATCCGTCATACGATTGGCGACGAGCCGGTCGAGGTGCAGGGCGCCCAGGTACCGGTGACGGCGAGCGTCGGTGGCGCATCGGCGCGGGTCGGCGTGCCGAACTATGACGTGCTGATCAACGAGGCCGACGCCGCGCTCTACAGCGCCAAGCGTCAGGGCCGCAACCGCTCGGTCGCCTTTATCTGACCGGTCTGGCGCGGCCTGCCGCCGCGCCGCCTTGTCATCCGCAAGATTGGCCGATTGCGCCCTCAAACTGCGCCGTCTCGCAAAGATTGTTATACTTTTCGCCGTTTCCGGTATCCCTTGCCGGTGTTATCGCGCGTGTCCGCGCGCGCGGCCTGCCCTCTGGGCGGGCACGCTTCCGATTTCTTGACCGCCTCCAGAGGGCCCCCCAGCGGAGATCGTCTTGGCTGTTTCCAATCTTGTCGTGGACGATACTGAAACCGACGCCGCTGCCGCCACGTCAGGCAGCTCGTTTTACCTCGCGATGCGCATCCTGCCAGCGGCGCAGCGCGACGCGATGTATCAGGTCTACGCTTTTTGCCGCGCTGTCGACGATATCGCCGATAGCGACCTGCCGCGTGCCGAGCGCTCGGCTGGACTCGAGCGCTGGCGCGCCGATATCGACGCGTGCTATGCCGGCGCGCCGCGCGCTTCGTTGCGCGCGTTGACGCGGCACATCCACACGTTTCACCTGCAACGCGAAGACTTCCACGCCATGATCGACGGTATGGCGATGGATGCCGCCGAAGACATCTGCGCGCCGGACGACGACACCCTCGACCTGTATTGCGACCGTGTCGCGAGCGCCGCGGGGCGTTTATCGGTGAGGATCTTCGGGATGCAGGAGGAGCCCGGCCGTCAGTTGGCGCATCACCTGGGCCGGGCGCTGCAGCTGACCAACATCCTGCGCGATATCGACGAAGACGCGGACATCAACCGCTGCTATCTGCCGCGCGAACTGCTCGCGCTCGAAGGTATCGCCACGACGACGCCCGCGATTATTGCCGACGATCCGTCGCTGCCGCGCGTCTGCTGCAAGCTGGTGAAGCGCGCGCGCGAGCATTTCGCCCAGGCCGACGCGATCATGGACGCCTCGCCGCGCAATCACGTTCGCGCCCCGCGCATCATGTCCGGGGTCTATCGCTGTCTTCTCGATCGCACCGTTGAACGCGGCTTCGATCTGCCGCGCACCAAGGTCAGCAAGCCTAAGGCGCGTCTGTTGTGGATCGTCGCCCGGTACGCGTTTTTCTGATGCCGAAACTCGTCCACGTGATCGGCGCGGGTCTCGCCGGTCTGGCCGCCGCCGTGCAATTGCAGCGGCGCGGCGCGCAGGTCGTGTTATACGACGCGGCCGGGCAGGCGGGTGGACGCTGCCGCTCCTGGTACGATCGGACGCTCGGTGCGACCATCGACAGTGGCAATCATCTGGTGATGTCGGGCAACGACGCGACGCTGAATTACGTGCGTGCGATTGGCGCGTTCGACGAGCTGGTCGGGCCCACTCAGCCCGAATACCCGTTCATGGACCTGGCGACACGGGCGCGCTGGACCGTGCGTCCGTCGGCTGGACTCTTGCCGTTGTGGGTCTTCGATCAGGCCGCGCGGGTGCCCAATACCCATCCGGGCGACTATCTGATGCTCGCGCCGCTGCTGTTGGCGAAGCCCGGCCGGACGATGGCGCAGACCATGCGCTGCGACGGAGTGCTTTGGGACCGCTTGCTGCGGCCGCTGCTCCGCTTGATGCTCAACCACGAGCCGCGCGAGGCGAGCGCCGAACTGGCCGCCGCGATGGTTCGCGAGACGCTTGCGGCTGGTGGTCAAGCGTGCCGGCCGCTGCTGGCGCGCAATGGCTTGAGCAGCGCCTTCGTCGATCCGGCGCTGCGTCTGTTGCAGCATGGCGGGGCGGCGATACGGCTTGGCGCGCAACTGAAGGAAATTGTGTTTGCGGACACGGGCCGGGTGAGCGCGCTGGAGTTTGCCGAAGGCGACGGCAATCAGCGCGTCGAACTCGACGATCAGGCGGCGGTGGTGCTGGCGGTGCCGCCGGATATCGCGCAGACGCTTGTGCCCGGTCTGCGGGCGCCGCAGCGCTTTAGCGCGACGCTCAACGTGCACTTTGCCGTGGAACCGCCGTTCGGGGTGCCGCCGCTGATGGGGCTGCTTAACGGCACGGCCGAGTGGCTGTTCGCATTCGACGGGCGTCTTTCGGTGACGATTAGCGGTGCCGACCGCTTGCTCGACACCCCACACGAAACGCTTGCGAAGACGGTCTGGGCCGAAGTCGCCCAGGCCGCGAGCCTGCCGCTCGAACCCATGCCGGCCTGGCAGGTCGTGTCTGAACGCCACGCGACCTTTGCCGCGCTACCGGGCGAAGAAATGCGCCGCCCCGGCACGCGCACCCGCTGGAAAAACCTGACGCTCGCGGGAGACTGGACGGCCACTGGCTTGCCCGCGACGATCGAAGGAGCGATCCGCTCTGGCCAGAAGGCCGCGGATACGCTGCTGAACGAACCGATGGAACGCAGATGAACGATTTTTCCCTTGCCCAGACGACGGGCGCCAATCAAGACGATTCAGCCGATTCTCCTGACGCAGTCGTCTCACCTGACGCGTCCGGGATGGCCGCTGTTTCGCCCGCGAGCGAGCCCGACGCTGCTGCGGCTACCGCCACTGCAGGCGTTGGTGCCGCTACACAGTCCGCCACCACGCTGGACGCCGCCGTCACCCGCGCGACCGACGCGATTCTCGCGGCGCAGCGCCCCGATGGCCACTGGGTCTATGAACTCGAAGCCGACGCGACGATTCCTGCCGAATATGTGCTGCTGACTCACTACCTTGGCGAAGAGCCGAACGTGGAACTCGAGCAGAAGATCGCGCGCTATCTGCGCCGCATCCAGTTGTCGAACGGTGGCTGGCCGCTCTTCACGGATGGCGCGCTCGACGTCAGCGCAAGCGTGAAGGCGTACTTCGCGCTGAAGATGATTGGCGATCCTGAGGATGCCGATCATATGCGCCGCGCCCGCGAAGCGATTCTCTCGCACGGCGGCGCAGAAGCGTCCAACGTCTTCACGCGCGTCCTGCTCGCGCTGTTCGGCGTGGTCTCCTGGTATGCAGTGCCAATGATGCCGGTCGAGATCATGCTGTTGCCGCAGTGGTTCCCGTTCCATCTGTCGAAGGTGTCGTACTGGGCGCGTACCGTGATCGTGCCGCTGCTCGTGCTCAACGCGAAGCGCCCGGTGGCGCGCAACCCGCGCGGCGTGCGTATCGACGAACTGTTCCGCGGCGCGCCCGTCACAACCGGGCTGTTGCCGCGTGCCCCGCATCAGCATCAGGGTTGGTTCACCTTCTTCCGCGGCGTCGATAACGTGCTTCGCCTGGTCGACGGCCTGTTTCCGAAGTACACGCGTGAGCGTGCTGTCAAGGCGGCCGTTGCCTTTGTCGACGAGCGTCTGAATGGCGAGGACGGACTCGGCGCGATTTTCCCGGCGATGGCCAACTCCGTGATGATGTACGACGTGCTGGGCTACCCGGCCGATCACCCGAGCCGAGCGATTGCTCGTCAATCGCTCGACAAGCTTCTCGTCATCAAGGACGACGAAGCATATTGCCAGCCGTGTCTGTCGCCGGTGTGGGACACCTCGCTCGTGGCGCACGCGCTGCTCGAAACCGGCGAGCCGCGCGCCGAACAGGCCGCCGAGCGCGGTCTGCAATGGCTGCGTCCGCTGCAGATTCTCGATGTGCGCGGCGACTGGATCTCGCGCCGCCCTGATGTGCGTCCCGGCGGCTGGGCGTTCCAGTATGCAAACGCGTACTACCCGGACGTCGACGATACGGCCGTGGTGGCAATGGCCATGCAGCGCTCGGCGGCGCTCACGGAGTCGAACGTCGATGATGCGGCGATTGCCCGCGCGCGCGAGTGGGTGGTCGGCATGCAGAGCAGCGACGGCGGCTGGGGCGCATTCGAGCCGGAAAACACGCAGTACTACCTGAACAACATTCCGTTCTCCGATCACGGCGCGCTGCTTGACCCGCCCACTGCGGACGTGTCGGGCCGTTGTCTGTCGATGCTCGCGCAACTGGGCGAACTGCCGGCCAACAGCGAGCCGGCTCGCCGCGCGTACGACTACATGCTCAAGGAACAGGAGTCGGACGGCAGCTGGTATGGCCGTTGGGGCATGAACTACATCTACGGTACGTGGACGGCGCTCTGTTCGCTGAACGCTGCTGGTATGGCGCATGACGACCCGCGCATGAAGCGCGCCGCGCAGTGGCTCGTGTCGATCCAGAACGACGACGGCGGCTGGGGCGAAGACGGCACCAGCTACAAGCTCGATTACCGCGGCTACGAGCGCGCGCCGAGCGTGCCGTCGCAGACCGCGTGGGGCCTGCTCGGGCTGATGGCGGCGGGGTGCGTCGAACATCCGGCGGTGGCGCGCGGCATCGAGTATCTGTTGCGCGAGCAGCGCGAACACGGTCTGTGGGATGAAGCCCGCTTTACCGCCACCGGTTTTCCGCGTGTGTTTTATCTGCGCTATCACGGCTATCGCAAGTTCTTCCCGCTCTGGGCACTGGCGCGTTACCGGCAACTGAAACGCGACGGACTGACGCGCGTTACGGTCGGGATGTAATGGTGTCTACGTCTTCTGGTTCTAGTCAGTTGTTCTCTTCATCCAAGGCAGGCGGAAGCAGGCTGCCCGTGATCGCGGTCACGGGCATGGCTTTCGAGGCGCGCATTGTGCGTGGCGAGGGCGTCGAGGTGGTGTACGCGGCGCGGGCCGATCTGCTCGAACGGGCGCTGCGCGCCGCGCTCGCGCGCGGTTGCTCGGGCATCATCAGCTTCGGTACGGCGGGCGGACTCGCGCCGGATCTGGAACCGGGCGCGCTGATCGTGGCGGATGCCGTAGATGGTCCGCACGGGCGTTTCCCCACCGATCCGCGTTGGTCCGGGCATCTGGCTGCCGCGCTGGCGGCTACGCCGCTTGGTGCGACCCTGCGCCGTGGCCTGATGGCTGGCGTGACGGCGCCGCTCACGGGCGCCGACGATAAAGCCGCCTTGCATCGCTCCAGCGGCGCGCTCGCTGTAGATATGGAATCGCATATCGCGGGCGCCATCGCCGCGGCTCAGGGCCTGCCGTTCGCAGTCTGCAGGGCGATTGTCGATCCGGCGCGGCGCACGTTGCCTTCGGCCGCCACGGCCGGCTTACGCGACGACGGTAGCACGGCGATTGGGCCAATCCTGCGCGAACTGCTGAAGCAACCTTCCCAACTCGGGGCCCTTTTAAGGGTGGCGACCGACGCCCGTGCGGCCCGCACGGCGCTGGTTCAGGCGCGGCAGGCGCTAGGTGCGGCCGGAGCGTTGCAGCCGGGTGTGTGAAACGGGGCTAGATGTCTGTACCCTCTGCTGCGCGGCATAAGGGAAAACCCTTAATTTTAGTATAATCTAGGTATTAACCCTAGGTTCCGGCTGCGATGCCGGCCCGCATCACCTCACGAAGGGGATACCAAATGAATTTCCACACCAGAAAATGGGTCAAGCCCGAAGATCTGAATCCGAACGGCACGCTGTTTGGTGGCAGCCTGCTGCGCTGGATCGACGAAGAAGCGGCCATTTACGTCATTTGCCAGCTGGACAACCAGCGCGTGGTGACCAAGCTCATGTCGGAGATCAACTTTGTCAGCTCGGCGCGCCAGGGCGACATCATCGAACTGGGCATTACCGCGACGCATTTTGGCCGGACTTCGATCACGCTGCGCGCTGAAGTCCGCAACAAGATCACCCGCAAGAGCATCCTGACGATCGAAAAGATCGTGTTTGTGAATCTCGGCGAAAACGGCGAGCCGGCTCCGCATGGCCGCACGCAGATTCGCTTCGCAGATGAGGCGTTTGAGCGCTATCGCTCGAGTTTGGCTCCGGCGGCCCAGCCGGCGGCGAGCGTCGAGGATGCGGCAGCCGGCGTCGAAGCCGATACGATGCATTGAAGTCAGGCTGGGGCGTATTCTTACGCTCGTCACCAGAAGCGAAAAATGAAACAGCCCGACCGGCGTTGATAGCCGGTCGGGCTGTTCCGTTTAGCGCTGGCGAAAGGACGGCGACAAACCACTTGCCTTGCCCAGGCGAATGCGACTAGTTATTGCCTCAGCGGAACCGGCGCGGCGGCACCGGAAGCTGCTGCTGCGGCTGCCGCGCCAGATGCCGCCGGAGCCGTGGCGGCCTTCGCCGAGCTTGCGCCGACGGGAGCCGATGCGCCATTGGCGGGTGCGGCCGGTGCCGACGAATCACCTGGGTCAGTGTAATTCGGTGCCCCTGCGGGCGCTGCACCCGATGCGCCATTGGCAGGCGCGGCCGGCGCCGATGAATCACCTGGATCCGTGTAGTTCGGCAAGCCGGCGGGTTCCGTGCCCGAAGCACCATTAGCTGGAGCAGCCGGCGCCGACGAATCACCCGGGTCGGTGTAGTCCGGCAGACCAGCCGGCGCCGTCCCAGATGCTCCTGTTGCCGGCGCCGCGCCCGCACCGTCCGAGCCCGGATCACCATAGTTCGGCAGCGGAGCGGGCGTCGAACTCGAACCGCGCAACAGCGACTGGCGTTGCTGCGTATACGCGTCGCGAACGAACGAATATTTATCGAGCGCGGCAGCCTGCAGCAGGTCCGACGCACCGAGCAGATCGGCACGCGCGCTAATGAACTGCGCGATATACATCGGATTGCGCACGGCCGGCTTCAGATAGTGGATCACGTTAAAGCGGAAGTCGACGATATAGCCCGTGCTGTCACGCACTGAGCTCGGCCCGAACAACGGCAGCACCAGATACGGGCCCGCAGGCACGCCCCAGCGGCCAAGCGTCAGTCCAAAGTCCTCATGATGCTTCGGCAAGCCAGCCGGCGTGGCAAAGTCGAGCAGACCGCCGACCCCGAACGTCGAGTTCATCACGAAGCGCATGACGTCTTCGGTCGCGTCCGTGATTTTCAACTGCAGAAGGTTGTTGGCGGCATTGCCCAGGTCGCCGAGATTGGAAAAGAAGTTGCTGATCGCCTGACGGACCGGTTGCGGCGTGACCTTCTGATAGCCCTTCGCAACGGGCTGCGCGATGGTCCGGTCGAGCGCATCGTTGAACTTGAAAATCTGCCGGTTCATCGGTTCCAGCGGGTCGCCCGGCTTGCGGTCGGGACCCGTCGCGCACCCTGCAAGCGCACCTGCAACGAGCAGGGTCAGGGCGGTGGTTCGCATCTTCATTTGGTGATTCCTTGCTTTTCTTTCGATGCGCGACGCGCGCGCGGCTTACCCATCAGGACGGGCTGAAACACCACTGCGCCGATCAGTGTGCACAACAGCGATAGTGCGAGCAACCGCCCCATGCTCGACGTGCCCGGATGATGCGACAACCAGAGGCTCCCGAACGCCGTTGCGGTAGTGGCCGCGCTGAACATCACGGCGTGCGTGAGACTCGACTGCAGCAGACCCGTTTGTCCGTTGCGCCACGCCATGACGAAGTAGATCTTGAACGCGACGCCTACGCCGAGCATAAGCGGCAACGCGATGATGTTGGCGAAATTGAGTGGCATGCCGAACACAACGCACAATTCAAGCGTGACCAGTGCCGACACCAGCAGCGGAATCAGCGTGCGCAGCACGTCGCTGAGTCGCCGCAACGCGAGCCATAGCAGGATGGTGATAGTCACCAGCGCCCACGCGGCGGCTTCCAGGAACGCCTTGATGATTACGTCTGCGGAATGCAGGATCGAGATGGTCCCGCCGATCGCGTCCGGCTCCGTCGTCTTCACCGCATGGGCGAAGCGTCGCAGCATCGCATCGTCGCCTGGGTCTGCGCCCGGCGCGACCTTGGGAGCGATGTCGACCAGCGCGCGGCCGTCGGCCGCGACCCAGTCGCGCGAGATTTCGGGCGGCAAGGTGGCACGCGTGATTTCGCTCGGTTGCAGCAACTCGGCGAGTTGCTGCAGCGCGATCTTCAGCGTGCCGGACATCGCAGTTTCTGCGCGGTCGCGCGTGGCGGCATCTGCGGCGGCAAGCTTTTGCAGCGTCGTCGATAGATGCTGCGCCTCGGCCGCACCCGGACCGGGATGGTCCTCCGCGGCAAGCGACAGCTGGTTGGCCGCTCGCTTCAAGGCGGCAACGCGCAACGCATCGCTCGACGGCGGCGCGGGCGTTTGCGTCAAGGCGGGCAACAGCTGCTGCGCAGCGCTATTGATGAGCAGAAGCTTTTGGGACTGGTCGGTCGGAATGAAGGTGCTCAGTGTCGTGACGAGGCCCACCTCCGGCAGTGTCCTGAGATGCGCCGCGATCTTGTCCGCGTCCGCGAGCGATGGCGTCAGCACGTGCACGTTGTTGACAGCGGCCTCGGGCGAATCCTTCAGCGAGAGCAGTGTCGCCATCGATTCCGTATGCGGGTCTTTCAGATGCAGCGGGTTGAAGTCGAAGCGCAGATGAGTCAGCAACGGCATCGCACCGACGACAACCACGAGGGTGCCGATCAGGACGGGTTTGCGGTGACGGTCGAGGAAATCGTCGACGGGTGCCAGTTGCTTGAAACCTGGCGAAGCGACTTCACCAGGTGGATTGAAAATCTTCAGGAGTGCCGGAAACAGCGTCATGTTGGTCCCATACGCGACGAACATGCCGACGCCGGCGATCTGCCCTAGCTCCGCCACGCCGCGGTAGGCGGTGGGCAGGAACGAGAAGAACGCTTCGGCCACGGCGACCGCGGCGAGCGTCAACGGTACGCCGATGGTATGCGCGGTATTGACGAGGGCGGCGGCCAACCGGTCATCGCGATGGCGCTCCTCGCGGTACTTCACGCCGAACTGGACCCCGAAGTCGATCCCGAGCCCGACGAACAACACCATGAACGCAACGGAAATCATGTTGAGCGCGCCGACCATCATCAGGCCGAGCGCGGCGGTGATAGCAAGACCGACGAACAGCGTGATGAGCACGGCGACGATCATCCGGCCGGAGCGCAACGCGAGCCACAGGATCACGAGTACCACGACGAAAGTGATGATGCCGTTGAGCGCGGCGCCATCTTGCACTGAAGCCAATTCTTCGTCGGAGAGCGGTTGTTCGCCGGTCAGACGGATCGACGCACCATAGTGGGCGTTGAGATCGAGCGACGCGGCCGTGGCGCGGATGGCGGCGGAGGCGCGGGCGCCGGGTTCGAGCGCACCGTAGTTGACCACCGGCTGCACGGTGATGAAGGCGCGCGCCGGGTTCGTGCTGATGTCCTTGTCGACCAGCGCGCGCCACGAGAAGGCGGCGGGCTGGCCGGCGAGCACACGGTCGAGCACGGTGGTGCTTTGCGAGAGCAGATGGCTCATATCGCTGAGCTTGACCTGGCCGAGCTGAAGCGGCAGCAGCAGGCTGGTGGTGAGGACCCCTGCAAGACCGGTCAGACTGGGATCTTTGGCGAGCGCATTGACGAGGGGACGCGACTGAACGAGTTGTCCTGTGGTGGACTGGACCTGGTCGAGCGACAGAAACAGCAAGCCGTTGTGCTCGAAGAACGAACCGCCGGCCGGTTGCGTGACGGCGACGAATTCCTTGGGCTGCTTTTTCAGCGCGTCGGTGAGAGCGTTCGCAGCGGCATCGGCGAATTCGGGGGCACGCGCTTCGACGACGACCAGCACGGTTTGGCCGCGTTGGGGGAAGGCGTTATCCATGGCGTCGTCGAGGGACGACCAGGCCTTGTTGGTTTCGACGAGGCGGCTGATGTCGGTGTTGATCTTGAAGTGATGGACGACGTAATAGCTACTCAGGACCGCGAGGATGAGCGATATGAGGATGACGCGCAGCGGGCGGCTGACCGACCAGGCGACGAGGCGGACGATAGATGACTTCAGCATGTAGGCGAGTGGGGCCCTGTCACAGATGGCGTTTTTGGCATAAGGGCATAAGTATACCGACGTAGGGCCAATTGGCTCAGGTTGTGGGGCACGGACGAAGCACCAAAATCGGTATACTGGCTTTCAGCGTGGCCCAGTGGGTCATCCAGTGGTCATATTTACTGTCCTGATGAGCTTATGAAACGTTATCTGTCTGCTTTTCTGGCAGCGGCGGTGGTTTCCACCGCGGCTTTTGCGCAAACCGCGCCTGACGCAGTGGTAAAGAATGCTGTTGAAGGCACGGTCAGCGCGATGAAGGCCGACCCGCAGGCGCGCGGCGGCGACATGGGCAAAATCACCCAGGTGGTGGTAACACATTTCGTGCCTGCAACGGACTTTCAGCGTACGACGCGGATTGCTGTGGGCAAGGCGTGGACGACGGCATCGCCGGAGCAGCAGAAGCAGTTATACGAGCAGTTTCAGACGTTGCTGGTGCGGACTTATGCTGCTTCGTTGGCGCAGTTAAGGGATCAGGATGTGACGTTTAAGTTCGCTCCTGCGAATGTTGGCGCTGGCGGCAAGGATGCTGTTGTGCAGTCGCACGTGTTGAGCAATGGCGGGGATGATTCGGTTGGGTATCGGATGGAGAAGACCGATTCCGGTTGGAAGGTTTACGACATCGATATGATGGGGGCATGGCTGATTCAGGTTTATCAGACGCAGTTTGCAGATCAACTCGCTAAGGGTGGGGTTGACGGGCTTATTAAATTTTTGACTGAGCATAATGCTCGGAGTGCGGGATAGGGCTTTGGTTTTTTTGCCTGCGGCGCCTTGGTTTTTTGGTTTTACTGGGGTGTTGGCCTTTCCTTGCTTTGTTATCGGTCTATTAGCTTCGCCCCTGTGCGGGGCGGCACTTACTTTCTTTGCCGCCGCAAAGAAAGTAAGCAAAGAAAGCGGGCTTGCAACCGCCAGCCTGTAGGTGTCCACCACTGGCATGAAGCCGAAGTGGTCCGCGCACGCAATGTGCCCCCACGCCACCCCCGTTAGTGACAAGGCAGTCATCCGTTCCAGCGTCGCGCTACGCGCCCCGCCGTTGGGCATAACGCCCTTCTCATGCTCTGTAGGGATGCTGACTATGTTGGGTGGACTTGTTTGGTGGGCTGAGAAGTTCCTTCACCTCGCGTCCGGGAGCGGCGGAATGTGCGGCGTTCTTTGCGTTCCAGCGACCCCCGCCTTCCTTTGCAAACCCATCCGCGACGCACGTAGTGCGGAGTGGGGTGGATGAGTGCTTTGTCACTAAGTGTGGTGGTGCGAGGGCACGGTGCGTGCGCGGACCGCTCCGGGTTAGCTTGAGTGGTGGACACCTAAAGGCTAGCGGTTGGAAGCCCGCTTTCTTTGCTTACTTTCTTTGCGGCGGCAAAGAAAGTAAGTGCCGCCCCGCACAGGGGCATCGCTAATAGACCGATAAGACAGCAAGGAAAGGCCAACACCCCAGTAAAACCAAAAAACCAAGGCGCCGCAGGCAAAAAAAGCCCCGCAAAGAGCGACAAAAAAAGCAAAAAGCGCACCGTCAAAAACCCGATGCGCTTCAAGCAACAACTAAGCGGAAAACAGTAAAACCAAGCCCCGCGAAGGGCCCCAAAGCGGGCAGCTTTAATGAGCCGTAGCAGTCTGGACCTTCTTCCCCTTACCAGCGCGCCCAATCTCCTCAAGCTTGATCTCGACATGCCGCGAGAAAACAAACTCAGCAGGCCTTTGCTTATCCAGAGGAAGATCCTTGGCAAACGCGCCTGAAGTCTTAGGCCCGCGCAGCGAAACCCCAAGAGCCTTCAGCGGATGGGTAACCGTATCCATGACGGCGGTAGCCTCAAACCCACAGTGCACCATGCAGTCAGCACACTTCTCGTAGTTACCCGTACCGTACTTCTCCCACTCCGTCGTCTCCATCAGTTCCTTGAAGGTCTTCACATACCCTTCGCCGACCAGATAGCACGGCTTCTGCCAGCCAAACACCGTACGCGCCGGATTACCCCACGGCGTGCACTGATACGTCTGATTACCGGCCAGGAAATCGAGGAACATCGCCGACTGGCTAAACGACCAGTTCTTGCCGTTGTTGCCGCGCTTGAAAATCTCGCGGAACAGATGCTTCGTCTTGTCGCGGTTCAGGAAGTGCTGTTGGTCCGGCGCGCGTTCATACGCGTAGCCCGGCGAGACGGTGATGCCGTCCACGCCCATTTCCTTGACCGTATCGAAGAACTTGGCGACACGCTCCGGCACAGCGTCGTTGAACAACGTGCAGTTGATGTTCACACGGAAACCGCGGCGCTTCGCTTCCTTGATCGCGGCCACTGCCTTGACGTACACACCCTCTTGCGACACCGAGTGATCGTGCGCCTGCTCGTCGCCGTCCAGATGCACCGACCACACGAAGTACGGGTTCGGCTGGTAGTCGTCCATCTTCTTTTCCATCAGCAGCGCATTCGTGCAGAGATACACGAATTTCTTGCGCGCGATGATGCCCTTCACGATCTGCGGCATTTCCTTGTGCAGGAGCGGCTCGCCGCCTGCGATGGAAACGACCGGTGCGCCACACTCGTCCACCGCGCCCAGACACTCTTCGAGCGACAGACGCTGGTTCAGAATAGGATCCGGATAGTCGATCTTGCCGCAGCCATTGCAGGCAAGGTTGCAGCGGAACAGCGGCTCGAGCATCAGCGCCAGCGGATAGCGCTTATTGCGCGACAAATGCTGACGCATGATGTATGCGCCAACCCGGACTTTCTGGAGCAACGGAATAGACAAGGTGTCCTCCTTAAACTTCGCGTGCGGCGAGTGGTTGCGTCAGCTTCGACGGCAACTTGAATTCAACTTTCTCTTCTCGGCCAGCCATCGTCGTAACGTCGACAGGCCCCAATGCGCGTAGCGCATCGATTACGTTTTCAACCATTTCCTCAGGCGCCGAAGCGCCCGCTGTGATGCCGACCGTCTGCACATTCGCAAACCACTCCGGCTTCACTTCCGAACCGTCCGCCACCAGATAGCTCGGTACGCCCGTCTCGCTGCCAATCTCGCGCAGCCGGTTCGAGTTCGAACTGTTCGTTGCGCCCACCACCAGCAATACATCAACCTGCGTGCTCAACTCGCGCACCGCCGCCTGGCGGTTTTGCGTCGCGTAGCAGATGTCCCGTGTATCCGGACCCACAATGTTCGTGAAGCGCCGCTGCAACGCGTCGATGATGCCGCGCGTGTCGTCTACCGACAACGTCGTCTGCGTCACATACGCAAGCGGCGCGTCCTGCGGCAGATCCAGGTGCGCGACCTCGGCCTCGCTCTGCACCAGCAATACCTTGCCGGGGATCTGGCCAATCGTACCTTCGACTTCCGGATGGCCCGCGTGGCCGATCAGGATCAGCGTGCGGCCGGCGCCCACGTATTGACGCCCCTGCACGTGCACCTTGGTGACGAGCGGACAAGTGGCGTCGAGCACGTCGAGGCCGCGTTGCTCCGCGGCGCGCTCGACGGTCTGAGCCACGCCGTGCGCGCTGAAAATCGCCACGGCGCCTTCCGGCACCTCATCGAGCTCTTCGACGAACCGCGCCCCTTTCTGACGCAGGTTGTCGACCACGTGCCGATTATGGACGATTTCGTGACGCACATAGACCGGTGCGCCGTGTTGCTGCAACGCGCGATCGACGATTTCGATCGCCCGGACCACCCCCGCACAAAAGCCACGGGGTTGAGCAAGGATGACTCGCATAGGCTGCCGAACTCCGACTGACGCTGGTTTCGATGAAGTCGGTAAAAACGACTTTGTCGCCGCGACCATGATATTAATTGATGTCTTAAACCAGCGTTAAGCCGGTAGACGAAAACCAAACGCGCATTCTAACGCTATCGGGCTTGCTTTGCTCTGGCCAGGGCCGGGTCGAGTGGGCTGTAAGCGCCGTGCCGCAAGATTTGCGCGCTGCAGTCCCAGTGCGGAACCCTTAAACTATGTGGCCCTGCGGTGCATGCTTACAACCGCATTACCGAATGGATTCGAGGCTCGTTGCGTGGAAGCCGACCACTACGAAAACTTACCGATCGCCGGCGCATTGCTGCCGAAGAGGTTGCGGACCCCGGTCGGCGTGATCTATCAGGTGGCCCGTACGGCCGCTGACATCGCCGAGGAAGGCGACTGGAGCGCCGCCGAGCGTCACACGCGCCTCGCCGACTTCCGGGCCGGTCTCGACGCCGTGGCAAGCGGCCGGATGGCGCCGGTTCATCCGCTGCTGTTCGGCAAGCTCGCTGGCGTGGTTGCACAGTATAAACTGCCGCTCGCACCGTTCTACGATCTCGTGGCCGCGCTCGACCAGGAGATTGACACCACCCGCTTCGCTGACCGGTCGGCTCTGCTCGACTATTGCCGCCGCTCCGCGCACCCGGTGGGGCATCTGATGCTGCATCTGTTCGGCGCTGCGAGCCCGGCGAATCTGGCCGACTCCGACACGATCTGCACGGCGCTCCATCTGATCAATTTCTGGCAGAACGTCGCGATCGACTTCAAGAATAGCCGCGTCTACCTGCCGCAAAGCGACCTCGCGCGGTTCAATGTCAGCGAGTCGCAAATCGGCGGCGGCGTGGTCGACGATAGGTGGCGCGCGTTGATGGCTTATGAAGTGGCCTACGCCCGCGCAATGCTGGTCCGAGGTGCGCCGCTCGCGCTGCGTATCCCGGGGCGCGCAGGAATCGTTCTTTGCGGCATCGTCCATGGTGGCTTGCGCATTCTGGAGCGCATCGAGCGGGCGGGCTACGATGTGTTCCGCCATCGGCCAGCGCTCGATAGCTTCGACTGGTCTGTTGTCACGGCGCGCGCGCTCGCGATGTGGCTGTCCCGGCGCGTCAGCGTGCGCGCCACTTCGATTGAGGGCAACGCGTAATGCAGGTGGTTCTGTTCGTTCTGTCGTGTCTTTCGCTGCTGATCTGGTGTGTGCTGCTGTTTTTCCGCGGCGGCTTCTGGCGCGCGCGTCCCGCTGCTCCGCTCGCGACCGCGCCGCGCGACGCATGGCCGGCGGTAGCCGCCGTGGTACCGGCGCGCAATGAAGCCGATGTGATCGCGCAGGCGGTCGGTACGCTGCTCGCCCAGGAATACCCCGGTCCTTTCCATGTGATCGTAGTCGACGACCACAGCACCGACGGCACCGCCGACGCCGCCCGCGCGGCCGCACTCCAGTTGCAATGCTCCGACCGTCTCACGGTGCTGACCGCAAAACCGCTGCCGCCGGGTTGGTCCGGCAAGGTATGGGCACAGTCGCAGGGTATCGAGGCGGTGCGCACGCTGGGTCTGCCGGCCGACTTCCTCCTGCTGACCGACGCCGACATCGGCCACCCCACCGACGCCGTCACGCAACTCGTTGCGCGAGCCGATGCGGAGAAGCGCGACCTGGTCTCGCTGATGGTGCGGCTGCGTTGCGATTCGCTGTGGGAGAAGGCGCTAATCCCGGCCTTCGTGTTTTTCTTCGCCAAGCTGTATCCGTTCTCGTGGGTCAACAACCCGCGCAACAAGACCGCGGCGGCGGCCGGCGGCTGCATGCTGGTGCGGCGTACGGCGCTGGAAGAAGCGGGCGGTATCGAGTCGATCCGCGGCGAACTGATCGACGATTGCAGCCTTGCCGCGCGTATCAAGCATCGCGGTGAGGGGCGTCATCCGATCCGGCTGGATGTGGCGGCGCGCAGCGTCTCGCTGCGTCCCTACGACAACTCGGGCGAGATCTGGAACATGATTGCGCGCACGGCGTTCACGCAGTTGCGCTACTCGGGATGGTTGCTGGCAGGCACGCTGGCGGGCATGACGATCATCTACCTGATCCCGCCCATAGCGGCACTCTTGCTCGGGCCGTTGGACTGGCCCGCCTGGCTCGCCTGGGCGGCGATGTGCTGCGCGTATGCGCCGATGCTGCGCTACTACGGCCGCTCGCCGCTGTGGGCTCCGTTCCTGCCGCTGGTGGCGCTGTTCTATGTCGGCGCGACGTTTGCGTCGGCCGTGCGCTATTGGCGCGGAAAGGGCGGTCAGTGGAAGGCGCGTGTGCAGGCGCCGGTGCAACAGGACCGGTGAGCGCAGCAGCGGACTGGATGCTGCGCGGCGGTACCTGTTGGCTCACCGCCACGCCGCATCAAGGCAAACGCCTCACGCCGCTGTCACCTTACCGTTGCGTAAGCAGCGCGTACATCTGAATGACGTTAGCCGGCGAGAACGTGAACGGCACCCAGCCGTGGCCGGTGTGCCGCACGATCAGCAGGCGGTCACCGTTCGACTGTTTCTGTACCGCCATGACCGGGTTGCGGGTCGATGCGAAGCGCCAGCCGGCTGGCACGCCCATCGGCGGCTCGGGCGTCATCGAAGCGCGTGCATTCGCCAGCTCCTCGATCAGCTGACCCACCTGCTCGGGATGCAGCGAGACGGTCTTGCCGGCGATCGTCATCGTGATGACGTTCTGAGCGGGACGGCCAATTGAAAGAGTGGGCTTCTCTTCAGCAGCTGCCTCTTGAGCTGACGCGTCTTCGCTTGCCGAAGCCGCTGTTGGCGCGACTTGCTCAGCCTGAGGCGCGGGCGCCTGGGACGCTGCGTTTGCTGCGGGTGTCTCGGGGATGTTCTGGGCCTGCGGGGCCACGACAGCCTGAATGAGCTGAGCGACGCCCACTTCAAGCGCGCCGAGCTGTTCGTGAAGGTTCATGCGAGGATTCTCTGGTAAGACCCGCGATTTTACCTGTTGCGCGCGGGCTTTAACCCGCCGCGGGTCGCGCGACGTTGTAACAAAGTGCGTGCGGGTCCGGCCTCACGCCTTCAGATACCCCGCCTGCCTGAACCACTCGAGCGCATCGGCCAGACCCTCGCGGTAAGGTCGTGCGCGATAACCGAGTTCGCGTTCCGCCTTCGCGGACGTGAAGTACATCTTGTTCTTCGACATCTTCAGACCGTCGACGGTCACAAACGGTTCTCGCTTCGTGATTTTCGCCACCGCTTCGGCGCCCATCGCCAGCGGATAGAGCGGCCAGCGCGGCAGGCTGATGGTTGGGGCTTTGCGTCCAGTGAGCGCGGCGATATCGGCGAGCATCGCCTGCAGCGGCAGGTTCTCGCCGCCGAGGATATAGCGCTCGCCAATCTTGCCGCGTTCGAGCGCGAGAAAGTGGCCGGCCGCGACGTCGTCGACGTGCACGAGGTTCAAGCCGGTGTCCACGAAAGCCGGAATCTTGCCGAGCGCCGCCTCGACGATGATGCGCCCGGTCGGCGTGGGCTTCACGTCGCGCGGGCCGATGGGCGTCGAAGGATTGACGATCACTGCGGGCAGGCCGTCTTCGGCAATCATCCGCTCGACCGCGCGCTCCGCCAGCACCTTGCTGCGCTTGTACACACCGATCGCCTGCTCGGCCTTGAGCGGTGAAGTCTCGTCGGCCGACTGGCCGGAGCTCGTGACCTTCAGCGTCGCCACGCTGCTGGTGTAGACGATGCGCTCGACGCCTTCCTTCAGCGCCGCACGCATGGTCGCCTCGGTGCCTTCCAGATTCGAGCGTTCGATCTCGCCCGGGTCCGGCGCCCACAAACGGTAGTCAGCCGCGACATGTAGCAGATAGCGCACGCCGTGCAGCGCGGCGCGCATCGACGCTTCGTCGCGCATGTCGCCCACGACGATTTCGGCATCGAGCGCTTCGACATTGCGGCGCGGACTGGTGGCGCGCACCAGCACGCGCACCCTGAAACCTTTCTGTTGCGCAATGCGCGCCACCGCCGAGCCGACAAAGCCGGAAGCGCCGGTGACGAGTACGAGATCGCGATTCTGATCCATCATTCTTTTTCAATTCCCTGCGTGGCGGTCGTCGGATTGTACGTGGCGCGTGCAGAGCGTGTCGCATTGCGCTGACTTCTTACGGGTGATGCCGTGCAAGCAATCTCGCCACGAGACGACTAGAATGCCCGCTTGAAAGTTTGCTTTGAGAGGACGGCATGACAGGCCCGGATCTGGATTCGCGGATCGAAACGTATTACGTGCGGGTGCGCGGCGTCGTGCAGGGCGTGGGTTTTCGCCACGCGACGGTACGCCAGGCGCACGCGCTCGGTATCAAAGGATGGGTGGCGAATCTCGACGATGGCTCGGTCGAAGCCATCTTGCAGGGAACGGCCAATCAGGTCGACCGGATGCTCTCGTGGCTGCGCCATGGGCCGCCGGCCGCCCGCGTGAGCGAAGTGGCCGGCGAAGAGCGGTCAACGGAAAAGCGCTACGAGCGATTCGAACAGCACTAGGCTGAGCGGTCGCGATTAAGGGTGGTTACCAGGCCACCCGTCTCTTACCGTGCGACCAGCAGGCTCTCGGCAAATCCCCACTCCCGCTCGACCCACTGATGACTGCACGCGAAACCGGCATCGTCGGCGATCGCGTGGACTTCCTCAGCGCGGTACTTGTGGCTGCTTTCGGTCCAGATGGTCTCGCCTTCTTCCAGCGTCACCGTCAGTTGCGCGGCCCGCACATGCGCAGTGACGGCGCGCCGTGCGCGCAGATGCATTTCGATGCTGCGCGCGTCGGGATTGAAACGCGCCACGTGCTCGAACGCATCGAGCGGGAAGTCGCCGCCCAGTTCGCGGTTGATCCGCGCGAGCAGGTTCAGGTTAAACGATGCAGTGACGCCAATCGGATCGTCGTAGGCCGCGACCAGCACGGGGATCGGCTTCTCGAGATCGGTGCCGAGCAGCAACGCGTCGCCGGGGGCCAGCATGCTGCGGATCGAACGCAGAAAGCGTGTTGCCGCAAGGCGGCTGAAATTGCCGATCGTGCTGCCGAGAAACAGCACAAGCAGCCGTTCGCCCGAAGCGCGCTTCTTGCTCACTTCTGCAAGGCCCGCCAGATAATCGCGCTCGTAACCGACGATCGAAATGCGTTCGATGTCGCCCAGTTCGCGCCGACATAATTGCAACGCGGCGCGCGAAATTTCAATCGGGAAGTACGAAGTGGGGCGCTTTTTACACAGCGCTTCCAGAATTCGGCGTGTTTTGCGGCCGCTGCCGCTGCCCAGTTCGGCGACGGTGACGTCGTGCGGAAGCTGCTCGACGATCTCCGCTGCGTGCTTTGCGAGCAGTCGTTCTTCGGCGCGCGTCACGCCATATTCGGGCAGTACGGTGATCACTTCGAACAGCGCGGAGCCGACTTCGTCGTACAGGTACTTGGACGGCAACTCCTTTTGCGGCGCGTGTGTGAGGCCGGCGCGGACTTCATTGGCGAACTCGGGCGAGACTTCATGCGATAGGGCTGGCTGAGTCATGCTTGCTCCAGTTTTCACGTTCTTCTGACGATTATCTGTCTGGGTAGAGTGTTCACGGGCGCGACACGGGAGGCGTCGCACGCGTCAGGAAGGAGCGGACCGTGGGTCCGCATGGACGGCGATTTAGCCGGGCTAGCCGGGGTGATCAAGCAAGAAGCGCGCTTGCACGCTGTTACGCGGCGGCGCGCCGTGTCATTGGCGCAATGGTGGATCGGCCTACGCGTGAAGTTATGTTCTAGTCCATCGCAGGCCATCGCGCACGAACTAATTATGCGCGGAGGCGCCTGGTTTTGCTGGCAACGCGTCTGGCGTCCAGGAGGCCGGCTCGTGGCACGGGAATCATCAAATTGAAATGAAGCTTGCGTATCGGCGTGATGAGCGGAGTTGCGGTGCGTGCCAGCGCAGTTCGCACGACGCCGCCGGGCATTCCGTCCGATGAATGCCCGCGAGGCGGGAAGATTGGCATCGCGACGAAACTGGCATCGCGGTTAGGTGTCAGCGTCAATGATGCGCGGCGGCGCGGTCCGGGTTGATGCGGGTCGGGCCCACTTCGGCTTCGATTGCTTCGCGTAGCGCAGGACGCCAGCCGAATTCAAACAGCGCTTCAGCTAGCACGAACAGCGGACCGATCAGCAGGCCGATGACATCGTCGACGAAGGCCGGCTTACGATGCTCATACGCCATGTGACCGACGAACTGAAACACCCAGCCGACGACGAATAGTCCTATACCGCTGGCCAACCAGGTGAGCGTGGATTGCGCGGCGAGCCATTGACCACAGATGAGGCAGAGTGCCGAGAAGATCGCCATCATCACGCCCAGCGGCACATCGAGCACGAGGTAGTAGAGCGTGCCCCCTACCAGCATCACCCACGCGGGCGAGAGCTGCAATGGCAGCGCGGCAAACACCCACGCGGGGCGGCTCGACAACACTGCGAGCGCCAGCACGATCATCGGAATGCCGATGAAATGCGTGGCGATATTGCGCCGGTCGCGGTGGTAAGCGGCGTACTGGGTCAGTTGTTGGGTCAGCGTTCTCATGGGTGCCGTTCCTGGATCAAAGCCATCATAATCGCGCTCAAGCGGTTCTGAAACCTTCGGGTAGCCGACAATCTCCGCACTCCAGTCCAGCATGGTGCCAGCCTATGAGTTCGCCTTCGCCCCTGAATGATCCGCTTGCGACGCTTGAACGTAGCGCGTGGTTCCGTGCCGCGCCCGAAGCGTTGCGCACACAACTGGTTCAGCTAGGTCGCGTTGAGCGTCTGCAGACAGGCGAGCGGCTCTTCAGACGCGGGGATCCTGACGACGGCCTCTACTGCGTGCTGGATGGCCTCATGCGTATCAGCGCAGCGAGCTTTGCCGGTAAAGAAGCACTGCTTGCGGTGATCGAACCGGTTAACTGGTTTGGCGAGATCGCGTTGTTCGACGGCCGCGAACGCACGCATGATGCATACGCCGAGCGCGAGTCCGTGCTGTTTCATTTGCCGCGTGCGGAACTGGCTGGGCTGCTCGAACGTGCGCCGCAGTACTGGCATTGCTTCGGTCTGCTGTTGACGCAAAAGCTGCGCCTCGCGTTCGACGCAATTGAAGAGGCGGCGCTGTTGCCGGCGGCGCAGCGCATCGCGCGTCGCTTGCTGCTGATGGCGGGTGGCTACGGCGAACCGGGTGTTTTGCGGCGCGTGCTGAAGGTGCCGCAAGAAGATCTCGCGATGATGCTGGCGTTGTCCCGCCAAACCATCAACCAGATTCTTAAGCAGTTCGAAGCACAGGGTGCACTGCAACTGCGGTATGCTGAAATAGAAATCGTCGACGTCAAGATACTCGCGGCGCTGGCTGACCCGGACGCGAATCGGCGTTCATAGGCTTGATCACGTGAGCTCGCCGTAAGTAAAAGCAAAAAAGGCGAGTCCGTAGACTCGCCTCCCCAACGGCATATTCGGCTTCGACTATAAGACCCCGGCGGCCGGATTATGTCGGCGACCGATCACCCTAGTTGGTTTTGGTAGCGTCGGTCTTTGCGCCGTCTGCCTTCACCGGCGCAGTGCTGGCCTCCTTGCTGCTATCCCCTGCGGCCTTTGTTTTTTCGGCATTGGCAACCGAGGCGTGCTTCTTCTTGCTGACCTGATGCGCCTTGGTCTTTTGCGTGTGAGTGGGCGCGGTCTTTTTGGCGTGAAGCTTTGCTTCGGTCTTTTCGGTGGAAGCGCTGTCTTGCTTCTTCGAGATGTCGGTCTTCGCTGCGTCCTTAGACGCCGCGCCGCCAGCTTTGAGATTTGCCTGGCCAGCCGCTTGAGTTTGTTGATCGCCTGACATCGCCGGTGCAGCGGTTTGTGCAAACACCGTCGAAACGAGCAGGGTGGAAGCGAGGGCAGCAAGAATCATCTTCATGGTTTAACTCCGTGTGTCGCGGCTGAAAAGGTTCAGCGCTGCCGGTTTAACGCTGGCCGGATCACAGGAGTTGACGCTGCTCTGGTGACAAAACGTAACGACGGAAACAATCGCTTCTCACGGACAATGCGTAAGCGTCGAAGCTCACGCATCTGGAGATTTAAGTTTTCCTTAAGAAATGTGAGAGGCGAGTGTGCGTACGATGTGAAGCACGCTCGTGAACATGACGCCGGAGCGTGGCAACACTTGATTAGATATGCTGACCGGTACCGGCGTGTTGCTCAGAACTTCTCTATGGCGTCGCGGTAGACTCCCGCGATTTGCGGCACGATAACCGAGTGGTCGAAGTGCTTGCGCGCGTAGCGGCGGCATGCGTCGTGACTTGGGGTGAGGCGTACGCCGAGTAGCGCATCGGCGATACCGCCGCCAAGCGCCATGTGGTCTCCGGACTGCACCACCAGATCGTCCGATAGTGGCGCCACGGCATTCGCAGCCCCCCCTTCGGAGGTCACCAGAACCGGTGTGCCAGTCGCCAGCGATTCAATGGCCGTCAGCCCGCAGTCTCTCATGTTGACGGTCGGCACAACCGTGAGGTCTGCCGCGCGGTAATACTCGGGCAAGACGTCATCCGATACGAAGCCGGCGAGCCGAACATGTTCCTCAAGACCGCGCGCGATGATGCGCCCGTAAAGCCGGTTTTGCTCGGGACCCATGCCGGCCATCACCAGAAGTACCTCGGGCACGCTCCTCTTGACGATAAAAATCGCGTCGACCAGCTCGTCGAGGCCGATGCCCGGGACCAACGGCCGCGCGCACAGCAGAATCGGCCGGTCGTTCGGCAGACCGAGGCGCTTACGCGCCTGCCTTTTGGTGAAACGTAACGCAAAGCGCGAGGTGTCGACGCATCCTGGCACCACGCTAATCGCTTCTTCCGGCACCTGGTAGCGCCTGTGCAGGACGTCACTGGACTCCTGCGACAGCACGATATGGCGAGTAGCGCCGCCGTACACCATGCGCTCGAGGCCGTAGCGTATCGGCCCTAACAAGGCGGCCCCGCGTTCGGTCCTGTGTTCGTCGACCCAGGAGCCGTGAAAATGCACGACACGCGGTATCTTGCCGAATTTGCCCAGGGTCGGCGCAGCCTGTGACGCAAAGTGCAACGCAACCACGTCGGGTTGACGCACCGGTTCAAGCGCGCCTTTAGGAGGGGCGCGGCGTAAAAGTTTGGCTAGGCTCGCCTGCGCGTTCGCGAAGGTCTGCACGATAGCGTTCGATGGCGCGGTTGAAACGGGCAGCGGTGGGAGCACCGGCGACTCAGCGCTCGGATCGTGTACGTTGACGCCATGACTGGGCAGTGCTGCGGCCAGGGTCTGGAGCATCCGGTCGAGACCATCGGCCCTGGCCGACGGACGGTGCATGCCAATCTGCAGGGAATCAATCGGTTCGCTCATGATCGCGCTCGCGCTAACGATTGCGCGACTGCAGCGCAAATGTTTTCCGGTACGAGACACGTACGCTTCTGGAACGAATGGACACCGGTGCCGCATTTCCGGCTACCCGGATTGCCTACCTGCCCGACGTCCACGAGGAACTGCGGATCTTTCCGATTCATGACTGCCCCTGCGGCTTGTTTGGTGCGGCGCGCCCGGTTCAGGCAGCGCTAAGTCTTTGTGCGTGCACGGTACGTCTGCAAATCGCGTATTTCTGTGTGCTAGCGCACCCAACGCCTGGCAGGAGGCTAAGGTTTTTACAAATTGTTACGATGTCGATCGTCTTGTCGGCGCTTTTGGCCTGACATGGCCGGTTTCGCCAGAAATCCGTCAATTGAATGGATTGTCGGTGACGGCGGGTTTTGCGTCTGGTTCGTCCTTGATCTGCTCAGGTAAATGAGCTTGGGCCTGCAATGTTTCGACAACCCGATCCAGCGCCTGCTTCAAGGCAAGCGCAGCCTGCAGACCGCGTTGGTCTTTGGTCAACTCGAGCGTGCCGCTCAGCGTGACACGCGTCGTACCGTTGCTGACGGTCAGCGCGTCGCCCTCAATGTTGAGTACGTCGTTGTCGTTCGCGAATGCGTTAAACACCTTTGAGTCCTCCTGGCCGTTGATCCTTCAGTGACTCGGGAATGCCCGGAAAGCGGATCCCGCTCATCGTTTCGAGTTCGTGCACGGTTTTGATGTCGTAGCGATTCGTCGAGATGTTGTCGACCACCACCGCGAATGCCATCTGCCTCGACGGCACATACACGACCTTGAACAACTGCGTCGGCACGAAGACTCTCGTGGGTCCGATGGTTTGCAATTGCTGGCCATTGAACATCGGGCCGGTCACGACGTAGGTGTCGTCGTAGCGGAAGGCGATCCCACGTACCGAGGTTTCGATGCGCGCCCACAAACGCTGATTGTTCTCGCGATTCTGCGGTACGACATTCGCCAACGTAAACGACTGTGCCATTGCCTGCGGATTCCAACGGTTGCCGGCGGGACTCATGTGACCACGGTCATAGCCACTGTGCCTGTAATCGTCGAGGGTCGCGCCCTCACCATCCGGCAGACGTGCGTCCGCGAAAAACTTGTTTGTGCGCACCATGTCCTGCGCGGCATCCATATGCGCACGAGTCAGATGTTCTGCAGACCAAAGCGGTCCATGCGTGATGCCCGAATGCAAGACCGCGAAGTCGGAGTAGCAGAGCATGCGCGTCTTCGGCGCCATCCGCGCATTGGCCAGTACGGGCCATTGCGCGTTGGGCGTGAAGTCGGTGCAGGAGGAGGGTGCAGCAATCGCGTGAGCCGCGACGGCGAACAACAGAGAGGCAAACCACTTCTTCATGGGTGAGGTATAGGACGAACGAGGGGGCAAAAGTATAGCGTCGTGCGTGAGGTTCGCGCGAGCAAACCGACGCATCGACGCGTGGGATCAGAAGTGACGCGAAGCAACAGAAACAACAACCCGGCCGCTCAACCCAAACTCAGCCCTAGCTATCGAACACCCGATGTTCCGCGCGCGTGGGCTGACGATCGACAGCTTGCAGACGCCAGTAACCATTAGTGGGCGCACGCGCCGGCACACACGTCCACGCGGCCGATCCCTGCGCCGAGCTGACGCGTTGCTTGCGGTCCACGTGCAGTCCGCGCAGCGTGCAAAGCGGTGCGTCGGTGCTGGGCGCGCAGAGTGTCGTGACGCCGTCGGCGTCGCGCAGTTCGCCCCAAGGGGGCAGATCGATCCCTTGATGCGCTTCTCTCGACCACCGGCGCTCATCGGTGTCGAGCCATAGCACAGCGTAATCGTGACTGACGGTGGGATCGGAACCGTTGATGAGAATGGTCAGGCGCATGGCAGTTCCGTTTACAGAGTGCGAAGTATCGCCTTAACAGTCTAGACCGGACTTCGCGTTATGCAAGGCAAACGGCTATCGGCGGCATTGAAAAACACAATTGGGGAACGTCTTGTCCAGCTTCTAGATTTAAAGACACGGTGCAGTCATGCGCGTCTGCCCGGGAGGTGACCGGACGATCGCTCGTCCATCGTCGCGCACCCCACATTACAGGTTTGTATGGAGGCTCAGATGTCGCAACTCAAGGGTTCGAAGACCGAGGAGAACTTGAAGGCAGCATTCGCCGGCGAATCGCAGGCGAACCGTCGTTATCTGTATTTCGCAGCAAAGGCCGACGTCGAAGGCCAGAACGATGTCGCGGCGCTATTTCGCTCCACCGCCGAAGGCGAGACCGGTCATGCGCACGGGCACCTCGAATATCTCGAAGCGGTAGGCGACCCAGCCACGGGACTACCGTTCGGCTCGTCGCGGCAAAATTTGCAAGCGGCCATTGCCGGTGAAACGCACGAATATACCGACATGTATCCGGGCATGGCGAAGTCGGCGCGCGAAGAAGGCTTCGACGAAATCGCCAACTGGTTTGAAACGCTCGCAAAGGCCGAGCGTAGTCACGCGAACCGTTATTCGAAAGCGCTCGAAGCACTGGTTGACTGATACGGCGCGCTACGACAGCCCGGCACGCATCGGCGCGAGCGCCGGCCCCGGTTAGACAGGCAACGAAAGCCTGCGGCACGGTCCGCAGGCTTTCGTTCTTGTGGGCGCGCCGCATGGTGCGGTGCACCGTCGGCTACGAAACACAAAAACAAACCCGCATTCAAGGAGTTCGACTCCATGCCCCACAAAGAAGGCAGCCTCGAGGCGCCCACCCGGCATCCGCTCGACTGGCTTTCGGAGGCGTTCTACGATCAGGACGCGCTTGACCAGGAACTGGCGCGCGTCTTCGATATCTGCGCGGGGTGCCGCCGCTGCGTCTCGTTGTGCGGTGCGTTTCCAGCGCTGTTCGATCTGGTCGACGCCACCGACACCGGCGAAATACACGAGGTCGATAAAGCCGAGTTCGGCAAAGTGGTCGATCAATGCTATCTGTGCGACCTGTGCTACATGACGAAGTGTCCATACGTGCCGCCGCATCCGTGGAACGTCGATTTTCCGCACCTGATGCTGCGCGCCAAGGCGATCGACTACAAAAGCGGCGACGTCAAGCTGCGCGACAAGTTTCTCTCGAATACCGACGCGCTTGGCCACCTCGCAGGCATTCCGGTGGTGACCCAAACGATCAACGCAGTCAATCACACCGCTGCGGCGCGCGGGATGATGGAGAGCGCGCTTGGCGTGGACAAGAACGCCTGGTTACCGAATTTCGCTCCGCGCAAATTCCGCAGTGCCGCAAAGAGGTCTCGCACCGCTGCCGTGCGCGATGGCGAGCGCACGCCCGGTAAAGTGGCGATTTACGCGACCTGTTACGTGAATTTCAACGAACCGGGGATCGGTCACGATCTGCTCGCCGTGCTCGCGCACAATGAAATTCCTTACGAACTGGTGAAGAGCGAAGCGTGCTGCGGCATGCCGTTGCTCGAACAGGGCAATCTGCAGGGCGTCGCCGATAAAAAGGCCAAGAACATTCCTGTGCTTGCGAAATACGCTCGCGAGGGCTACGCGATCATCGGCGCGATTCCGAGCTGCGTGCTGATGTACAAGCACGAACTGCCCTTGATGTTCCCCGACGACGCCGATGTCCGCGCCGTCAGCGAGGCCTTCTGGGATCCGTTCGAATATTTCGTGTCGCGTCATCGCGATGGACTCCTGAAGACCGACTTCAAGAACCCCCTCGGAAAAGTGGCGTATCACGTGCCGTGTCATGCGCGGGTGCAGAACATCGGCCGCAAAACGTCCGAGACGCTGGCGCTGGTCCCCGATACGCAGGTCACCGTGGTCGAGCGCTGCTCCGGACATGCCGGCACGTTCGGCGTGAAGAAGGAGTTCCACCGCACGGCGATGCAGATCGGCACGCCGGTTTTCAAGGCGATGGCGCAGCCGCACCCCGATTACATTTCATCGGATTGCCAGCTGGCCGGCCATCATATCGAACAGGGGCTCGACGAAAGCGGCTTGTCGAAAGGACAGCTTGCGCATCCGCTGACGTTGCTGCGCAAGGCGTATGGCCTCTGATAACCCCTCACTGACTGGAAGGACACCGAGATGAGCATCGCCCGTAACTCGCTGCTGTCGCTCGAAAACTATTCGAAGTCGCGTATCGCGATGCGCGCCAAGGTGATCGAGCACAAGAAAGACCGTACGGTCGCGCTCGGCAACCACGTCACGTTCCTGTTCGAAGACGAAACCACGATCCGTTATCAGATTCAGGAGATGCTCCATATCGAGAAAATTTTCGACGAGGACGGCATTCAGGGCGAACTGAATGCCTATTTGCCGCTGGTGCCGGACGGCAGCAATCTGAAGGCGACAATGCAGATCGAATACGAGAACGAGATCGAGCGGCAGGCGGCGCTGGCGCGGCTGATTGGGATTGAGGACCGCGTGTTCCTGCAGGTGGTGGGCGAACCGCCGGTCTATGCGATCGCCGACGAGGACCTGGAGCGCGAAAACGAGCAGAAGACTTCGGCCGTGCATTTCGTTCGTTTCGAGCTGACGCCCGCGATGAAAGCGAAGCTACGCGACGGCGCGGCGCTGCAGATCGGCTGCGATCATCCGAATTATCCGGTGCCGACCGAGGCTATCGAGCCGAAGGTGCGGGCGGCGTTGATGAAGGATCTTGCGTGAGGTGCCCGGCGCAGACCCTAGGGGTTTATCCCTTGCGCAAATAAGTGCGTGCCAACCTTACCTGGCAAGCTTGGCCATGTAGGATAGCGGCGTCAATACGACGATCGCGGAGGCGCGTCATGCTACGTCGATGGATGCAACCCGCCGTGGTGGCGGCGTCGCTCGGCACGCTTACCGTTGCCAGTTGCGCCGCTGACAGCGCGCCGCTTCAGCCCCCAATCGTCTATGTGGCTGACTTCGATCTCGACGTCGCCAACGTCAAGCCGGACAGCGGCCCTGGCAGCCGACTGCGGCGCTTTGGCAGTGCGTTGCCGAGCGGTCCTCTACGCTCGTCGAAAGATCCGCAAACCCATGCCAAAGAGATCGTCGCCGAAATGGCGGAGAACCTCACGGATGATCTGAGCAAAGCCGGGATCGACGCGCGCCGGATGCCACTTGGCGCGGCGTTGCCGGCTACGGGCTGGCAGGTGCGCGGCGTGTTTCTGAGCGTCGACGACGGTAACCGCCTGCGTCGCGCGATGGTAGGTTTCGGTGCGGGCCAGACTGACTTTCAGGTGGCCGTTTCGCTCGACGATCTGTCGACGCCCACTCTCCCACCGCTCTACGAGAGCACCGAACAAGGCTCGAGCAAAGATAAACCCGGCGCCGTCATCAAGCTCAATCCGTACGTGATTGCCGCGAAGTTCGTGATGGCCGGCCAGGACGAGAAATCCACGATCAAAAATACCGCACAGCAGATTTCGGACTCGGTGGTGGAGAAGTTGAAGGCCAAAGCGCAGTAAGGGCGGAACGGGGTGTCGCGAAGGCACGCGGCTGCAGCCTCCGAGGTGAGTGCCTACTTACGCCAGACGGGCCGCCCGACGGTCCCGCCACCAGCATTGGCAGGACCGCCACACGCCTTTGCCAATCAGGCTAGATTCAGCGTCCCCGTCATATCGCCCAGCGGCGCCAAGCCGTTTTGCGCGAACGCACGATCGCGCGCCACCACCCCGTCGAGCGGCCTCAGTCCGTGCACCCGCGTGATGAAGCGCAGGATCGAATTGGTGTCGTAGACGGTGTGATCCACATAGCCCTTCTTTGCGAGCGGCGAGACGACCAGCGCCGGAATCCGTGAGCCCGGACCCCAGCGGTCGCCCTTCGGCGGCGACACCGGATCCCACCAGCCGCCGTTTTCGTCGACGGTGACGATCACCACCATGTTGTTCCACTGCGGGCTGCGCTGCAGATGGTCGATCACCGTGGCGATATGGCGGTCGCCCGATTCGACGTCCGCATAGCCCGCGTGCATGTTCAGATTGCCTTGCGGCTTATAGAACGTGACGGCCGGCAAACGCCCCGCGTCGATATCGGCGAGCAGGCGATTGGTCGACGCGTCGTCGCCCACGCCCGCGTCGCGCAGATGCTGGCGGCGCGCCTCGGTTCCCGGCGCATAGCTGACGAAGTAGTTGAACGGTTGATGGTGATACTGGAAGTCGGGCACATCGCCGGTATCGTGATGATCCATCGCGTACTGCCAGGCGCCCGCATACCACGCCCAGTCGACGCCCTTATCCGACAGACGATCGCCAATGGTTGCGTAGTTCTGCGGCGGCAGCACGCGCGGATTGGACAGATCGGCCATCGACTTGTCGCCACCCGGCGCGGGCGGCACAAAGCTCGGCTGATACGGCGGCGCCATCGTGTTGACAGCGTAACCATCGGGCGTGAACAGGCCGTCGTTAACGAACTTCGGCGGCCCATCGAGTGCGGAAGCAGGCGAGTGCGCCGCCACCTTGAGCGCGGTGCCGGCCGGATCATCCCCTTCGACCACGGAGACAAACTGCTTCGCCGCGCTGTTATGCACATCCGGCACGAGCGGCGCCTGGGCGGAAATCAGGAAGATGTGGTTAAGCCACGAGCCGCCGAAGGCCGCCATAAAGAAGTTGTCGCACAGCGTGTACTGCTGCGCGAGATTCCAGATTCGCAGCGTTTCGGCGGAACTGCGGTAATGCCCCATCACCAGACCGCCCGAGTCAGCCCAGGCGACGAACTGGTTGTTGCGCCCGGCGTTGATCTGCATCTGGTTCTGATAAAAGCGGTGCCACAGGTCGCGCGTGATCACGCCGTTTGGCAAAGGCGCGCCCTGTGCATCGGTGATGCGGAATGGCTTGTTGTTCAGACCGGCGATGTCATGCTCGCCAATCATGTAGCGCTTGCCGTCCACCTCCTGCGCTTGCGGCACGAGGCCGCCCCAGATCTTCGGCAGTTGCGGCAACGGCGTCTTGCCGTCGCGATCGAGTTGCACGTAGCGCTCGGCCGGTACGGCATCGAGCGGATGCTGCACGCCCGGGAAATTGCCATACAGATTGGCGAAGCTGCGGTTCTCGGCGTAAATCACCACGATCTGCTTCACCTGATCGTGCAACGCGGCGTCGAGCCGCAGGTCGGCGGCACTGCGCGGGGTGGCGGCTGCCTGCTCTTCCGTGGTGCAGCCGGCGAGGGCGAGTCCCAGCCCTACCGCCGCGATGCCGGTGAGGACCCGGCGACGCTCGGGGTTGTCAGGGCTGTCGTCGCCGGCAAACGCCGCGTTCGCATGCGGCAGGGGCAAATCGTCTTTTTCGTTCATTGGTATGGCTCCTCAGGTCTGGTTCGCTCCCGCGTGCCGTTCGCACACGTCGACGATCCGCAATGATCGCTCGCGACGTCGTCATTTTGTGTGTCAAACGAAAGACACGGCTGCAGATAGCGGTTCGACTTCGGCGACATCGTACGATGCCAGAATTCGCTTCATCCGGCCAAATTCGCCCGCGACGCTTCGCGCTATCATGCTGTCCTATAGACGATCAGCACGAACCACAGCCGGACATGGCAAAAGAAAACATGACAGGAGCGGGACGCAAACAGGCCAGGCCGCGCAGCGATGCGCCAGCCCCGCACGAAGAGGCCGCAGCACCCGTCGACCTGACCGACACTGCCGATGACGAGAGCGCCGGTGGCTCGACCTACCTCGTCCCGGGTCTGGAGCGCGGGCTGCGCATTCTTGCGGAGTTCAGCGCGCGTGAACCGGTGCTGGGTGCGCCGGAGTTATCGAAGCGCATCGGCATTCCGCGTACCACCACCTTTCGTTTGCTGCAGACGCTGGAAGCGCTCGGGTTTCTCGAGCGCGTGAACGGCGACCGCCATTTCCGGCTGAGCGTGGCGGTGTTGCGGTTGGGCTTCGAATATCTGAGTTCGCTCGAACTGACGGACGTGGGTACGCCGCTGCTCGAGCGCTTGCGTGACGCGACGGGACTCAGCGCGCATCTTCTGATCCGTGATCAGCGTGACGTGGTATTCGTTGCGAAAGCCCAGGCGCACGATCCGATGTTCAGCTCGGTCAAGGTGCATGTCGGCACACGTCTGCCGGCGCATGCGACTGTGCATGGCCAGGTGTTGATGGGCGATCTCACATACGACGAACTGCGTCAGCTTTATCCGGAGCCGCAACTCGAGCGCTTTACCGATCGCACTCCGGCCACTGTCGAAGAGCTCAATGAGCGGGTTCGCGAAAGCGCGGCGCAGGGCTATGCGGTGAGCGAAGCTTCGTTCGAGCGAGGCATTTCGGTGGTGACGGCGCCGGTGCGTGACCAGACTGGCCGCATCGTGGCGGCTTTGACGGTGACGGTGCCGCGCTCGGATATTGGTGACGCCAGCGAACGAGAGCCTCTGATCGCGGCGGTTTGCAATGCGGCTGTTGAGTTGTCGACACGCCTCAATTACCGTCCGCCCGCGGACGATCCGACCGTGGTCGAGGCACGCCGCAGGACTCTCGCCGCGAACTAGGCCAACCGGGCGAACCGGGCAAGCGACGCCGCAAAGCGATGCGGCCGGCTGCAGGGCAACCGGCCGCTTACTCAACTCTCTAAAGAAAACGCCCGGCCGCTCCGGATTTTATCGAGTACATCGGCGGACCTGCCACGCAGTGACAAATCCGGTAGCACTCAGAACGAGTGGTGAATGCCCGTCAGAAACACCGTCTGATTGCGGCTATCCGAGACGCCTGCCGTGAAGAACGCCGCATCCGTATTCGACCCCGCACGCTCATACAGCGCGTTCACATAAATCTGCGTCGACTTCGACAGCGCATAGATATCGCCGATCTCGAACTGCGTCCAGCGATGACCATCGAAGCTCGTCGTCGCCGCGCCACCCGCTACGCTGTTAAACGGCGTGAACTGATAGTTCGCGCCCGCATCGTAGCTCTGATACGTGCTCGAGTAGCCGGGCGATTCCAGCTTCACACGCGTGTACAGACCATGCACCAGCAGGTTGCCGAACTGGTAGGACGCACCTGCACCCATGTTCTCGACATTGTCGGCCGTGTATGCCGTGGCCGCGACACCCTGGAAGCGCGTGATGCCGGTCGTGACGATCGACGGCGTGCGGTCATGTTCATTCGAGTAGACCGCGCCGGCATTGAACGGCCCGTTTTTGTAGCTGGCCTCGAAGCTCAAGGTGCGACCGGTCGCGAAGTTCGTCGTATTGCCCAGCCCCATCATCGCGCCGACCGTGAAGCCGGCAAAGCTGGTTGAGCGGAACTTCACCGAGTTGTTGAACGGCACGACACTCGTATCTGCCAGCTCATCGATATTGCCCGGGTGGAACGCATACCAGCTCGCGGCGAGATAACCCGTGCTCAACGGACCCAGCACATCGAAGTTAAACGGCGTCTGGTGACCGAGCGTCAGCGTTCCGATCTGATCGGAACTCAAACCGACATACGCCTGACGATTCCACAATGTTCCGGGCGAAGCCATTGCCCCAGTCGTCGTATAGAAGCCATTTTCCAACTGGAAGATGGCGTGCAGACCGCCACCCAGATCCTCTACTCCCCTCAGACCCCAACGGTCAGGCTGCATGTTGCCCTGCTCTGCGATCCATTTCGAACTTCCGCCGGCATTGCTGATGTACGCGACTCCGGCATCGAGACTACCGTAAAGCGTGACACTGCTTTGCGCCCATGCCCCTGTCGTGGCGCACATCGCTGTGAGTGCGACTGCAATGATTCTTTTCACCGTTGGTTCTCCTAATCGTGTGACGAATGGCTGGATCCCATTCCGCCGTCCGTAGTGCATTGAGTGAGGGAGCGTTGGTCCTGGTTTATGCGCCAAAACTCTGCTTCTTATTTGTTCCACCTATGGGCATGTGTATCGCCTATGGAAAGTATAGGGTCTTCAGAAGTGGTCAAAATAAATTTTCGAGCCCCGAGGAAACCCGAATGCCGCAGGAGGGACGGTTTCAGTCGTGGACAAAAAAGCCTTACGGAATAGGCACGTAGGCTGACGCTCGTGGTCAGGTGAGGAAGGGAACGGTGTCTTTCCTCCGCCACATCAGTGTTTTCCCCTAACGCCGCAGATTTTTATTTTTTCTCGCTCAGACGGCTCCTATAATTGTCCATACACGAACTGATGTTCCTTGTATGGAACATTCGGGATTCAGGAGAAGGTAGCACATGACTGAAGAATGGCGTTGCGCCGGACATGCCGGCGACCTGTCCGAAGACGCGCCGCTCGAGTACAAGCTCGAAGGCACGGAGATCGGCATCTACAAGGTGGGCGATGCGCTGTACGCGCTGGAAAACGTCTGCCCCCACGCGTACGCGTTGCTGACGCAGGGATTTGTCGACGGCGATACCGTCGAATGCCCGTTGCACGAAGCCGTGTTCCATATCCCGACTGGCAAGTGCTTGAAAGAGCCGGGCGGCCGCGACCTGAAGGTGTATGCGGTTCGTCTCGCCGGTGAAGAAATCCAGATCAAGGTGGAATGACATGCGAGAGCAAGCCGTGAAATTCAATCCCTCCCTGAAGCCGTGGCTCGCGCCGCAGCCGAACAACGTGGCCGGCAAAGGCGTCATCGAAAAGCCGGGCGAGGCGCAAAACCTCGTGTGGCAAACCCGCAAGGCCGAACCGACGCAATACGAGAACGACTTCGGCGATGCGCTCGAGAAGGTGTTCGATGCGGGTGCGGTGGAGTTGCAGGACGTTGTCGACGGCTTGAACCGCATCGGCTTCCGGACCCCGGAAGGCGCGGCGTGGACCGCCGAACGCCTGACCGCCGAATTCCGCCTGCTCGCCGAATAGGCGCGCTACCCAGACAACCTTGCGAAACCGTCGCACCGCCTACGCATCTGGAGTCTTTTATGACGTCCCCCACACCCCATCCCACCACGGACCACGGCACGGCCGATCCGCTTCAGGCTTACCTCGACCTCGGTCTGCGCAATTACTGGTATCCGGTCGCCCCGAGCTGGCAAGTCGGCAATGCGCCCATCGGCCTGACGCGCCTCGGCGATCAGATCGTCCTGTGGCGCGATCAGGAAGGCCGTGTCCATGCACTCGAAGACCGCTGCCCGCATCGCGGTGCGCGTCTGTCGTTGGGCTGGAATCTTGGTGGCAGCGTCGCGTGCTGGTACCACGGCATTGAAATCGACGGCGGCGGCACGGTTACCAAAGTCCCGGCCGTGTCGAACTGCCCGCTCGAAGGCCAGAAGTGCGTGAAGTCGTATCCCGTGCAAGAACATGCGGGGGCTATCTTCCTGTGGTTCGGCGACGACGCTCACAAGGAACCCGCGCCACTCGTTTTGCCGGAAGAACTGGTGAACGAGGAGTACGCGAGCTTTCTGTGCATGTCGAACTGGAAGTGCAATTACCAGTACGCGATTGACAACGTGATGGATCCGATGCACGGCGCCTATCTGCATGCGACCTCGCACTCGATGGCCGAAGGCGACAAGCAGGCCGACATGCGCGTGCGCAAGACCGATACCGGTTTGATGTTCGAAAAGGTCGGCCAGCGCGACGTCAATTTCGACTGGGTGGAGCTCGGCGAAACCGGTTGCCTGTGGATGCGCCTCGCGATTCCCTACAGGAAGAAGTTTGGCCCGGGCGGCAACTTTGGGATCATCGGCTTTGCCGTTCCCGTCGATGAAAGCAACTGCCAGGTTTACTTCTGGCGCACGCGCAAGGTATCGGGATGGCAGCGCGACGCATGGCGTTTCATGTACCGCAACCGCCTCGAAGGTCTCCATTGGGACGTGCTGGAGCAGGACCGCTATGTCCTCGAGAGCATGGCGCCGGATGCACGCAAACACGAATTCCTTTATCAGCATGACGTCGGCATGACGCGCGTGCGTCGTATGTTGCGGCAGCGCGCGCAGCAGGATTTCGATGCACTCGCCGCGCACCGTGCGCAAGCGGCCACTGCCACGACGGGTACAGCAGCAGGGCATAGCCATGCATAACGCCAACGCTGCGCCCGCGGCACTCACCGGCCGGCGCGTGATCGTCACGGGCGGCGCGCGCGGTCTTGGCGCGGCGTTTGTGCGCTCGCTGGTGCAGGCCGGTGCGCAAATCGTGTTTGGCGATGTTTTGCACGACGAAGGTCGTGCGCTCGCCGAGACGCTGCAAAGCGAAGGTCACGGGGCGTACTTTCTGCCACTGGACCTCGCCGATCCATCGAACATCCGGAGCTTCGTCGTCCAGGCGGTGAAGCAGCTCGGAGGCCTCGATGCGCTCATCAACAACGCGGCAATCACCAACTCCGGCGGCAAGCTGGCCGGCGAACTGGCGGTCGATACGTGGGATGCGGTGATGAACGTCAACGTGCGCGGCACGTGGCTAATGAGTACCGCGGCGCTGCCGCATCTGCGCGACTCGGGCCGCGGCAGCATCGTCAATATCGCTTCGGATACTGCGCTGTGGGGCGCGCCGAAACTGCTGGCTTATGTCGCCAGCAAGGGCGCCGTGATCGCGATGACGCGTTCGCTGGCGCGTGAATTCGGCGCCGACGGCATCACGGTCAACGCGATCGCACCGGGGCTGACCGAAGTCGAGGCCACCGCCTACGTGCCCGCCGAACGTCACGAGTATTACCTGAAAGGCCGTGCGCTGACCCGCGCCCAGGTTCCCGACGATGTGACGGGGCCGGTCCTGTTCCTGTTGTCCGATGCCGCACGCTTCGTGACCGGCCAGTTGCTGCCGGTGAACGGCGGCTTTGTGATGAATTGATCTTGTCTTGACCGAAAGGAGAAAGAGATGGCGGACACCGATTTCGAACGTAAGTCGTGGGATCAACCCGCGGAAGCCAGTTTTGCGCAATGGATGGACACACGCGTTGCACGTCTTGAAACCCGTCGCTACGACTGGGACGCGCTGAAGTTTCAGGCCGATTACGACCCGAAGTATCGCCGGGCGCAAATGCGCTATGTCGGCACGGGCGGCACGGGTGTCGCGAAGGATGTCAACACGGTGCCTGCAGGGGGCTTCACGTTCTCGACCATGGTGATCCCGGCCGGCAATATCGGGCCGAGCCATATTCATATGGACGTCGAAGAAATTTTCTTTGTGCTGCGCGGCAAGATGAAAGTGATCTGCGAACGCGACGGCGAGACCTGGGAATCGGTGCTCGGCGAACGCGACCTGATTTCGGTACCGCCGGGCGTATATCGCACGGAAGTGAATATCGGCGAAGAGGATGCGCTGATGTGCGTGATGCTCGGTTCTCCGAAGCCGATCACGCCGACCTATCCGCCGGATTCACCGCTTGCCAAGCTGAAGCGATAAGCGACAAGCACTTGGGTGCGAAGCGCAGGGTGGTTGCCCGTTCGACGCTTTGCACTAGCCATACCCACGCGACGACCCTGTGCACCGCACCGTCGCCGCACTGAAGTCACCTTACTTTGCACTTGCAGATAGAAACCATGTCCGCTGTCCCGTCTGTTACTGCCGATCTCGCTGCCTCGCTGGAAGCGCGTCTTGCGCGCTTTCCGCTGCAGCAGGCCGTTACCGCGGCGACGCAGACCGTGGGTTATCGCGAAGCGCGAGAACCGGCTTCTGTGCGCGACGAGGCGTTGCCGCTCGTGTTGCTGCACGGCATCGGCTCGGGAGCAGCGTCGTGGGTGCAGCAGTTTGAAGCGCTCGGTGCGACGCGGAACGTGCTTGCCTGGGATGCGCCGGGATACGGCGTATCGACGCCGGTCCTCCCAGCTTCGCCCCACGCGTCGGACTACGCAGACGTTCTGCGTGGCTGGCTCGACGCGCTCGGCATCGCGCGTTGCGTGCTGGTAGGGCATTCGCTGGGCGCGATTGTCGCTGGCGCATTTGCTGCTGCAAATCCGCAGCGCGTCGCCGGCCTTTTGTTGCTGTCGCCTGCTGGCGGCTACGGCGCGGCCACAATAGACGTGCGCGAATCAAAGCGCGACCAGCGTCTTGCGATGCTCGCCGAACTCGGCCCCGCAGGCCTCGCCGAAAAGCGCAGTACAAACATGCTGTCTGCGCGCGCCGACGAGACAGCCCGTGCGTGGGTACGCTGGAACATGGCGCGCATCGTGCCGCAAGGCTACGCGCAAGCCACACATCTGCTCGCCAACGCCGATCTTGCCGCCGACCTCTCGCGCTTCCACGGACTGGTCAACATTGCTGTAGGCGCCGAAGACACCATCACGCCGCCGTCCGCATGCGAACGGCTGGCCCTCGCGGCTCGTACGTCCTTGCAGATCGTGCTGCGCGCCGGTCACGCCGGATATATCGAAGCCGCTGACGCGTACACCGCGATCATCGACACGTTCTGCCGCGCGAGCGCGGCACCACGGAGCCACTGAAATGACGCCCGACACGATCAACGCCGAGCGCGCAACCGACGACGACAACGCCGAACCCGGCTACAAAGTGCCCGGTCTCGAACGCGGTCTGAAGATTCTGACTGAGTTCTCGCCACGCGAGCCGGTATTGGGCGCACCGGAATTATCCCGGCGCTTGAAGATTCCCCGCACGACGGTCTTCCGTCTACTGCAGACGCTCGAATCGCTCGGCTTTCTCGAGCGAGCCGATAAGGACCGCAACTATCGCCTAGGCGTCGCGGTGCTGCGCCTCGGCTTCGAATATCTGAGCTCGCTCGAACTGACGGATCTCGGCTTGCCGATCATCGAGGCCTTGCGCAACGACACAGGCCTGACAAGCCACATCCTGATCCGCGACGGACGCGACGTGGTGTTCGTCGCCAAGGCGCAAAGTCACACGCCGATCTTCAGTTCGGTGAAGGTCAACGTCGGCACACGCCTGCCCGCCCATGCGACGACGCACGGCCAGGTGCTGATGGGCGATCTGACGCTCAACGATTTACGCGCGCTGTACCCCGAGCCGAAGTTGCATCGCTTTACCAAACTCACACCCGAAACGGTCGAAGAGTTGTACGAACGAATTCGCGATGACGCACAGCGTGGCTTTGCGATCAGCGAATCGTCGTTCGAACGTGGCATTTCGGTCGTGACGGCGCCGGTGCGTAACGACACGGGCCGCATCGTTGCGGTGATCACCACGACGATTCCGCGGCCGGAGATCGATGCAGCGCTGCTCGACAGCGGTCTGATCGACAAGGTGCGCGGCGCCGCTGACGAACTCTCGCAACGCCTGAACTACCGTCCCAAGAACGGGCCGGCCGCGGGCAGCAAGTACATGAAGGCATTGGGGCTCTAATGATCCAGATCGATTTGACCGGTCAGGTAGCGGTGGTGACGGGCGGCTCGTCCGGCATCGGCCTCGCGACCGCCGAACTGTTTTTGCGTGCGGGTGCATCGGTCGCCATCTGCGGACGCGACGCCGAACGCTTGGCGCATGCGGAGACGGCGCTGAAGACGCAATTTCCGTCTGCGCAACTGCTGGCAACGCGCTGCGATGTGCTCGACGCAGAAGAAGTCAACGCCTTCGCGCAAGACGTGCGGCGCCGTTTCGGTCGCGCTGACATGCTGGTGAACAACGCTGGCCAAGGCCGAGTCTCGACCTTCGCCGACACCACCGACGACGCCTGGCGCGAAGAACTCGACCTGAAGTATTTCAGCGTGATCCGCCCGACTCGCGCGTTTCTGCCAATGCTGCGCGACGCGGCTGGCATGGGCAACGCGTCGATCGTCTGCGTGAATTCGCTGCTCGCGCTGCAGCCGGAGCCGCATATGGTGGCGACTTCCTCGGCACGTGCGGGTTTGCTGAGTCTCATCAAGTCATTAGCGGTAGAACTCGCGCCGCAGCGTATTCGCGTGAATTCGATTCTGATCGGCATTGTCGAATCGGGCCAATGGCGCCGCCGCTTTGAGACGCAAGCCGCGCCGGGCCAGAGTTGGGAAGACTGGACGGCAGAACTCGCACGCAAGAAGAACATTCCGCTTGGCCGCTTCGGCCGTCCCGAAGAGGCCGCACAGGCACTCTTTTATCTGGCTACTAATCTGTCGTCCTACACGACAGGCAGTCATATCGATGTCTCTGGAGGCAATGCACGACATGTCTAATAAAACCACCGTCGGCGAGCTGATTGCCGCCTTTCTCGAGCAATGCGGCGTTCGCACGACGTTCGGCGTGATTTCGATCCACAACATGCCGATCCTCGACGCGATCAACAACCGCGGCAAGATCCGTTATGTCGGTGCACGCGGCGAAGCCGGTGCGGTCAACATGGCCGATGGCCTGGCACGCGTGTCCGGTGGCCTTGGCGTCGCTTTCACCAGCACGGGCACCGCAGCCGGCAACGCAGCAGGGGCGATGGTCGAAGCGCTGACCGCGGGCACGTCGCTGCTGCATATCACTGGCCAGATCGAAACCGAATACCTCGACAAGGATCTCGCGTATATCCACGAAGCGCCGGACCAGTTGTCGATGTTGTCGTCGATCTCGAAGGCTGCCTATCGTGTCCGTACTGCCGAGACTGCACTCCCGACGATCCGCGAAGCGGTGCGCGTCGCGCAGACCGCGCCGAGCGGCCCGGTGAGTGTCGAGATTCCGATTGACATTCAGGCAGCAGAAATCGAATGGCCCGCTGACCTCAGCGCGCCGCACGTGACGACGCTCACGCACGACAGCAAGCGTGTCGTGCAACTCGCCGATGCGTTGGCCAAGGCCACGCGTCCGCTGCTGTGGCTTGGCGGCGGCACGCGTCACGCGCGGGCAGCGGTTGAGCGTCTGGTGGCGCTGGGTTTTGGCGTCGTGACCAGCGTGCAGGGCCGCGGCATCCTGCCGGAAGATCATCCGGCGACGCTCGGTGCGTTCAATGTGCACGCATCGGTGGAGAGCTTCTACAAGACTTGCGATGCGGTCCTCGTGGTCGGTTCGCGTCTGCGTGGCAATGAGACGTTGAAGTACAAGCTCGCGCTGCCGCAACCGCTGTACCGCGTCGATGCCGACGCACTCGCAGACAACCGCGGCTATCGCAACGAGCTGTTTGTGCATGGCGACTCCGCTGCGGTTCTGGAAGAACTCGCGACGCTGCTCGAAGGCCGTCTCAAGGTGGATCCGAAGTTCGCTGCCGATCTGGCCGCTGCCCGGGAGATCGCCGTAGCGGATGTAGGCAAGGGTCTCGGGCCGTACAAGCGCCTCGTCGACGCGCTGCAACGATCGGTGGGCAGGGACTATAACTGGGTGCGCGACGTGACGATCTCGAACAGTACGTGGGGTAACCGCCTGCTGCAGATTTTCACGCCGCGTGCGGGGGTGCACGCCTTGGGCGGTGGTATCGGTCAAGGGATGCAGATGGCAATCGGTGCGGCGCTGGCGGGAACAGCGGCGAAGACGGTGTGCCTCGTCGGCGACGGTGGCCTGATGGTCAACGTCGGTGAACTGGCGACGGCCGTGCAGGAAAACGCCAACGTCATGATCGTGCTGATGAACGACCAATGCTATGGCGTGATCCGCAACATTCAGGACGCGCAGTATGGCGGCCGCCGCTGCTTCGTCGATCTGCATCAACCGGACTTCGCGCAGTTCTGCGAGAGCCTGAAGCTCACGCATTACCGCATCAAGTCACTCGACGACGCGGACGAGATTATCCGCGAAGGTCTGGCGAAGACGGGCCCGGTGCTGGTTGAAGTGGACATGCTGTCGGTCGGCTCGTTTGCCACCGCGTTTGCTGGCCCGCCGGTCAAGAAGCAGGAGCCAGAACATGCATGATCTTCGCCACGCGGGACATCATGCGCCCGTCGACGTTGCGATGATCGGCTTCGGGGCGATCGGCCAGGCGGTGTATCGCTCCGTTGTAGCGGATCCGCAAGTGCGCGTGTCGCATGTGATCGTGCCCGAGCGGCATGCGGCGTCGGTGCGCGAGGTGGTGGGCGCGTCGGTAGATGTGGTGTCGTCGGTGGCTGCGCTGAGTAGCCGCCCGCAGTTCGCGCTGGAATGCGCGGGCCACAGTGCGTTGGTCGACCACGTTGTTCCGTTGTTGAAAGCGGGCACCGATTGCGCAGTGGCTTCTATCGGCGCTCTCTCGGACGTGCTGCTGCTCGACGCTCTCTCGGCCGCTGCGGATGAAGGCGATGCCACGCTGACGCTGTTGTCCGGCGCCATTGGCGGCGTAGACGCTTTGGCCGCGGCGAAACTGGGTGGCCTCGACGAAGTGCTGTACACGGGTCGCAAGCCGCCGCAGGGCTGGCTCGGCACACCCGCCGAAGAGATATGCGACCTGCAGAGCCTGACGGAAGAGCGGGTCATTTTCGAAGGTAGCGCCCGCGAAGCGGCACGGCTTTATCCGAAGAATGCCAACGTGGCGGCGACGATTGCACTGGCAGGTCTCGGCCTCGATCAGACCATTGTGCGTCTGATCGCAGACCCCGCTGTGACGCGCAACGTGCACCGCATCCTGGCGCGCGGCGCATTCGGCGAGATGTCGCTCGAAATGTGCGGCAAGCCGTTGCCGGACAACCCCAAGACGTCCGCGCTGACCGCGTTCAGCGCGATCCGTGCCCTGCGCAATCGCGCGGCGCGTTGCGTGATTTGATGAGAAGTAACTGAGCGGATGACCGACATGACTCACTTCGATACCAGCCTCGTGCCCACCGGCGATATTTTCATCGGCGGCGAATGGCGGCAAGGGCGTGGCAACCCGTACAAAAGCCTGTATCCGGCAGATCAGTCGGTCAACATGGAAATCTCGACGGCCAGCGCCGACGATGCGCGCGATGCGGTCGAAGCCGCGGACATTGCATGGCGCAAAGCGGATTGGGCCGGTCTGAAGCCGCATCAGCGTGCCTTGGTTCTGTACCGTATTGCCGATCTGATCATGGCGCGTCACGAAGCACTGGCGCATCTGCAGCGGCGCGATAACGGCAAGCCGATCGGCGAAACACGCGTACTGGTGGCGAGCGCCGCCAACACGTTCCGCTATTTCGCTGCGTGCCTCGAAACGCTCGATGAAGAACTGACGCCATCGCGCGGCGACTACATGACCATGAGCGTGCATGAGCCGATAGGCGTGATCGCGGCTATCACGCCGTGGAACTCGCCGATCGCATCGGATGCGCAAAAGCTTGCTCCTGCGCTTGCGGGTGGCAACGCGGTGGTGTTGAAGCCCGCTGAAGTGACGCCGCTGGTCTCGCTCGCGTTGGCGCGCATCTGCGAAGAAGCGGGCGTACCGAAGGGCGTATTGAGCGTGTTGCCCGGTAAAGGTTCGGTGATCGGCGATGTGCTGGTGCGTCATCCGCTCGTGAAGAAAGTGTCGTTCACTGGCGGGACCGAGGTGGGACGTGGTATCGCGCGCATCGCCGCGGACAAGCTGATGCTGGTGTCGCTGGAACTGGGTGGCAAGTCGCCAACCATCGTCTTCGAAGACGCGGATATCGATCACGCGGTGAACGGCGTGCTGTACGGCATTTTCAGTTCGTCGGGCGAGGCATGCATCGCGGGCTCGCGGTTGTTCGTGCATCGCCCGATCTACGACGCGTTCATGAAGCGACTGGCCGAAGGCGCACGCAGGTTGCGCGTGGGCGACCCTTCGAGCCCGGAAACACAGATGGGCCCGTTGATTACGCCAGCGCATCGCGAATCGGTGGAGCGTTATGTCGCTTTGGGCCTGGAAGAAGGTGGACGCCTGTTGTGCGGTGGCGAGCGTCCCGTCGGCGACGGACGCGAACAAGGCAACTTCTATCAGCCCACGATTCTCGAAGGCCTGTCGAACAGCGCTCGTATCTGCCAGGAAGAAATTTTCGGACCGGTGCTGGTCGCCATGCCATTCGATGACGAAGCCTCGCTAATCAAGCAGGCCAACGACAGCGTGTTTGGCCTCGCTGCCGGCATCTGGACGCGCGACTACAAACGCGCCTGGCGCGTGGCCCGCGCGCTCGAAGCGGGCACCGTGTGGATCAACACCTACAAGCTGTTCTCGATCTCGACGCCGTTCTCCGGCTGGAAAGAGAGCGGGATGGGTCGCGAGAAAGGGCGTCTCGGCATTCGCGAGTACATGCAACAGAAGAGCCTGTACTGGGGCTTGAACGACGCACCTTTGGCCTGGGCCAATGCGCCCCAGACGAATTGAGAAACAAGAGGCACGACATGACGATTCTCGGCATTGAACAGATTACCTACGGTGTGACGGACCTCGAAACCTGCCGGCGTTTTTTCACCGACTGGGGTTTGAAAGAGACTGCGCACGACGAAACCCGCGCTCGCTTCGAATCACTGAACGGCTGCACGATTCTGGCCGTGGATTCGAACGATCCGTCGCTGCCGCCCGCTTTCGAAGAAGGTCCGACGCTGCGTGAGGTGACGTGGGGTGTAGCGACGCGCGCCGAACTCGACGCGTTGCGAGGCCACTTCGCAGGTCAGCCTGGACACTTCGAAAACGACGACGCGGTGGGTTGCATCGACCCGAACGGCATGGCGATTCGTGTGGAAGTCACCCGCAAGCGCGACGTCGAAACGCATGGCTCGCCGTCGAACGTGTGGGGCCAGACGTTACGCGTGAATCAACCGTCGCCGATCTATGAGCGAGCTGAACCGGTGGAAGTGGGGCATGTGGTGTTCTTCACCAACAACCTTGCCGAAACGGAGAAGTTTTATCAGGAACTGCTCGGCTTCGAGATGTCGGACCGTTACCCGGGACGTGGGGCGTTTCTGCGCTGCGCGCCGCATGGCGGACATCATGACCTGTTCCTGCTGGCGTTGCCGAACGGCAAACGTGGCCTGAATCACGTGGCCTTCACCGTGCGCGATATTCACGAAGTGTTCGGTGGCGGCATGCATATCAGCCGCTGCGGCTGGGACACGCAACTAGGGCCGGGGCGCCATCCGGTGTCGTCTGCTTACTTCTGGTATTTCCAGAATCCGGCTGGCGCGCTCATCGAGTACTACGCGGATGAGGACCAACTGACGCCCGAGTGGCAACCGCGCGATTTCGAGCCGGGGCCGACCGTGTTCGCCGAATGGGCGATCGATGGCGGCATCGACGGCAACACGCGTCGTCAGAAGAATGCGAAAGCGCCGGAGGGCAAGTTCATGACGGAGCGCAAACATGACTGACGCCGCTGCATCAAGCGCACACGCGAGCCTGGAGGCACCACGCACGATCGTCGTGATCGGCGGTGGCCAGGCGGCCGGATGGGTCGTGAAGACCCTGCGCAAGGAGGGTTTCGACGGTCGCCTTGTGATGATCGCTGATGAGATTCACTTGCCGTATGAGCGTCCACCGCTGTCGAAGGCGGTGCTGGCGGGAGAAGCGGATATCGACACCGTGCGCCTCGTCAAGCCGGACGACTTCGATGCCCTGAACATCGAAGCGTGGCAGCCGGATACGGCTACGTCGATTGATCGTGAGCAGCGCATCGTGCGTACGCTGTCGGGCCGCGAGGTGCAATACGATCGCTTGGTGATTGCCACGGGTGGGGCCGCGCGACGCTTGCCCGATGCATTAGTGAAGACTTCCAACATCGCTTACCTGCGCACGCTCGATGAAGCGGTCGCGCTCGGCGAACGGTTGCGCGCGAGCCAGCACGTTCTGGTGATTGGCGGCGGCTGGATCGGGCTGGAAGTGGCGGCAACGGCACGCAAGCTTGGTGTTGCGGCAACTGTCGTCGAAGGTGCGCCGCGTCTGTGCGCCCGCTCGGTGCCGCCGGCTATTTCCGGTTTCCTGGCTGAACTGCATCGGGCCAATGGTGTGGACGTGCGCCTCGATTCAGGCCTTGTATCGCTCGACGATCACCCCGATAGCGCCCGCGGCGTGCGTGCCACACTGGCCGACGGCACAACGCTTGATGCCGATTTCGCCGTCGCGGGTATCGGTCTCACGCCGCATACGGCGCTCGCGCAAGCAGCAGGCCTTGCGATTGCCGATGGCATCGTGGTCGACCATTTCGGTGCGACCTCCGACCCGCGCGTCTTTGCATGCGGCGACGTGGCGAATCATCCGAGCGCGTGGCTAAAGCGCCGCGTGCGGCTCGAATCCTGGGCGAACGCGCAGAACCAGGCTATCTCCACGGCGAAATCCTTGCTTGGCACGTTCGAGCCGTATGCGGACATTCCGTGGTTCTGGTCCGATCAGTACGACGTGAACCTGCAGATCCTCGGCGACATTCCCAACGACGCGCAGCTCGTCGTACGCGGCGATCTGCCAGGCAAACGCGCCACGCTCTTTTACGTGGAAGACGGTGCGATACGCGGGGCGATTGCGATCAACACGCCGCGCGATCTGAAACTCGCGCGCAAATGGATGAACCAGGGCCGCACGGTCGACCTTGCAACTCTCACTGACGCCAGCACGGCGCTCGCGTAACTCTTTTCGGACGGCGACAACGGCATGAGAACCATCGACAACACCATGGGGGACCGCAGCAGCGCCGGTGTCTCAGGCCCTGTGACCCGGGGCTCGATCATTGCGCGTCTGGAACGCTTGCCGGGCAATGCGATGCAGGTTCGCGCGCGAATCCTGATTGGACTCGCGACGTTCTTCGACGGGTTCGATGTAATCGCCATCGCTGCTACGTTGCCGATCCTGATCCAGAAATGGGGGCTCACGCCTTGGGAGATCGGTTTTCTGATCGCGTCGGGATCTATAGGGCAACTGTTGGGCGCGTTCGTGTTTCCTTGGTACGCCGAGCGTAAGGGGCGCGTGCGCGCGATTGCGTTGAGCTCCGGGATCATCGGCGTGACGAGTATTGCGTGCGGATTCGCGCCGACGTTTGTTGCGTTCGTTGTGCTGAGGATTGTCCAGGGCCTGGGCCTGGGTGGCGAGTTGCCGGTGGCGGCGACGTATATCAACGAGATCAGCCGCGCGCATGGCCGTGGGCGCTTTGTGCTGCTGTATGAGATCGTGTTTCCGGTGGGTTTGCTGGCGTCGAATGCGCTGGGCGCGTGGATCGTACCGCGTGTTGGCTGGCAGGCGATGTATTTCATCGGCGGCTTGCCGTTGATCCTGTTCTTTGTGCTGCGCAGACTGGTGCCGGAATCGCCGCGCTGGCTAGCTGAGCGCGAACGCATGGCCGATGCGGATGCAGCGGTGCTGGCCTTCGAACGCGCGACCAAGGGACCGCTGGCGCCGGTTGAGCATGCAGTCGAATTCGAAGCGATGGCGAGTCGGCATCCTAAGCGCCGTATCGGCGATCTGTTTGGGCCGGCTTATCTGAAGCGCACGTTGGCGGTGGCGATGCTATGGGTGACGTGCGGATTTATTCAGTACGGGCTTTCCACTTGGCTGCCCACGATCTATCGCACGGTTTATCACGCGCCGTTGCAACTGGCGCTGAACCTTGCGGTGGCGGCTTCCGTACTCGGTGTGATTGGGTCGCTGACCTGCGCATTGCTAGTCGACAAGGTGGGGCGCAAGCCGATCATCAATCTGTCGTTTGTGTTGTGTGCGATTTCGCTGGCGCTGGCCGGTGTGTTCCACGATTCGTCGGTGTATGTGGTGGCGACGTGTTGTGCATTTGCGCTGGGCTTCCTCGCGTGCGGGTTTATCACGGCGTATGTCTATACGCCGGAGTTGTATCCCACTAGCATCCGTGCGTTTGGCTGTGGAGTTGGCGGTGCCTGGCTAAAGGTGGCGGCCATCTTCGCGCCGGCGATCGTTTCGAAGACGATGGTGGGTGGTCATCTCGACGTCGCGTTTTACATTCTCGCGGCCGTGCCGTTCCTCGCCGCGCTGACGGTGCATTTCCTTGGGATTGAGACGAAGGGGAAGGTGTTGGAGCAACTGGAGGCTTAGCGGCTCTTTTAGCTCGGCGCGCTAGCGTAAAAGGAAGAGCGCATCGTTCCGGCAAGAAGCCGTGCGATGCGCGCTCTCGTTACAAAGCCTTCCTATAAACCACAAACCCCGACCGGTCAGCGACACGGTCATACAGCTTCATCGCCGTCTGATTCGTCTCATGCGTTTGCCAATAAACGCGACTTGAACCCGCCGCTTTCGCGTGTTCGTAGACGGCTTCGATCAGCGCTCGCCCGACGCCTTTGCCGCGCTCGCTCTCGAGCGTGTAGAGATCCTGCAGATAGCAGATGGGTCCGGCCATCGTGGTGTGTCGATGATAGAGATAATGCACGAGACCGAGCAGCTGACCGTCGCGCTCGGCGACCATCGCATGCATGGGTTCATAACCGTCAAAGAAGCGCGACCACGTGAGAAGTGTTATTTCGCGGGGCAACGCTGTCTCGCCGGAACGTCCGTAGAAGGCGTTATAGGCATCCCACAGCGGCAGCCATGCCGGAAAATCGGCGTTGGTTACTGGACGGATCTGGATTGATTGAGTCATGCACAAAGCTCCTCGGCTGGGCGTCGTGAAACAAAGCTCCACGACCACCGTCAGCTTAAGAACTTTGCGGCACTATTGTTAGCTCCACGGTTCAGCAATAACCTGGAGCCACGCACTTGCGCTGAGGCCCGCTAACGTGAGATTTCCGGAGCTTGTGCTGCGCCCGCATGCGCCTAGGCACGTCGCGCGCGAACGCACGACATGAACGGCGGAACGATCAATCGAGCGAAGAAGCCCGCGCGAACCGCGGCGTTGGTGTCAGTTCTTCCGGCTTCCTGAATGTCGCAGCGTGTCGCGCACCTTCTTGGCGACCAGCAGCGGCATGTAATCGAACACTCGAGCATCAGTCTTATAGTTGGCCAAAGTATCGGCGTAGATCTTCGAGACCGTTTCCGTGGGGGTATTGGTTTCCGCGGCGATGGCCTGTACAACTTCGTCAACGTTGGGCTGGGGCTGAGCCATTGAGGTTCTCCGGGTTTGGCAGGGGGGAAGTGCAAACGGCAGGAGTTCCATTACAGGACGAGCTTGGCCAGGATGCCAATTGAATCGTCCTATCGCGCTTTCGGATCAGGAAAGGGAGCGATCGCAAATCGCGATCGCTATGCTCAATGTGAGTGCCGATGATGAATATCTGGGAAATGCGCATGCGTGTGCGTGATTGGTGCATGCCGGTGCGGATGCACATGCGGCTCCTCGCCGTCCCATTCGAAATCGTGTTCGTGCTGATGATGTTCGTCATGACGGTGCCGGTGGTTATGCTCCAGCACCTGGTGCGTATGCGGATGGTCGTGCCGTTCGCGGATATGCAGCCAGATGCCGAGAGCCATCAACGCCGCGGCGACCCAGAACAGCAGCGGCGGCATTTCGGGCCACAGAATCAGCGAGATCGTCACGCCGAACAGCGGCGCCACTGAAAAATATGCGCCGGTGCGCGCCGTACCGAGATTGCGCAGCGCGACCACGAACAGCACCAGACTGACCCCGTAACCGGCGAACCCGGTCACCATCGCGGCCGCCATGATTCCGGCATGTGGGAGTTGAGCGCCCAGCAGCAGTGCAATGACGAAATTCACCGACCCTGCGGTCAGCCCTTTCAGACAGGCGATGACCATCGCATCGTTGGTGGAGACCTTGCGCGTGAGATTGTTGTCGATCGCCCAGCATGCGCACGCCGCGGCCACCAGTAGGGCGCCGAGCGGCACGCTTGTAGCGCCGGGATGCCATGACAAGGCCACACCGCCCGCCACGATCGCCACCATGCCCAGAAACACCTGGGCGTCGACGTTCTCGCGAAACACGATCCATGCGATCAGCGCGGTGAAAACGCCTTCCAGATTCAGCAGCAACGAACTCGTGGCTGCCGGCGTCGCGTTCAGGCCGAGCATCAACAGAGCGGGTCCCGCGACGCCGCCCGTGACGATGGCGCCGAGCAGCCACGGGACTTCGCGCAAATGGATCTGTCCTTCGTTGGCTCGCTGGTCGTTGCTCAGTCTCAGCTTGCGTACGAGGATCGTGATAGCCAGGCCAACGCCGCTGCCTAGGTAGAACAGCCCGGCCACCATAAACGGTGACAGGGTGCCGAGCAGCGCCTTGGCAAAAGGCGTCGTCGCACCGAACAAGGCGGCAGCGAGAAGGGCGGTGAACGGTGCGTTCAAACGTGCTGACATGGCTTTTGTCGCGATGAATCGGGCAATCAGCTTAAGGTGCTGACGGCGCCGCGTGGAGTGCTAAGCGGTTCTGGCTGGTTCGGGAAACAGGCGCTCGGAAAGAAAGTCGACCCAGACCCGCAGTTTGGGCGACAACTGTCTGCTCGATGGCCATAGCACCGAGAATTGTCCAGCCTGCGCGAGGTGGTCCGCCATGACCGATTGCAACGCGCCGCTTTGCAAGGCGTCGCGCGCGAGGAACTCGGGCATATAGGCGATGCCAAGCCCCAACTCTGCCGCTGCCCGGAGCGCCTCCATGTTGTTACAGGTCAGCGCGGTCGGAAAGCGTGTGACCGTGTCTTCCGGCAGATCGCGAAAGCGCCACGGCTCCAGTTTGCCCGAGGTCGGAAAACGAAACCGCAGGCAGGCATGCTGCGCCAGATCGGCCGGCACCTGCGGCACGCCGCGCCGCTGCAGATACGTCGGCGACGCGCACAGCACAAAACAGAACGGCCCCAGCCGCTTGGCCATCAGTTGCGAATCGTCGAGCGGCCCGCTGCGGATCGCGGCATCGAAACCGCCTTCGATTACATCGACCAGACGGTCGTTGAAGTCCAGTTCGAGATCGATCTCTGGATAGCGCGCCGCGAACTCCGGCACGATCGGCAGCAAAAAACGGTAGCCGATGGTCGGCAGGCTCACCCGCAGACGGCCGCGCGGGGTCGCCGTGGCTTGCAGCATCATCGTTTCGGCGTCGTGCACGGCCTCGAGAATCTGGCGGCAGCGCTCGTAGAAGCGCTCGCCGTCGTCCGTCAGGCTGACGCGCCGCGTGCTTCGCTGCAGGAGTCGCACGCCAAGATGCTGCTCGAGGCGCGCCACGCTTTTGCCAACCGCCGACGCAGACACACCGAGCCGCTGCGCGGCGCCGACAAAGCTCGAAGCCTCCGCGGTTCGCACGAACGCGATCATGCCGGTCAGGTTTTCCATGGCCTCATTCGAGAATTTTTGTCCGGATTGATCCGACTTTAGCAGTATTTATCACGTTCGAGTCCGTAACTAGACTTGCCTGACCCGTTTTCCGTGTGCGTCGGAAATCGCCAGTCCTCGGTGCCCTGTCTATCCAAAGGAAGCGTCATGTCTGACTCGATCGATCACACCGCCTCGCGAGGCGCCGCCGTGCTTGCCGCGGTTTGCGTCGCGGCGGTTATCCTGCCGCTCAGTTTTTCGGCGGGCGCCATCGCGACACCGGCAATCGGCCGCGCTCTCGGTGGCGGTCCGGTAGCGCTGAACTGGATTACCAATGCGTTCATGCTCGCATTCGGCAGTTGTCTGATGGCGGCGGGCACGCTTGCCGATCGCTTCGGCCGTCGCCGCGTGTTTCTCTGCGGGGTGAGCGTTTTCTCGCTGATGTCGATGCTCCTCGCGCTTGCTCCTGGCATCGTCTGGGTCGATCTGCTGCGGGCAGCGCAAGGGGTGGGCGCCGCCGCTGCGCTGGCGGGCGGCTCGGCGGCGCTCGCGCAGGAGTTCGACGGCCACGCCCGGACCCGCGCGTTCAGTCTGCTCGGCACCACCTTCGGCGTTGGCCTTGCGTTCGGACCGGTGCTGGCCGGCGGCCTGATCGAACTGTTTGGCTGGCGCGCGGTGTTTGTTTCGACCGCGCTGCTCGGCGCGATGTCGCTGCTGCTAGCGGCACCCGGCATGCCGGAGACGCGCGATCCGCACGCGTCCGGCGTGGACTGGCCAGGCATGGCGAGCTTTACGGCGGCGCTCGGGTTGTTCACGGTCGCGATTCTGGAGGCGCCGGATATCGGCTGGGGCCATCCGGCGGTCGGTTCGCTGCTGGCGGTCGCAGCCGGGTCGCTCGTGGCATTCGTGCTGGTCGAGCGGCACACCGTCCGGCCGATGCTCGACCTCTCGTTGTTCCGCTATCGCCGTTTCGTGGGCGTGCAGTTGCTGCCGATCGCGACGTGCTACTGCTTCGTGGTGCTGTTGGTGATCTTGCCGATCCGCTTTGTCGGCATCGAAGGATACGCGCCACTTAATGCCGGCTTGATGATGATTGCGCTTTCGGCGCCGATGCTGGTCATGCCTGCACTTGCCGTGCGCCTGACCCGGCATGCGTCGCCGGGGCTGATCTCCAGCCTGGGTCTGCTGATTGCAGCAGCGGGACTGGTTTGGCTCGGCGGCGTACCGGTAGGCGCGGAACCCGCTGCGCTGCTGGTGCCAATGGGTGTGATCGGCACTGGTACGGGGTTGCCATGGGGATTGATGGATGGTTTGTCAGTCAGCGTGGTGCCGAAGGAGCGTGCCGGCATGGCAACCGGCATCTTCAGCACAACGCGCGTGGCCGGCGAAGGACTTGCGCTGGCGATGGTCAGTGCGGCGCTGGCTGGCATCGTGGCGGCGCGCCTTACGCCGGTTGTTGCCGCGTTGGCGCCCCTTGCACCTGGCCACAAGTTAATGGCCGCTGGTAGCGGTGCGCCGCGCACGGCGATTGATCTGGCAGCCCAACGGCTTGCAACCGGTGACCTGAGCGGCGCGTCGGCGCTATTGCCTGGGGTCTCACTAGCGATGCTCCGTCAGCACTATGCAGATGCGTTTCATCTGTCGACGTATGGGTTAGCTGCCATCACGGTATTGGCGGCGCTGGCAACATTGCACTACCTCGGCCTGGGCGATCGGCAGGAGGCGGTGGTCGCGACCACCGCGACCACCGCGACCTGCGACGACGCGCGCTGATTCACCACGGTCGTTCAATCCGCGACGTGCACGCCATCCCAACGCCGCGCTAGCGCCAGCATTACCGGCATCAACACCGCCCATCCTGCCCCGAGCGCGGCGAACGCAAGCATCGGGTCGGGAAAGCGCACCGCGCCCAGCGCTGCGCCGGCACGAAACGACAGCGGTCCGGCCAGCGCGCCCAACAGGGCAGCCAGCAGTGGGCGATGTTTCAGCCAGCCGAACACGACGTTGAACTGGACTGCGAACAGAGCCCATAGCGCGAGGAGCCACCACGGCGCGGTGCCGGGAATCAGCACGCCGTTCGGATAGACGAGCAGCCCTGTCGCGACGAGGACACTTTCCCAGACCGCCCCGATCAGCACGGCCGCAGCCACCAGCTTGAGTTCCTGCGCAGGCGCGGGCACCTGGCTGGCGTGCCAGACGACCGTGGCCATCACGAACAGCACGCCAATCCACGCCAGCCCGTGCGCCGCGCTCATCACGCAGACCATCCAGCCGGCCTGACAGACGATGAAATACAGCCACGCCTTTGGCGCGCCAGCGCGCGGCGTTCTGGCGTCGGCATTAGCGTTGGCGGCCTGGTGAAGATCTCCAGATGACATGCGATGGCACCGTCCACGTGGTCTCATATCTCTGCTTACGTGGCAGGGCGCCGGTTGGATTCAGATGGGAGGGAGCGGTAAGCGCATCCAGCGGAGCGCGTCGAACGTAATACCTATATCGCCACGACATCCGAGGTCACCATGCGCCGCTTTGCCTGCGCTGCCGCCGCCGTTTTTCTGCTGTTCATGCTGAACGGCTGTTCCGGCGAGCCGCCCAATCCCAACCCGCGCGCCAGTGTGCCGCTTCAGACCGTGCCAGTTGATCTGCCGCGCTATATGGGCCGCTGGTACATCATCGCCAACATTCCCTATTTTGCCGAGCGTAACTTCGTGGGCGCCTATGTGGAATGGAAGTTGCGGCCCGATGGGAAGATCGACGATTCGTACCTCGCGCACAAAGGCAGCTTCGACGCTCCGCTCAAGCACTACCAGTTCCTCGATACGCCGGTGCCCGGTAGCGGCGGCGGTGAATGGAGCGTTCAGGTGTTCTGGCCGGTGCGATTCAAGCAGCTCACGTTGTATGTCGACCCCGACTACCGTTACACGATTCTCGGTTATCCGGGCAAGAACCTCGGCTGGATCTTCTCGCGCGACCCGGACATGAGCGACGAGACCTATCACGCCATGCTGGCCAAGCTCGACGAGATGGGCTACGACACTTCGCGTTTCAGGCGTGTGCCGCAGCGGCCGGAGCAGATTGGTATGCCGGGCTTTTGGTCGCCCGGCGACAAGAACTAGCACTGCCTTCGTGGATGCGGCGTGCTCGGGACGCGGAGCCGCATCCACTGGGCATTTGTCTGCGTATAAATCTGCATTGCCAATGAATGAGGATGTCATGCCGCCTGTCGTCGCCGCCGTGATTGCATTGATCGGGCTTGTGCTGGTGTTTTCCGCCGTCTGGGCATGGCAGTTGAAGTCGGAAAACGCGGGCATGGTCGATCCGGTCTGGGCGTATTCGCTCGGCGCAGTCGCGGTTTTGTATGCCGTGCTGGGTAAGGGTGATTCGTCGACCCGCGTGCTCGCGGCGCTCGGCGGCCTCGTTTGGGGTGTGCGGCTCGGCACGCACCTATGGCGCCGCAACTTCGGGCAGCCGGAAGATGCACGTTACCGGCGCTTTCGCGAGGAATGGGGCGATGCCGCGCCGCGCCGGATGTTCTGGTTTTTCCAGTTGCAGGTCGTGATCTCGATGTTGCTTTCCCTGGCGTTTCTGGTGCCCGCTTACCACTCGAGCGAACCGTCGACCGTCTGGCTCATTCTGGCCGTGGCGGTGTGGATCGCTTCGGTTGTGGGGGAGGCGATCGCGGACCGGCAACTTCGGCGTTTCAAGAGCGATTCATCGAGCCACGGCAAGGTGTGCCGCGTCGGACTGTGGAATTACTCGCGACATCCGAACTACTTTTTCGAATGCGTGCACTGGGTGTCGTACATCCTGCTGTCGATCGGCTCGCCGTGGGTCTGGCTGACGCTTTTGCCGCCGATCCTGATGGCGTGGCTGTTACTCAAGCTGTCCGGGATTCCCTTGCTCGAAGCGAGCCTCGCTAAAACCCGCGCCGGTTACGCGGAGTACATGCGCACGACCAATGCGCTGATCCCATGGCCGCCGCGGCGCTCGCCGCGGGACTAACTGCGTGACGGATTCGATGACACCACAACAAGACCAACGGGTCGCCGTTCGCGTCGACGTCGTGACCGCAAAAGGAGCCAGCCGATATGAGCCTCTCAACCCTTGACCCCGCCCTGCCGCAGCCGCCGGCTTCGGCTCCCGCAGCCCCCGATGACGGCTGGCTGATCCGTTGCTGCGAGCGCCGCTGGCTGCCCGATCCGCTGATCCGCCTTGGCATGCGTCAACTGATGGGCCAACGTCTGCGCGACGAAGCCATCAACGACGGCGAGTTGCGGGCACGCCGGCTCAACCGTCTGCTCGATGACCTGCGGACGAGTCCAATCGCCATCGAAACCCAGGCCGCCAACACGCAGCACTACGAAGTACCCGCGTCGTTCTTTCACGCGCATCTCGGCCCGCATCTGAAGTACTCTTGCTGTCTCTATCCAGAGGGTAAGGAGACGCTCGCTCAGGCCGAAACCGCAATGCTCGAACTCTATGCAACCCGCGCCGAACTGACCGATGGTCAGCGTGTGCTCGATCTGGGCTGCGGATGGGGTTCCCTGTCGCTGTGGCTCGCGGCGCGTTACCCGAATTCGCAGATCGTCGCGCTCTCGAACTCGCTCGGCCAGCGTCTGTTCATTGAAAGCCGCGCGGCGGAACGCGGCCTGACAAACCTCAAGGTCATCACGGGCAATATCGTTGACTTCGAGTTTTCCGAAGCGCAACTGGCGGGCGGTTTCGATCGCGTATTGTCGATCGAAATGTTCGAGCACATGAAGAATTACGGACTGCTACTCGCCAAGATTGCGCGCTGGATGCGCGACTCCGCGAAACTGTTCGTGCATATTTTCGTGCACCGCACGCTTGCCTACCATTTCCAGGTAGAGGATGGCAGTGACTGGATGTCGAAATACTTCTTCACTGGCGGCACGATGCCATCGGAGAATCTGCTGCTCAATTTCCAGGACGATCTGCGCGTGGAGCGGCAATGGTGGGTAAGCGGCACGCATTATGAGCGCACTGCAAACCACTGGCTGACCGCGCTCGATGCCGCGAAAGACCGTGTGATGCCCATGCTCGTCGATACCTACGGCGCGCGCGATGCCGCTATCTGGCTGCAGCGCTGGCGCATGTTCTACATGGCTGTAGCGGAGCTGTTTGGCTATGCGAACGGCAACGAGTGGGGCGTCGGGCACTATCGCTTCGAAAAGCGCTGAGCAGCGGTAGGCACTAGCGACGCAGTGGGCGAGGCGTTGTCTAAACTTCCTGCGCCTGCGCAAATTCAATCACCGTCTGCGCGAAACGCACCGCCGCCGGATTGCCGGCATCGCGGTGCGTGACCAGATGCAACGGCGCCGTGATGGCCGCGTCGCTATCAATCGGGCAATACACCACGCTCTCCTGCTGATAGCGCTGCATCGACGCGGGCACCAGCGTCACGCCCGTACCGGCTGCTACGAGATTGATCGCGCTCAGCATGCGCGGCACCTCGCTGGCGACGCGCGGCGTGAAGCCTGCTGCTTCGCAGGCGTCGATGAAATCCGAATACATGCCGCGCGCACCGGGTCGGCGCACAAAAATAAACGGTTGATCAGCCAGCGAATCGAGTGCGACGGGACGCATCCGGCCCGACTTGGCGCGTCCTTGCAGCAGGCGATGTCCTAACGGCAGCACCAGCACCATGCTTTCTTCGAGCAGCAGATCGAAGCGCAACTCGTCGGGCGTGTCGCTCGGTTTGCGGAGGATGGCCGCGTCGATGCGGCCGCTCACCATCCGCTCGATAATTTCCGCCGCGTTGATTTCGTTGAGATCGATGGAGATGTCCGGACAGGCGTCACGGAACGCGCGAATCGCAGCCGGTGCCAACGGGTGAAATGCCGATGAGCTGGTCAGGGCGATCCGCACCGAACCAATCCTGCCGTCCGCGATGCCTTTGCCTTTGACGACAGCCTGATCCAGCGACTGCAGCAGGGCGCGCGCATCGTCGGCGAAGGACGCACCCGCCGAGGTCAGTTCAACGCCGCGTGCTACCCGCGTGAACAGCGGAAAGCCGATTTCACTTTCGAGCGCCTGAATCTGCTGCGACAGCGGCGGTTGCTGGATATGCAGTTTCGCGGCGGCACGAGTGAATTGCCGCTCGTCGGCCACCGCCAGGAAGTAACGCAGATGCCGCAATTCCATCGCAATGCCTCGTATATGTGAAACGTATGGCAGGGGTATTTGATTGGTATTTTACATTTACCGCGATACTCCGTACGCTTGAGGCATAAGCGCAACGACATTGCACGGACCAGAGTAAGCACCAAAGAGCCAACTCTGGTCGACACATATACGTCTCAGGAGACCCATGGACTCGATGCTTTCCGGCGCGGCGACCCCCGCCCGACCAGCCGCCGTACCGGCTGCCGCGCAGGTGCGGCGTGCCGTGATCGCCTCGGTGATCGGCAACGGTCTCGAGTGGTTCGATTTTCTGATCTACGGTTATTTCGCCAAGACCATCGCGCATGTGTTCTTTCCGGTGGGCAACGTGCTGCTGTCCACGGTGCTGACGCTGGCGACCTTTGCGATCGGCTTCATCGTGAGGCCGATTGGCGGCATCGTGTTGGGCGCGTACGCGGACCGGGTGGGGCGCCGCCGTACCTTATCGCTGCTGATTCTGCTGATGGCTGCCAGCACGCTGCTGATGGGCCTGACACCGGGTTACAGCAGCATAGGCATTGCTGCGCCCTTGCTGGTGCTGCTATCGCGCGTGCTGCAAGGTCTGTCGGTGGGCGGCGAGTTCGCCACCGCAGCGGCGATGTTGTCGGAATACGCGCCGCGCGGCAAAAAGATGTTTTACGGCAGTTTCCAGATGACGTCGCAGGCGTTTGCGTTGCTGCTGTCGTCGGCGTGCGGCTATCTGCTGACGACGCATCTCGACCGCGCGTCGCTGGAAACGTGGGGTTGGCGCGTGCCGTTTCTGCTCGGCGCGCTGATCGGGCCGATCGGCTTTTACATTCGGCACAAGGTGGCCGAGTCACCCGAATTCGTCGAGATGCGCGAGCGGCTCGGCCATGCACCGCGTCAGTCGATCCGCCAGTTTCTGCGCGAGCGTAGCGATGCATGTATGTGTGCGATGGGGGTGATCATCGTCGGCGCGGCGACCAACTATCTGTGGCACTCATTTTTGCCGCTATATGTCGAGCGCCAGTTGCATTTGCCGTTGAAGAACGCGTTGCTGGGTACCGCCGTGTCTGGTCTGATCAGCATCATTGCGTATCCGCTGGCAGGCAAACTCGCGGACCGCGTCGGCGCATGGCGAGTGTTCTTCCCGGTGGTGGTGCTCTGGGCCTTGATCGCGTATCCGCTGTTCGCGTGGGTGGTCGCGCAGCCGACGCCAGAGCGCCTCTTCACCGCGCAGATGATCGCCACGCTGGTGTTGAGCATCATGTCGGGCCCGCATCCGGGGATGTTGACACAACTTTTTCCGACCTCGACGCGTTCTACCGGGGTGGCGCTGTCGTACAACATTGCGGTCACGCTGTTCGGCGGCCTCGCGCCGTTGATCGTGACGACACTCATCAGCTTCACTGGCTCGAACCTGGTGCCGGCCTACTTCCTGATTTTTGCGGCGATCGTCTCGCTGTTGATGGTGGGCTTGAGCCGGTCCGGAAGACACTTGTGGCGCGATCCCGATGCCGTTCCGCAAGAATAATTTCATTCCTTCACTTTGATTCGAACATGACGTCTTCAGGTCCCGGCGAACGGGTACGACCGCGCAATGAATACCCAGTGCGCGAGGTGGCCGGCGCACGCTTGCGTGTTACGACGGCGCGTGGCTCCGGCACGATGCCGGTTTATCGCTCGGCAGACGAGGCGTCGGACGCGCGAGTGAGTCGCGTCGTCATCGTGCTACATGGCCGGTTGCGTGACGCGGATGCGTATCTTTTGTCCGCACAACGGGCCTTGGCTGCGGCTGACGTGGATGCTAGCGACACGTTGCTGATCGTGCCTCAGTTTCTGGCGAGCGCCGACATCGTCGCTCATGGTCTCGATCCGGAAACGCTGCACTGGGACTGGACCGGCTGGATGGGTGGCGATGACGCGGCAGGTCCCGCGCCGATCAGTTCGTTCGATGTGCTTGATAGTCTCGTCGAAGAGGTGGCGGATCGCTCGCGATTTGCCTCGCTGCGGGAGGTGGTGATTGCGGGGCATTCGGGCGGTGCACAGGTGGCGCATCGTTATGCGGTGGTGGGACGCGCGGCGGCGCTGCTTGAAGAGCAGGGCGTTCATTGCCGCTATGTGATTGCGAATCCGTCTTCGTACGTGTATTTCGACAAGCTTCGGCCGCATGGTGACGGCGGATTCAGTCCTGCTGACGAGAGCGCTTGCGCTGGGGTCGATACGTGGAAGTACGGCATTCATCAGCCTCCGCGTTACGCGAGCGGCGATGCGTCGTTTGATGTGCTTGAGCAACGTTACGCTCGTAGCGATGTGATCTATCTGCTCGGGGAGTCCGACTGCGATCCGCAGCATCAGGCGCTCGATCGTTCGTGCGCGGCAAATGCACAAGGGCCGCATCGGCTGGCGCGTGGACTGGCTTACTTTGATTACTTGTGCCGTCGGCATCCGCAGCTTGCGCATCGATGCTGGCAGGTGCCGGGTGTCGGGCACAACGGGCAACGGATGTTCAACTCGGCTGAAGGTTTGCTGGCGTTGTTCGATGCGAAGGCGCGTGCGGATGGAATGGGGGAGGGGCAAGGGCTTTCGACCGAGGATGGTGCGGCCGAGTGAGCGCATTGCGGTGTGGTGTGGCACGCTGCGATCCATACTGCGTGTGGCGCACCCCGCTACCTCCAATGCGAATCTACCGGCTCGTCCAGCCATTCCCTCAACGCGTCTCGCACCTCCTCGATAACTGGATCCCACTGCCCTAACTGGCGTTGACGGAATAGGCGCATGGATGGATACCAAGGGCTATCCGTGCGGTCGGCGAGCCACCGCCACTCAGAATAGCCGGGCAGAAGCACCCATACGGGCAGGCCGGCGGCGCCGGCAAGATGCGCAACGGACGAATCTACAGTGATAACCAGATCCAATGTCTCGAGTATGGCGAGCGTGTCGGTAAAGTCCTCAATCATTGGCCCCAAGGTGTGTACGTCGAAATTGTCGGCCAACGATTTGCGTTCCGCCTCAGTGTCGTCCTTTTGGACAGAGAACCACGTTATTGAGGGTAATTCAAATAATGGCCGCAGCGCGTGCAGCCGAATAGACCGGAAGCGGTCATTGGCCGTGTTAGGACTACCTTTCCAGACGAAGCCGACGCGTCTGGATTTCGCATTTCCTGGCGCGGAGCGGTCGACTCGACGTATGCGCGCCAATGTTCGTGTCGCTCATGTGTTGTCGTGAGATACGGCATTGCAAGCGGGAGCATTGATACCTCCAACTCCATGTATGCCGGTATCTTCATCATATAAGACCAGTATGCATACGAGCCGCCTGGTACGGCGGGATAGGAATAGACGGTTCGCACGCCCGCCATGCCAGCAGCAATTCCGGCTAGTGGTGGATCGACGAGTACATCGACCGTCGCACCTTGTTGGTGTAGCCATTTCGCGAATCTAAGGAACTGGATCTGGTCGCCATATCCTTGATGGAGTACATACAAAAATTCGCAACCCACTAGCGGTTCGCCATTCCACTCAGGAAAATCCGGACGGAACAATTGGCTGCTTATCGACGGATACGTATAGAAAATTTTATGTCGCTTCCAGCCTTCTTTGAAATCACCAAGGGCAAGCTGGACGCATGAGAGGAAGTACTGCACACACGTTCCCGCGTTATCAGGCCAAAGGCGAGCCGCTTCCATGGCATACGGAAGACATTCTCTGGGCAGTCCGCACATCCACAACACCCTGGCCGCGTTGTAGTGCAGAAAATGGTTTTCGGGGTCGATGGATAGCCCCTGTTTGGCGAGTCTGAATCCATCGGCATAACGGTCGTTCTGGTTCAGTGCGCTGGAAAGAAGCGTGAGTGCTTCGACATCGTTCCAGTAACGGCTGCTCAACTGTTCGACTGCACCTTCAATTTCGCCTTCGAGGCCCGTTTTGATCAGAGCGGAGATTCGCTCCAGTTCGTTTTGCAGGCTCGCGTCACTGGAGACGGAAGCGGGCCCGTGTGATCCATGCCGCCGACACACGGACATACTTCGCGTGCGACCTGTCCCGCTGATGATGTGTTGAAAACGAACCTGTCCGGTTTTCGGCGAATCTTCCCTCATCTTTGCGTCTCTCTCAGTTTTTGGTAAGTCGTTATAAGGAAAGCTAACATTCAAAAATGCGTGTGAGCGTTCGCAATAAAAGAGTAAGCGCTTAGAAACCGGGGAGCTAGCAGACGCCGCTGCTTTGTGTGAAAGGTAATTTACTGGCAACGTCAGGAAAGGCGGCGCACCACTCGCGATTTGCGGCAGGCGGTTGAAGAGAGCCTCACAACGGTCTGGCTCGCGAGTCTGTCCGGGAGCCCAGAAGAATGAAATGCACTACGACGGTCTCGACATCGAACGCGGCACAGCGTCATACTCTGAAACTGCCTGCTCCCTCCATGTCCTGTTAGCTCGGTTTCACCAACCCGCCCATGACCACACCCATCCCCTTCGTACCCGACCGCTTCAAGAACAACGCCGCTCACTACCTGAGCGGCCGCCCCGCTTACTCACCGCGCCTGATCCGCCGCGTGGCCGAAGCCTGCAAGCTCGACGGCACGCAACGCCTGCTCGACCTCGGCTGCGGACCGGGGCAACTCTCGCTGGCATTTTCATCATGGGTGGACTCGGGCGTGGCGCTCGATCCTGAACCCGAAATGCTGCGCATCGCCTCAGGACTGGGACTCGGCGTCGCCCCAAACATCGAATACCGGTTGGGCAGTTCCTACGATCTCTCGCCAGAGTGGGGCCGTTTCCAGATCGCCGTCATTGGCCGCGCTTTTCACTGGATGGACCGGCCCGATACGCTCGCGCGTCTGGACAAGCTGATCGACCCATCGGGCGCCGTGGTGCTCTTCGGCACCTCGCACGCGAACGACGCGTCGACGCCATGGCTCGACTCGTACCGCGCGTTGCTCGACGAATACGCGCAAACCGATCCGGCGCGCGAGCAGCGCAAATCCGATAGTTGGGAGAGTCACGAATCCGTCTTGTTCAAGTCGGCGTTTGCTTCGCTCGAACGCGTGTCGTTCATCGAGAAGCGGCGCGTCGCGCTGGAATCGTTGATTGCGCGAGCGTTGTCGATGTCGAGCCTGTCATCGGAGCGCCTCGGTGCGCGGCTCGACGAACTGGTGACGCGTGTGCGATCTCTGCTTGAACCGCACGCCGCGGAGGGCTGGCTTGATGAGCGAGTGGAATCGATCGCGCTGATTGCGCGTCGTTAAGTTGGCGTAGAGGAGGGACGGATGCACCAGCGCGCCATCGAAGCGCTAGCGCATCCGCAAACCATGGTCTAGCCGCCCGAGGGCGACGTGTGGCCCAGTACGCCTGCCACGATCAAGATCGCCACCATTGCGACGGCTTCGACGGCCAGCAGCCGGTCGAAGCTGCGCTGCGCATTGCGATAGGCTTGTCCATCACCGGTCACCGTGTGTTGCAAGCGTGGTAGATGGATCATCCGGTTATAGGCACCGAGCAATACCGCCAACGTGACGAGTATCAGCTTGAGAGTCAGCACGCGTCCATACACCACGTCGAGCAACGGCGTAGTCAGATGCGCCGTGTCCTGCGTAGCGTTATAGATGCCGGTCACGATCACAGCTGCGAGCGCGCCGGTTGCCAGATGCGACAGGTACGTGCAGAACTTCACACGGTTGCCAGGCGCGACATCCGCCACCGCTGTCGCCGCTCCGGCACCTCCACACCACAACAGCGGCGCCGCGACAATCACACTACCTGCCCACAACGCAGTCGCCGCGAGATGCAGCACATGCACGGCTTCGCGCAGGGTGAAATCGCCCGCGTCCGCGGCGTGACTGGCTGCAGCTTTCCCCGCCACATAGACGACCATACCCGCCGCCGTTAGCCACCACGCCGCATGGCTACGACGCGCGCCGCCGAAACATGCGAGCACTACGCCGGCAAAACCCACCGACCACGCAATCCCGAAGTGCGATTGCGTCAGCACCGCGCCCACCACGGGACCCGCCTCACGCAACGGCGTACCGCTCATCACGGCAGCCTCCAGCCACAGGTACAGCACGCAGGCGAGCGAGAGTGCGCAGAGTGCAGCCAACCGCGAGCGTCCCAGCCCGGTAGCAGACGCCATGGCGCGGGTGTCATCCACCCGCGCCAGCATCGCACTGCATACGAGCGCCCCGACCGCCACCGCGAACAGCACGTCTTGCGCAGCTTCGACGACGATCTGTACGACGACGAGCGGATCCACCGTTACTTCACCGTGAAGGTGTAGTGGCCCTGCGTACGGTGGCCATCTTCCGCGACCGCCACCCACGCGACCGTGTAGTCACCCGGCGTGAGCGGGTTCAGCGCGACCGACATATGCTTCTTGTTCGCCGGATCGACCACGGCCTTCGCGCTTGTCACGGGCTTGCCCTGCGCATCGGTCACGGTGATCGCGCTGAAGGCCGGTTCGAGGCCATCGTCGAAATCGATCGCCACGTCCTTTTGCGAGGTGGTCACGGTGGACCCGGCGGACGGCGCCTGGTGAGTCGGGTATGCATGAGCGTGCGCGAGCTGTGCGACCGTCAGCGTCAGCGCGGCAACGAGGCCACGCGCCAGAGATGAGTTCAGGAGAGTGTTTTTCATTTAGTTGAAGAGCGGCTTGCCAAGAGAGTTAGGGAAGATGTCGTCGAAGTACAGGTGCGCATCGAACAGCACGCCCACGTGATTGCCGGTCAGGTGATTGACCGGAATCTGCGCTTCGATGCCGAACTGGCCGTAGCGGTTAAGCCAGAGAAAGCCCGGGTTGATGGTGCCGGTGGTTTGACCGGCACAAGCGCCCGCCGTACAAGTGCTCATCGGCGCTTCGACGACGAGCACCATGTTCTTGAAAGGCTGCGGAATGCCGAGATCCTTCACCTGGCTTTGCAGATACGGAATGCTGTATTGCAGCGTGAAGCCCCAGCCGAATGAATTCGGCCCGTTGGCGGACGACGCCGTGGTGAGGTTCGGTCCGAGTTCGCCGGTGATCGCGAACGGCCGCAGATAGCTGAGCGAGGTGGGCAGATCGCCGAAGCCCTTGCCGAAGTAAAAGTCCGGCGTGAACGTCGAAAACGAGTTCCCAACCGACCTGGAGCCCGTGCCGCCGATCTCCGCCTCAAGCCCGATCGACGCCATGAACTCATGCCGCGCGTTCGCGTAGAGCAGATATTTTGCGCCTATGGTCACGTTGTCCCAGCCCTTCGTCGAGCCGCCGTTCGGGTCGTTCTGGCTGACGTAATCGCTCGAAACGCTGAAGGCCAGGTTCTTCGTGATCAGCTTGTCCCATTCATACGAGACCGTATTGACGTTCATGTTGTCACCGTTGTCGTCCGGACTCTTGATGTGACCGAACTGGGTGTCGAATTCATCCCCGACGCCGGGGTCGTCCACGGTCAGCGTGGCGGGAAAGACGCGGTCACCCACTACCGCGTGAGCAGAAGCCGCCGGTGAACCGGCGAGGCAGGTGGCGCCCGCAGCCGCCATCAACGCGGCGCGTGCGGGCGCCGCGTGTCGTTTGAAAAACGTACGCATGATCTAATTCTTCTCCTAATTGTCTTGATGCCGCGCCGCGTGGTTGTGCGGCGACATCCCGCGACTGCTTGCGCAGCGCGGATGCGGTTCAGGTACAGAACACGTCAGGAGAGAACGGGAGGCGCGCGCGGCTGCGCCGCGGTATAAAAGAGGGGGACGTGGACGGCGTCGCGCGTGACCGGAACCGGTGCGCGCGCAACCGATAGTTCGGCCACGAACACCGTAGCCGTGCCGGGCAGCACCGGCACGTGAGCCAGCATGCCGCAATACGCACAGGCCTGCCAATGCCAGGTAGGCGAAGGCGACGACTTGTCCGTCTTCTCGACCTGGCTGTTATCCGGGTCCGCCGAGCAGTAAGTGGCCAGTGCCTGGCCAAGTCTGTCGTGTGCCGCGAGCGCCTGCGAAACGGTCGGCGCAAGCGTGCTCATCAGGATTGCAAGCAATCCCAACAAACTGCCGATTTTCTGAAGGCGGAGGCGAAGCATGCTGTGCGTCGAGCATGAGAAGGGGCGATGATTGGCGCAGATTATGCCATGCAGGCGGCCGCGAACCTATGTGTAAACCACATGCCCGGCATCTTTACTCTGCGCATATCGGCAGCTGGCGGCAATGCGTCGCACGCGAGATGTGTGGCTGCCGCACGCCTGATGCAATTTCGTAGGAAGATTGCGATTTTCACCACGGTTCGTCTGATTCGGGAAGCGGCACAGCGCCGTTGAAACGAGCAGAAATCTGCCTATAAGGGCATTCTGGGAATAAATCGCCGCGCGGCGACGTTAGCACTATTAGCTGCGATGACGTTGCATTCAGGCGTCGGCGCTTTTGCCCGGTTCACGGCCATTTAAATTTCAAAAAGCTTTCGCATAAGCGCACCTTTCGGACGGAATTACCGATGAGCACTCAGGCAAACTCTCCGCTAACCGACGCCAGCAGCGTGCAGGCGGTCTCTCACTACACCCGCACGGCAATGGCCCTGCACTGGATCATCGCGATCCTGATTATCTGCAATGTGGTGTTGGGGTTGAGCGCCGATTCGCTGCCCGACGACTGGGTGCGTCCAGTGGTCGACACGCATAAGTCGATCGGCATTACCGTGCTCGGCCTCGTGCTGCTGCGCATTCTGTGGCGCGTCTCGCACAAGCCGCCGGCGTTGCCGGCCGCGTTTCCCGCATGGGAGCGGATCGCCGCCCATGTCGCGCACTTTCTGCTTTACCTGTTGATGATCGGCCTGCCGCTGTCTGGCTGGCTGCACGACTCGGCATGGAAGGACGCCGCGACGCATCCGATGCGTTTGTTCAACCTGTTTCCGTGGCCGCGCATTGGCTACGTGATGAACCTCGATCCGACGCTCAAGGAAACGCTGCACGACCGCTTTGGCGCGCTGCATACGTGGCTCGGCTACGCGCTTTACGCGCTGCTGGCGATGCACGTAGGCGGTGCGCTCAAGCATGAGTGGATCGATCGCAAGTCCGTGCTAAAGCGCATGATCCCTTGAGGAACGCGTCTTCGCCAAACGACTCTGACCCACAAGCTCAACCATTCAACCACGCAGTATCGACAGATTCAGCCGCTATTTTGAAGAGAACTCTGGAACAAGCTTTGGCGCTCGCGTCGCCTCGTATCGTGCCTCGCCCGGCCACGTTGTTGAGCACGGTGATCCATCTCAGCGTCGTGGCGCTCTGGCTGCTGCTGTTCGCGCGGGCGTTCTTTCTGCAGGGCGTGGTGGCATGGTCGACGGGGATTGCGTACGTGCTTTACGACACCCTTCTGCTCGTATTCGTCGCGGTCAAGACGCTGCCGCTCATGCGGCCGCTGGCACCGCTCGATCCGGCTTCGGACCGACGCAGTTTGCCGAGCATGGGCGTGATCGTCGCCTCGCATAACGAGGCAGCGGTGCTGCCGATCACGCTGGCTGCGTTGCTGCGGCAAACGCACGGCCCGGAGCAGATCGTGATTGCCGACGACGGCTCGACCGACGATACCGCCGCGCTCCTGACCGGACGCTTTGGCCTGACGGCGGCGCCGGATGGACACTTGAGCGCGCCGAGTTCGCTGCATCCGAACCTGTACTGGCTGCGCGTGCCGCACGGCGGCAAGGCGCGGGCGCTGAACGCCGCCATCACGGAGATGACCACCGACACGGTCATGACCGTCGACGCCGACACGCTGCTCGACGACGACGCCACTTACGCCATGCGGGCGGCCTTCGCGAGCGAACCGAAGCTGGTGGCGGCAGCGGGCATCCTCGTGCCGGTCTGCGGCAAGTCCTTTTCAGGCCGCGTGTTCCAGTGGTTCCAGACCTACGAGTACATGCGCAACTTCATTGCCCGCTTTGCGTGGATGCGCGCCGACAGCCTGCTGCTGATCTCCGGCGCGTTTGCCTCGTTCAAGCGCGAGGCGCTCGTCGAGGTCGGCGGCTTCGACCCGCAATGTCTGGTGGAGGACTACGAACTGATCCACCGGTTGCGTCGCTATTCGGTCGATCACGGGCTCGGCTGGGATGTGCGCGTGGTCGGCGATGCACAAGGGCGAACCGACGCGCCCGGAACGCTCGGCAGTTTCCTGCGGCAGCGGCGCCGCTGGTTTGCGGGCTTCCTGCAGACGCAGTACTGGAATCGCGATATGACGGGCAACCCACGCTACGGCACACTCGGCATGCTGATGTTGCCGGTCAAGGCGATTGACACGATGCAGCCCATCTACGGGTTGACGGCCTTCGTGTTGCTGCTCGCTTTCCTCGCCGGCGGCCATGGGACGCTGGTGCTGTCGATTTTTGGCGTGATCGGCGCGAAAATCGCCATCGACCTGGCTTTCTACGTCTGGTCCATCCATCTGTACCGCCGCTGGACGGGTCAGCGCGTCGGCTCTAGCGTGGGATTGGCGCTGGTCGCCGCAATAGTCGAGCCCTTCACATTCCAGTTGCTCCGCCACGCTGGCGCCCTGCTGGGATGGCTGCATTTTTTACGTGGTGGCCGCGTCTGGGGCGTGCAGCGACGCTCAGGACTGGTCGCACCCGACGAAAGTTGACGGCAGGCGGGAAACCCCAGGTATTGTCAAAAACATCAATTGCGCACCTTCTAGTAGACTGACTCCCCATGTCGGCCCCAATCCTGTTGGGGGCCCATCCAGATTTCAGACTATAAGGAGGCGTCGCCCATGCATGGAGTTCCTTCGCTGGATAGCAGCACTATCGATGCGCCTGTCGACGCTATTGCCGATGCATCTGACGAAGTATCTTCCGCGGCATTCGTCGAAGCGCGCCCTGACGCGCCTGTTCGCGATTTGCGTCGCGTTCCGATCCACCCCGATTACTGGTATCCGCTTGCCTGGTCGCATGAGGTCAAGCGGGGCAAGGCGCACGGCGTAACCTTCGCAGGCGAGCCGATCGTACTCGTGCGTACCGAGTCGGGCGTCACGTTTGCGCTGGAAGACCGCTGCGCGCATCGCCAGGTGCCGCTGCACGGCGGCGTGGTGGACGGCGAAAACATCCGCTGCTGTTATCACGGCTGGACCTACGATTGCACGGGCCGTTGCGTCGATATTCCCTATCTCGGCCGTGAGCGGCTGCCCAACGGCGTGCGCTCGTACCCGTGCCGCGAGGAACAAGGGTTGATCTTCGTGTTCCCGGGCAATCCTGCGCTGGCTGAGGAGCGCCCGTTGCCGCCGCTTGCCTCGCTTGGCGACAAGGCGTACAAGACGCGCCGCTTTGGCCGCGAAGTGAAGTGCCACTACTCGTTCATGCACGAAAACCTGATGGACATGAACCATCAGTTCCTGCACCGCAAGCAGATGGGGCAGATGCGGGCGCGGTCGCTGGGACGGCGTCGCGGCGAGGGCTGGGTCGAGGTGGACTACACGTTCGCGCGGATGGCCGGCGAGCAGCCGATCGGCGAAGCGCTGGTCTTCGGCCAGAGCCGTAAAGGCACGCAAGGCGCGGACAAGGACGTGATGACCATCCGCACCGAATATCCGTACCAGACGCTGCAGATCCGCACGTCGGATTCGACGCTCGTGATGAACCTGTGGATCGTGTATGTGCCGGTCGATAGCGAGCAGCGCGTCAACCGCACCTTCGGCCTGCTGTCCATCCGCAAGCCGGGCATTCCGGTCCTGCTCGATATGGCGTGGCCACTGCTAGTGTGGTTCACCGAGCGGATTTTCAAGGAAGACCGCTGGATCGTTGAGCGTGAACAGGAAGCGCACGATCGCCAAGGGGCGGACTGGAACCACGAGGTGTTTCCGGTCATCAACGAACTGCGCGCACTGTTGCGCGAGTGCGGCGCGCCGCCGGCTGCGGGCCATTTCAAAGGTGTGCGTATTGGGCCGGCCGAAGCAACGACCTAAGGCGACGGCGGGCTCATTCGCTTTCCGCGATGCCCGCCTTGGACAAGCCTGATTCACTCTCGGCGCGGGCTGTGCGTCTGCGCTGCAGCCATGGCTCCGCAATCGACGCCACAGCGCCGATTGCGCCCATCGTCAGCGAGAGCGTCACGATCAGCAAACCCGTATGGGCGCGGCTGGCGAACACCCCTACCAGCAATCCCGCCAGTGGCTGGGTCATGTTGTTCAGCAGGATGATGACGCCCGTGGTTTTGCCGTAGTCCTGGGGTGGAATGATCTTTTGCCGGGCGCTTCGAATGTAGACGTTGAACATCTTGTCGAAGCCGGTGATCAGCACGAAGCCCACCGCGTAGCCCCACGGGCCTGGGCTCGCGCCGGCCAGCACGCCTCCCAGGCAGATTGCCAGAAACGCCAGCAGACCCAACGTTTTCCTCGAAAACGAGGCGCGGGCGATCGTCACCAGAATCAAGACGGTGGCGATTGCGCCGATGGTTTGCAGCACCGCGTAAAAGCGTCCCGATTGATGATGGATGCCGGTGACCATGGCAGCGGATGTGGCCAGCGTCACGCCGATGACCAGGTTCTCGGCGGCGGCCAGCAGAATGACCTTCTTCAGACCGGGTAGGCGCACGACATGCTGTACTGCGGTTCGCAGCGGTTGGGTCCAGTGGCCTTGGGGCGGTTCTGCTGCGATAGCCTGAAAACCGCTCATGCGCTGCCACAACACAAACGACGCGTCGGCGATCAGGAACAGCACTCCGGTGGTGACCACGACGAACTCCCAGCGCCACCAGCCGAGCAGCAGCGCCGCTGCCATTGGGCCAAGTACGACGCCGAGCTGATCGGCCAATTGGGAGACCGCCAGCACGCGTTCGAACTTATGCGCTTTGAAGATTTGCGGCAGCATGACTTCGCGGGCGACGAAGCCTTGGCTCGTCAGGATGCCGCAGCAAGCGGAGAGCGCAATCAGCCAGCCGATTCCGCCGAAGGCCGCGTAACCGACGACCCCTGCGATACAGACGACGGCACGGTAGGTCTGGCTGATACGCATCAGCTTGAGTGGGGAGAAGCGGTCGCTGAACGCGCCGAAGAGCGGGAAGAACAGATAGCGCGGCAGCGCTTCGACGAAAAAGGCGATACCGGACCACGACACTTTCTGGGTCGTCTGGAATACGACTAGTGGTACCAGGAACAGCAGAATCTGGTCGGCCAGCCGTGCAAAGAAAAGCGAGCAGAAAAATGCCTGATGGTTGACGCGCACGGTTCTTTACCTGTTGGTCACGGTGCTTCGCAGGGGTGGCGGGAGCGTAGCGGGCAGACTGAAGGATAACCGGTGTTAGCGTGAGTTATCATAGGCGCCTACGCGACTGGCGAGAGAAGATGGATCACCATCGGGAAGCGTAGAGGTCGCACCGCCGTTCGCCTGGGCATCTTGATCGTTCTCTTAAGGAGACTTCCGATGACTGCCCCGAGTATTGCCCTTCCCCTCGCTTCATTTCTATTGCCCGCATGTCACCGTCTGCGCGGCGTCGTATTTCCCCGGTATTGCGTCCATCTTTTGCAGCGTAGCGGCTATTACAGCGCGACCATCGTGTGGAGCTGAGCCATGAACAATCCTCTGAATTGTGTGATCCTGGACGGCAAGGCGCTCGCCGCTTTGGGCGAACAGTCTTTGTCCGCACGCGTAGCCGCCCTCAAGACAAACAACGGCGCCCAGACGCCCATACTCGCTACCATTCTGGTCGGTGACGATCCGGCCTCCGCTACCTATGTGCAGATGAAGGGCAACGCGTGCCGGCGCGTCGGGATGGATTCGCGTCTGGTCAAACTGCCTGCCAGCAGCACCACGGACGAGGTCCTCGCCGAGATCGAAAAGCTCAACGCCGATCCTAACGTTCAAGGGATCTTGTTGCAGCATCCCGTGCCCGCTCAAGTCGATGAACGCCGATGTTTCGATAGCATCTCGATTCTCAAGGACGTCGACGGCGTGACGAGCCACGGCTTTGGCCGCATGGCGCTGGGCGAACCGGCGTTCGGCCCCGCGACGCCAACCGGCATCATGCGGCTGCTCGCGCACTACAAGATCGAGCTGGCCGGCAAGCGCGCGGTCGTGGTGGGCCGTAGCGCGATCCTCGGCAAGCCTATGGCGCTGATGCTGTCGAATGCGAACGCGACCGTCACCTTGTGTCATTCGAAGACGCTTGATCTCGAGGCCGAGGTACGCCGCGCGGAAATCGTCGTGGGCGCGGTGGGCAAGCCGAGGTTCATCCCGAGTCGCTGGATTAGCGACGGTGCTGTCGTGATCGATGCCGGCTACCATCCTGGCGGTGTCGGCGATATCGATCTCGATGGGCTTACGAGCCGCTGCTCGGCAGTGACGCCAGTGCCGGGCGGCGTGGGTCCGATGACGATCGCCACGCTGATCGCGCAGACCGTTGATGCCGCCGAGCGGGCAGTGCGCGGCGAAGATTAGCGCGGCGAAGGCTAGCTCGCAGCCCGCCAAACCGATTGACCAAAAAATAGACGCGCGTTAGCATCGTCCTCATGAACACCTCTGCCCTCTCCCTCGTCTGCCGCAAACACGCATGCTGTCAAAGCCTGCCAGAGGGAGCTTGCGTCTAGCGCGTCGGTTTGCGTCACGTTCAAGCTGGTTCCTGATGGCCACCCGTTGAAAGACTGGTGGCTTTTTTGTTTTTCGCCTTCCAAACCATACGGAAACTTCGATGTCTCTCGCCCTGTACGACACCTGGTCGCGCACTGTGCGGCCGTTCACAGCTCTGCAACCCAGTCACGTGGGTCTGTATTGCTGCGGACCTACGGTGTACGACCATGCGCACATCGGCAATCTGCGGACATATGTTTTCGAAGACGTGCTGCGACGAGTTCTTGCGCTAAACGGCTACAAGGTGCGGCACGTCGTCAATATTACTGATGTCGGCCATCTTGTCTCCGATGCCGATGAAGGTGAAGACAAGATGGAAAAGGGCAGCCGTCGCACGGGCGAGTCTGCATGGGAGATTGCGGAACGCTACACGCGTGCGTTCATGAGCGACTGGCGGGCGCTCAACCTGCTGGAACCCACGCTGTGGTGCCGCGCGACGGACCACATCGCGGAGCAGATCGCTTTCGTTGCCGAACTGGAACGCACCGGTTGCACATATCGGACGAACGACGGTGTGTACTTCGACACGAGCAGGCAGGACGACTATGGCTATCTGGCGCGTCTCGATCACGCCGGTTTGCAGGCTGGCAAGCGCGTTGCGCTAGGAGAGAAGCGCAGTGCGACGGATTTTGCGTTGTGGAAATTCAGTCCACCTGGATCGACGCGGCAAATGGAATGGGACAGCCCGTGGGGTCGCGGTTTTCCGGGTTGGCATATCGAGTGCTCGGCGATGTCCGCTAAGTACTTGGGGCCTTGGTTTGACATTCATTGCGGTGGCGAAGATCACATCGCCGTGCATCACAGCAATGAGATCGCGCAGACGCAAGCTCGACACGGCACGCGCTCAGCCAACTTCTGGATGCATGGACACTTTCTGACCTTGGATGCCGCCAAGATGTCCAAGTCGAGTGGGGACTTCTTGAGGCTGCAGAGCTTGATCGACCGCGGGATCGATCCTTTGGCCTACCGCTATCTTTGCCTTGGTGCGCATTACCGTAGCAAGCTGCGTTTCAATCATGAGGCACTTGAGGCCGCGCAGGCGGCGTTGGACAGGCTGCGCAAAGCCTATACAAGCTGGCCCGTCAGCGGCACTGCAGATGAGGATTTTGTGGCGCGCTTTAACGCAGAGGTCAATCAGGATCTGAATCTTCCGCGGGCGTTGGCCGTGCTGTGGGAACTGGTCAGGAGCGAGCTGCCCGATGAAACACGTCGGGCCACCGTTGATGTCTTTGACGCGGTGCTCGGGTTGCAGTTGGCTGAGTGGCGGGCGGATACGTTCGAAATTCCAGCGGATGTTGCTGACCTGGCGCGTCAGCGTGGGGAGGCACGCGCATGCAAAGATTGGCCCGAGTCGGACCGTTTGCGCGAGGTATTGAGAGCGAAGGGCTGGCAGATCGAGGACGGTGTGGATGGACAGCGTTTGAGTCCGCTGGATGCTAAAGGCGCTTAGAGAGCGCAGCGCAAAACCAGGCTCTCGCGACACCGCTTAGCAAGTCAACTGTATGCCGACTACGCTACGATAAACGCCGAACGTTGCGCTCTCCCTCGCCGCTTTTCCGGGCCACACAAAACAACGCCTCTAGTGATGCTTCGTACATGAAAAACGCTCGCACCTTCTTCGACCAGATCAATCAGGATTATCTGCAGATTCATCGGAAGGAGGGCGAGCTTTTCTGGCTGACCCACACGGGCCAGAGCGATGAACATGACGCGCAGCGTGCGGCTGGTCTTGCACGCAAGACCTTCCTCGCCGACTCTCGGCTCCTCGCGCAGACCAGAGAACATCTTGCGAGGGTTGAAGCCGCCCAGCAATCCGCTGAGCGCGATGCGTTGGTGAGCGGCTTGCGCGGCTGGGTCGCCGCATTCGAAGGCAATGCGATGGGTAGCGAGCGTGCGTCTACCTTACTTGCCGAACTGATCGCAATGGACGCCGATCTGTTTGCGCGCCGCCAAGCCTACAAGATGCATCACATCGGCGCGTCGGGCCGCACTGAAGAAGCTTCGCCCGCTGCGTTGCGTTCAAACCTCGCGTCAAACCCAGACGAAGCCTCGCGCAAAAGCTCACACGAGGCACTGTCTGGACTCGAACGCTGGGTGCTGGAAAACGGCTTTCTCGAGATCGTGGCGAAGCGCAACGAATTGGCGCGTGAACTCGGATATCGCGACTTCTTCGATTACCGGTTGCGCACCAATAGCGGTATGAGCCCGGAACAGCTCTTTGCGATCTTCGATGAATTTGAACGGAATACGCGCAATACGCATTTTGCTTCGATGGATCGCCTCGTCAGCGAGTACGGCGACGAAGTCTTGCAGCCGCACAACCTGCCATTCAGAGTTCGCGGAGGCGCCGCGCTAAAGGCGGATGCTTACTTTCCCTTTAGCAAGGCGTTGGAGCGTTGGGCTGAATCGTTCCGGCGTCTTGGCGTTTCGTATCGCGGCGCACGCATCGAAATCGATCTGCTGGACCGGCCGGGGAAGTTCACTACCGGCTTTTGCGCGTCGCCCGTAGCCAGTTATCACGACGACACGAACGGCTGGGTGCCTGCCGACGTCCGCTTCACCTCGACGGCCCGTCCGCAACAAGCGGGCGCAGGGCTGCGGGGGATCAACGTGTTGTTTCACGAAGCGGGACACGCCGCTCACTTTTCGAACGTTGCGCTCAATTCGCCGTGCTTTTCGCACGGCTTTGCCCCGACCACACCCGCATACCTCGAAGCCCAGGCAAAGTTCTTCGAAGCGTTGCCGGGTGACCCTTGCTGGATCCGACGCTACGCGCGCAACGCGGACGGCGAACCGATGCCTGACGAGATGATCCGCGACCGGGTCGAGTCGAACCGGGCTTTCCTCGCTTACAACGAACGGCGCGACCTGGTGCCGACTTACTTCGAGCAGGCCCTCTATGCCATGGACGATGCAGAGCGCACCACGGAGTCCGTGCTTGATCTGGAGCGCTCGTTGACGCAGCGCATGCTCGGTGTTTCGAGTAACACCGTCTATGTGCTGGGTATGCCTCACCCCATCTATCACGACATGGCCGTCTACTACCATGGCTATCTGCTAGCGAAGATGGCCGCGTCGCAGACCCGCGCTTATCTGACTCGCACGCTCGGCTATATCGTCGATAACCCAAAAGTGGGCCCCTTGCTGGTGAAGCATTGCTGGTCTGCCGGCAACAGTCTCACGCTCGATCAAACGCTGCGCAATATGACCGGGGAGGGTTTGACGTCGGCTTATCTGGCAGATGAATGCAACCGTTCACCGCAGGAAGCTTGGGCACTCGCGCAGGAGGCCATCGAGCGCACGGATCGGGCACTCGCAGCGCAGGCCGAAGCCGGTGGGGATCTGGATGCATCGATTTCGATCGTGCACGGTGCGCAATGCATTGCGACCAATGAGGAATCTTTACCGGCGATGTATGCGACATTTGAAGCGTGGATCGAGGATATGGCGACACACGACGTCACATAAGACTTGTGCCAATCTCAATGATCGATTATAAAAACATATCCCGACCACAAGTCGGGACACACCTTATCTAACGTTCACTCGCGGAGGATGCTATGTCACCGTTAAACGTAATGCCGCACTGATTTACCTCATCCCCTCGCAGCACGCGCAGCTTTTCATACGCTCGCCACGGCTGCTTCGAGCATTTCGCCGTACCTGTTCTCGCTTCTTTCCCTCGCTTCACTCCGCGCCCGTCGGCCTTTCGGTGTTCTCCAGAGCATCGCTGCTGCATTTCGCGCTATGGAGCTTTCGTGAGCCTGCATCGGGCGTTCCTCCGCCTCGATCGCGCTGTTCGTAAGCCACGTCGCTTAAACACATAGCCTGGCCAAAGACGTACCAAGGCCGCACCGCTCGCGTGTATGCTGGATTCGTTCGTGATCCCTGTCCGGGTCGCGTGGATTCGTGCGTTCGCGTGTGGCCTTCGATACGCACTGCAACCCGAATTTCCTATCGACAGCGAAGCAGCGATGAAACCTTCATCTACCTTATCGGCCACCGAACGTCGTCGTCCGACACGACGGCACGCCGCTCCACGCGTGCCCGAGCGGCCTGGTCTCGACGCACTCGAAGCGCGTTGGGCAGAGCATTGGCAAGTGCACCAGCTCTATGCCTTCGACCGCAATACACCGCGCGAAGGCGTGTTCTCGATCGATACTCCCCCGCCCACGGTGTCCGGCTCGCTGCATGTGGGGCACGTGTTCAGCTATACGCATGCCGACATCATCGCTCGTTATCGGCGCATGACAGGCAAGAGCGTGTTTTATCCAATGGGATGGGACGACAACGGCCTGCCCACGGAGCGGCGCGTCGAGAACTTCTATGGCGTGACGTGCGATCCGGATGCGGCGTACGAACCGCACTATGGTGAGCCTGCTACGCCCGCCACGCGTCGCTCGGAGTTTGCGCGGATCAGCCGGCGTAACTTCATCGAACTTTGCCATAAGCTGACCGCCATCGACGAACGCGCGTTCAGAGAGCTGTTTGTGCGTCTCGGGATTTCGGTCGACTGGAGTTTGACCTACGCCACAATCGACGATCGAGCGCAACGCACGAGTCAGTTGGGATTCCTGCGCAATCTGCAGCGAGGCGAGCTGTACAGTCAGGACGCACCATGTTTGTGGGACGTGACTTTCCAGACGGCAGTTGCACAGGCTGAACTCGAAGACCGTGAGCTTGCAGGTGCGTATCACGACCTGCGTTTCGTCGATGGTCTAGGCAATGCGTTGATCATCTCTACGACGCGCCCGGAGTTACTGCCGGCTTGTGTCGCTTTGGTGGCGCATCCCGATGACGAGCGCTATCGCCATCTCATTGGAACCAAGGCGCGCGCGCCCCTCTTCGATATCGAAGTGCCGGTGCTGGCGCATCCGCTCGCTGAGCCTGAAAAAGGCACCGGACTGGCGATGATCTGTACGTTCGGCGATGTCACCGACGTGATCTGGTGGCGCGAACTCAATTTGCCGACACGCTGTGTGATAGCCAAAGACGGTCGCCTGCAGAGCGAGACGCCAGATTGGCTCGCATCGCCGCACGCCCGAGACGCTTATGCACGCCTCGCTGGCGCAACTGTTCCGCAGGCACGCAACCGGATGGTCGAAATGCTGACGGAAAGCGGCGATTTGCTGGGTCCGCCGCGACCGCTTAAGCACCGCGTCAAATACTTCGAGAAGGGGGACCGTCCGCTAGAGATCATCGCAACGAGGCAATGGTATCTGCGTAGCGGCGGGCGCGACAATATGCTGCGCGAGGAACTCCTTGAGCGAGGCGCGCAGATCTGCTGGCATCCAGGGCACATGGCCACGCGCTATGGCCACTGGGTCACAGGCCTGAATAGCGATTGGTTGATTAGCCGCCAACGGATCTTCGGTGTGCCGATTCCGCTTTGGTATCCCCTCAATGCAGCGGGCGAACCGGATTACAGCACGCCGATATGTCCGGATACGGCGTCATTACCGATCGATCCGCGCTCACATGTGCCACCGGGTTATACCGAGGCGCAACGCGGCCAACCGGGCGGTTTCGTGGGAGAAGCGGACATCATGGATACATGGGCAACCAGTTCGCTGACGCCGCAGATTGCAGGCGGTTGGGAGCAGCCCGACGGATGCTTTGCGAATATCTTCCCGATGGACCTGCGTCCCCAGGGACATGAAATCATCCGCACGTGGCTGTTCTACACGGTGGTGCGGAGCGGCTTCGAAGCGCAGAGCGGACCTTGGCGGCACACGATGCTTTCCGGTTGGGTTCTCGATCCGGATCGCAAGAAGATGTCGAAATCGAAAGGTAACGTGGTTACGCCACTGTCGCTGCTCGATACTTACGGCTCCGATGGTGTGCGTTACTGGGCAGCGTTGGGCGGTCCGGGTACGGATACCGCTTTCGAAGAGAAGCAGATGAAGGTGGGCCGTCGGCTTGCACTCAAGCTGTTGAACGTTTCGAAGTTTGCGCTGGGCTTCGATGGCGAGCCGGATGGCGCCATCACGCATGGACTCGACCGCGCCATGATGCTGCGTCTTACCGCTGTGGTTGAGGATGCGACGGCTGCGCTGGAGGCGTTCGAGTACAACCGGGCCATCGAACGCATCGAAGCCTTTTTCTGGTGGTATTGCGACGATTACGTCGAACTTGTGAAGGGCCGGGCCTATGGCAGTGGATCGCAAGCGGCGTCGGCACGCAATGCGCTGGCGGCTTCGCTTTCTGTGGTTCAACGGCTGTTGGCGCCGTTTCTGCCATTCGTCACGGAAGAGTGCTGGTCGTGGGGGATGGAGGGATCGGTTCATACTGCGCCGTGGCCTACGATGGATATGTACTTCGGCGCGTCGAGCCGCTCGAAAGACGATTCGTTTGATGAGCTCATCTTTGCCGCTTCCGAAGTGCTAAGCGCGATCCGCAAGGCAAAATCCGAGGCTAAGTTGTCGATGAAGGCCGAGGTCGAGCGGGTCTGCGTGGAAGGCCCGGCGGCCTGCCTTGAGCTGCTTAAGATCACTGAAAGCGACTTGTGCGACGCCGGGCAGGTCAAGCGATTTGAAATGAGTGAAGCGTCCGCATTCGGCGTGAAAGTGGAGCTATCCTAGCGAAGGGTTGCGAAGAGGTACAGTCGTGTTATGTATAAAAACGCTGCGCCGCCTCGCGCCGATTCCGATCTTTAGCAGCATTGAACAAGCCAACGGGAGAAATACGTGGACATCTCCATGAGCCGGTTAATACTCTACGTGCACGATGTCGAAGCACTGAAGTCTTTTTACGAAGCGCATTTCGCGTTACCCATCGTTGAAGAGATTCCCGGCGAATGGGTTGTCCTCAAAGCGGGTGCGATTGAACTCGCGCTACATCTTGTGGGTCAGCCGTATCGCAACACGATGGCTAAGCACGTTCACTCGAATGCCAAGATGGTCTTCTCTGTGCCATCGGGATTGAATGCGTTGCGCGACAAGTTCGTTGCAGCAGGCGTCAACATGCGCGAACTGAAACGGTACGAAGGTTTCCCCTATTTGCTTTGCGACGGAGAAGATCCCGAGGGAAATGTGTTCCAGTTATCCCAGGCGGACTAGCGGCCGAGCCGCGTCCGCATCCGAAACGAGTAGCCGGGTTGGAGTTCATCGGGCAGAATCTATTGGATGCGCACGCGGTTCGCCGCAATGCACTGGCATCCACACTCTGGAATCAAACATGTACCCATCAATCGAACCCTATAAGCACGGCTTTCTCGATACCGGTGACGGTCATCAGGTGTATTGGGAGTTGTGCGGCAATCCGAACGGCAAGCCGGCGGTGTTTCTTCACGGCGGCCCCGGCGGCGGATGCAGCCCGGAACATCGTCGCCTGTTCGACCCGGCGCGCTACAACGTGATGCTGTTCGATCAACGCGGTTGCGGCCGCTCCAAGCCGCATGCGAGCCTGGACAACAACACGACCTGGGACCTGGTCGCGGATGTCGAGCGCTTGCGCGAGATGATGGGCGTCGAGCAGTGGCTGGTGTTCGGCGGATCGTGGGGCAGCTCGCTCGGTCTGGCGTATTCGGAGACGCATCCGCAGCGGGTCAGCGCGCTGATCGTACGCGGCATCTTCACGATGCGTCGCGCCGAACTGCTTTGGTACTACCAGGAAGGTGCGTCGTGGTTGTTCCCGGACTTGTGGGAGGGCTTCCTCGCGCCGATTCCTGTCGAGGAGCGCGGCGATCTGATGGCAGCGTATCGTCGCCGCCTGACCGGCACGGATGAGGCCGCGAAACGGGAGGCCGCGCGCGCATGGAGCTTGTGGGAAGGCCGCACGATCACATTGCTGCCCAGCCCCGAACTGGAGGAGCATTTCGGTGAAGACGATTACGCGCTCGCTTTCGCGCGCATCGAAAATCATTACTTCGTCAATGACGGGTTTGTGGAGGAAGGGCAGTTGCTGCGGGACGCCCATCGCCTCGCCGACATCCCCGGCGTGATTGTGCAGGGGCGGTATGACGTGGCGACGCCGGCGCGTACCGCGTGGGATCTCTCCAAAGCCTGGCTGAAGGCGGACTTCCAGCTGATTCCGGATGCGGGGCATGCCTACAATGAACCGGGCATTCTAAAAGCGTTGATCGCAGCGACAGACCGGTTTGCACGCTGAGCGGACTTAAGCCGAAAGCAGGTGTGCGCTGTCCATCGATGGCGTCGGACAGTGCATAGCCGGCCGTAAGCAGAAAATTCACTCTGCACCAGGAAATCCAACATGGCGGAGCGGCACGAATGAATGCATCGGGGGTCTCATATCAAGTCGTCAGTCCTGCTGACCAAGACGCTTACAAGCAGTTCATGACCGATTTGTTCGATGAAGAACTGGAGACATTGCCAGATCGGTTGGCGACCGTCAGCGATCAACAGTGGGCCGAGTTCATCAAGCGTCGCGCGGGCGAGCATTCGGTGTTGTACGTCGCGCGGCACGAGGGACGACTGGTAGGCGGGGGCGGTGTCGGGCGGATCGAACAACCGAGCCGCGAACACACGGTGGGGCTAGCGCTCAACGTCGCGCGGGAGTATCGCGGTCAGGGAATCGGTCGGGCATTGTTAGTGCATACGCTCCTATGGGCCGCCCGCGCTCCGTCTGTTGAGCGCATCGAACTTGAGGTAACCGCGAACAATGCGTCGGCGATTCACCTTTACCAATCGGTCGGCTTTGTTGTGGAAGGCGTGAAGCGCGATGCATTCAAGAAGGGCGAGCGCCTGATTGACCTTGTGCAGATGGCCATAACAGGACACGACGTGCGATTGCCGAAATGCTAAGGATCGCGCTCGCTGCGCAACGGCCTCAGGTTGCCTGATCCCGTTGCGCAGTGAAGCCAGAAAGTCGCAGGACTTTTTCTACTTCGCCCTCGCACGAATCAACCGAACCCCCCAGCCGGTGCGAATGGTCCCATCGCTCTGTTGCAAGCCGCTTAGCGCTTCCAGAAGCTCCTCCCGAAAGCGTGCCTTAGCCGGCTCGGATAGCCGGTCGATAGTGTAGGTTTCAGTCAGCGACTCCCAAAGCTCGTCAGGCTTTGGTTCCCAATCCACATCCAGATCTTCGAACTGCAGGTTTTCAAAGTCCCTCGAGAGCAACTCCGTCCATCCCTCTACGGTGTGGGTGCGTGCATCGCCGAACGGCAACGGCGACGAATCTTCCCTGAGAATCGGCAGCAGAACTTTGTGCAGGACCTGATTCGCCTCACCGAGCAGAAACGCTCGCCCAACTACGGTCGCAAACTGACCGTGCGGACGAAGCACGCGGCGGACCTCCTTGATAACCTGCTCGACGTCATCCATCAGCATGATGGCCATGTGCGACAGTAAGCAGTCGACACTGCCCGTTTCGATGGGCATTTCCTGCGCACGCTCTTTTAACAACTCGACTTCCTTAGGGAGCGTTGCTCGTGCGACGTCCAGTTCGCCCTGACTCATGTCTACGCCAATCAGCCGCAGCGACGACTGTTGCCGGTCCGACAGCAGCTTGAGCAGATATCCATCGCCGCAAGCGAGATCGAGGACGGTCAGCGGCGCAGCCGATGCCGGCACGCACCCAGCAAGCGCTGCATAAGAGGATGCATATTCGGCCACGCTCGAGCGGGCACGAAGGTGACCGAATGCTGCGCTCGTGGCGCCGGCCTGACGTTGATGGAAGTCCTGCAGATACGACTCGACGGGGGATAGCACGCTCATGCGATGAGACTCCACGGAAATATGCTTGATGCTTGGTCGACGGAAGCGATCGGGTCGAGCGGTGGGCAATTATCGACCACCTTCGACTTTCAGATCACCATCATTATGCGGTGCGCAGTTGCGCCAGCTCTTCCGATATCAGCTGACCCAGCGCAGCGATATTCCGTTCAGTACGATCAGTCAGTGGCATGCCCATATTGAGCCGCAAACAATGATTGAGACTGCCGTCGGTGCAAAAAAGCTGGCCTGGCGCAAAAGCAATACCAGCCGTTAGCGCTCTGCGCAACAAGGCGACGGAATCGAAGCCGCGCGGCAATTCCACCCATAGCCAATGGCCGCCCGAAACTGCATGGCTACAGGCTTCCGGTGGAAAATGACGTTGCACGGCTGCCCGGTACATTTTTGCATAGGCTGCCAGCGTCTGACGCAAACGTCGCAAGTGCGGCTCGAACAGACCACTGGCCATAAATGCAGCCAGCGTGTGCTGAAACAGCGGCGCCGGCTCCGGCATAAATTCAAGCTCCCTACGCAAGTTAGTCACCGCGAAGCCCAGAGACATGCCGGGGCTAATCAAGTCGCTCAGGTTCGTGATGTAGTGAACCAGTCCGTCTTGATCAAACGCCTTGAAAGGCAACGGACGGCTCTTGCCGAAATACAGCTCCCCGTTGTGGTCGTCCTCGATAAGCGGCACGCCATACTTTGCAAGCAACCCGACCGTGCGGCGCTTCGCGTCGTCGCTCATGAGTCCGCCGGTGGGATGCGAAAAATTCGCGGAGAAGATACATGCCGCCACCTTCTCCCTTTTCAGCACGAAATCGAGTGTATCGGTGGAAAGACCGTGCTCCGGATGGGCCGGTATTTCGAGCACATTCAGTCCCATCGCATCGAGGTCCCATAACAGCCTCATGGAGGTTGGGGAAGCAATCGCCACTGTATCGCCGGGTTTGATTAGCACTCGCAACAACGCGCGGTGGCTGAATTTCCCGCCAGACGTGATGGTGATGTCTTCAGTCCGCCAGTTGAGGCCCATCAACCGTCCCCGGCGTGCCAGCTGTTCAGCGAGCGGCGATTCGGCGCACATGTCTCCCAGGGTAAAAAACGAAGGATTACGGCGGGCTTGCGCTGTCATGATGCGTTGCAGGGCAACGACCGGATACAACTCAGGATCTATCACGGCAAACAACATGGGCTGTTCGTGAACGTGCAGCCGGTCGAGTTCTCGTAGCAAGGCGCGTTGCGCTGGCAGTGCGGGTTGTGTGGCCACCTCGGGCCGAGGCTGAGACGGCTGGCCAACAATTGCCTGACGTTCCCGAACGTAGAAGCCTGGACGCGGGCGCGCCGCGATCAGGCCGGCGTCTTCAAGCAAGTACAGGGCATGCGTGACCGTGGCGCTGCTTCCCTTGAAGCGCGAGCATAGGGCGCGGATGGATGGCAACTTGTCGCCCGGGCGAAATTCACCTGCGCAGATTTCTGCGTGCAATTGGCTGGCAAGTTCGCCATAACGAGTCGTTCGGTCCCACATCCGCCGTCCACCTGTTTTGGAAGCACAACCAATTCTAACAGTGCCCAACGCCGGTAAAACAGGCCTCGACTCGAAGTAAGGCGCGTCACCCAGCAGGCATCTCAACTGTACCGATTGACCAAGGGATACAGACAGGAAAAACGACGCAGTGCGCCGGTTCAGATTGCTACGCCTGGTCCTATCGCGCGGCCTTACCGATGCGCAGAATGATCCCATGACACCTTCCGGGGATATTCACAATGAACCAGCAGCCACTTTGTTCAAACCAGGACCACGCAACACTGGAAGATCCAGTCCGGGAATGTCTGCATCAGGCAGCCCGATTACTGCGACTCATCCGGCATTTCCTGCGTAGTCAATGGCAATCGTCCTTAAACCGGGTTGACGCAGAGCCGGAAGATTCAGTTCAGGAGCGCCTCGATCGGTCGGCCCGATTGCAGCGGCTGATACGGCATCTCTGGCGCTAGTGGCATTGCGCGAGCCTCTTTTCTGTATTCAAGGATAACTAAATAATAAGCGCATTCATCTTATGCTCTCCGAACTTGAAGAAACGACGCCGGCCACCGTTCTGGGTGGCAAAATTCGCGCGTTACGGCAGCGGCTAAAACGCACACTCGACTACACGGCGGGCGCGGCGGGGATTTCGAAGCCTTTTCTTTCGCAGGTTGAGCGTGGGTTGGCCAAACCGTCAATCACATCCCTGAACGGGATCGCCAGCGCGCTCGGCGTCGCCGTGCAGTACTTCGTGGACACACCCGGCGAACAACGTCCGGTGTGCCGTGGCGATCAGCTGAAATTCTTCAGGTTTGCAGAGTCGCCGAACCTGTTTGCGCAACTCACGCGTGGATCACCTTCCCAGCAACTCGAGGCTATCCTCGTAAGATTCCCGCCCGAGCAAAGGCGACCTACGGATATGCCAACCAGTGCAGCGGAAGAGCTTCTGTACGTGATATCCGGCGAGGTGTCGCTGACCCTGGAGGGCGAGACGTTTGTCTTGCAGGCCGGAGACAGCGCCCATTATCAATCTACGTTGCCACATGGATGGATCAACAGTCAGCGTATGGAAGCTCTCGCACTTTGGGTTGGTACGCCGAAGTTATTTTAGGGGTGTCCGGTCTGGTCGATCCTCCTGGTAACGGTCACCCTTGACATCCCCATTTACTAAACTAATATGTTAAATATTAACCTGTTAGTTTATGAAAGGAGGCTGCCATGAGTGAGGCACTGTCACGTCCGTCCTTGGGCGCTGCGGTCTACTATGACGATCCGCTGGCCGCGCTGGATTGGCTCGAGAAGGCCTTCGGCTTCGAACGTCAGTTTGTCGTCACGGACAACGACGGCCAGCTCGCCCATTCGGAAATGCGGTTTGGCGACAGCTATGTGATGGTGTGCCGTGCATGGGCGGAGGACATGGCGAGCCCGAAATCCATAGGCGGGAGGAACACTCAATCCGTCCATGTGCAACTGCGCGATGGCATTGACGAGCATTGCGTCCGGGCACGCGCAGCCGGCGCTGTGATTACACGTGAACCGGCGGATCAATTCTACGGTGACCGCGTCTATGCGGCGCGTGACCCTGAAGGACACGTCTGGAGTTTCGGCCAGACATTGCGCGAGGTATCGCGTGAAGAGGCTGAGCGAGTGAGTGGCCACAAGATCGACGGGTGGGTGTGAGCCGATGGCACTTGCTGCAAGCGCGTCGCTGGACCGGACGCTGTCCGCGCTAGCCGATCCTAGCCGGCGCCAGGTGGTCGATCTGCTCAGCGAGAAGCCGATGCGCGCCGGCGAACTTGCTCAGGCCACCGGTCTGAGTCCGCAAGCGATGAGCCGGCATCTGCGCGTGCTGCGCTCGAGCGAGCTGATCGAGGAGTCGCACGATGGCATCGACGCACGCGTGCGTCTCTATGTCCTGAGGGCCGCACCGATGACCGAGCTGAAAGCGTGGCTCGAAGCGACCGAGCAATTGTGGTCATCGCAATTGCTCGCGTTCAAGGCACATCTGGAGGCACAGCCGTGAGCTCGCGCGTGCAGGTGTCGGTCCGCGTATCCGCTGCTCCGCACCGGGCCTTCGATGTCTTCACGCGAGACATCGCCTTGTGGTGGCGGCCCAATTCGCTCTTCCAGTTCACTCCGCGGGGCGCGGGTACGCTGTCGTTCGAGGGTGGTGTCAATGGTCGTTTGATCGAGACGCAGACGGATGGCAGCGTGTTCGAAGTGGGGCGCGTCACGGTGTGGGAGCCTGGTGTACGGCTCGCGTTCGGCTGGACTCAGGCGAGCTTCTCCGCTGATCAGCAGACTCATGTCGAGGTGCGCTTCGAGGCGGTAGGCGACGAGACCCGCGTCACCGTCGAGCATCGCGGCTGGGATACGGTGCCGCAAGATCACGTCGCACGTCATCACTTCCCCGATGGCATCTTTCTGCGGCGTCATGGCGAATGGTGGCAAGTGCTGCTGGGTTCTTACGGTGCGCGGATGAAGCACGACGGATCTCTTGCTGCATCGCCGCCTACCGCGTGATCCTCACCGAACATGGAAGCGCGTTTTCGCACAGCCTGTCCCGAGCTTTTAGCTAATGGGAGGAAACAGTGCATCTCTGCAGTGTAGCTAATGCGCTATCCGGGGAAGGCGATAATGGTGGTCTGCCATGAGGGCTGTGGATTGCTCGCAGCGACCGCGCGAATCACCCCTTTAGCGCTGAGTTCGTCGCGCTTGCGTTGCGTCCGTGTCTGCTTCGTTCAATTGCAAAGGGCTGGTGAAAATGGTCGGCCACCGGGATACCGTTTGTTATGTATAAGAAGGGCGTGGCCTTAGAGATTCAGTTTTCCTCCGAGCGACTCAACGATGGTGCTGGTGATCCCTACTGGATCGATCTGACGCAGGCGGAAGCGCAGTCGCTTCTGCAAACGCTTCAGGCGCATCTAGCTGTCAGTAATGCAGGGACCGCGCCGCCGCTCGTCGTGAGCCTCGACGATTCGAAATCTATGCACGCGGTGGCATCCGAAGATGCATCTGTATTGCCCGCTACTGCTCAAGACGCCCAGACGCGCGATGAGTTCAAGCAGTGGGTGTGTGTGATTTGCGGCTGGATCTACGACGAAGCGGCTGGCTTGCCCGAAGAGGGCATCGCCGCTGGAACGCGCTGGGCCGATGTGCCTGCCGACTGGCGCTGCCCACTGTGCGACGTGGGCAAGGAAGATTTTGCGTTGGTGGAGTTTTAAGCAAAGGGGCACGAATACCCGTACTCGATGGAATATCTCGGAGACTTCAAGGTCCGCTAGCGAACTTCGTTCGCCAGTACTCCTTGGCGTTCAACCACTCCGCCTGAACTTTTGCCAAGATGGCCGCGCAGGGAAGTATAGAGTGCGCTGATCCAAAGGATCGCTCCAGTGGCGAACTCGCCGGAAGGGTAGTTGGGACCGCCGCAGTTCATCCACGGGTAGGCCAATGCTACGACGATAAGCGCGATACCTGTGACGTAATGCCGGGGAGCGTGGAAAATTCGCGCTAGCGGAATCAGGTGCAGGCCGACGATGAGGACCACCGCAGGCGTACTCCATTCGGGATGCCCAAGCGCACTCAAGATGAAACTCACCGCGAAGACCGCAAGCCATTGCACGAGGTTGACCCACCTGAAGACGCGCTGCCGCGCCTTGCGTGCTTCGGGTTCTGCATTCATGTCGACATGCGGACGGAACGCGCGAAAATCGCACATAGCCCACAGAAAGAGGGTGCCTCCGGCCAGCACGATTAGCCCGAGCATCGGCCAATCTACTCCATGTGTTTGCAGGCACCACCCTGTCATCCACAGCGTGCCAAATCCGGCAAAGAACATCTGACCAACTGCCGAGCCGGTTCTGTGAGCGTAGATGGTGTTGTGTCCCACGAATATCCCCCGACAAAGGTGTGCGCACGAATTTCGCTAAAGAAGTCGCGGCGTCGCTTAACTGATTAGAGCCAAGGCGACGCTGGCGTCGCCCAACCTGGATTGCCTGCTCCGGTGTGTCTACCGAACGCATCAAGAAGTACCGTCGAGAATGCCTCGCAGATAATCCACATAGCGTTCGAATGCCCGCCTTCCTGACGTGGTCATGGCCACACGCGTGCGCGGCTTTTTGCCGACGAAGTCTTTGGTGATCTCGATGTAACCACTCTTCTCCAGAGTGGCGAGATGCGCGCCGAGATTGCCTTCTGTTGCATCGACGATGGCGCGCAATCGCACAAATTCAATCGCCTCGCGGTTCGGTAATGCTTTGAGCGCTGCCATGATCTTGAGCCGAACCGGTTGATGGATGGTTTCGTCGAGCTGATCCATTCACGCGGTCCTCAGCCAGGCACCAGCCAGTATCAACGCGCCGCCGCCGACCACCGCCATCCACAGGAGGAAGTAGGCAGGAAGCAGGTAGTAGCCGACGAGCGTGAGCACGGCGAGGGCCAAACCTGTGACCGCGAGGCGCGATCCGATCCAGAGGCCGCTCAGAAAGTAGAACAACGCGACGATCAACGAGATCAATACGGCCGACTTCTCGCCGGTGGCTGGCTGAAAGACGTTAAGCACAGCGATGTAAAACACCACAACGGCCAACGCCGACGCGAGCCAGCGCCACGACTTGTCATTGGATGCGTCCTGCTTGCCTCTTCTGCCAAGGAAAATGCAACCGCCTATGCCGATTACGTCCAGCGGGATCCAGATCTGCGAAGCGCGTGTGGGGAAAAAATGGGTCACAGCGAAGCCGACTAACCAGATCACACCCCAAAGCATCAGCATGGGCGCGAACTTCTGATAGCTATACAGCTGGCTGCTGCGATGGCTGACAGCCTCGACTTCGCGCAAGGCCTGTGATGCCTGCTCAGATGAGAGTGACATGATGGCTCCAGAAGGGTTTATGTAGAGTACTCTATACGGCAGAGTATAAAAGTGCAAGTAGTTCGTTTGCGGGGGTCGTAGGGGTGATGTGGTGATCAGTGGTATGCGCCGTCGGTGCGCGGCGCATACCACTGCCGGTCGGTTGCAAGGTCATTTGATAGAGTGGCGAGGTCACGTTAAACCACTGGCGACCATCGAATGTCTTCCCCAGCAAGCCAACCTTACCCAAACGTGGTTCACACGAGACGATTTGTCCTTTCTCCGCTGACGTCCGGCCACGCGGAACGCATGTTCGAGGGATTGAGTGACGTACGCGGTCACGACTACATTCCCGATATGCCGCCCGCAAGCGTGGCCGCGTTAGAGGAGCGCTACAGACGCCTGGAAGGTCAAGCTTCTGGCGATGGCCGAGAGGTGTGGCTGAATTGGGTAATCGGCTCGATAGACGAGCCGACGCTGTACGGCTACGTTCAATTCACGATCAGTCAGGCAGAACAGCGCGCGTTTGTCGCGTATTTTGTTTTTCCTCGCTATCAACGACAGGGGATTGCATCAGAGGCCGTAACCGCTGCCCTGTCGAGTGTTCTGACAACATTTCAGATAACGCGAATCGACGCGCAGATCGATACTCGCAACGCGGCATCGATCGCGTTAGTGGAGTCTCTGGGGTTTGTCCGCACCCGACTGATCGAACAGGCAGACGAGTTCAAAGGCGCCGTAAGCGATGAATATCACTACTCGTTCGACGCGTCTCGCATGCGCTAATCACGCGCCCTGTTCACCATGCCCCCGAACCCGCACCCACGGTCGCAACGCACCCACCTACAAGAAGGAGTTTCCGCAGTGACCAACGATCCGGCATCCGCTACCGCCCTGACGCCGCAAAACATCTACGACGATACGACCTTCTTCCAAGGCTACAAGGCGCTTCGCGACACCGACACCGGCTTGAACGGTGCCCTGGAAATCCCTGCGTTGCATCGTCTGTTGCCCGAGCTTTCCAATTCGCACGTACTCGACCTGGGTTGCGGCTTCGGCGAGTTCGCGCGTTTCGCAAGCGCACGGGGAGCGGCCTCCGTGACCGGCGTCGATATCTCCGCGCGAATGCTCGAAGAAGCCGTCCGACGAACGAGCGATCCGTCGGTGAGTTACGAACGCTGCCCCATCGAACAGTATCGACCCGCAGCAGATTCATTCGACCTTGTCGTCTCCTCGCTTGCGTTGCATTACGTCGAAGACTATGCCGGCGTGGTCGAGCGTGTATTTCAAGCCTTGAAACCGGGTGGCCGCTTTGTATTTTCCGTGGAGCATCCGCTCTGCACCGCCTACCCGGTAGGCTGGGTTCGGGATGACGAGGGGCACCGGCGATATTGGCCGGTCGATCACTATCGCGAGGAAGGGAAGCGAGACACGCGCTGGTTTGTCGATGGTGTCATCAAGTATCACCGGACCGTTGAAACCTACGTCAACACGTTGATCCGCGCCGGGTTGCTGCTCGAGCATCTTGGCGAGCCGGGGCCCACTGCGGAGGCATTGAAAGACCGCCCCATGCTGGAAGCCGAACGTCGCCGGCCGCCCTTTCTGCTACTGCGAGCCTTGCGGCCAGCGGGCTGAAAAGTAGGAACCGCCCGCGTCGCAAGTCGAATTCAATCCATTCAGCATAATTGCAAATGCGAATCATTTGCAATTATGCTGAAACTGTCCGATGATTGAGCATGCTTCACAACCGTGATTCTTTTGCGCATGCTTTCATCCGTTTCAAACGCCCACCCCGATCGCACCGTGTCATCCGCATGTACTGACGAGTCTCAGCATGCCGTCTGATTCGTCAATTGCAAACGTGGACGAGGCGGCCTCGTTGGCCGGTCAATCCGGGTCCACTCAAACCATTCGGCGCGCCGCGGAACTGGAGTTCATCCCCCAGCGTCTCGCTTACCGGCTGGCCGCTGACGTCGCTTATCCGAACGACGGCGAACTGCTCTTGTGGCGTTGCCGTTCGGAATGGCACTTTGTGTCCAAGGACGCGGCGTACGCCCGTCTGTCGCAAGCCGAACTCGCGCGGGTCAAGAGCCATCCGAATCCCGCATTGGGCAAGCGCTTTGTCGTGGGTCGCGCCGCGATGCGTGAGATTCTGGGCGACATGATCGGCTGCGCGCCCGCGGAGGTCGATCTGGTAGAGGATGCGCAGGGTCAACTGCGTGTTGCCAACGTCGGCGAGCGCGAGCCTATCGAGATCGCCATTGCCTATGCCGGAATCTGGATCGTGATCGGCGTGAGCAACAGCCCGCTCGGCCTCGCGACGAGTGTGCCGACGCTGCCTGATAACGCTGCGAGCGGCCATCCTGACGGCGACACAGCGTCGTCCCGTCGCCAGAAAATGTCCCGGTCAATCGAGACGCGAAGCCACGTGCGTCATGCGAGTCTCACGTATGCCATGGGCGCGCAATTGATGAACGCCGACGCCCACGTACTGCAGCAAGATGCGGCTACTTTCTTCGTCGATGCGCCCGACGCGCGTCGCTGGCAGATCATCGACTTGCCGATGCCGGGCATCATTAGCGCGGCAGCTGCGGTCGCTCAACCGGTGACGCGGGTTCATGCGTTCGGCTGGATGGGGCGCGACGGCCGGGCAATCGCTGAGTAAGTTGCGCGCTAACACCAACGTTCACTCGCACCGTCCGCGGTACTGCAACTTTTCAGCAAAACCTCCCCGCAGCAAGACTCAACGCGCCGCCGCACGGTCCGCCGCGGGCGCCGTCAGCACCTGAGTGACCAGCGCCGGATCGTGCGCAATTGCTTCCTCGCTAAACGGCACCCGCATCCAGTGTTTGCTCGCGTATTCGCGGGTCCCGTCGGCGTAATGCGGCGAAGCGGGATCGTCCGATTCCGATGACGCGAGCAACGTATCGGCCACAACCTCTCCTTGCTCGAACCGCACCACCTGCAGGTAGCTGTTGCCGTTCGGATTGACGTTCATCGAATCGCCACGGGTATCGAACGGATGCTGCGCGCAAGCCGCCGTGAAGTACCCTTCCGTGTCGCAGCCGCCAAAGAGCGGAATGCGCTCGTCGTTGCGCTGCACGTAGAGCGCCGCGCTGCGCGGTGCATCGATGGCAATGCCAGCATTGTGCATGTCGGCGAGGGCGGCTTGCATTGCCGTCGCGAGTTTCGCATGGTCCACCGCGATACCAGCCGGTGTGGTCAACGGCTGTTTCGGATCGAACGGCACGGCGTACAACTGCGCCGCCGGGATGTCCCTGAGATGTTCCCAGAAAGCGTTCCACAACGTTGCGCCGCGGGCGTCGGCATCGGCAGTATCGTTCCATGCCGCGAGAACAGCACAGGCCTGTTGCAGATCGTTTGCGTTACCTGTCACGCAAAGACGGTCGAGCACCGGCTGCTTGAAAAGGATCGCTGACATCGAGCGGCTGTCCAGTGCGGCGCGTTGCAGCGCGCCCGGCGATACGCCAGCCGGATCGGCCTGCAGTTGCGCGGCAATCGTGTGGCCGAGGCGGGTGCGCAGAGACTGCGCCGCATCGGTTGGGCCAATCACCCGCGCGTAGCCGGTCAAGGGCTCAGCCGGATTGCTGAGCCAGAAGCTGCCATTGAAATTGCCCACATAGTCACGTCGCAACAGGCTCGGCATCTGCGCGACCGGCATCGCGCCAGGCTGCACAGCACCCCGGTCGAGCTGCCAGTCGCAATCGCTGCGTGTACCGTCAAGCACGGGCACGCCCGGAATCGCGTGGGCGAACGCCTTGCCGACGGGCGGCGTGCAGCGCTCCACGAGACTGTCGGGCGCATTCGGGATGGCGCCGATATCCGCGTACCAGACGCGCGGATCGCCGCGACCAATGGCAAGCGTATTGACCCAGGGCACCGCAGCATTCCGTTTCTGGATGCGGATGAAGTCATCGAGTGAACGTGCCTGATTCCAGTCAAGGAAGTTTTCGAAGACGCGGAAGTTGTCCGCGTCGATGTCGCGCAGGGCGAACGCTTGCTGTGTGTTCCATGCGAGTGCCGGCGACATCGAACTCAGGTTGAGCATTGGCCCAAACCGCGAACGGTAGAGCGTCCGGGTGACTGGATGCACCGTGCCGTCGTCGGAGCGGACCTCAACGGTGACGCGAGTCGGCGTCATCGCTTCCACCTGTCCGTCGTACCGATACGACGTCGTCAAGCCCGGCACCAGGCTCAACTGAAACAACCCGAACCGCGACGCGGTGGACACCGTATGCGTCCACGCAACGTCCCGGTTGAAGCCGATCTCAATCACCGGTGAACCGAGAAACGACACACCGCTGACATCGAGCTTACCAGGGATGGTCAGTTGTGCCTGGTAGAAGCGGGCCGGGCCGCTCCAGAACCAATGCGGGTTACCGAACAGGATAGCGCTGCCATTGTGAGTGGCATCAGCACCAAACGCGAGGCCGTTGCTGCCCACGCCAGCGTGGCCGCCGAAATCCATCAGCGGAGCGGTGGACGCCAGGTTCTGCGAATCCGGTGAGCCTTGCGGCGAAGTCGCGGATGCCATCGGCTTTGCGCCGCCGGGCGTAGCGCCCGGCGGCTGCGCCGTAGCAATCGCGGACACAAAACGGCCCGCACCGGCTGCCAGGTTAGCCGTATAGAGACGCCGGTAGATATCCGCCGTGCTGATCTTGCCGACCCACGGCGCCGAGCGGCAGGCCGCATGCGCCCCGACGAATTCGCCCTTGGCAAGCTCATCCACATAGCGGTTATAGCCGCTCGCGAAGCCGTCTATCAGCGCACGCATTTCCGGCGTCTGGCTGTTGCGGTATCGAGCCACGGCTGCACCGTCGTCGATGAAGCGGAAGAAGAAATCGGCGTCGAGATTGGACGGCAGGCCGAACGTGTCATCGTTGGACGGCCGCGCCTTGGCGCCGAAGTAGCGCGAGCGCTCGCCCCGATAGGTAACGAAGGCATCGGCCATCGTGCACAGATTGTCCTGCGCCTGCACATAGCCGTATCCGTAGCCGAGGCTGCCCCAGTCATCTGCCTTCAGATGCGGAATGCCGAGCGCAGTGCGGCGAATCTCGACCTGGTATGCCGGTGTGGCGGCGTCGGCGTGCGACTGGATGTCTGTAGAAGGCGTGCTGCAACTGAGCAACGCAAGGACAAAGGGAAGAGCAAGCAACAGGCGGGCGCCGCGGGTGAGAGAGGGCATCGGACGCATGGAATGGTAGCAGGGCGGGACCTCATGCTAATGCGAATGAGTCGCAATTACAAGCCTGCGTTGACTTAGATTCCTTTCAATCCACCACGAAACCGCGTTATCAGCTTCCCAGCGCCGCCAGTTGCCGCAGCCGCCGCGCGAGCGCCTTGGAGACGACCTGGGACTCCGCACCGCTGCCAATGCCGCGGGCGGCTTCGCTCTCGCGCAGGAACGCAGCGGTTTCGGACGCCACGATTTCACGCTCGTTGTCCGAGGTGATCATGTGATACGAGTCGTCGAGATAGATCGTGCGCAGAAACGGCGAGGCAATTTTCGCTGCAACGTCATGCGCGTTGCGCGGATTGGCCGTTTCATCGTCGATAGCATGAATGATCAGGCAGTCGGTCGTGATGCCGGCGAGGCTCGCGCGAACGCGTTTTGCTAGCCGGCTCGCCTCGCGCAACGCGGGCAGCGAGATCGTAGACGGCCCGACCTCGCTGATGCCATTGCGCTGCATGGCGCGCGCGATCTTCGCACGCAAAGCCTCGTTGCGCAGACCGAACGGCGAGGCTTCGCGATAACGCCAGCGACTGCGCAGCGGCGTGTAGTAGGCCCAGCCGAGTAAAAACCGGTACCACGGTATCGCCCAACCGTCGTATGAGAGGGTGACCGATAGCAGAACGACTGCGTGGGCCGTCGGCCGTTTGCCGACCACGGCCAGCGCGAGCGCCGCGCCTACCGACAAGCCGCATACCGACACCCGCGCATACCGCTCGGCCAGCAAGTCGAACTCACGTACGGCAGCGTCGACCCAGGCTTGCATGTCGCGTTCAGTTGAGCCCGCGCTGTAGCCATCCAGAACTGGCGCGAAAGTGGTAAATCCTTCGGTGTTCAAATGACGTGCGAGAAAGCGCATTTCGAGTGGCGAACTCGAGAGGCCGTGCAGCATGAGCACGGCGTGCTCACCGCCTTCCTGGAGGATGTGTGTGGCTTGATCCAATGCTTAAGTCTCGATTCGCAGGACCAGAAAGTCTCCGGCATGCGTCGTAAAACGCTCGCCGACGCAGTCGACAGGCTTATACGTGTGGTCGCCGCTCCTGATTCGCAGGCGATGACTGCCAGGCGAAAGGCTGTTCTGGAGGCGTTCGATATCCGCGGGATGCACGACCGAAAAGCGGCTGCCTGGCGCCGAAGTATGCGGCAGGGCGTGCACTGTGCCAGCCGCCTGATCTGCGTCCGGACGCAACGACGCTTTCCGGTCGAGCGCCTGGATCAGGATGATGGAGTCGTGATAGTGCGGCAGATGGCGCAACAGCCGATGCGTTTCGTCGATCGTGCGAAGCCGCAGCGCGCGCTTGTTATCCGCGCGCAGCAGCATTTCATACCGCGATTTGGCCACTGACGCGAACATCTCCGCGCGAAACTGTGCCCGGCGCAGGCGCTCGATCAGACAGATGATGAGAAGCGTCACCCAAGGATACGAAACGACGAGCATCAGGTCGCTGTGATCGAAAACCGAAAAGTCGGCATACGGCGGCACAAACAGATAGTCGGCGATGACCAGTCCGACGAGCATGACGGTCAAGGCGGGACCTAGCCCGAAAAAATATTCGATGAGCGCAGCGGCGACGCAGAATAATGCGCCCGGCATCGCGGGGCCGACGAACGGGCTGAGTAGCATGCGTACTCCGCTTGCTGCCGCCAAAGCGAGAAACGCGGCAAGCCAAGCCCGGGAACCGCGTGGGGCCCACCTTTTGGCGTTTTTAATTTTCACAGCACTGCGTGCTTCATGGCACGCCTAACTTATTGATTGGGGGGCAATGGTATCGCATTCGATGCCGGAGGACATGGGCTCTCACGTGAGATTTTTGCGGAAATGCAGGACATCTGGCTCTTTTCTATCCCTCTCTGCCTGTTGCGCATGTATGACATCTATTCGAAAGGTTTGGGGGTACTCAGCAATTCGCACCGTGGAGAATACGCGTCAAAACGTGTACGTCAGCGCGAAGGTGTCCGTATTTTGCTGTACACGCCGCGTGATCGGACTCGACGCGGAGTTTCCATATAGGCGCGCGAATTTCAGTTCGACCGTGGCGATCAGCGATTTGGTGATCAGATAATCGGCCTCGGCGGTGATGTAGCCGGTGGCCGCGCCGGAATGCGCGTCGTAGACCGCCAAACCGGAAGCTGCGCTTTGACTCTGCGTGATGCCGAAAAATGTCTGCTGATACGTTCCATTTGTCCACGTGACACCGGGGCCAGCGGTCAGAAACAGCTGTTTGCCGATGGGCAGCGTGACCGTGGCATTGGTATCGACCACCAGCCCTTCACGGTTCCCGCCAATATCCTGGGCCGCAGAGTTCGACCACGTGAACGCCGATTGCGTGTAGTTGAGGAAAACCTTGGCTCGTGGCGTCGTGGGCACATTGCGTAGCCCATGCAGGTGGGCGTCTTCACTCGTCTCGCGTTCGGTGAAATCGTACTGCAGCGCCAAGCCTGCGCTCCAGTTCGCGTTGTTAACCAGATACACGCCCGCCAGCATGTCTTCTTTGGCGAAGAAGCGATTCTTGTATTCGATATCGAACGCTGGATAAGGCCTGAGGCGCATGAAGTTTGCGCCGGGATACGCGGGTTCCCACTGCGCTTCGGCGCCGAGCGTCACGGTCCAGTCCGGCGTCGGCGCGGCGTTAGTCGTGGTCTGCTGCGCGAACGACACGACGGGCGTCAGAAAGGCGGCAAGCGCCATCAGGCCAGCGCCGAGTTGGGGTGACGAAAACATAAAGCCAGTTCAGAGAAGGGAAATCTGAGGCGGGACGCTGCGGTAAACCGGTGGGGTCTTTTGCTTTGGGCCTCGTTACGTAGCCCGGAATATTCTGGGCGCGCGTGATTATGAGGCATGCCGAGCAATCTCGCACGTCCCCTGCGAATGCAGTGAACTGGGGGGATGAATACGAAGGTTTGTGTCGGAGGTGAGGTAAGCGGTGGGCGATGAGCGAGGCCGCGCTTGCCGCGCGGCCTCTGTCTTTCAAATACCTTCTATTTAGAACTGGTGACGCAAGCCGACCGTCACGGCCACTTGCGTACCGCTCGACGAGGGCGATAGCGTGTTGATCGATGCGTCGCTGAGTACCGAGCCAGCCGGTGCACCGTGGACGTGCTGATAAACACCTTCGAGGTAGACGTCGGTGCGCTTGCTCAACGAGTAGTCGGTTTGCAGCGTGAACTGATTCCATTCCGGCGATGCGCTCGTGCCGCCATTGCTGAACGAGCCGTCCGTGAACGTGTACGCGCCGGCGATGCTCAAGCTCGGGGTCAGCGCGTAATGCGCGTTCACTTCATAGTTGTCGAGCCGCAGGCCGCCACCCAAGGCGACGAAACCATCGCCGCCGGCAAACACGCTCGACATGTTGTCGATCTGCGAATGGGTCCAAAGGAGGCCAACGGTGGCCGAGCCGAACGTATAGTTGCCGCCTGTGCCCCAGATGCGCTGGCGTTGCGCCACGAAATCGGCGCTGCCGTCATCGAGCGCCACCGCGCCGTTCTGATTCGTGCCGCTGACGCCGCCGCCTGCGTTGTTCAGTTCCAGGTAACCCGCAGCCAGGTTGAACGGGCCGTGCGCATACGTCGCGCCGAAGCCATACACGCGGTTGTTCGAGAACTCGCCGGCCTTGTTGCTGAACCCGTACATGCCTTCGACGGTGACGCCGGCGTAGGTGTTACTCGTGAACTTCACCGCGTTGTTGATGCTCATCGAATCCGCAGCGAGGTTGTCGTTGTTGAACGGATGCGCAGCGAGGTTGCCGCCGTAGGTGCCGCCGGCAGACGAGATCGGTCCGAGCACGTCGTTGACGGTGTCGAACTGGCGGCCGAACAAAACGGTGCCGAACTGGTCGCTTTGCACGCCCACATACGCCTGCTCGCCAAATGCATCGCCCGCGTTAAACAGGCTGCCGCTATTGAGGTTAAAACCGTTTTCCAGTTTGAAGATCGCATGCAGTCCGCCGCCGAGATCTTCGGAGCCTTTAAGGCCATACACGGTGTTTTCCGTCGAGGCGCTGGTTTCTTGCCAGTTGTTGTGGCCGCCCTGGTTGTTCGTGAACACAAGGCCCGTATCGATGACGCCGTACAGGGTGACGCTGCTTTGCGCGTGGGCGGTCAATGCAAATGCGCCTGTCAGCGCAAGTGCCAGTAAAGACTTCTTCATGCTTTTAAGCTCCGTGTTGTCGCGGGACTGCGAGGGTCAATCGCCCGAAGCGGCAATGCGGGCTTGGCGCCGCGGAGAGAAATTCGCATACGAAAACTCAATGATCGATTGCCGGTCGGGTCTAATAATTGAGAACCGGATGCTACGGGTTTGGAGATAAAAACGTTGTATAAAGTGCAGGTTCGAGCCGTGGAAGTCGTCGATTAACGTCGCCAGCACAACAATCTGTTCACTTTCAAGCCGCTATTCAGCATGATTTCGCACTCCTAGAATCGCATCCCAATGACCTGTTCGTTTCCTGTGTGGACGAACTGCCCTCAAGACGCCAGACGGGATGACGATGACGACAGTTCCTCCATTCAAGCAGCGGTACAGCGCAACTGCGATGAGCCTTCACTGGCTGATCGCCTTGCTGATCGTGGCCGGCTTCTATCTGGGCTGGATCATGACCGACATTCCCGGCTTCACGCCCACCAAGCTCAAGTACTTTTCGTGGCATAAGTGGATCGGCGTGACGGTGTTCATGCTTGCCGTAATCCGGCTGGCGTGGCGCCTGACACACCGCGCCCCGGAACTGCCGCGGGGCATGCCGCCGTTGCAGAAGCTGGCGGCGGAGGTGGCGCACGTGATTCTGTACGTGCTGATGTTCGTGATTCCGGCGTCGGGTTATCTCTACAGCTCTGCCGCCGGAATTCAGGTGGTTTATCTGGGTATCGTGCCGCTGCCGACGCTGATCGGGCCGGACACCGCGCTCAAGATCGTGCTGAAGTCCATCCACATCTGGTTGAACTACACGTTGCTCGTGATCGTGGCCGCTCATACGCTGGCTGCGCTGAAGCATCACTTCATCGATCGTGACGGCCTGCTGGCGCGTATGATCCCCTTTCTCAAGTAGCCTTAGGTTTAAGGCAGATTGAAGGCAGACATGAAAACTCCTTTCCTTCGCTGGTTAGTCGCAGCGACCGCAGTGACTTCGCTGTTCCTCGGCGTGGCGCATGCGCAGGTCGATACGTCGAAGAGCACGGTAACCGCGACCTCGAAACAGATGAACGTGCCTGTCGAAGGGACGTTCAAGAAGTTCACGGCACAGCTCGATTTCGATCCGGCCAAGCCGGCGGCGGGCAGCGCCAGGCTGTCCATCGACACCGCCAGCTACGACCTCGGCGACGATAGCTACAACCAGCAGGTGCGCGGCAAGGAATGGTTCGACACCGCGCACTATCCGAACGCCACCTTCGTCTCGAGTGCGATTGCGCCGGCCGGCAGCAACCAGTTCAACGTTAGCGGCACGCTGACCATCAAGGGCAAGTCCGCAAACGTCACGGTGCCGGTCAAGGTTACCCAGCAAGGGTCGACCCAAAGCTTCGACGGCGCATTGCCGATCAAACGCAGCCAGTTCGAAATCGGCACGGGTGAATGGAAAGACACCTCGGTTGTTGCCGACGAGGTCGTGATCAAGTTTCACATCATTGCAGCCAAGAAATAAACCGCAAACCTCCCAGGAGAATCACTTTGAAAAAGCAACTTTTAGCCGTAGCAGTCGCCGCCTTGGCAGTGGGTGCATCGTTTAGCGCGATGGCTGCCGACACCACCTATACGCTCGATCCGACGCACACTTCGCCGAGCTTCGAAGCCGACCACTTTGGCGGCGTCTCGATCTGGCGCGGCAAGTTCACGAAATCCACCGGTACGGTGACGATCGATCGTGAAGCGAAGACGGGCACGCTGGAGGCGACCATCGACATGACTTCGGTGGACATCGGCAACGACACGCTGAACACGGAACTGAAGAGCTCGAAGTTCTTCGACGCGACCCAATTCCCGACCGCGGTCTACAAGGGTACGTCGATGAAGTTCAAGGGCGATGTGCCGGTTGAAGTGATCGGCGAGCTGACCCTGCACGGCGTGACGAAGCCGCTGAACCTGAAGATCGAATCGTTCAAGTGCTTCCAGCACCCGATGCTCAAGCGCGAAGTGTGCGGCACGGAATCGACGGCGACTTTCGACCGTTCGGACTTCGGTATCGACTTCGGCAAGACCTACGGCTTCAAGATGGCGACCGTTCTGCACATTCAGGCGGAAGGCGTGAAGCAGTAAGCAGGCTTTGCCCCGCCAGACGACGGCGGGTTGCATCGACGTGACGACCCGGTCCCATGTGGCCGGGTCGTTTGCATTTTGGGCGCTTGCTCGTCACGAGGCAGGCCTTCTTTAGCGGCTCGTAAGGCCGCGTAATGGTCGACTGACGATCTACCTTTCGGAAAATTTCGCGAACATTGTCTTCGTGGAAGGGCATCCCTACACTCCACTCAAACGTATCAAAATGTAACTTTGTGTTTCTGCTGGTAAATCACAGCGAGTTCGGCCGTGCGTCTGCCCCGCTGCACAAGGCTTTAGCGCGCCAGACGATTGCCGGCTAGAAATGAAGTGGATGTTTACCGAAGGGCGAAAGATCATGAGCGACGGCGAAGCGCAGGGTTTCATCAGGGAAGTCAATCTGTCGTACATCATGCTGGCGCAACGCATGCTTCGTGAGGACAGGCTGGTCGGCATGTTTCGGCTGGGGCTGTCCGCGCAGAGCGCGGAGCTTCTCGCGACCCTGACGCTGGCGCAAACGGTCAAGCTTGCCGCCTCCGACCACGTGCTCTGTCAGTGCCGTTTTGACGACCACACGATCCTGTCCACCCTGACGCAGTCCGGAGGCCATGTGGACGTGACGCCCGCCCATACGGCCATCCTGCTCGCCAGTCAGAAAGCGGCACAGTTCGTTTAAGCCGGCTTCCGATTGCCCCTTTACCTTTCTGCGGCGGCCCGGTGGCGGGGTCAATAACGCCGTCGTCGCGACGCGCGGGATGTCCAAACGCCTTACGCCGGCTTATCCGCCTTCAACTTTTCCCTGTTTGCAGCCGTTATCACCGTTAGGGCCTCTACGCCGCCGCTTGCCAGCGATCGGACAGCGTGGCGCAGGTTCGCTAACCGGTAACCCGCATGAATGACATGTCGCACGATGCTGCCGCGTTGTCCCTGATCGCGATGACCTCGTATCTCGGACGGCAGCCGATCCTCAACCGCGAGGGACAACTCGTCGCTTACGAATTGCTGTTTCGGCCGTTCGCTTTCTCCGATAACGCCGAACCCGCCGACGGCACGCCGCTCGACGAGACGCGCGCCACCGCCGACATCGTCATTGAGACGCTCGGCGAACTTGGCATGGAAAGCGTATTGGCCGGCCGCGCCGGCTACATCAACGCGGGGCGCGACTGGCTGATGAACGAGATGTTTAGCCTGCTGCCATCCGCTCACTTCGTCGTTGAAATTCAGGCAACCGCGCAGTACGACGATCAACTGGTTCAACGCATCAAGGCGCTGACGCGATCCGGCTACCGCTTCGCCATGGAGGATGTTCGCGAGGCCGCCTTGGGCCACGCGGAGGTGTTCGACTGCGCTGAAGTCGTCAAGATCGATGTGCCGGACTGGACTGCGTCGCGACTGGCGCCGTTCGTTGCTGCAATGCACCGCGCCGGCAAGCGCGTCGTAGCGGAAAAGGTCGAGACACCGGACGACTACCGGTGGACCCACGAGGCCGGCTGCGACCTGTTTCAGGGCTACTACTTCGCCCATCCCCATCTGCTCGCGGTGCGCAGGATTCCGCCGCTGCGCCAGGCGCTGGTCAAACTGCTGGTGATGCTGGGCGCCGAGCCGCCGCTGCCGACCCTGGAAGACGAGGTCAAACGCAATCCCGCACTGACGATGCAACTGCTGCGCTTCGCCAGTTCGGCGCATCACGCGTTGACGCGACGGCGCCTGCGGATCCGCGATGCGGTCCAACTGGTCGGCACCGACTGGCTGCGCCGCTGGGCCCTGCTCGCCCTGTACACGGACGGCAATAGCCGGTCTGTCGCATCCAATGCACTGGTGCAACTGGTCGGCACGCGGGGGCGCTTCATGGAACTGGCCGCGCGCAGGCTTAGGCCGCACGACGAGGAGTTCGTCGACAACGCATTCATGACGGGCATGACCTCGCTGTTGCCTGCCGTACTGCAGCGCAACCCCGTCGATCTGTTTTCTGAACTGCAGTTGGCGCAAACGGTGCGCGAAGCCATCCAGACGCGGGCCGGCCTGTTGGGTCAACTGCTCGCGTGTGCGGAAGCCATGGAGAGTCCGGCCGCGGCGGCAAGGGTGACGCAGATGTCCGAGGATCTCGCCCCGCTCAATGCCGCGGCGGTCGCGCTGCTGTCCGCCGCCGCAGCCAACTGGATGGCCGACCGAACCCGTTTTTGACGGCTATCGAGGTGGCCGCGTGCGGCGTGTCGTTCAGGACTTGCTGCCGGACGGCTTGCCGTCATGCGGACCCATCGGGCGCATAGGCCAGTCGACCCAACGGTCCGGGCGAGTGGCTTCGTGAGCCTCATGCATCGGATAACGAATCCGGTTTTCCTTCTTGTCGGTTTCTCCGACCACCAGCAACCGCACGTCCTGATCCGTGTTGTTGATGAAGGTATGGCAAATCCCGGTACCCGCCGGAAACGCCACCGAGTCACCGGGCTTGAGCGGATGCAGATGACCGTCGAGCCACACATCCGGCGTGCCCTCGATGACGAAGGCGAATTCCTCTTCGGCACTTTCCGCATGCGGATACGAGGTTCGACGTCCAGGCGGCACGCGCACATGGTGAATGCCGATGCGCTGAAGTCCAAGCTTCCTGGCAAGCGGCGCACCGATGGCAAGTAGCTCGGTACTGCCCTTGTAGTGGGCATCGTCCGGGTTTTCCAGTTCGCTCCAGTGGCGGATGAACTCGGGTCGCTCCATTGACGTCTCCTTGTATTGGCGTGCGTGATAGCGTCGCCGCGTTGTGTCGCGTGAAGCGTGCCTTAACGGACGAGCGTGCGCAAGCTCCCCACCAGCTTGCCTATCTCCGCCTCGGTGGTCAGGTAACTGACGGAAGCGCGCGCTATCTGGGTGAGACCTCGCGCGTTCATATCGAACGGTGTGTAGCCCACGCCGTTGCTGCCGATGGCCACACCTTGCGCCGCCAACGCACGTTGCACCTCTTTGGCATCGATACCGGCCACGCTGAAGGCCACCAGCCCCGAACGTTCGCGTCCCTGATCGAGGACCGTCACGCCGTCGATCTGCGCGAGTTCGGCGCGCAGCGTCTGCGCGACGGCGTCGATGCGAGTGCGGATGTTTTCAACGCCGATATCCAGCGCCTCCTGCAGTGCATTGGCCAAACCGCAGCGCAGCGCGGACGCGACTTCGACAGATTCGAACCGCGCTGCGTCGCTGCGCACGACAGGTTCGCCGTCGTCATCGAGCGGCGCCGTTTGGGTATCGACATAGGCCGGTGTGAGCCGAGGCAGAAAGTCCTGCCGCACGTACAGCAACCCTGTGCCTCGCGGACCGCGCAACGCCTTGCGGCCCGCGCCGGTCAGCACGTCGCAACCGAGTTGCTCCACATCCACAGGTATTTGTCCGACCGCTTGCGCGGCGTCGATGAAGTAGGCGATGCCATGACGTCGCGCGATTTGTCCGATGGCGGCGGCCGGGTTGATGAGGCCGCCGTTGGCCGGCATCCACGTCAGCGCGATCAGGCGTACCCGTTCGTCGAGCATCGCCTCGAGTGGCTCGGGATCGACCTCGCCGCTGTCATCGGAAGGGATCACCTCGATCGATGCCCCCGCACGCACTGCCGACAGGCGCATGCTGGCCAGATTGCCGCCCCACTCGTGACGCCCAACCAGAATGCGATCGCCGGGCTGCCATTTGCCCAACGCGGCGAATGCGCTGCCCCAGGCCTGCGAGTTGCCCGTCGTCACGGCGATCTCCGCCGGTTGCGCGTTGAACAACTGCGCGGCGAGGGTACGGGCACGCTCTATTTGCGCGCGCGCTGCGACACCGGCTTCCATGGGTCCCATGGTCGCTTCGCGCCACAGATGGGCGTGGACTGCTTCCAACGTCGCTGCGGACGGCAGCGATGCGCCAGCGTGGTTGAAGTGCGTGGTGTGCTGCGTGCCCGGCGTCTGGGCGCGCAATCCGTCTACGGTTGCATCGGTGAGGGGGGCTGACATGACTTGAAGGTTCCAGTGATGCAGGATGGATTCAGGGTTGCTTCAACGAGACGACTGCTTCGACTTCCACGGCGACGCCGGACGGCAGCGATGCAACACCCACTGCGGCACGCGCATGGCGGCCGGCGTCGCCGAACACTTCTACCATCAGATCCGAGGCGCCGTTGGCGATGGCGCTCTGACGGTTGAACTCCGGCGTGCTGGCGACGAAGACACCGAGGCGCACGATGCGAGCTACGCGATCGAGCCGGTCGCCCGTGGCCGCCGCAAGCTGCGACAGTATGCCAAGCGCGGCGAGCCGTGCTGCCTGCACGCCCTCGTCGTCCGAGATATTGTCACCCAGGCGGCCGACGTAGGCAGGCTTGCCTTCCTTACGCGAGATCTGACCGGAAATGAATAGTAGCGAGCCGTCCTGCACGAACGGGACGTAGTTGGCCGCAGGCGCGGCGGCGGATTCGAGCGTGATACCGAGTTCGGCTACGCGGGCGGAGATCGAGAGGGTCATGTCGTGTGCGTCCTATGAATATGTGGATGGACGTTCCATCCTATTGCGGCTGCCGTCGGCTGACGAATGAATTCTTGCCGGCCACGCATGAGCGAAACTAATGCGTTCAGTTTATCGGGTCTTGCGCCGCGGTCTGCATCAGCCAGTCGCGGAAGACCGTTACAGCCTCAATCTCGCCCTTCGCTGCGCGCGGCGTGACGAGCCACCAGCCGATGCGCGGATCGTCGAGTACCGCATCAGGCACTGCCTGCACCAGTGCGCCGCTCGCCAGTTGCGGAGCAATCAGGCGATGCCGGCCCATGGCAATACCTTGTCCTGCGAGGGCCGCTTCCACGACGATGTTGTAGTCGTGCAGATGCACTGTCTGTGCACCGCGCAGGTCCACGCCGAAGCGGGTCCCCCATGCTTGCCATTCGAAGGGCAGTTTGGCGTGTGACGCGAGCAGCGGATAGCGCACCAGGTCTTGCGGCTTGCGGGGACGGCGCGTGCCGCCGAGCAGGGTGGGAGAGCACACTACCGAGAGCCGTTCCGGCATGAGTTTGCGTGCGCGTACGTCGGCCCAGCCGCCGCGGCCGTAGCGGATGGCCAGGTCGACTTCGCCGCCGGGGACGTCGGCGAGCGCGATATCGGGCCGCAATTGCAGTTCGATGCCGGGATGCGCTGCCGAAAACGCCTGCAAGCGGGGGGCGAGCCAGCGTGTGGCAAACGAAGCCAGCAAGCCGACCGTTAGCTTGATCCGCGCGGTAGTGGTTGCACGCGTTTCCGCGGTGCCGGTGCGCAAGAGTTCAAAGGCGGCATGCACTTTTGCAAAGTAGGCCTGCCCTGCTGTGGTCAGTGCAACTGCGCGCGTGCGCCGTTCGAAGAGTGTTACTCCCAGTTCGCTCTCGAGCTTCTGGATGTGATGGCTAACCGCGCTTTGCGTGACGAACAGTTCCTGCGCCGCCAGGCTGAAACTCAAGTGCCGCGCGGCGGCTTCGAAAGCACGCAGAGCGATAAGCGGCGGCAACGGTCGCGTGGAAGGCATGAGACTCGAAAGAGGGCGTAGGGGAGTGCGCCATGCTACGCCTCGCAACCGACCGCAAGCAAGGTGACCTGTGATTCGATTACCGCGCCAGCATATTCCCCCTGAAACGCAGCACCATCCTGCATCCCGGCTGGTTATCGTGGATCTCCACGTCGGCGTCATGCACTCGCGCAATGGCCGCCACGAGGCTCAAACCGAGGCCGTGACCGGCCGGCGCCTGGGCGTGCTGGCTAGGACTGCGATAGAACGGCCGCAGAACGGCTTCGCGCTCGCCGGCTTCAATGCCGGGGCCTGAGTCGGCCACGTGCAGGATGGGCTCGCCTGCCTCAATCCTCGTTTCGACCGAGATTGAGCCGCCTCCAGGGGTGAATTTCAGCGCGTTGTCGAGCAGGTTTTCGATCGCGCCGAATAGCAGATCGATATCGCCCCGCACCTTGACAGGCGCGGGCGCGTGCACCGACACCGTCAGACCGCGGTCGTCCGCTACCGGCTCGTACAGATCTACGACGTCGCGGATCACGGTGTCGAGCGACACATCGCCAAAGCTCGCGCGCCGGCCGTCGGCTTCGATCTCCGCGATTCGCAGCAGGGCGGTAAAGCGGTTGAGCATGACGTCCGATTGCACGATGGCCGCATCGACCGCGCTTTCGTAATCGTCGACGCTATTTGAGCGCCGGCGCGCACGCTCAAGCCCTGCGCGCAAATGGGTCATCGGCGTTCGCAAGTCGTGCGCGATCCCGGCACACACGCCTCTGACTTCGGCAACCAGCCGCTCGATCTCGTCGAGCATCGTGTTGACGATCTCCGCCAGGCGGTCCAGATCGTGATGCGTGCCGCGGGTCGGCAAGCGCCGGTTTAGCTGCCCCGCCATGATCTCGCGCCCAGTCAGGCTGATGGCGCGGATGCGGCGATTGGACATTGCATTGAGCGCCGCGCCGCATCCCACAGCAAGGATGATCGTGAGCGTCAGACCTATGCACAGCATTTTCAGCAGCGTGTGATCGAAATAACGGATCTCATCGATCGAGTGTCCGACGACGACGCGCACGCCGCTAACGGTGGGCACGATGATGCCGCGAAAGTGTTCTGTTTCGGTGCGGTCACCCTCGCGCACGATCTGCGCGTAGTTGAACGGCTTACCGTCGTGCGCTGGCGGCAGGACGTGGATGTTACCGGCGAGCCACGTGCCGTCTGTATCGAAGACGCCATAGGGACGACTGCTTGCCACATCGCGCCGGCTCAACGCATCGATGTTCGCGATCGCCTCGTCGCGGCCGATGGAATGGAACTCGGCCACCTCGCCGAGCAGGCGCTCATCGACCTCGTGCACGAGGTAACTGTGGGTCGCCCAGTAAAGCATCGCGAACAGCACGATCGCCGAGGTGATGAACACCGCCAGCAGCCAGCCGACGCTGCTCAGATGCATGCGTGTTCGCCGCTTACTCGCCGGCATGGAGGATATAGCCGACATTGCGCACTGTATGAATCATTACCGAGAGCCGCCCGTTCAGACTGATCTTGCGGCGTAGTTGACCGATATGCATGTCGATCACGTTGGTCTGGGCGTTGAAATGGTAGTTCCACACGGACTCGAACAGCATCGCCCGCGTGACCGGTTGTCCGGCGTGCCGCATCATGAATTCGAGCAACTGGTACTCGCGCGGCTTGAGCTCGATCACCTCACCGGCACGTTCGACCTGATGCGTGCCCATATCGAGCACAAGATCGCCGACGCTCAATGCAGACGGCTCCTTGGATGACGAACGGCGGCGCAGCAGCGCATTCAGGCGTGCGGTGAGTTCGAGACTGTCGAATGGTTTGGTCAGATAGTCGTCGCCGCCGGCGCGTAGACCTCTCACACGCTCATCCACCGCGGACAGTGCACTGAGGATCAGCACGGGCGTTTCCTTGCCGACATTGCGCAGGGTGGAGAGGATCGACAGACCGTCGATATCGGGCAGCATGCGGTCGAGCACGACCGCGTCGAAGTCGCCATCCAGCGCGCGCAGCAGGCCGGTGTGCCCGCTCGCCACGCTATCGGCCGCGAAGCCATAGTCTTCGAGTGCTGCTGCGACTTCGAGGCGCACACGCTCGTCATCTTCGACGATCAGAATCCGAGGTCTGCGCCCCGCCGGGTAAGAGGCCGATGCATCACTTTCCAAGAGAGCGTTTTTCCGATTGATCGTGTGGCATGAAGGAGGGCCGGCGCCTGGACGAAAGTGCCCATCCTAACGTGGACAAATGAATGCGTAGTGTACGGAAACTTACAAATCTAAGCGCACGTCTGCGCCGTTTTGTTTGCAGCACAGGTTGTTGGGTATCCGTAATAAGAACTTTAACTTCGTAAGTTACCCATCACTCGGTATTAATGCGCTATCGATAGCATCCCGCCTTGTCTGCTCCATCGCCCCCACCGCTCTATTCAAAAACAAGGATGCATGAATCATGCAACGGGTACGTTCAAAGCTCAATCAGAAGCCTCTGACGCAATTCGTTCTTGCGACGCTCTGCGCCGCCGGAACACAGATCTCGCATGCGCAGGCAACCGGCGATCTCGGTTCGGTACAAAGCACGGCCGTGTCGTCGTCCGCTAACAGCACGCCTGCTACGACGAATGTGGAGTCGGCGCCGGCCCAGGCGCCCTCGCAGGGCTCGCTCACGACTACCGAACCGAAGTCGATCATCAGCCAGCACTATATCCAGAACAGCACGGCGCCTACGTCGAACTACAGCGACATCATCCAGATCGCGCCGAGCGTGTCGAACATCGATCCGAACGGCGCGGGGTTGATGGAATCGCAAAGCCTTTCCATTCGGGGCTTCCAGGACGGTCAGTACAACGTGACATTCGACGGCATCCCGTTTGGCGATTCCAACGACTTCACGCACCACTCGACGTCGTTCTTCTCGAATCAGGTGCTGGGCTCGATCAATATCGACCGTGGTCCGGGCGACGCCTCGCAGATCGGTTTCGCAACCTTCGGCGGCACGATTGGGCTGGACTCGAAAGATCCGTCGCTCACGCCGTCGTTTTCGGTGCTGGGCTCATACGGTAGCTGGAACACGTGGACCGCCGGTGCCGAGATGAACACGGGCGACATCCAGCAATGGGGCGATGCCCGTGCGATGGTCGGCTATACGCAAACCAATAGCGACGGCTACCTGACTGATTCTGCGCAACGTCGGGAAAATGTCTACTTCAAGCTCGAAAAGCCGCTTGGCGACGACACGCTGGTCACCTTTTTCGCCACCTACAACAAGATCCACCAAAACGTGCCGCTTGGCGCGACCGCCCAGCAGATCCAGGATTTTGGCCCGAACTTCGGCCTGAACAACAATCCGGCGAGCCAGGCGTACTACGGCTACAACGTCGATCTGATCAATACCGACTTCGAATACATCGACGTTAAAACGAAAGTCGCCCAATGGGTGATCGATAACAAGGTGTACACATACGGCTACTACCATAACGGCTTTAACGGGCTCGATCCGAACGGTGAAACCCCCAATGGTACGAGCCTCGGACCGAACGACGTGCCGGGTCAGGAGATGAACAACAATTACCGCGCGTGGGGCGACGTCCTCACCGCCGAGCGGAAGATCGGCCCAGGCACGCTGCAGCTAGGCGCCTGGATCACGCATCAGTCCAACTTCCGCGACAACTTCAATGTGGACGACTCGCTGAACTTCGCGTTCCTGTCACAGAACTTCACGATGACCGATACGCTGCTGACGTTCGAGCCGTATCTGCAGTACGCATTGCAACTGCCGTATGGTTTGACGGTGACGCCGGGCGTGAAATACGTGTCGTTCAACCGGCAAATCGACTCGCCGATGAATCAGGGCTCAGGCACTCCGGTGGACTTCGGTCATACCTGGTCGAAGGTGTTGCCCTCGCTCACGGTACATGATCAGATTACCTCGGACTGGAGCGCGTATATCCAGTACGCGCAGGGCTTTCTGGCGCCGAACCTGAATGTGTTCTATGTGCAGAGCCCGACGGTTTCTGGCCAGCCCGATCCGGAGCAGACGGATAACTATCAGATCGGCACGACCTTCAAGACGAACCGTTTGACCGTTTCGGCGGACCTGTACTACATCAACTTCCGCAATGCCGTGACGAGCCGCACGGTGGGCGACAACACGATCTTCACCAATGCCGGTGGCGCGGTCTACAAAGGCTTCGAATCGGAAGCGACGTTCTCGCTCGGCTACGGCTTCAGCCTGTACGCCAATCTGACGTTCAACTCGGCCAAGCAGAAGAGCACCGGCGACTGGATGCCGAATGCGCCGCAACAGACCGCCGCGGCTGGCGTGCTGTATGAGCATGGTCCGCTGGCCGGCTCGCTGATCACGAAGTTTGTCGGTCACCAGTTCGGCGATACGGGCGACACCCAGCCGATTGGCGGTTTCACCGTGACCAACTTCTCGGCCGCCTACACGATCAAGAACCTCGCGCCGTGGATGCATGACACGCGTATCGGCTTCCAGATCGACAACCTGTTCAACCGCACCAGCATCGATGCGCTGGCAGGCTTTACCGCTGCCGACAATACCCCGCTGTACTGGACCATCCCGGGCCGTGCATTTATCGGCACGCTGTCCACCGATTTCTAACAGGAGTTTTCCATGACCGTCGACACTCTGCTGCACCTCGCGAACAATTCGGGCGGTGTCCTCTACGTCATCGCTGCCATGCTGTTCGTTGCCCTGACGATCATTATCGAGCGCAGCTGGTTTTTACAGCGCGCTGCCGGCAATAGCCGCGCTGCGCTCGAACAGATCGACCGGCTCGACCAGTTCAATGCGACGACGCTGGGCGCCTGCGCCGAGCAGTTCCACTCGTTGCCGACGGCTACGCTATTCTCTACCGCGGCCCGTCTTGCCGGGCACACCTCACGTGAAGACCTCGACGCATGTCTCGAGGAAGCGATCATGCGCGAAGCACCGCGTATCGACCGCTTTCTCTGGGTGCTCGACACGGTGGTCACTTTGGCGCCGCTGCTTGGGTTGTTCGGCACGATCGTCGGCATGTTCAACGCGTTTCAGGTGCTCTCCAATCCCGGCAACGCACCGACCCAGGTGACGGGTGGCGTCGCCGAAGCGCTGATCGCGACAGCCTCCGGGCTGTTTGTGGCGATGATCGGTCTGGTGTTTTTTAACGGCTTGCACAATCGCGTGCGGGGCGTTGTGCATCAGCTCGAGACCGTGAAGGCTGCGCTCGTCAATCGCCTGGCTGGAACGTCGCAAGAAGCCTCGAAGGCCGTGCGCGAAGCACCGCGCGCCGTGGTCGGAAAACTCGCGTCGCAGGGAGCGTGACGATGAAGTATTTCGAAGCGCGCAAGGCTCGCATCGAGATCATTCCGATGATCGACATCATGTTTTTTCTGCTGGTGTTTTTCATCATGATCACGCTGCACATGATTCCGAATGCCGGCTTGCGCACGCAGTTGCCGACGAGCAGCACGACACAGTCTTTGCCGCCGCCGAAGGTGACTGTCACGCTCGCCACCGACGGCAGCCTCTCTGTCGATGGCCGAACTTTGAGCCCTGCTGAACTGACGGCAATGCTGGCGGCGCGAGCGGATGCGGCGCACACCGTGGTGACGATTGCCGGCTCGAAACAGGCGCAGATCCAGAAGCTCGTCGCGGTCATGGACGCCTGCCGTGCCGCAGGCGTCTCGCAGATCGCGCTGGCTGCGCAACCCGTGGCGAACTGACATGGCGACTGTCTCCGCCCCTGAGGTTGTGCGGGAACGGCCGCGTCTCGCGTCTGCTGCGGCGTTCGCACTGCTTGCGGAAGTGTTGCTGCTTGGCGGCGGCGTTGTGCTCCTGACGCATCGCTCGCAGCCGGCACCCGAACGGCCGCCGACGTTGCTGACGCTGGCGGCGCCCGCGCTTGCTCCCGTCCCGACGCCGCAACCTGCTGCGAAACCGCTGACTCCGCCGAAGCCGGAGACGCCCCAGGTCACGCGCCCGGTTGTCCCGCCGCGTCATGTCCAGCACGTTGTGCATGTTGCGCCGCCTAAGGCCGCACCGGTTCCAGCACCGACGCCTGCCCCGGCGCCGATGCTGCCGTCCGCGACACCGACCGAAGCTCCGCCCGCGCCGCGTCCGCCTCCGCCGGCTGCCGCACCCGCTGCGACGGCGCCGAACGCAAGCTTTGAGGGCGCGCTGCGCGCGGCGATTCAGGCGGCGCTGCGTTATCCGGAGTCGGCGCGCATGGCGGGCATGTCCGGCCGCACACGGGTCGCATTTCAGTATCGCGACGGCGTGGTGTCCGATGTAAGCGTGGTGGTATCGAGCGGCATCGGGCTGCTGGATCGTGCCGCGCTGGCTGCCGTGCGGGATGCAGCCTATCCCAAACCCGAGCCCGCATTTGTGGGCAAAACGCTGTCCGAGCAGTTATGGGTCACCTTCAACCTCAACGACCACGATTCGTAATCGTTCGTCCGGTTGGCCCTATCTGAAACAGCCATAAACAAAATCCACTGGAGTCGACTGAAAGTGAAACAAGGAAACGTTCTGAAGAGCCTTCTTGCCGGCGCGCTAGCGTCAATGCTGGTAGGGGCGGGAGCCTGTGTCGCCGCGGAAAGCGCTCATACGCAGTTCGAAATAACCCAACACTACGGTCTAAGCGGCGCAGATCACTGGGATTACGTGGCATACGATCCGGTGCGCCACCATCTGTTCGTCAGTCGCGACACCCATGTACAGGTGGTCGATACGCGCACCGGCAAGCTGTCTGGAGAGATCGAGAACACCGAGGGCGTGCACGGCTTCGCATTCGTACAGGATCGCAAGCTTGGCTTCATTACCAACGGCCGGGCGAACACCATCACTGTCATCAACCTGGATACGCTGAAGGTGATCGACACGATCAAGGCGGCAGGCCCCGACCCCGACGGCATCCTGTACGTGCCGGCGTTGCAGCGGGTATTCGTCAGCAACGGGCATGACAACAGCGTGAGCGCAATCGATGTGGCCAGCCGCAAGGTGGTCGCGACCATGCCGGTGGGCGGCAAACCGGAGGCGCTCGCCGCGGATAACCACGGGCACGTCTTCGTCAACGTCGAGGACAAAGGCGAGATCGTCGAGATGGACGGCAACGCTGGCGCAGTGCTTACGCACTGGTCGATCGCGCCGTGCGAGGAACCGACCGGGCTCACCATCGACACCACGCAGGAGCGCCTGTTCACCGTTTGCGCCAACCAGCGCATGATGGTGATCGACTCGACCACAGGCCGTCACGTGACGGAGGTGCCGATTGGCGGTCACCCCGACACCGCCGCATTCGATCCCGCCTTGAAGCTGGCGTTCAGCTCGAATGGCGCGGACGGCACGCTGACGATCGTTCACGAGGACGATGCCGATCACTATTCGGTGGTGCAAAACGTTCAGACGCTGGAAGGCGCAAAGACGATGGCCCTCGACGCCAAGGCTCATCGCGTGTATCTGGTGTCGTCTAAATTCGGCCCTGCGGAGGCGGCGACGGCAGACAATCCCCATCCTCGTCCAGCGGTGATTCCGGGGACGTTCGAAGTGTTGGTGGCGCAGCGTAAGTAGTGGCTGAAGACCGCCGGGCATCCTCGCCCGGCGGACGTAGTCGTCTGGGGGGGCGCACCTCATTCGACAACCTGGCGTGCAACGCAGGGCGCAATACATGACGCGAACCCGTCGCGCAGACGCCCCCATGCCGGATATCATAGTGATCTTCGCCCGACATTCCCGTCAGGCTCACGATCAGGGTGGCCCGTCTGGCGCTGCCCGAAGCGAAGTCATCTATGAATACCACCCCTGACGCTATCCCGCGCCCCGCCATGCGTTCCCTGACGCCCATCGAAGCGCGCGTGCTGGGTGTGCTCGTCGAGAAACAGCACACGGTGCCGGACACCTATCCGCTTTCGCTCAACGCGCTGACCGCGGGTTGCAACCAGAAAACCGCGCGCGCTCCGGTGATGAACGTCAGCGAGGCCGAGGTGCTCACCGCCATCGATAGTATGAAACGCCTCAGTCTCGTGCTGGAAGGCAGCAGCAGCCGCGTGCCGCGTTTCGAGCACAACATGAATCGCGTGCTGGGCATTCCGAGCCAGTCCGCCGCACTGCTCACGGTGTTGATCCTGCGCGGTCCGCAAACGGCCGCGGAATTGCGCCTGAACAGTTCGCGCCTGCATGACTTCGCTGATATCTCGTCGGTTGAAGTGTTTCTGGATGAACTTGCGGCGCACGAACCGGCACGCGTGGTGAAGCTGCCGCGTGCGCCGGGTGGACGAGAGCATCGCTGGGCGCATCTGTTGTGCGGAGAAGTCAGCGTGAGCGAAGAGGCCGCGCGTGGCGGCGTTGCGGAAGACCCGGCGGCATTCGCCGAGGTCGAGACACTGCGAGCGGAAGTGAAGCGTCAGGGCGAGGAGTTGGTGCGCCTTCAGACGCTCGTCGAGCATATGGCTGCGGAACTGGGCATCAGCCTCGATAAATTCTCGCGCGAGCCCTGACCGTCTGCGACGCTCAGTCAATTCTTTGCGATTGTTTGCAATTTGCAACTCAGCGCAACTCAGTCGCCCGGAAAGTCGCCGAAGGGGTTTTCCGCTTCCTTTGCTTCCGTGCGCAGATTGTATTCAGCGCGTACCGCCTGGAGCACTGCTGCAATGTCCCGCTCGAATCCTGCGGCGTTGCCGAAGTGCTTCATATCCCAATTGCAGCCGGTTTTGTCGGGCTCTTGCAGCTGCGGACGAGGAACGCGAATCTTGACGCCGTCTTCGACGACTTCCTGAAGACGATGCAGTCGCCGGTTCACTTCCTGCTGTAGCTGGGACGCGTTGAGTGTCTTGCGTATCATGTTGAAATTCGCCTCGAAATCTCAGGCTATATGGTACCGGAGGAGACATCACCATGAACACATTCCGCTTTCAGACCGTGCCGACGCTCGTCGTCGAATATGGCGCCGCACGTCGCCTCGGCAGTTTGCTGCGTGAGCAGTTTCCGGCGCTGACGCGCCTGTGTGTTGTCACGGATAGCTTTCTGCATCGCAGCGGTCTGTTGAATCCCGCCCTGGCCGATCTCGCCGCCCACGGCTGGCAGGTCACCGTGATCGACGATGTGATCGCCGATCCGCCCGAACATATCGTGCTGGAAGCCACTTCGTGGGCGCGTGACGCAAACGCCGAGATTGTGCTGGGCCTGGGCGGCGGCTCCTCGATGGACGTGGCGAAGCTGCTGGCCGTGCTGGTGCCGCAAGACCAGCAAACGCTTGGCGAAATGTACGGCGTCAACAAGGTCGAAGTGGCGCGCTTGCCGCTCGTGCAGATGCCTACCACGGCAGGCACTGGCTCCGAGGTGACCGCGGTTTCGATCGTCACCGTTGGCGAAGCGAAAAAGATGGGCGTCGTGGCGCCGCAGCTGATCGCCGACCTGGCCATTCTGGACGCAGAACTCACGCTCGGACTGCCTGCCGCTGCGACCGCGGCGACCGGCATCGATGCGATGGTGCATGCCATCGAGGCGTACACGTCGGTGCGTCTGAAGAACCCAATCTCGGACATGCTTGCCGTGAAAGCGCTCCAATTGCTGTCGAGCAATCTGCTGCCTGCCTGCGAGAATGGCCAGGACCGCGCGGCGCGCGAGGCGATGCTGCTCGGCGCGACGTTTGCCGGTCAGGCCTTCGCCAACTCGCCGGTGGCGGCGGTGCATGCGTTGGCCTATCCGATCGGCGGTATCTATCATGTGCCGCATGGTCTTTCCAACGCACTCGTGCTGCCGCACGTGCTGCGCTTCAACGCGGAGGCGGCGGCGCATCTGTACGCCGAACTAGCCGGTGTGATCGTGCCGGCAGCGAGCGGTAGCGACGCTAGCCGTACCCAGGCCTTGATCGAGCATATAGAACACCTGATTGCCGCGACGGGGATACCTGCGACGCTGCGGGCGGTGGGCATCGAACGTAGCGGTCTCGAACGGATGGCCAGCGACGCGATGCTGCAGACGCGCTTGCTCGTCAATAATCCCCGGGTCGTTTCGGAGGCCGATGCATTGGCTATCTATACTTCTGCATTCTGATTCACCCGAGTTGCTGAGGCCGCCCGCGCACTGCTACATTTGCAGCGCGCGGCGGCCCGCCGCGCATGCCACGCTGTAGAAAACTCCAACCAGATAAATCATGCGCTCACTATTTGCTCGCTGCTTCTTTGGGGCTGTTTTATTCCTCGCGGCATTGTCAGGCGCGTGCGGTGGCGGCGGAGGCACGCAGAGCTCTTCCGGCAGTTCCACCGGCAGTGCCGGCACGACTTCCAGCGCCACCAGTGCGGTCACGCTGAGCGGCTCGACCAACGTGTCGATTGCGGCCGCGCGAAACCTTCCGGCCTCTGCGGTGTGGGCGGTGTACTACGGCACCGCGGCACAAGCCAATCCTACCCAACTGGCTTCGAGCTTCAACGTGATCGTCATCGACGCCGATCCGGGCACGGGCAGTCCCAACTTCACGCCCGCGCAGATTACCGCGCTCAAGGCAAAAGGGGCGAAGGTGCTCAGCTATCTGAACGTCGGCGCCTGCGAGACCTGGCGAACCTACTGGACAACGGTGCCCGCCGGCTTCGAGTCCTGCGGCGCGAATACAGCGGCCCAGCTCGGCCAGTACAGCGGCTACTCGGACGAGTACTGGATGAACGTCGGCAATGCAGCCTATCAGAACCTGATCGTCAACTACGTTGCGTCGCGCCTTGCGGCGACGGGTGTCGATGGATTCATGCTGGATAACATCGAAATCGTGGGCCACGGCGCGAATGCAGCGCAGGGCCCGTGCAACGCCGCTTGCACGCAAGGCGGTCTGGACCTGGTTGCGCAGCTGCGCACGGAATTCCCAAACCTGACGATCATGCTGAACAATGCGCCGACCTCGGCCCTCAGCGGTTCAAGCGGCGGCGTGTCGTTCCCGATGCTCGTGGATGGCAACTTCGCCGAACAGGTATTTCTGCCGTCGCTGGATAGTTCGCTGTTGCAAGAGCTGCAGACGTGGAAGAGCACGGAGGGAAAGTTACCGCGCAGCGCGTTCTTTACAGGAACGCTCGACTACGTCAGCAGTTGCTCGGACAGCACGGACGCGCAAAACGGCTGGAATGCCAGCGTCGCGGCCGGGTTCAGTCCGTCGATCGCCACCTCCGCGCTTGATCAGGTTTGCTGGTGGTCGTTCTTGCCGGCAGTGACGTCGAACTAAATTTGGGCGGTCCGCATCTTCGTTCGCTCGAAGATTGCTGCGCGGTCAATGCACCTGTGGCACGAGTTCAAGCCGGTGCACCGTAGCACCCGGCAAGAACGGCGTGGTGTCGCCATGTACCCACGCCTCATGTCCCGCCAGAAAGTACGGTGAGAGCGGATTGCCGGACTGCCCGCCCGGCATCTCGAAGATACCCTCCTGCTCGCGTCCCGGCGACACGATCATCCGCTCAGACGCGCCGAACGAAGGTGCCTGCACGCGCGGCATGTTGAAGTCGCCCGGCAGCGGATCGCGTGGCGCAGCGAGCCAGCCGCGTATCCACGGTAGCCAGCCTGGGACGATCCGCGCGAACGGATGTTCGATGGCCGCGCGGTTGCGATCGCCCCAACGCGCATCCGATACGTTCACGTCCGGCGGTAACTGGTCGATTGCGTGGTCGACACGGTTGAGCATGAAGGCACGCCAGTTGGCGACGCCATCCGGCACCCATGCCTGATGGGCGGCGAGCGCTTCCATGACCGCTTCGTAGCGTGAACTTGCAGCGCGAAAGCCCGTCTGCGGGTTGTCTGCGTTATTGCCAAAGCTCGCCGGGATATCTTTGTCGAGCTTGCCGAACCATGCGTCGTACAGCGAGAAATAGAACGCGCGAACGAGACGGTAGCCAATGGCGTCTGCATCGGCGCGGCCGTTCCATGCGAGCACCTGACTGCGGAATTCGGCGCGCTGCGGATGGTCGCGCAACGCATCGGCATCGAGCGCAGAGAGGGCGAGACGGCGCCAACTGTCTATCCATAGCGCGCGGTCGTCGGTCTGGATAGCCAGCATGTCGTGCTCGTTTGCATGTGGCAGCGCGAGCAGGTCATCGCGAATCTGCGACGCACGCGCACCGAGGTCGGCGCCGGCATCGCCAAGCAGCCCCGCTTCGGTGGGTGGCAGCGTATGGTTGTTCGCGGTCCACAAGCGTCCAAGCGGCGGGGCGATTCGCGAGGGGTAATTCGCCGGTTCGAGATAGCCTTGCCAGCCCTGGTAGGTGGCGGAATCAAAGGGCAGATCGTCGAACGAGTTGCTCGCGGCTGTCGCGCCGCTGGTCCAGTGCGGCAGCGGTCCAGCCAGCGTCCAGCCTATCTTGCCGTGCGAATCGGCGACCATGAAGTTCTGCGTTGGAATGCCGCTGGTTTGCGCCGTATGCAGCGCGTCCTCGACGCTGGTGCTGTCTTCGAGCCGCTGCAGGTTGACGTTGACGGCCTGCGCGTCGTGGGCAACCCAGCGCAACGCAAAAGTGTGCGAACCGACCACGATCTCGGGACCCCATTGCGTATCGGCGACCGCCAGGTCGACCGACGCGCCACCCTTCACGTCGATGCGTTCGTGATGCACCGTTGCACTTTGCCAGCTGCCGTCGGGAGTCTTGTATTGCAGCGGATCAGCAGGGTTGCGCTGCAGTTCGATCAGGTCGATGAAGCGGCCGTAGCTGTTGGTGAAGCCCCAGGCAATCTGCCCGTTGCTGCCGGCGATGACGAGCGGCGCACCAGGCAGGCTGACTCCGGTTATGTGCCGCGGATGCCCGTCCGCACCTGGCCACGTGAGCGACAGGCGATACCAGATGTTGGGCAGCGAGAGCCCCAGGTGCATGTCGCTCGCGAGGAGCGCGCCGCCTTGCGCGCTGTGTGCGCCATCGACCGCCCAGCCGTTGCTGCCGATCATCGAATTGCCGGCCATCAGGTCGCTGTAGGCGAGATCCGTCGCAGGCAACGCAATGCTTGCGGTCTTCGACGCGCGGAGCCAGTCGGGGCGAGTGGCGGGCGGTGTCGCGAGGTCGACGGGGGGAGGCTTGGCGACGTCGAACGGTGCGTCCCAATGGCTTGTTGCTGGCAGCAGGAACGCGAACAGATCGGCGGGTACACGCTGGCGCAGCGCCGCGCGCGAAAGAATGCGGCTGACCTCGCCTGACTGGAGGTCGAAGTACATTGCGTAGACGACGAGGAGGGTATCCTCGGGCCGCCAGGCGGCCGGCTGGGTACGCAGTACCCAGTATTCGAATGGACGCGAAGCGAGCGACGCTAGGCCGTCGTTGACACCCGCTGTGTAGCGGTCGATCAACGCGCGCTGGTCGGCGGGCATGGCGTCGATCAGCGCGCGGGCGCGTTCGCGGAAACGGTTCGGCCGGTTGCGGCGGTCGAGGTCGAGCGCGGGCGCCCCGACTAGCGCGGCCATCTCGCCTGCCGCGACGCGGCGCAACAGGTCCATCTGGAAGAAGCGATCCTGCGCGTGCACGAAGCCGGTGGCATAGGCTACGTCCGCCCGTGTATTGCCATGCAGGGTGGGTACGCCGAGCATATCGCGTTCGACCGTGACCGCGGCGGAGAGGGCTGCTGCGTTATGCGTGCCGTCGAGTTGCGGGAGGCTGGCGCGTAGCGTCAGCCAGGCCGCGAGTACGATCGCGGCGAGGATCAGGACGAGGACGTAGAGCGAGCGAAGCAACCAGTTGGCGCGCGGCTGTCGGAAGGAAAGGCTCGGGCGATTCATCGCTGATGACGCATGTTGTGATTGCGGTTAGATGGCGCGGGCACATGCACCGATGGCGTATGACCATAGCACGGGCAGGTTTTTCGGTGTGGTTGGTTCTTGGTGCAGCGGGTCCTGTTCGTACGAGACTTTTCCCTGGCTATACTTCATTCTCCCGGTTCAATTAAGGGTGTGGTCTATGCGCACATCTTCGACCCAAGGCGCCGTGCTCCTTCTGATCGACCTGCAAAAGGCGATTGATCATCCTGACTGGGGTGTTCGGAACAACCCTTCTGCTGAGGCGCAAATCGGCCGACTGTTGACTCGCTGGCGTAAAGAGAAGTGGCCGGTATGGCATGTGCGGCATGATTCCCTTGAGCCTGCTTCCCACTATCGCCCTGGACAGTCGAGCCACGATTTCAAACCCGAAGTCGCTCCGTTACCCGGAGAGCCGGTTATTCCGAAGCGCACCAACAACGCGTTCATTGGCACAGGTCTAGAGGATCGCTTGCGTGAGGGCGGCCATACAGTGCTCGTAGTTGTCGGCGTGATTACAAATAACTCCGTCGAAGCCACGGTGCGCATGGCAGGTAATCTCGGCTTCGAGACCTACCTTGTCGAGGATGGCTGCTTTACATTCGGCCGCGCGGCCTGGAACGGCCGCATGTGGAGCGCGGAAGACGTCCACGCCATGTCGCTCGCGAACCTGCATGGAGAATATTGCACTGTGGTCTCTGCCGACCAGCTGCTAAACGACGCGGCTTAAGCGTGCACGGTCAGTCGTTATCTGCGGCGTATTGTTTGTCGAGGCGATCGAAGAGCGGCTTGTCGACCAGGCGCTGGCGCTCGTTGAACGGAGCCAACAAGGTCGGGTCTTCGTCGAGCTTGCCTTCGTCGCGCAGCACGGCAAGTGCTTTTTGCATGCCGAGCACCGCGCTCTGCAACGCTGCATTCGCATACAGTACGATGCCGAACCCCAGCTCCGCGAGTGCGCTCTGCGGCATGACCGGGGTTTTGCCACCCACCACGATGTTGATCAGCTGAGGTGTGCTCAACAGGGTCGGCAGGCGTTTGATTTCGTCGAAGGTTTCGACCGCCTCGACAAACAGAATGTCCGCACCCGCCTCGGCAAAACGATGCGCGCGTTCGATGGCCGCCTCGAAGCCATGAACAGCGCATGCATCGGTGCGCGCAACGATCTGGAAATTCGCATCTTCACGCGCGTCGACAGCGGCGTGTAGTTTGCCGACCATCTCGCTCGTCGAAATCACGGCCTTGCCTGCGAAATGGCCGCATTTCTTGGGGCTGACCTGATCTTCGAGCTGGATCGCGTCGGCGCCGGCCCGCTCGAGCATCCGCACCGTTTGACGCACGTTGAGCGCGTTGCCAAAGCCAGTGTCCGCATCGACGACGAGCGGCAGATCCACGGCATCGCGAATCCGCGAGGTGTGTTCCGCAATGTCACTCAGGCCGATAAAGCCGAGGTCGGGCAAGCCGAACGACATGTTCGTGACGCCCGCGCCAGTGATATAGAGCGCGCTGAAACCGGCATCCGCGACGACGCGTGCGCTCATCGCATTGAAGGCGCCGGGCATGAGCAGGGCGCGGCGTTGCTGGACGGCCTCGCGAAAGGCGGCGCGCCGCGCCGCGGATGACTGTGACATGGCTGATCTCCCGGAAGATGGAGAATGAGTATGCAGGATTTACGCCGATCCGGCATCAGGCAGCGGGTTCGATCCCCTCGTCGATAATCGGCCGGCGGGCCATGAACCAATAGAACAGCGCCGCACAGCCGGCAATGATGCCGCCCGAGATGAAGGCGAGGGCATACGAACCGGTGCGGTCGACGATAAACCCGGCCACGACCGGCGAAAAAGCCCCGCCAAAGTAACCGCCGAAGTTCTGGATAGCGCTCACCGACGCGACCATCGACGACGGTGCGATATCGGCTGCGAGGGCCCATGCCGAGCCAACCACGGCAGACACGAAGGCGAGACCAACGGTAAACAACGTCAGCGTCACGTTGAGGGAGTGAGTGAAGGGCAACGCGACCGCGCACACGGCGGCGCCTGTCGCGCAGCAGGCAATCAGTAACCGCTTGGCATCGATCGGCGCCGCGAGATGGCGATCGACGATTTTCTTCGCCAGATAGCCGACCGCGATCTCGCCGACCGCGCCGCCGGCCCACGGGATGCCCGCATACACGCCCAGTTGTGCGAACGAGATATGAAAGCGATCGAGCAGATACAGCGGTAAAAACACCAGAAAGATGTTCCAGAGCCAGATGGTGCAGAAGTAGCCGAGGATCATTCCCCAGACGCTGCGGCGCGTGAACAGCGAACGCCACTTGACTGACGACGTCGTCAGCGAGCGTTCATGACCGCCGCCACCTGCTTCGATGTAGGCGCGTTCTTCGTTCGAGAGACGCCGGCTGTCCACCGGGTTGCGATACAGCATCAGGAACAACAGCGCAAACGCGATGCCGAACGCGCCTGTCACGTGGAACAGCGAGCGCCAGCCGAATGCGATCATCAGCGCGACGAGCATGGCCGGCGCAAGCGCCGGTCCCCACTTTGACGACGAATCCCACACGCCGGTCGCAAAGCCTCGCTCCTTGGCCGGAAACCATGCCGCGGTGATTTTCGCGGAGGTCGGCCAACACGGTGCTTCGCCGACGGCAAGCAAGGCGCGCATGACCAGCAAGCCGGACATCGAACCCACTACACCCGTTAGCCACGTCGCGACGCTCCACCAGATCATGCCGAGCGCGTACGCGCGCTTCGCGCCGAAGCGGTCGATCACCCAGCCTGCGGGCAATTGCATCACGGCATACGTCCACGCGAACACGCTTCCGAGCAGGCCGATCTGCGTGCGTGTCAGGCCGAGTTCGTGAATCATGCCGGGCGCGGCGATCGACAGGCTCGCGCGGTCCATGTAGTTGATGATGCCGCCGATCAGCAGCCAGATCACGACATGCCAACGGTAGTTGAGGCGGGTGGTTCCTGCCGCAGCAGCGGATACGTGAATGCTGGGTTCGTCCAAAGCTTGTCTCCGTTCGCATGGCCTTTGGCGGCCATTCATTGTCGTTACCGGCGTCTGTTCCGGCATTGTGCAACGCGAGGTGGATTCGCGTGCGCAAAGCGACCAGTGTACGGACGGAAACCGGCTGGCTCCAATCAGCAAACCGTATGGGCCGATACCGTTTGCGTTATCGGCCCCCGGTGCTTGGTCCCGCTCACGCGACTTGGTCGCTTTCGGACAAGAAATGCGTGATCTGGCGGGCGGGAATGGCTAGGGAAAAGACTTTGTGGTGCGGCGGGTATGCCTATAAAGTATGCCCGTCGGCCCTTCGACAGGGCCGCTGGCTGGCACAGGCGGACGAGGAAGCCACCAGGCAATCAGGTGAAAAGAAGAAGGGAATTCGTAAGGTTTTCGGCCTTTGAGGCAAACTCACGGCAAACGTTATTTCCTTTCATCGGATACGTTGTTGATCGTAGTAACGTATCGGATTATCTTTCGCCCGCTTACATCGATTTTTGAGGCGCTTATGTCCACGGACGCAGACACAATCACCGATGAACAGGTTGCAGCAATCGCGGACCGCATGGTCGAAGAAGGCAAACGGGTCTCCCCGGTAACGATCTGGTCGGAGGTTCGCGGAGGATCGCTGGTTGCGATCGTCGCGGCCTTGCAACGCTGGCGCGAAGCGCGCGAGGACAAAACCCTCGAACTGCAACTGCAGACCGGCTTGCCGGGCAGCCTCGCTGAAACCGTGATGAGCGCCGCCTCCCGGATCTGGACCGCATCCCAGGAGACGGCAGAGCAGGCGTTTAACCAGCGCCTGACGGTAATGGGCCAGCATCTGGAGTCTGCCTTCGCGGATCGGGACGAGGCGCACGCTGAGTACCAAAAGATGTTCGAAGAAGTCGAGGCGCAGCGCGAGCGGCTTGATGCCCTGACGAATGCGCTGAGCGCTGCGGAACAGACCGCCGCACAACTGGGTTCGGAACTCGCGGCGGCGACGAGTCGCGCCGAAGCGGCTGAGGCGCGCGTCGAAGAACTCGCACAGCGTGTGTCGATTGACGAGGCCAGCCTGGAAGCGACGAAAATATCGCTCGACGAGGAACGCGCAGCGCGCGAGGAATTGGCCTCAGTTGTCGCCAGCAAGACCGATGAGATAGTGCAGATCAGCCAGGAGCGTGATTCCGCGCGCCAGGAAGTTGCGACGTTGGGTGAGACCTGTCGGGCGAAATCGCAGGAAGCGGAAAGGTGGTCGCAGGAGTCGAGCGAGGCCACAGCGCGGGCCGAGTCGGCTGAGGCGCGTATAGCGGAGCTGGTGCAGCAGGCATCGGTGGACACGGCGAATCTCGAAGCCACGAAGGCGTCGCTCGACGAGGAACGCAAGGCGTGCGAAGACCTGGTGGCGGTTGTTTCCAGCAAGAGCGACGACATAGCGAGGCTCACTCAGGAACGCGATGACGCACGGCAGGAGATCGCGGCTTTGAGCGCCACGTGCCAGGCGAAGTCGGACGAAGTGGACCGGCTGTCAGCGGAATCGAGCGCGGCTTCGTGGCGCGCGCAAGCTGCCGAGGCGCGTATCGAGGAACTTGTGCAGCGGGCGTCGGTGGAAGAGGCGAATCTGGAACTCACCCGGACTTCGCTTGAAGAAGAACGCAAGGCACGCGAAGTGTTGGCGGCGGCTGTCGCAAGCAAGAGCGATGAGGTCTTGCAAACTGCTCAGGAGCGCGATGCTGCGCGGCAGGAAGCTACCACGCTGACCAATGCCTGCCAGGCGAAGTCAGACGAAGTGAACCGGCTGCTAAACGAGTCAAGCTCACTGGCATGGCGTGCGCAAACCGCGGAAACGCGTATTGAGGAGCTCATGCAGCGCGCGTCGGTGGAAGAGGCCAGCCTTGCCGCTACACAGACGACACTTGAAGAAGAGCGCAGGGCGCGTGAAGAGTTGGCCGCGGTTGTGTCGGGCAAGAACGACGAAATAGCGCGGATTAGTCAGGAATACGATGCACAGCGGCAGGAGGTCGCGACGTTGCGCGACACGTGTCAAACGCAGTCATCCGAACTGAACCGGTTGCTGCAGGAGTCAGGCTCGCTCACGTCGCGCGCCCAGGCAGCCGAGGCTCGCTTGGAGGAACTTGCCCAGCGTGTGTCGGTGGAAGAGGGCAATCTGGAAGCCACCAAGGCCTCGCTCGAAGATGAACGCAGAACACATGACGAATTGACTGCGGTTATTGCCAGCAAAAACGATGAAATAGCGCGGATCACTCAGGAGTACGAGTCAGCACGGCAGGAGGTCGCAACGCTAAGCGCCGCTTCTCAGGCGAAGTATGACGAAGCGAACCGGCTGTCTGATGAACTCAGTGCGACCTCTTCTCGCGTTGACGCCGCCACCTCGCAGGCGAACGAGAGCTTCGCGCGACTCGCCGCGCTGGAGATGGAACTGAACGAGGCGCGCGCGGCACTGGCGGCGGAACGCGAAAACGCTGCGGCGCGAATCGATGGGGCATCGGCTCAGATCGACGAATTGCGGCGCATCACCGATGAACTCGACGAGACCCGCAAGCAGGTCAGCGCGTTGAGCGAAGCGAAAACGGCAACTAGCGCGGAACTGGACCGGCTTTCGCAGGACGCCTCTGCCGCGCGGGAGCGGGCCGAGGCGGCCGAACGGCATGCCGCGGAACTGGAGCAGCGTCTTGCGGAGCAGGCCGATGCTGCCGCCAAAGACGATCAACCTGGGCGGCCAACCGGTGCGCCATCGGACGGCACGGAGAGCGCGGACGAAGTTGGCGCGTTGCAACGCCAGATATCGGCCCAGGCCAAAGCCCACGCAAAGGCGCTCAGCGAACTGCGCACTAATGCCGAACAATGGGTGGCGCACGCGAAGGAGCTTCGACAACGGCTTGGCCAGGCTAGCGAGAAGATCTTGTTCATCGATGCACGCAGCACCGGAGAAGTTGCGCTGGTACGGCGGCTCTCGTCGGAACTGGAACGGCTCAAGCCGGATCACGAGTTGATCGCACGGGATGCGCAGCAACGGCTGATCGGCGCGACGATGGCCCAGCAACTTGCGCAGAAGGGCTACCGGTATGACCCGAGTACGGCGGTCATGTCGAAGGTGGAGGGGTGAGGGACGGGCCCATGCTGTCAACGTAGGTTGACGCAAGGTCGAGAATTTTGTCCATACTATGCGGATGTCTTCGCGGGGACGCTAGTCTTAGGGGTGTCTGTTAGCCGGGCCGGCCGCTCATGGCGGGTTCGCGGACTGCGGCACCCGCACGCCAACGTGGCGCGGTCCACAGATCAATGGCACTATTGTCGCCGCACTGCTAGATTTCTACTCAGCCGAATCACTGTTCGGAGAGATCGATGGCCGACCGACCGACTTCCAACGCGTCCACGGCGCGTTCGCTGGTCCTGATTGCAGTCGTGGTGGTCGTGCTGGTCGCGGCCTTCGCCTTTACGGCCGGTTGGCTATCGCCAGACCGCCTGACGCCGGCCAGGATCGTCAACGCCCTGGCGCCACCGGGCGGCGCGGCGCTCGGCTTCCGGCGCAATCATGCCAAGGGCATCTGTTTTACCGGCACTTTCGAATCGAATGGCACGGCCGCGGCGCTTTCCAGGGCGCCGATGCTCGCGGCCGGCTCGTTCCCTGTCACCGGGCGTTTCAATCTGGCTACAGCGGACCCCAAGGCGCCAGACGCCACGGTGCGGGTGCGCGGCCTCAGTCTGCGCATCGTCGCACCGGATGGTAGCGAATGGCGCACCGCCATGATCGACGCGCCTTTCTTCGCGGTCTCCACGCCGCAGGCCTTCTACGGTCTGCTAAAGGCTTCGGCCGACAAGAGCGATCCGGATGCCATGAAGAACTTTATCGCCGCGAACCCGGAGTTCGGCAATTTCGTCGCGTGGGCCGGCAGCGCGCCATGGACGGGTTCTTTTGCGCAAGAGCGGTACAACAGCCTGAACAGCTTCATCTTCACCAATGAGGCGGGACAGGACCAGGCCGTGCGCTGGTCGTTCGTGCCGGCGGCGCAACCCGAGGCTGTGTCCCCTGACCAGTTGAAGGCGCGTGGCGACGGCTTCCTCGACACCGATATCACGCAGCGGGTGCATAACGCGCCGCAACGATGGACGCTCGTCATCACCGTGGCCAATCCTGGCGATCCGACCGCCGACCCCACCAAGGCCTGGCCGGAGGATCGACGCAAGGTGGAAGCGGGCACGCTGGTGGTGAGCGCCATCGAGCCTGAACCTGACGGGCCGTGTCGCGATCTCAACTTTGACCCCACCGTCCTGCCGCCAGGCATGCACGTGTCGGACGATCCGTTTCCGGCCGCCCGCTCAGCCGCCTATGCCGTCTCGTTCGACCGGCGGACCGCTGAGGATAAGGACTATCCGCACACCCCAGCGGCAGGAGCCACGCCATGAACCCGATCCATGATCGCTTTACACCGTTGCAGCGCGCGCTTCACTGGCTCATGGCAATCTGCATTCTGGCGATGTTGTTTATCGGTGTCGGGATGGTGTCGACTGTCCGCCCCGACTATCTCTCGCTGGTATCTATTCACAAGCCGCTGGGTATCGTGATTCTCGTGCTGGCGCTGGTTCGTCTCGTGGTCAGGTTGGCGTATGGCGCGCCTCCGCTGCCGGCCTCGATGCCGGAACCGATGAAACTCGCCGCGCGCCTTTCGCATCTCGCGTTCTATCTGCTGATGATCGGGCTACCGTTGATCGGCTGGGGCATGTTGTCGGCCGCGGATTATCCTGTCGTGGTCTTCGGGGTACGTCTGCCATCGATCCTGCCGCATAGCAACGGCTTGCACACGCTGCTCTGGAACGCGCACAGGGCCCTCGCGCTGTGTTTCTTTGCGCTGATCGTTCTGCATCTGGCAGCGGCGCTGTTGCACGCGCTGGTTAGACGTGACGGTGTCTTTGAGGCGATGGCGCGCTGGCGGTGAGGCGTCTATCGAGGTGATCAGGCGTCAAAGATACTCGACGTTCCCGTCGACGCTGATTGCCTGACCCGAGATGTTGCGGCCTGCGGGCGACGCCAGGAAGAGCGTCAACGCGGCGATGTCCTGGACTGTCACCATGCGTCTAAGCGAGATCTTCTCGAGGTATTCGCCTTTCATCGTGTCGAAGCTGACGCCGAGAGCATCCGCACGCGCGGAGATGACGCGATTCATGCGTTCCCCTTCGACGACGCCTGGCAGGATCGCATTGACGCGCACGTTGTTCGGCCCAAGTTCGATTGCCAAAGATTTAACCAGGCCGACGATGGCCCATTTGGTGGACGCATAAGGCGTGCGATACGGATAGCCCAGTCGTCCCGCCACCGAAGACATCGCGATGATGCACGGGTCCGACGACGTTTTCTTTAGCACCGGCACCGCTTTCCTGAGGAAATAGTACTGGCTGTTGAGGTTCGTCGTGATGGTGCGGTCCCATTGGTCCGCGTCCATGTCTTCCACGGCCCCGGTCGGTCCGGCGATTCCCGCGTTGTTGATGAGGATGTCCAGGCCGCCGAGTTTGGCGTGTGCGTCGTCGACGATCCGGTCCACCTGTTCACGGTCTGCAACGTCAGCAACGCCCACATGGAGTTGCGGATTGTCGGTTTTCGCCTTGTCGACGGCTGCGGGGTCGATGTCGCAAATGTAGACGTTGCAACCCACTTCCACAAACGCCTGCGCGATCGCAGCGCCGATGCCAGTTGCTGCGCCCGAAATCAATACGCGAAGTCCGGGGGATGGTTTGAGAAGGTCAGCTGTCCTCATACATTTCCTTGATGGTGAGCGTTGATCATCGGGGTAACGCGCATCGCTTCAACGCGATGCGATGCGCGTCCCAGGCTCATTGTTCTACATTCAACAGGGGTTCGCTCAGACTGGCCGTACGCCCTTCGGACTGGATCGCTTTTGCCAACATTGGCACGATAATAAGTCCCAGAACCGACGCGCCGACGATCACCGAAAAGCCTGACGCACTTTTCCCAGATGCGCTTTCCGCCAGTCCGAAAAGATACGGACCTACGAATCCGCCAGTCAATCCGAGGGTGTTGATAAAGGCCAATCCTGCGGCGGCCTGAATGCCGTGCAGCCGTTTCATCGAAATCGCCCAGTACAAAGGCAACACGCCGCCTGCGAAGAAAGCTGTGGCGACGAAGAGGGCAAGTTGCACCGGCAGCCAGTCCGACGAGATGAACAGGATCGCGCTGACAATCAGGCCGGCGGTCAAAACGGCGAGATAGATGCAATCATGGGTCACCCGGCGATGAATGCGCGGCAGTATCAGGACACCAAGCAGAAAGCCGATGCCGACGCTGCTCGAAAGCACCCCAATCATTAATGGAGACTTCACGTGCATCTGCTGGATCATCGCCGGAGTGAAGAAGACGAGACCGACAAACGCCACCTGATTCAGGAAATAGATTAGTCCGGTAAGCACGGTAGCGGGACTTTTCAACGCTGCGACCCAATCGTCCGAAAAGATGCTGGCGTGTACGGCATCCGGAATTGCGCGTGCCTCGAGAATCCGCGCTTCGTCATTCGACAACCAGCGCGCGTCCGACGGTTTCTCCGGCAGCTTGAACCACAGAATCACGCCGACGACGATCGTAGGGAGTCCTTCGAGTAGAAATAGCCACTGCCATCCGTGCAGGCCGGCGAAGCCGTCCATCTGCATGAAGGCGCCGCCCACCGGATTGCCTATTACCAGTGCAAGAGCAGGCGCGACGTAAATCCACCCCACAGCCACCGAACGGTCTTTCGGCGCGAACCATAGTGTCACCATGTACATCAGCGCGGGAAACAGACCCGCTTCGGCGATACCGAGCAACACGCGGATCGTATAGAACGACCATTCGCCCTGCACGAACATCATCGCAGCGGACAGTGCGCCCCATGTGACCGCAATTCGCGCGATCCAGCGGCGCGGCCCGACTCGATGAGCTGCAAGATTGCTTGGTACTTCGAGCAGTGCATATCCGATGAAGAAAATGCCTGCACCCAACCCATATGCGGCGGCGCTGATGCCCAGATCGGCAGCAAGCCGTGCCTTCGCTAGCGACACGTTCGTGCGATCGAGGTACGACATGAAATAGATCGCGCACATGAGCGGGATCAGCCGCAACATCGCCTTCTGCGTCGCGACGCGGTGTAGTTCGCTACTGCTGCCACCCGTTGTTGGGGTTGCCATGATGTCTCCTCCGGGGATGATTGTTCATCGTTGTTTTTGTTAGCTCTGAACGGCCGGCGTGATCTCCGACGCCGGCACACTGCTGCATTCAACTACTGCTATTGCTAAAAGGCCGCGCTCAAAAGTTGACCTTGTCAGCGCCTTTCAGACCAAGCATTTGTCGCGCTTCTGCTGGTGTAGCGATCTCGAAGGAAAGCTCTTCGAGAATGCGTCGAATCTTGCGCACCTGCTGAGCATTAGTTTCGGCTTTCACGCCCTTCGAAAGAAAGACGCTATCTTCCAGGCCGACCCGGACGTTTCCACCCATGATCGCGCCCATCGTCACGAAAGCCATTTGATGGCGACCTGCGCCGAGAATTGAAAACTGGTAGTTTTCGCGCCCGAAAAGACGGTCTGCCGTGGCGCGCATGACCGTCATGTTCTCCGGCTCGGCGCCGATTCCACCGAGAATCCCGAACACCGACTGAATGAAAAGCGGTGGTTTGACCAGCCCTTGGTCGACGAAATGCGCGAGGTTGTACAGGTGACCGACGTCGTAACATTCGAACTCGAAACGCGTGCCGTGCTCGCCCAGTTCGAGCAGGATGCTTTTGATGTCCTTAAAGGTATTGCGGAAAATCGTGTCTTCCATCCCTTCGACGTAGTCCTTCTCCCAGTCGTATCGCCACGACGAGATTCTCGCGGCGATCGGGTGAATCGAGAAGTTCATCGAGCCCATGTTCAACGAGCACATCTCCGGCTTGGCGAGTCGCGGATAGGCGAGCCGGTCCGCGAGTGTCATCTTGGTGCTGCCGCCGGTCGTGATGTTGATAACCGCGTCGGTCGCTTCGACAATCGCCGGCACGAATTGCCTGAACACGTCGGGCGATGGCGTCGGGCGGCCATCGCTAGGGTCGCGCGCGTGCAGATGGAGAATTGCGGCGCCGGCCTCGGCAGCCTCGATTGATTGAGATGCAATCTGCGATGGCGTCAACGGCAGGTATTCGGACATCGACGGCGTATGCGTTGCACCGGTAATCGCGCATGAAATGATGACTTTGCGATTGAGCAAGCGTGTCTCCAGAATCGTTGGCTGGCCAATCGATGGAGTGGCCTGTTGTGATATCGATACTAGTGGGATACGATTGCGCCCGTAAGGTCATTTTCGGACAGCTGGATGTGGTTGCAGGACATTCTGAGGTGAAGCGGTGTCATCGAAACTGCCGTTACTGAACGAGCGCATCTACGCGCCTTACAAGATCGCCGCGCTGGTCGAAGTGCTCAGTGAGCAGGGGATTGCGCCCGAACAGAGCCTGAAAGACAGCGGGGTCGACGCCGACAAGATTTACGACGCCTCGGCGTTGACCTCGGTCCGGCAATACGTTGCTGTCTGCAGAAATGCGATCTTGTTGGGGTGCAGTTCCGCGACGCCGTTTATCACCGGGTCGCGATTGCACCTGTCCGCTTACGGGATGTACGGCTATGCGCTGATGTCCTGCCTTTCCCTGCGTGACTATTTCCGGCTTGGCGTGAAGTACCACCGGCTTGCGACACCTACGCTTACCATCGAATGGACCGAGTATGCCGACGAGGGCATCTGGACGTTTCCCGATGCGTTTATCTCCACGCCCTCACGCGAGCTGGGTCAGTTCCTGATCGAGCAACAGTTCACGCAGCACGTGACCCATTTACAGGACGTTGCCGGTCACACCTGCCCACCGACCAAGGCGTGCTTTGCGTATCCGGCGCCCGCGTACGCGGACATCTATTCGGAGTACCTGGGTTGTCCGTGCTACTTCGATCAACCGCAATGCGAGCTTCATTACGACAGTGGCATCCTTGAACAAAAGCCTCAGCTAGCGCATCGGCTAACGGCGACGCTATTGCAGGAAACGTGTGACAGGTTGATTGGCCAGGCGAAGACTTCGGTGGGTGTTTCGGGTGAGGTCTATCAGGTGTTGATGCGTAAGCCCGGCGAGTTTCCGAGCATGGAAATCGTTGCGGATGCGTTGAAGATGACCAGCCGGACCTTGCGGCGGCGTCTCGAAGCTGAGGGCACTTCGTTTGTGGCGATTGTTGATGACGTGCGTTGCTCGCTCGCGACCGAATATCTGAAGACGACCAGTATGAGTACCGACGATATCGCGATGTTGCTCGGGTTCAGCGACCCTGCGAATTTTCGGCGGGCGCTGAAACGGTGGACGGGGAAGGGGCCGGGGGAGTTGCGTCGATAGGTCTTGCGTGATCGAAAATGCGAATCCATTCGTGCGACGAGGAATTTAAATTTTCTGAGGCGGCATCGACAGACGACTGACGATTGTCTCGACAGCCTGCTCAATCGAAACGTTAGCCGTGTCGACTACGAGATGTTCCGATTCCCATGGATCGTATTGACGTTCAAGTACGTTTTTCCATGTCGGTAGCTTGTGACCGGGAATATCGGCGTTTCGTCCCTCGACTCTTTGACGGTGCGTCGCGGCATCCGAACAAATTATCTCAATCTCGAAGATCGGCACATCTGTCTCGAGCGCAACGTTTCTCCACGCGCTACGCGTAATATGCAACGAGTTGACCGAGTCTGCGACGACAGTCAGGCCGAGGCGTAGATTGTCGGCCGCGACCGCATATGCCGCGAGATAGCCGGCAGGTCCAATATCCGCGCCGGCGTCCCCGGATGCGATAAGTGCCTGTTCCAAGGTATCGATGCGTAGATATACCGCGGCGAGTTTGCGGGCGAGCGCTTGCGCGATCGTCGTCTTTCCGGTTCCCGGCAGACCTCCGAAAGCAATCAACATTGCGATGTTCCCTGTGAGTTAGTGCGAGGCGGCTAGGTGCCCCATTCAAGCCAGCGGCCCCTCTTTATCTTTCCGCCGCACCGCGACCGCAATAGCGCTCCCGACGATGAGCGCAATTCCCGCGAACGACAGCGGTTGAATCGTCTCACCCCAGATGACGTAACCGAACAGCGCCGCCCATACGATGCTCGTATAGTTATACGGCGCAAGCTTCCCAGTGTCCGCCTGGCGAAAGGCGACCGTCATCAGGAGTTGTCCTGCGGTCGCGAACGCACCGAGGAGTGCCATGACCAACAGCGCCGCCACGGACGGCGTTCGCCAGCCGATTACGAGGGTAAAGCCGGTAACAAATGTCCCAACGAGAGTGAAAAACAGAACCGTTGTCGCCGAATCGTCGGTAGACCGTATGCGCTTGATCTGAACGATAGATAACGCACCGAAGAAGGCGCTCAGGAGAAGGAACGTCGGACCGAGCCAGCTCGAAGGACCGCCGCCCGGACGCACCACGAGCAGCACACCGCAGAATCCAACGAGCGCTGCTGCAACTCCGCTTGCTGTCCATCGCTCTTTCAAGATCAGCGGCGCGAGCAGGATGACAATCAACGTCTCCGAATACGCGAGCGCCACCGCTTCGCCCAATGGAACGTAAGGCAAACCGGCAAAGAAGAATCCTGAAGCGCCGAGAAGCGTAAGCGCACGCAGAGTCTGACCTTTGACATCGATATTGGCCAAACGCTCAGCTAGCGAAATGCGACCCCGGCAGCACATCGCCACTGCCGGCACCAGGCCGAACAGCATCCGGAAGAATGTCACTTCATTAGCCGGATATTGCAGCGCAACCGTCTTCGCCAATGCATCCACCACAGCAAAGCAGAACATCGAAGCAAGTATGCTGACGACGCTGTTCAGCGGAAGAGGGTTGGCGCCTGTTGCGCTGGACGATGGCATAGCGGTACGGAAGTATGAGCGTGTCGGTATCATCTCATACGACTGAGCACCGCCCTTTTGTTGCATTTAGAATTACCGCTCTCACTTCGACGGTTCACCTGATGCTAACAATCCGCCGGCTCGCCAACGAGTCGCACGACGACCGCGCCAATGTGCTGCGCATTTTTCTGGAATCGCCCTCGTACACCGAACTGGTTGAAGGTCGTTTGCCCTCTGCAGAAGATGTCGAGGACTTCTTCTATGGCAAACCGGACGCCAAGGATGTGGCGGACAAATCGGTGTTCGGCTTCTATGTTGGGTCGGAGATGATCGGGTGTGCTGACGTGATTCGCGCGTATCCGACTGATGACTGTGCGTGGATCGGGCTGCTGTTCTTTTCTGAAGCGCACCAGCATCGAGGTTACGGCACAGGCGCATTGGCGTTGATAGACGCGATGGCGCGTGAGTGGGGTTACCGCAGATTGCAGCTCGCAGCCATTTCAACGAACCCGGGTGGATTAGCTTTCTGGCGGCGCGAGGGCTTTGAAGAGATCCGTCGCACGACCAATCAGCGATTCACCGGCGAAGTCATCGTCATGGAACGAACTATCAAATGAGTGCGACCCTGGAGCACCGTTTGATTCAGGTTACGAGAGCGAATCAATGGAACTCGCTAATTCTTGATCGGGCGGTACAACTCGGCTTTGAGGATTGGTGGCTGACGGCTGGCTGCATTGCGCAATCCGTCTGGAATATTGCTTGCGCACGAGATATCCATGTAGGCATTCGGGATTACGACCTGTTTTACTACGATCCGGATACGTCATGGGATGCGGAAAACGAGGTCATTGGCAATGCGAGTCGCATATTCGCCGACCTCCCCGTTGAGGTGCAGGTACGCAATCAAGCGCGTGTTCCACTTTGGTATGGGCAGAAGTTTGGAATCCCGGTTGGCCCTGTAAATAGGGCTTCGGATGGCATAGATCGATTTCCGTGCGCGACGACTGCGGTTGGGGTCAAGCGCCGGCAAGGAGAGTTTCAAGTTTATGCGCCCTTTGGTCTGACGTCTCTGTTCGACGGCATATTGAGGCCCAATCACGCACTTTGGATACCTGAGGTGTACGAAGAGAAAGCCGCGCGTTGGCAGCGCGAGTGGCCGTATCTTCGGCGGGTGTCCTGGCAGTTAGTGGAATAGCATTTTTTTCGCGCCGTCATTTGACGCTAGCATGCGAGTTTTCCCCAGGATGTTTATGCCGGTGACCATGAAGCAGATCGAACCGATGCAATCTTTGCTGCGCATTCATCGCCTCCGATGGAGCCGCACGTCAAGACGATCGCGTGGGCAGATCCGGCTATATGCCGCGCTCGCATTCCTTATTGCAATCAGCCTTTCTCGACCGCTGCTCGCCGCGCCGATAGACATCAATCAGCTTTGGAACTGGGATTCACCTGCCCAGAGCGAGGAACATTTCCGCGCCGCGCTGGCAGGTGCCGATGCAGATCAAACATTCATTCTCCAGACCCAGATCGCGCGAACCTACGGTTTACGCGGTCAGTTTGCCCGGGCACGTCAGATCCTCGACAGTCTCAAACCTGAACTGGCCCACGTCTCGCCAGAGGCACAGGCGCGCTATCACCTGGAGCGGGGCCGCACATTTGCCTCGGCCGTATCCGTTCCTGGAGGGGTAACGCCGGACATGATGCGCGAGGCGCGTAATGAATATAGCGCGGCGTTTCGCGTAGCAAACCAGCATCATCTCGACGCGCTAGCGGTGGATGCTCTGCACATGATGGCCTTCACCGATACCGCGCCGGCGGATCAGTTGCGCTGGGACGAGCGCGCGTTGACACTCGCCTTGCAGTCCTCGGATTCCACGGCGCAGCATTGGGAGGCGTCACTGCGCAACAATATTGGAAACGCGCTCAATGATCTCGGCCGCTACGCGGAGGCACTCGAACAGTTTCGCATTGCGCTCGCGCTGCGCGAACGTGAGGGAGACGCAGAGGCAACCCGTCAAGCATGGTGCTCGGTGGGTTGGACGCTGCGCCTTTTGGGCAGGAATACCGAAGCACTAGCGATTCAGCAGCAACTGCTTGCCGAATACGACGCTATCGGAGCAACAAATCCAGATGTTCTGGACGAGCTCAAGGAAATCTATCGGGCCACTGGCGACGAACGGAATGCCGCGGTGTACGCGAGTCGCCTGCAGGTGTATCAGGCGGCGCATCCTGATGCTAGTCAGTGATCGGGGAATATGTGTGCCTGGTAACTCATGGAGGTGCTTCCGTCAGCTCAAATGTGGCTGCAACCGCTTGTTCGATCGCGGCGAGGCTTGTCTCGGGTTTTAGCGCCATTTTGAATACTTCGCAGTGTTTCGCGTTCATGTCTTCCATGGTGCGCAGGGCTTGCTTTGGGCCTAAATACCATCGACCTCGGGCCGCGAAGTAATCCTCGAGCAGTGAGAACAAGAGCCAATGACGCCGGTAGTCACCTTCAGCATCTCCTTTAGCAGCTCGCCTTAGCATCTTCGCTGCCCAAGCCTTGCGAATCGATATCTCGGCCTCGGGTATCTGTTCAGGCCCGGCGGTGTACTGAGCATGCACTTTCGCGAGCACGTCGTCACCGAATGCGCCTCGCTGGAATAGCACTCGACCTGCATGAATGCGGATCCAACCGGGATCGGCTTCGTCGTTTGTGGCGTACACGAACAAGTCCAGGAATAACCCATTCCATTGCGATGCGACACGCTCGGGACCTCCGGCGTCACGAAACGCCATTACGTCGATGTCGCTCGCTGCGTCCCAGTCATCGCGTGCGCGCGAACCATAAAGAATCGCGGTATGGCAATCGTAAGTAGTCTGAAGTTCAGCAGACAGTTTCGTCAGCAAGTCTTTATTGAACATAGAACGCCTCGCCAGAGCTCAATAGCGTTGTTGGCGGGCAGCGATCAAGATCGACCAGCAGCGGCGAAAGGCACGATGCGCGAGACCGGGCGCACGAGTGTAGACAGGGGTGCTTATGCACCCCAGGTAGACTATGTTCCATTGATAAAATCCGTTGTCCATGCAGATACAACCGCACCCGTGAGGATGGCGGCGGCAAAGAGCTATACAGCGGAAACGGGTTTTACATTGGAACGTTTAGATGGAGTCGCTAGGTTTTCGCGCATCCTAATTCAGAATAAGCTCGATACGCAAGTTGATCTTTAATGTCCAACGCCCGCTCATTACTTTGGGCAGGCGTCTTCGCACAATCATCATCGACCCGCGTAATGACGTGTCACATGCGCAAGCAGGTTGTCGACATCCTCAGCCGTGGTAGAAAACGACGTCACGAAGCGGACGACGTTGGTTTCCCAACGATCGTGATAAAACTTGAATCCTGCCTGAAGTAGCGACTCGATCACCGCTGACGGCAATCGGCAAAACACGATGTTGGCCTCAGGCGCGCCGAGCACTTCGATGCCGCTCAACCCCGCGAGTCCCTGGATCAGGCGCTGCGCAGCGTCGTTGGCCTGGCGTGCGTTGCGCAACCAGAGATCGTCGGTCAAGTACGCGTCTATCTGGGCCGAAAGAAAGCGCATCTTCGAGAACAGATGGCCCGCACGCTTGCGGCGGTAGCCCATTTCGGGCGCAAGGGATGCATCGAACAGCACGATCGCTTCCGCTGCGAACACGCCGTTCTTGGTTGCACCGAACGACAAGGCATCGACGCCAGCCTTCCATGTCATTTCCGCAGGCGAGCAGCCCAGCGAGACCAGTGCATTGGCAAATCGTGAGCCATCCATATGAAGTTTGATGGAGGATGCCTTGCAGACCTCCGCCAGCGCTCCGATCTCGTCGAGGGTGTAAACGCCTCCTTCTTCCGTCGCCTGTGTGATGCTGACGCACGATGGTTGCGTCGAATGGACGTCACCCACTTTCACGCGAGCCGCGCTACCAAGACTTGCGGGGTCGATCTTCGCGGATGGGCCGTCCACCGCGACCAGCTTCGCGCCATTCGCATAGAACACGGGCGCGCCGCACTCGTCGTTGTTGATATGGCTCGCCGGATGGCAATAGATGTTGCCCCATGGTGGCGTCATCGCGCTCAGGCACAGCGCGTTGGCGGCGGTGCCGGTGGGCACCAGAAACACGTCGACTTCGCGCTCGAAGATTTCGCTTAACTTATCTTCGACGCGAGCCGTGAGCTCATCTGCTCCATATGGGCTCGCTTGCCCGGTGCTATTCGCCAAGATGGCTTCAATGACCTCCGGCGACGCGCCCGCGATGTTATCGCTCGTGAATCCCATAGCCGGCGTCTGGGCGCCGTGCGACCGATTACTACTGTCCATTGTCGTTTCCTTAACTCGACGGGCGGAGAACTTCCTCCCTGATTGGCGCATCGTATGTCGAGTGAGGTCGCTGGACTTGTAAAAAATTGATCGATCGTCAAGCCGTGGGCACGCTTCAGGCCCTGTAGTTCGACGGCGCGGCGCCGTAGGCCTGCCGGAAAGCGCGATTGAAATGGCTTTGATCGTAAAATCCGACTTCCTGAGCGACGGTTGCGATTGCCTGTGAGCTTCGGGACAAAAGCGCGCAAGCTCGCTCGAGACGAAGACGGAGCAACCACGCGTGAGGCGTCATCCCGACGGTCTGCTTGAATTGCTTGAGGAACTGGAACCTGCCGAGCGAGCAGAGTGCGGCCAGTTCATCCAGCGTGATCTTGTCGCCGAGGTGGTTGAAGCAGTAGTCTTTGACGCGTTCCCACTGAATGCGCGAAAGCGAGCCGCGCACCGTTTCAGGCACGATCGTGCGCGATTGGCTCAACAGACGTTCCAGCAACGTGAGCCATTCCGTCTGCATCTCAAGACTGCTCGCAGCGTTACACCACCTCATCTCATTGTGCAGGCGCAGGAGATGGCCAGCTAGCAGCGGGTCTTCGAGTAAGGCGCCTGCGAATTCCGGTGTGCGGTGAAGGCCGCCGATTTCCTCTGCCACGCTGGCGAGGAGTTCCTGTGAAAGGCGGAATGTCCTGAGCGTGGATTGGCTGCCATCTGCCGTGACGCCATCGTGGATCTCGCCTGGCGGCATCAGAACCACTGTCCCGGGTCCGTGCAGGACAGCCTTTCCGTTGACCCTCTGGCGCTGAACCCCGTCCGTCACCAGCCCCACATGTAAATCGAGGTGGAAGTGGCGGTCGAAACTGAAATCCGTGAAGCGTGCGGTACTCAGCACCAGGCCGGGTATCTCGGACACTTGCTGGAACTGGGCATACTCAGTCATGGAAAAGGGAGCGATGACGCGTGTTGTCGGGCGTTAGTAAAGTATAACGCCGCAAATCTCACCGCGAGGCCACGCCACGTCACGCGATCTGGCTGGTACGAATAGCGTATTCGATGACCCGGAAGTCGCCTTCGTTTATTGCGTGCGGCGCGGAATAAAGCCGGGGCTACCGGTCTTGACGACTTCGTTGAACCTCTGCCGCGTCTCAATCCGGTTAATCTCATCGAACGCGTCTTCTGGAAGTGCGGAAACATCCAGATTCTCTTGCGCGCGTGCTGCAGTTTTCGGGGTAGTAAGCAAAGCCCCACCACGTTGGATCGCCCACGCAAGCAGTACCTGGGCTGGCGTCTTTCCAGTTCGCGCGGCAATCTGCGAAATGACCGGATCCTCGAGCGGTCCCGGCCTGATTCCGTGACCTAGTGGCGCAAAGGCCAAAAACACGATCCCATGCTCTTTGCAGAACTCCAGGAGTTCGGTTTCCGGGAGATACGGATGTGCTTCCACCTGTACCGCCGCTGGCTTGATTCGTGCCGATTCATAGAGCGGCCGTAACTCGTCCAGACCGATGTCGGACAGCCCGATAGCCCCGCATCTTCCATGGTCGACGAGCTTTTCCATCGCGCCCCATGTGTCCAGCAAAGTCACGCCTTTGTCGTAGATGACATTACCGTTCGCATCTCGCGGGTCCTGCTCATCTCCCGGTTGAAATGCAAACGGAGTGTGGATCAGATAGAGATCAAGGTAATCGAGGCCGAGCCTTTCAAGGCTTGCGTTGAAAGCTGGTTCGACTCGCTCGGGCCGATGATTGGAATTCCACAATTTTGTGGTCACGAAGATGTCTTCGCGTGCGATTCCGCCGGCGGCAAGCGATGCGCGCAGCGCTTCGCCCACCTCGCGCTCGTTGCGGTATCGCTCGGCACAATCCAGGTGTCGATAGCCCGCTTCCAGCGCGTCTCGGGTAGCGCTGATAGTGACAGCGGGATCGGGAATCAGCGTGCCAAATCCGAGTGCGGGCATGCGGCCGCCTCCATGATTGAGCACCAGCTTTTTGCTCCGGAAATCGGAAGACTCGAGCATGATGAAACCTCCGCACAACTTCACATCCCGCGATGTATAACCTGCACTTGTTGTAATTGTGGCGCAGGAGTCGTTTCGTCGATCAAGTGTAGCAAATGACGGTCAAAGCCAAAGGAAAACGTTTGCCACGGGCCTTCCGGCCCGCTCGCGTTTTTTCGGGGTTTTTAGCAGGTTTCCTTTAATGGTCTGGCGTAACGAAACTGTCATAAAGACCCTTTAGCGTGCTTGATTTCTCGTTCAACCGGTAGTCGTGAAATGCACCCCGCGCTTGCGCAGTTTCGTCGTCCCGGCGTGCCAGGAAACCCGCGTTGCGCCGGCGACCTGTGTCAGGAAGTCCCCGCCATCGAGGCGGCCGATTCGAACTCCCTGGCAATGGAGATTTTCTATTCGCGGGGCGACATGGTCAGTTTGGCCGTTCTGGAGGGCGATCGCCCCATCGGTCTGATCAATCGCGATATTTTCCTGTCGCAGATGAGCAAGCCGTTCCACCGCGAGCTTTACAACAAGAAAAGCTGCATCGCGTTCATGGACAAGGATCCGCTCATTGTCGACGCGGATATGAGCATCGAAGCGCTGACGTTCAAGACGGTCGAGGTAGGTAACAAGGCGCTCTCCGATGGATTTATCGTGACGCGACAGGGCCGGTTCGCCGGACTGGCTAGCGGCTTTCAGTTGTTAGGCGCCGTAGCCGAGATGCAGGCGGAAAAGAACCGGCAAATCATGCAGAGCATCGAATATGCGAGCGTGATCCAGCAAGCGATGTTGCGCGCTTCGCGCGACGCGTTGTCGTCCATGTTGCCCGATGCCGAACTGGTATGGGAGCCGCGTGATGTGGTGGGCGGCGACTTTTATCACTTTGCTTCGTTCCCCGACGGATGGTTTGGCGCTGTAGCCGACTGCACCGGACATGGCGTGCCGGGCGCTTTCATGACGCTGCTTGCTTCCGCCTCACTCTCGCAGGCGCTTGAACGAATCGGACCACGTGATCCAGCCGCTCTTCTCGCAGCTGTCAATCGCAACGTCAAGGGGTTGCTCGGTCAAGTAAATGGGGCAGGCGAGTCGCCGCAGTCGAACGATGGCCTCGACGCAGCATTCTTCTGGTTCGACGCTGCACAGCAGCGACTCTATTTTTCCGGTGCACGCATCGCCCTTCATGTTTTGCGGCCGGATGCCGATAACTTCGAGAGCATTCCGGGCGAACGCATGGGCGTAGGGTATGTCGACAGTCTGGCGGACTATACGTGGGCGCTGAACGCAGTCGCGCTTCCGCACGGAAGTCTTTTGTTCGTTTCGACAGACGGGTTGATCGATCAGATTGGCGGTCCCCGAAAAATTGCTTTTGGGAGGCGCCGCGCTCTCGAGTTCATTGTCGAGAATCGCGCGCAACCATTGTCCGGCATATGTGAAGGTTTGCAGCGCGCGCTCGCCGACTGGCAGGGCGCACAATCGCGTCGCGACGACGTAACGCTATTTTTTGCACGCGCTTAGGGTAGTCCATGAATATGTTTGAACTCTTAGAACAGGATGCTGCCTTTTTCGAACTTGCTCAGAGGCGCAACCTGCTTTTTTATCACAAGGGCTACTTCTCCCATAGCATAGTCGCGGCGATGAGTGAGGTCGTGAAACTGCAACTGGAAGTGGCCGGCATCAACGCGCCGACCCGGCGCAAATTGTTTTCGTCGTTTATCGAACTCTCGCAGAACATCATTCACTATTCGTCCGACTCGCTCGCCGAGGGCGGCGGGACCGGCGGAGCCATCCGTGAAGGCGCGGTGTGCATCACGACGGACGGTGAACGTCATCTCATGTTATGCGTGAATCCTGTTGCGACGTCGGCTGTGAGCCATCTGCGCGAGAGGCTTGAGCCGTTGTGCAACATGTCGCTTGAAGAAATCAAGCAGGCGTACAAAATATCGCTGCGCTCCGATACGCCAGAAGAGAGCAAGGGCGCAGGGCTCGGGTTTCTGACAATGGCTCGCGACGCGAGCGCTCCGCTGGAATTTGCCTTTTATCCGCGTGTCGATGCCCCTGAAACCACGCTGTTTTGCCTCAAGACCATCATCTGACCAAGGGACGAGTCGGCACCATGGACAACCTTCATATCGCGGCCACGAGTACGTCGCCGGAAATCGATTTTCAATTTGACCAGAACGTTCTGACGTTCAGGGGCGAGTCTTACCCTGAGAACGCAGCCGCGTTTTATGCTCCGGTGATCGAGCGGCTTCGCGCGTACCTTGCGGGTTGCAGCGATGCCGTTATCACAGTGGAAGTCACGCTGACTTACTTCAACAGTTCGAGCACGAAGATGCTGTTCAGCGTGTTCGACGCGTTGGATCAGGCAGCTTCATCTGGGAACCGCGTGGTGGTGAGATGGTTCCGGGACGCCGAGGACGAAACCATTCTCGAGTTTGGCGAGGAACTGCAAGCCGATTTCACGGCAATCGAGTTCAACGATTGCCCAGTTGCGACGTAAGGGCGGCCACGGTGGGCTCAACTTCCTCATCGGACGCAGCTGCGAACGACGCTCCGGACCTGTTTAAGACCGAGAGCGAGGCGCTGGAGAAGGCGCGCGCGATCCATGCGAACGCCGACGCCGACGCGGAGCAGTGTCGTCTGGCGCTGGCTGAGCTGATCGGAAATTTCGAACGCCTGATGCGCGAGACGCGCCGCCTGATTGGCCGCAGCGACCGCGCCGAGCGTGAGATGCATGCACTGACGCAACAGCTGCAATATCGTGCGACGCACGATGCGCTGACCAATGTATTGAATCGTAGCGCCGTGATCGAGCGGACGATCAAAGCGCTGCGCGCCGATCGGGCCGTGATGATCCTGCTCGATATCGACGACTTTAAAAAAGTAAACGACGACTACGGACATCCTGTTGGGGATGCGGTGATACTCGGCATTGTCGACTGCCTGCGGCGCATCGTTGGTGAAGAGGGTGTTATCGGTCGCGTCGGCGGTGAGGAATTTACGGTGTTGTTGCCGGGGTATGGACTCACCGACGCACTGCAACTGGCGGAGAAGATGCGCGGGGCGATTGGTAGCCACGTCTTTCCTGCGCCGGTGAATCGTCGTATTACCGCGAGTTTTGGAGTCAGCGCAAATTCTGCTCGCACTGACTTCGATACTGCATACGGGCTAGCGGACTCCGCCTTGTATAAAGCGAAGCGAGGCGGGCGGAATCGCGTGGAGTTTGCTAATCCGCAGGTGGTCTGTCCCGCGATGCCGGGTGGGGATTGAAGGGGAAGTTGTCGCGGCAGGTAGCGCAGCGACTTTTGGCTTCCGAGCCTACAAGGCCGGCTTGAATCGCCCTGCATTCCGGGCCTTCTACCGTGCATTTGCCCGAAACCGAATGACCATTTCCAGGCGACTCGGCCTGAAAATCCGTCCTGCATGCACGGACGAAAAGTGCGCGCTCAAGATTGGCCTTTAGCCTCGGCCAGCACCGCACGCGAAGTGTCGCCCAGTAGATAGCGGGCACCGCTGCCGCGCCGTCGGGCGACGTCTTCGGGGTTGTAGAGCGAGCAGGATTTCAACGACAGGCATCCGCAGCCCACACAGGACGCAAGCTGATCGCGCAAAGCGATCAGTCCGTCTATGCGCTCCTGGAGCAAAGGCTGCCACGCCCGTGAGAGGCGCTCCCAATCCTGTTTGGTCGGAGTGCGCTGCCCGGGCAACGCGTCAAGCGCGGAGCGGATCTCCGCCAGATTCAATCCAACGGCCTGTGCGGCGCGGATGAACCCGACCCGGCGCAGCGTCTCCCTTCGATACTGCCGTTGACCGCCGTCCGTTCGGGTGCTGCTAATCAGCCCCTGTTCCTCGTAGAAGCGGATCGCACTTGTCGCCACGCCGGAGCGCTTCGCAAGTTCGCCAATGGTGATTATCGTCTCGTTCACGACGCTCCCGGGCATTTGCTCTTGACTTCAAGTTTACTTGAACTTTTACAATGGGACCTCCTTCCTTTGACTGAGAGACAGTCACATGCACAGCGACTCGGTTCGGCTCAAGTTGAGCGAGCTTCTGGATGCGAACGCACGTTTCGACCTTGCCGCAAGAGGTATAACCAATCACTGCCCAATGGCGCTCGTTGCATTGGCGGAAATGGGGGCGTCGCCAGATCGACTGCAAGCGTTCTTCGATATGTGGGAGCGCGAGTACGCCTTGAGTGCACCGCCTGTTGACGCGACTATCTCCCGTAACGATTGGAAGCGACACGTGGGCGAACGTGAGGCATTCGGTGCTTTACGACTTTGCTTCTTGGACTGGATCGTAGACGCCGGTGCTGTTCCGGTGATCACGGCAGTGCTGCAAGCGGTTCCTTTCGCGCCTGCTACGCAGGCCTTTCATTCGCTTATCAGGCTGGCCTACGGCATCGAAGCGGGGCATGCCGGCGAGATTGCAGCGGGGCTGGCGTCGTTGATTTCGTCGCATCTGCCTATTGACGTTAGCCTGGACAAAAATCCGAGGGCTGAGAGTGTCGATGCTGGATTCGATCACGCCGCTCGCGCATTAAGCGGTACGGTGTTCGCCGGTAGCTCGATCACGGCACGCTTGCGCGCCGTTGCAAGCGATGTGCGGTTTGGCACGGCGGTCCTTGCGCCTCCCGCCAGTGCAGCCTTGCTGGACGATCTGGCGCGAGCGACGATTGCCGCATACTGGCGCAAACCTGACTTCACATTGCTGCACACGGTCACGGCAACGCGCGCCGCGCGAATCGTCTTTGCCGAGCTTCACGAAAGCCTCGTCGAGCAATTGCTGCCCGGCTTATGGGTTGCGCTAAGCGCAGCTTACGCAATGATCGGCAGACCAGCCAACACGGAAACGAGCGTTCCGAATAGCGCCGCTGACTGGAGCGAGTTGTGCCGTATGGCGGTCGCCTCGGACGATGATCATGTGATCAAGATGACGTACACATGTCTTTGCGAGGACCGTCGCCAGCCGTCGCCGCTTTATCTCGCTTCGGCAGCGAGGCTGTTTGAGCCGTCGAAAGCTTAGCGTCGACGCTCGAATGCAGGTAAGAAAAGAGAAGGGAGTCGAGGCCAACATCTTCGCGCTAGCCCTTGCATACCGAGTTTCTGCTGAGGTTAAATGGCATTGCGTTGTCGTGTTCCAGGTGACGCGACGATGCAAAAGTATTTTCTTCCACAAAAGGCAACCGGAAGCCCGCTCTAACCAGCGGGCTTTTGGCTTTGTCCAGTCGCTGCGTTGAATGAGATCACACATATTCAAAGCATGCCGAACTAATTCGCCAGCGCGAAAATCCTTACCAAATTTCAGAGGCAACATTCGACAGATAGGATAGCGAATCGAACGAGCGTACGCATAGAATCGCCTCTGATTTATCAAAAAACTGACCTAAACGGAGGAGACAAGATGAGGAAGATTCGCGTGATCGCGCTGGCGGCTGCATTGTTGGCGAGTACTGGTGCGCATGCGCAAAGCGCTGGCGATTTTGTCGCGAACCTTGGATGGTTCCATCTCTCGCCGCAGGACTCGAGCAAACCGCTTACGGTCAATGCCCTTGGCACGAGCGTGACGGAGAGTGGTACGGGCGCGTCGGCTGACGACTCCGACACGTTCGGCATTACAGGCACCTATTTCATTACCGATCACATCGCAACCACCGCAGTATTCGGCATACCGCCAAAATTCCATCTGAGCGGCACCGGGTCGCTTGCGGAGCTTGGGCAGCTCGGCTCGGCCTACGAATGGAGTCCGACGCTGCTCCTGAAGTACTACTTCAACGACGCTCAGAGTCACTTCCGGCCATACCTTGGCGCAGGTGGATCGTACGTCTGGTATAGCGGCGTGAAATTGAGCCAGGCCGTGTCGAGTGGCAGCTTTCTGTACTCGAGTACCTATGGAACTGCGCTGGAGGGAACTACGACGGCGAAGCTGAGCAGTTCTTTTGCGCCGGTCATCAACGCGGGGTTCGCCTATAACATCGACAAACACTGGTCGGTGGATGCGTCGTTGTCGTATATGTGGCTATCGACGCGAGCCACTTTAACGACTCACACGGCGGAGGCCGGGACTGTGACGAGCACCACGAAGCTCAAGCTCAATCCCATCATTTCGTTTGTTTCTATCGGGTATCGCTTTTAACGGCGCTCCACATTGCCGGTCGCAATGTGGAGCAGATTATATTTGCGCTTCGATCGCGCTTTTGTCGATCACCGACCATACCTGCGCGATCTTTCCGTCGCGGAACGCGTAGAACACGTTCTCCGTGAAAGTGATGCGCTTGCCGTCGATGTGCAATCCGAGGAAAGTGCCCTTGGGAGAGCAGCTAAAGCGCAGACGGCTTGCGATAACCGGAGGTTCGGTTACCAGCAGTTCGATATCGAAGCGCAAGTCCGGAATGTCGCGAACGTCCTGCTCCAACATTTCGCGGTAACCCGACAAGCCAAACGGTCGGCCGTTGTGGATGACGTCGTCGCCGACGAACTGGCCTAGCGACGACCAATCCCGTCTATTCAGGCAATCCAGGTAGTTCCGGTAGAGGGTACTCAGGTCTGGCTCGTCCACAGTGACCTCCTTGTCGCTTGACGGCTAGGTAGGGCATCCCAGCTTCGTAGCCAGATCGTTCATATCCGATGCTACAAAGTCCCACGCCTGTGTGGGATGCAGGTCGCTCTGTTGAGCGGGTCCGTGTTCGGTTGGTCGTATGACGAACGCTGTCTTTAGCCCACACTGTCTCGCTGCGGCCAGGTCACCGTTGTGGGCTGCAACCATGCAAACCTCGGCGGGTTTCAGACCGAGAATCTCGACGGTGTCGGTATAGACTTGCGGCGACGGCTTGTATGCCCGAACGACCTCCGCGCCGAGAATCGCGTCCCAAGGAAGGGCAGCCCGTTTGGCCATATCCACCATCAGCCGGATGTTGCCATTCGAGAGCGGCGCAATCATGAAGCGGCGCTTGAGTCTTAGCAGTCCCTCAACGGAATCGGGCCATGGGTCGAGCCGATGCCAGGCGCGGTTCAGTTCGTCGAGTTCATCGTCAGGAATTGAACCCGGATCGATTTTATATGCGGCCATTGCCTTGGCCAGGTTTTCCTTATGCAATACATCGAGCCTGACGAATGGGCGCCGTCCGCTTCGTATCTCTTCCATTGCCGGTGTGTACTCACGCCGCCACGCGTCTGCAAATTCAAACGGGTCAATCGCCAGCGCGTGTCGGCTGAGGAATGGGCCTACGTCGCGAGCGACACCATTGCGCCAATCGACAACCGTTCCGAACACATCGAACACGAGTGCCTTGATTTCAGGGTGGTCCGCCATCTTGTCTACCTCGTAGCCAGTGCGATACAGCAAGTTTAGCTAGTCGTTTTGTCTTTAGTTATCTTTCGCGCTTCCTTCGATATATCATCATCGCGCCCACGCCCAATACGACAATAACGAACAGAAGGCCAGGAACGATGAAGAACGGACTGGACGAATTCCCGCTTACCGTAACGGTGTTCGCGGATGCCGCACTGACCTCAGCCGGGGCGGACGCAGCCGCTGGAACCGACTGCGGCAGCGCAACGCCATAAGCGCTTCCCTGGCGCGAGACGGGGACACTCGACGCTTGCTGGCTTGCCGCAGAGGCGACTTGAGCGGCGACCTGAGAGGCGGGCAACGCACCTGACGCAGGCCCAAGCGCTTCCGATGCGGTCATGACAGGCGCCGCGACGATATTCGCGGGACTTTTGTCGACGGTGCTGTTCGCTTCAGCGAAAACGCCATCAATGCAGTGCACGTCAGTGCAGGCGTCGCGCTTTTGTTTCCAGGCGGCAACATCGCTCGGCGTCAGCTTTCCCTCTTGCAGGAGCCTTTGCTGCTGCTCATAGACGTCATCGTACTCATGATTCAGAATCGCGTGGTCGCAAATGATCCGCTGAGCGGGTTGGCGCGTGCTCTCGCACTGGATGTCGGTGGCCCACGAGCTTGCGCTAAACAGCATGCAGGGAATCAGAACAGCGAGTTTGATGGTGCTTGCGGGTAACGGCAATTCAGCCCCTCCGAATGCGTGATGGGTTGATGATACTCTGGACTTCGCCGCTTATTGATTGGCGCCTCAGCGTTCGTACCAAGGCTGACTTGCGCTAGTCGGACAATAAGACGTTCGCACCTCAGACGTCGTTTGGCGTCACGGACGGTGGCTCGTCCTGTGCTTTGTCCTCACCGGCCAGTTGCCTCTGCGCTTTTAGCCAGTACTCGTCAGACTTGCCTTCCGGACTGCCGTCTTTCTCCCAGAGGTAAAAGGCAAGCGTTCTGATCTGCTCTTCGGTAACGGGGAAGTCCATTTAAGCCTCCGGCACTTGATACGGTTGGATTGATTTCCGCGCTGTTATTGCTGCACGGCGTCGGTGTCAGTCCGTAGCAAACGCTGTGCCGCAGTGCGGAAATCGCCCCCCGCCTATGCCTGGTCGGCGTGTCCTGCTGTGACGCTCACCTGTCCGGAATTGACTTTGCCGGGCAAATTGGATTCCGCTACTATGCATGTCAAAAGGGGCAGGCTCGCGACGCGACTACCCCGCGATGGCACATTGGTAAAGTGACTCGTCATGCCACAACCCTCGATACGGCTCGCACGCCCGACCTCCACCGCCGACTCGCTGTTTGCGCAGCTTAGGGCACGCATTTTCCTTCTCGGTGCCTTTGTCGGTTCGATGTGGGTGATCTTTTTTCTGTCGGCCGCGTTGCCGTTCCTGCAATTGAATCGACACGGAGTGGTGCCGCGTACGCTCAGCGGGCTGCAGGGCATCCTGTTCGCTCCGTGGTTGCATGCAAACGTGATGCATATCGTGTCGAACACGGGTCCACTGATCATCCTGGGCTGGCTATGCATGTGGCCGCGCATCGCGAACTTCTGGCCGGCGACAATCGGCGCAATGCTTGGCGCGGGCCTGTGCGCCTGGCTGCTCGGTGCGCCTTACACGGTGCATATCGGCGCTAGCGGTCTGGTGTTCGGCTACGCTGGCTATCTGGTTGCGCGGGCTTACTACACGCGGCAGATCCTCGCGATGCTGGTGGCGCTGTTCGTGGCAGGCAGCTACGGGCTGACTATGTTCTTCGGCGTGATGCCGGTTTATCCCGGCGTGTCGTGGCAAAGCCATCTTGGTGGCGCGCTGGGGGGGATTCTTGCTGCTGGCGCAGCGGCTCGCAGTTTGCGACGCTCGTGAGCCTGGAGGTCTCGCCCGAACAACCCTCGGCGACGTGCCGGATTCAATCGATCGGCGCAGAGCCGGTCACGATTTCCCTTTGAGGGTAAAGGGAGCTAGCAGCGACTGCACATCGACCTGTTGGCCCTGGAGCATGAGCAGTCTTGCGTGGAGCACCGTGTTTTCGAGGACCAGCTTGGCCGTGCTTAGCAGGTATAGCGCGTGAACGTCGGAGACCGACATGCCTGCTTCGACCAGATGGTGACGCTCGACTAGCGAACTCATCACGAGACGTCTGAGTTCCTGCTCACCAAACGGGAGGTCCGCGTAATCGATGGGATCGTCAGCTTCCACTTCCCGCAGCATGTCAACAAGCGTTTCTGTGCTCACTTCCATGTCGGCTCCACGTAGTCGTGTCGATTGAGATCAGCTTAACCAAACTATAAGCTACGCGAAAGAGATTTTTGCGGGCATATTCGGCTTGAAGTCTTTTCGAGCGGACTTAGGGCATACGCAGCGACATCGACATCCCTCACGTCTCGAGATCCCCAAGACTAGCCGCCCTCAACCGGTCAAAATCAAGAATGGTGATCTCCCCGGATTTCAGACTCACTATCCGTTGACTCTCCAGATTCTTGAGCAACTGATTCGTGGTCTGCCGCGACAGCGACACCATTGAAGCGAGACTGTCTTGCGAGAGCCTTATCCTGTTCTGCGCCGCATTGAGACCGCCGTACCCGCCCGCAATCGACAGCAAGCGGTTCGCTACGCGTTGCGCTGCCGGTAACAAGGTCATCGCTTCAGCGTTGTCGAACGAAAGCCGGAGTCTTTGAGCCATCAACAACGCAAAATCGCGCCAATAGCGGGGCGCAGTGTCGAGCAGGTCTTTCAGCGCAGCCTCGGGCACGTGCAGCAGAAGCGTCCTGCTAACCGCGGTGGCATTGTTCGGACGTGGCAACCCATCGAACAGCGAGATTTCTCCCACCCACGCAGTCGGTCCTAATACCGCAAGCAACGCCTCCTTCCCATCCACCCCGACTGTGCCGATAGCAAGCGCACCGCCGAGCACAGCATACAGACCGTAAGACTGTTCGCCACGCCGATACAGGACTTCACCCCTTTCCAGCGTCACCAGGCTGGCGTGGCTGACCAGATAGTCCCGCAATTCGACGGACAGGCCGCGGAACCACGGCGTCGTTTCGAGTTGCGTCCGGTAGCGGTTCTGGCTGGATTCCATTGGTGCGTCGACCTGTCGTGTACCCGACAGATTTTAGGCCGGTTCGCGAACATCATGGGGACTTGCCGTTGTCCCGGGTTATCCCATGCTTGAATCATCGAATAAGGAGTGTCGACGTGGCCTCATCTAATCTCAGTCTGAAGAACGAAGTTTCATCTGCCGAGTGGGAAGCGCGAGTCAATCTCGCGGCGGCGTATCGCCTCGTTGCGCTGTTCGGGTGGGACGACCTGGTGTTTACGCACATCTCGGCGCGCGTGCCCGGTCCCGAACACCATTTCCTGATCAACCCGTATGGCCTGATGTTCGACGAAATCACCGCGTCGTCGCTGGTCAAGGTGGACCTCAACGGCCGCAAGGTTGTCGAATCGCCTTATGACGTCAACCCGGCTGGCTTTACGATCCATAGCGCTGTGCACGCGGCCCGCGAAGACGCGCTGTGCGTGATGCACACGCACTCGGTCAACGGCGTTGCAGTGTCGGCGCAGGAAGCGGGCTTGTTGCCGCTCTCCCAGCAATCGCTTGGGGTGCTGGCATCGCTCGGCTACCATGACTACGAGGGCATCGCACTTAACGAAGCCGAGAAACCGCGTCTCGTTCGGGACCTCGGAAGCAACACGTATCTGATGCTGCGCAACCACGGCCTGCTGACGGTTGGCGCTTCGCCGGCAGACGCCTTCGTCGCCATGTATTTCTTTGAGGCGTCCTGCATGATTCAGGTACGTGCCCAGTCGGGTGGCGCAAAGCTGACTCCGATCCCCCAGTCGATTCGCGCCGGCATCAAGGAACAGATCCGGGCGGTAACGAGCGGCACGCCAGGAGCGCTGGCATGGCCAGGCCTGCTGCGCCGGCTTGACCGTCGTAGTCCCGGATACGCTGACTAACCGTGAGAACCAGCATGGCAAAGATCTTTATCTATGGCGCTGGCTCGATTGGCTGCTATGTCGGTGGACGACTTCTTGCCGCGGGCAGCGACGTCACCTTCATCGGACGTGCGCGCGTGGCCGACCAGTTGCGCGATCGAGGCATCACACTGTCGCGGCACGACGATAGCCGCTGGCATGCGCCACCGGAGCGGATCGACGTATCAACGGACGCGGCGAGCGCCGCCGCCGCCGATCTCGTGCTTGTCACCGTCAAATCTGCCGCGACGCCTACGGCCGCAGCAGAGCTGGCCGGTGTGCTCCGCCCCGGCACGATCGTTGTGAGCTTCCAGAACGGCGTTGGCAACGCGGACGTGTTGCGTGCCGCGCTGCCACAGCACACGGTGCTGGAAGGGATGGTGCCATTCAATGTCGTCGAACGCGGCCCGGGTGCGTTTCATCAAGGCTCGGGCGGCGAACTGGAGATCCGGCATACGCCGGCCATGCAGCCGTTCGTCGAAGCATTTAGGAATGCAGGACTGCCGCTGATTCAGCACGACGATATACTGCCCGTGCAATGGGCCAAACTATTGCTCAATCTTAACAATGCAATCAATGCGCTCGCGAACCGGCCGCTCAAGGAAGAGCTTTCGCAACGCGCGTACCGGGTTTGCCTCGCTATGGCGCAGGAAGAAGCGCTCGCGCTTCTGAAGCGGGCCGGCATACGGCCAGTCAAAGTGACGCCGCTTCCCGCTACCTGGATACCGCGTGCTCTTCGCTTGCCTGATGCATTATTCGAACGCGTCGGTCGCGCGATGCTGACGATCGATCCCCTCGCGCGTTCGTCCATGTCCGACGACCTGGAGGCAGGGCGCGCTACGGAAGTCGACTGGATCAACGGCGAAGTGGTGCGCCTCGCGCAACGTCTGGGGCAAACGGCGCCGGTGAACGAACGACTCTGCCAGCTCGTGCACGAAGCCGAGCGAGCCGACGCACGCCCTGCATGGTCAGGAAAAGCGCTGTTAGGCGAGTTGCGAACTGCCGCGAAAGCCGCTTAGCCGTCAAGATTTGCCGACGCTCCGTCGATGCCCGCTGACGTGTTCGCCCGCGTCGGGGGCTAACGTAAACACATCGAATATCGCAATCACGCTTAACGCTGCCACCATCAGAAAGGCGATGCTGAAATCTGCCGGCACTAATGTTTGAGCGTCGTGGCCGTGCCACCACGAGGCGATTCGCAGCGCGATTGCGCCGGCTGCGACGCCCATCCCCATTGTCATCTGACTCATCGTGCTCGACAAGGTCGAGGCGCCGCTCATCTGCGGTTTTGGAACGTCAGCGAAACCGAGCGTATTGATGGCGGTAAATTGCAACGAACGTGCGACGCCGCTGACGAACAGTGCGCCGAGAATCCATCCATACCCCGTGGTCGGCCTTAGCAGGCTCATGCTCGCGAGTGTGACTGCGGCAAACGCGCCGTTGTAGACGAGCACGGTCCGGAAGCCGAAACGCTGCAGGATTTGCGTCGTAACGAGTTTCGTCGACAGATTGCCCGCAAACACAGCGAGCGTTAGCAAGCCCGACTGAAACGGGTTCATGCCAAAGCCAATCTGAAACATCAAGGGCAACAGAAACGGCACCGCGCCGATCGAGATCCGGAATAGCGAACCGCCAGAGATCGCCACCACGAACGTCTTGATCCGGAACGCGGACAAATCGATCATCGGATGCGCGGTGCGGCGAAGATGGAACCAGGCTACCGCGCAGGCCACGAAGCCGACCACGAGAAACACCAGCGACGAGTGCCAGGACGTGTCGGCGCGGCCGATTGCCTCCATCGCATACATGACCGAGGTGCCCGCAACGCCGGTCAGCACAAAGCCCAGTAAGTCGAAAGGGCGGGAAGCCGTGTCGCGCTCCGCGCTGAGGAAACGCCAGGCCAGCACCATCCCTATCAAGCCCAGCGGCAGGTTCAGGTAGAAAATCCAGCGCCACGTGAAGTATGTCGTGATGAATCCACCGAGCGGCGGCCCGAGGACCGGCGCGACCAGCCCCGGCCATGTGATCACCGAGATCGCGCGCACCAGCTGTTCCTTGGGCGTGACGCGCAGCACAGCGAGACGTCCGACTGGCACCATCATTGCGCCGCCTATGCCCTGCAGAATGCGTGCGCCAGTGAATTCGACGAGATTGCCGGTCAGGCCGCAGAGTATCGATGCACCGGTGAAGATCGCGAGGGCCGCGGTGAAAACGTTGCGAACGCCGACGCGATCGGCAATCCATCCGCTGATCGGAATAAATACGGCAAGCGTTAGCAGATAAGACGTGATACCGATACTTAGTTCTACTGGCCTGATATGAAACGATTGCGCCATCTGCGGCAACGCCGTGGCAATAATCGAACCGTCGAGGTTTTCCATGAAGAACGCGGCAGCGACCAGTGACGTGACCAAAGTAGTACTACCGTGGCGCACGGAACCTGATGACGAAGTCGACATCGGCCAACACTCCTGAATGGCGAACTGAGGCAATGAAGAAGGTATGAAACAGGGCGATGCTGCTATGGCGCCGACGGCGTCAGGTGCTATCCCGCTCGATCAGATTAAACCCGACGTCGACCATCTGCTCGGTGTCCGGACCGTTTTCAATCCGGTTGACGAGCATGGTCGCCGCAAGCGAACCGATTCGCGTGCCATCGATTCTCATGGTCGACAAAGGCGGCGTGGTGTCCCTGGCAAAATTCTGGTCACCGTAGCCAATCACACGCAGCCGTCCAGGCACTGCAATACCCTGGCTCTCGGCTTCCATCAATACGCCCAACGCAAGGCTATCCGCGCCGCAGAAAACGGCGTCGATATCGGCATCTTTCTCAAGCAAGTCCTTCAACGCCCGCCGCCCGTCGCCGAGATTTGCCGGTGACTCGATCGTCACCACGGGGATGGCGGGGCTCGTCTTGGCGCCACCGAACGCTTCAAGGAACGCTTTGGTGCGAGCCTGCGCGCGCTGGTCGCTGGGTGTGAAGACAGCGGGGCGCCGCGCGCCACGCTTCTTCAGGAATTTTGCCGCGGCTTTGCCAACCTGCTCATGCGAGAAGCCGACCAGCATGTCGATCGGCTCGCTCGTCAGATCCCAGGTCTCGACAACCGGGATGCCGCTCGCATGCAATTTTTGCCGCGCACTCTGGGAGTGAACGACGCCGGTCAAAACGATGCCGGCCGGCCGGCGGCCAATCACTGCATCGAGCAGGGCGTCCTCGCGCGACTCGTCGTAGCCGCTTTGCCCGATCAGCAACTGATAGCCCGACGCGGCAAGCTCGCTTGTGAGGGCCTCGACGGTCTCCTGAAACACGCTACCGCCCATCGCGGGGATCAGCGCGACGATGAGATCGCTGCGTGTCGATGCCAGCGATCCTGCGATGAGATCAGGGGTGTAGCCGGTTTGCCGGACCGCCTCGCGGATGCGTTCCAGCGTGTCGACCGAGACCAGTTCCGGCGTATTCAGTGCGCGTGAGACGGTCACCTTGGTCACGCCGACGAGCGCTGCAAGATCGCTGAGCGTGACGCGCCCGGAGTTCTTGCGGGCGCGCCGCGAGGCGCTTCGTTCGACAGGGGCAAGCAGGGAAGTAGGCGTTTTGCTCACGTCGTTGATCACTCGGGCCCGAAAAAAGTTGCTGGTAATTGTCTCAAAAGCATACTACCATGCGCCCTATGTTACCGGTTACATAAACCGGTAACATTTGTCCGAAGATAAGCGGAACAGGTGCCGCAGGACTTGCAGAGACAGGAGACGTGTATGTCGCAGGCTGGTGAGATGATGGTGAACGAGCCGCTAATCCGGCTTAACGCCGCGGACAATGTACTGATCGCGCGCGAGGCGTTGTCCATCGGGCAACAGCTTTCCATTGGCGATGCGGCCATCCGCATGCGCGCCCAGGTTGCCGCGGGTCATAAAGTGGCGGCGCAACATATTCCGCGGGGCGCGGCCATCCGCAAATACGACACCATCATTGGCCGGGCCGCTCGCGACATCGAGGCGGGTGATCACGTCCATACGCACAACGTCGAGTTGATCGATTTCGAACGCGATCCGGGTTTCTGCCTGGATGTGCGTCCCGTCGAGTACGTTGAACAAGCCGAACGGGCAACCTTCAACGGCATCGTGCGACCCGATGGGCGCGTCGCGACGCGCAACTTCATCGGCATTCTGGCCTCGGTCAACTGCTCTTCTACCGTCATCAAGAATATCGCCGCGTGGTTTACGCCTGAGCGGCTCGCACGTTACCCGAATGTCGACGGCGTGGTCGCGTTTGCGCAGACCAGCGGCTGCGGGATGTCTTCGCCTAGCGAACACTTCGATGTCTTGCGCCGCACGCTCGCCGGCTATGCGCGTCATCCGAATCTTGGCGGCGTGCTGATCGTCGGGCTAGGCTGTGAGCGCAATCAGGTCGGCGCCTTGCTCGAATCGCAGGGGCTTCAGGCCGGTGCCGCGGTCCACACGCTGGTCATGCAGGACGAGGGCGGCACCCGTGCGACGATCGCGGCAGGGATCGCTGCCATAGAGCAGATGCTGCCGGCTGCGAACGATATTCGCCGCAGTCCGGTGCCCGCGAGTCACATCAAGATCGGTCTGGAATGCGGCGGCTCGGACGGCTTTTCCGGCATCACGGCGAACCCGGCCCTGGGCGCGGCGATGGATATTCTGGTGCGCCACGGCGGCACCGCGATCCTTTCCGAAACCCCCGAAATTCATGGTGTCGAATACATGCTGACGCGCCGCGCGGTGACGCCGGAGGTCGGCCAGAAACTGCTCGACCGGCTTACGTGGTGGGAGCAGTACACGCGCGGACACAACGGCCAGTTCAATGGCGTCGTAGGACCGGGTAATCAGCAAGGCGGACTCGCCAACATCTTCGAGAAATCGCTTGGTTCTGCGATGAAAGGCGGGACGACGCCGCTGCAGGCCGTCTACGAATATGCCGAGCCGATCGATCGCGCCGGCTTCGTCTTCATGGACTCGCCCGGCTACGACCCCGTCGCGGTGACCGGGCAGATCGCCAGCGGTGCAAACCTGATCTGCTTCACGACCGGCCGCGGCTCCATGTTCGGTTCGAAGCCCGCGCCCACGATCAAGCTCGCAAGCAACACGCCGATGTTCGAGCGGCTGCGCGACGACATGGATATCAACTGCGGACTGATCCTCGATGGCGAACGCTCAGTCGAAGAAATGGGCGAGGACATCTTCCAGCACATCCTGCGGGCCGCATCGGGCGAACGTACCCGCAGCGAACTGCTCGGCCTGGGCGATCACGAGTTCGTGCCCTGGCACATGGGCATCGTTAGCTGAAACGCCGCCTCGCACCTACAACAAAATCGGAGACAGAGATTGAGCCAAGCGTTGCAACAGGAGCCCCGCAGCAAAGTGCGCTGGGTGGTGGCTGGCCTGATGTGGTCAGCCATTGCGATCAACTACATTGACCGGACGGTGCTATCCGCCGCGGCACCCCATCTTCAGTCCGAGTTCCATCTTGGCGCCATGGAGATGGGCATCGTGATGTCGGCGTTCTTCTGGTCCTACGCGCTGCTGCAACTGCCCGCAGGCATGCTTGCCGACCGCTTCGGGCAGAAGATCGTACTGGGCATGGCCGTATTCTGGTGGTCGCTCGCGACGGCCGTGACCGGACTCGCCAGCGGTTTCAAATCGCTCGTGGCGCTGAGGGTGATGCTGGGTGTGGGCGAAGCGGGCTCCTATCCGAGCAATGCGGGCATCGCGACGCGGTGGTTTCCGCGCCAGGAGCGCGCCACCGTCGCGGGCATCTTCGATAGCGGATCGAAGCTTGGCGGCGCCATCGCGCTTCCGTTGATTGCCTGGCTGCTGGCGGTCTTCGACTGGAAAGTCACGTTTGCGATTACCGGCGCGCTTGGGCTGGTCTGGTGCGTGGTCTGGGTGTTGGTGTTCAAGAACTCGCCGGCCGATCATCGGCGTGTCAGCGCATCCGAACTCGCCTACATTCGCGCCGATGAAGAAGCGCCGCGCCAGAACGGTGCCGCGCTTGCCGATGTTCCCTGGTACCGACTGTTCGCATACCGGAACATCTGGGCCATGTGTATCGGCTTCTTCATGATCAACTACAACTCTTACTTCTTCATCACGTGGTTGCCGACGTATCTCGTCAAGGAACGTGGCATGAGCATGATGGAAATGGGCTTCATGGCTTCGTTGCCGCTCATCCTTTCGATGGTCGTCGAGATCTTCGCAGGCTGGGCCTCGGATCACGTGTATGCCTCGGGACGGCTCTCGCTCACGGCAACCCGCAAACTGTTTCTCATCATCGGCCTGTTGATGGCGTCGAGTATCGGCTTCGCGGCATTCGCCGCCTCACCTTTGGTGGCGGTCGCGTTACTCTGCGTGGCGAAATCAGGCACGACCGTCGCTGCATCCCAGGTCTGGGCACTGCCCGGAGATGTCGCGCCACGCAACATGGTGTCACGCGTTGCGGGTATCCAGAACACCGTTTCGAACATGGGCGGCGTAGTCGGCCCGGTTGTCACGGGTGCGATCGTGGGTTCAACCGGTTCCTTCGTTGCGGCGTTGCTGTTCTCGTCGGCGCTGATCGTGATCGCGATGCTCAACTATCTGTTCCTGCTCGGCAAAGTGGAACCCATCCAGTTCAATCAAGTCCCCATGGAGGCTAGAAATCGTGATGAACGCAACGTCGACGTCCGTGCTTAATCCGTTCAAGACGGCGCTCGCAAACGGCCAGAAGCAGATCGGCTTCTGGCTTTCGATGGCCGATTCCTATCTGGCCGAAGTCAGCGCGACCGCTGGCTTTGAATGGCTGTTGATCGACGCAGAGCACGCTCCGAACGACGTGCGCAGCATTCTTGGGCAATTGCAGGCCGTTGCGCCTTATCGCGCCGAACCCGTCGTGCGTCCTGTGAACGCCGATCCGGCGTTGCTCAAGCGGCTGCTCGATATCGGCGCGCGCAACGTGCTGATTCCGATGATCGATACCGCCGATCAGGCCCGCGCGAGTGTCGCCGCTGTGCGCTATCCGCCGCACGGAATTCGTGGCGTGGGCAGTGCGGTGGGACGTGCGTCGCGCTGGAGTTCGCGTGCCGACTATCTGGACATTGCGGACAGCGAAATCTGTCTGCTCGTGCAAGCGGAGACCGTCACGGCGCTCGAGAATCTACAGGCGATCTGCGAGGTCGACGGTGTCGATGGTGTATTCATCGGCCCGGCGGATCTGGCAGCGTCGATGGGATATCGCGGCAAGCCCACTCATCCGGAGGTACAGAAGGCGATCGAGGGGGCGATTCGCACCATCGTCGCTTCGGGTAAGGCAGCCGGCACGTTGACATCGGACCAGACACTCGCGCGCCGCTATCTCGAGCTTGGCTGCACATTCGTCGCGACCGGTGTGGACATTCTCATGTTCGCGAACGCGGCTCGCAAGCTTGCCCGGGAATTCATCGAGCAATGAACCATGGCGCACGGACCCGGCAAGCCTAAGCATGGGCCGTGCAAACCAGAGCGATAAAAGCGGGGCGTAAGCCCCGTATCACGTCGGACTTTGACCATCAGGAGACAATCCATGCCCCACAACGCAATGGAGCCCGCTACCTTCGCGGAAGGGGCGACACATTCGAATGCAGCTTTGCTCAGGAAGCATTGGCACATTATTTTCGCCGCGACAGCAGGCTGGGCGCTCGACGCGTTCGACTTCACTATCCTCCTGTTTCTGATTCCGCATCTGCGCACGGTGTTCGACGTGGGTCTGCCTGCGATGGCGTTCATCGTCACCGCCACGGGTTTCGCCAAGATCGCGGGCACGATTGGGTGGGGACTCGCTGCCGACCGCTTCGGCCGAAAGTTCGCGTTTATGGCCGCCGTACTATGGTTTTCGTGCGCCGCCGGCTTGAGTGGGCTCGCATGGAGCTATGCGTCGTTCATGGCGTTACGCATCCTGTTTGGCCTCGGGTTCGGTGGTGAATGGACGGCCTCCGTATCGCTGTTGATGGAGACCGTACCCGAAAAAATCCGTCCGCTTGCCTCCGGCATCATGGTCGCGGGCTACGAGTTCGGCTACATGCTGGCGGCACTCTCGTTCCATTTTGTGTTTCCGGTGCTCGGCTGGCGCTGGATGTTTTTTATCGGCGTAGTGCCTGCACTGCTTACGCTTTTCCTGCGTCGTAACGTCAAGGAATCGGACGACTGGGTGCGTCAGCAGCAACACAAAAAGGAAGGTCGAAAGTTCAAGCCGTTCGTATTCAATCCTGCTGTCGCGCAGGCCTGGGCGTTTTCGGCAGGCATCAACTTCATGCTTTGGGCCGTACAGGTGCTTTATCCGACGTTCCTGCTCACGACTCAACATCTGGACTCAGGTTCGATATTTCCTTTTATCGTGGCTTATTCGGTCGGCTCGGTGATTGGCAAGCCGCTCTCAGGTTATGCGGCGAGCCGTTTCGGCGAGCGCTTGACCATCATCGTCTTCATGACGATCGTGATTCCGTCCACGGTCCTCTACACGCTTGTTTCCGATCACTTTCAGCTGGGTGTCGGCGCATTTCTGATGGGCATGTTCGCGAACGGACTATTCGGCATCCTGCCGCTCTATCAGGCGCGGCGTTTCCCGGTCGCAGCTCGGGCAACCGGCATCGGCATTAGCTACGCGATGACTTCGGTGAGCGTGGCTGCGCCCTACGTGATCGCGCTTGTGACGCCGTCGCTCGGACTCAGATTTTCGATGGCGTCGTTTATCGCCGCAGGGGCATTGTTGATCATCGCCATCAGCGTCTTCAATACGTCGCGCTGGATGCCCGACGAGGAAGTTGGTCCAGAGACCCGGTCAGGTCTGGATGGTGCCAACGAAGACGCGAGTTTTGCCATAGGAGATGTAGTGAGATGATGCGGTCAAGCAGTGCCCGGCGGTGGAATCAACGGCCGGAGGATTCGAACTGGGGCGACTTCGGTCCCGACGATCAACTTGGACGGCTCAATCTGCTGACGCCAGAGAAGGTCCTCCAGGGCATACGAGAAGTCAGTGAAGGTCGCGTTTTCTGTCTGAGTTTGCCGCTCGACTGTCCGGGCGGGACGGCGCTTAATCCGCGCCGTCAACCGCCCCGCATCGAGCCGACGCGGCGAGGCAGCCGCCCGAACATGACGTACCCGCTGTCACGCGATAACCCTCATCTACTGGATGTCATCTGCGACGACACGGTCCATCTGGCGCTCCAGTACTCGACGCAGTGGGACAGCCTCGCGCATATGGGGCAGTGGTTTGATCTCATGGGCGATGGTGTGCCGGAAATGGTCTTCTATAACGGCTTTCGCGCGGGAGAGGATATCGTCGGGCCGATCGATTACCGGAATGGTAACGAACGTGTCGTGGAGCATCCTGTGGGTGCGAAGCGCCTCGGGATCGAAAACATGGCTGCGACGGGCGTGCAAGGACGCGGCGTCATGATCGACCTCAAGCGTCATTTCGGCACGAAGAAGGTAGCTGTTGGTTACGCCGAGTTGAGCGAAGCGATGGACGCTCAAGGCGTGGACGTCGAGCCAGGCGACATGGTCTGTCTGCGTACCGGCACGGATGAAGCGTTGATCGAAATGGCCGGCAATCCCGACATGAGCCGCCTGAACCAAAGTTTCGCTGCGCTCGACGGCCGGGACGAGAAATTGCGCGACTGGATTGTCGAATCCGAAGTGGTAGCGCTGATCTCGGACAACGCCGCTGTGGAGATGTTGCCGCCCAAAGCCGCTGAAAGTGATCGGTATGCCTCGCATCCGTTGCATGATCTCTGTCTGTTCCGGCTGGGCGTGTATCTCGGCGAATTGTGGCATCTGAGCGAACTTGCCGACTGGTTGCACGCAAACGGACGCAGCCGGTTTCTGCTTACCGCACCGCCGCTGCGTTTGCCGGGCGCAGTGGGCTCCCCGGTGACGCCTGTGGCCACCGTGTAGGGCAGTTGGCAGCGTGATTCTCGCGTTAGAGCGAAAATGAATCCCGAGGCCCCATCTTTTGAAAGAGAAACCTGCGCAATTCGCCGGGTCGCTCAATGGACCATTCGTTATCTGCAGAGGAGAGTCACATGAACAAGCCGTACCGCATCGCCGTCATCCCCGGAGATGGCATTGGCAAGGAAGTGATGCCGGAGGGGTTGCGCGCGCTGGAAGCCGCCAGCAAAAAATTCGGTATCGCGCTGGAATTCAAGCACATCGAATGGGCAAGCTGCGACTACTACGCGAGGCATGGTCAGATGATGCCAGACGACTGGAAAGCGCAACTGCAGCCCATGGATGCGATTCTGTTCGGTGCGGTCGGCTGGCCGGAGACGGTGCCTGACCATATCTCGCTGTGGGGATCGCTGCTGAAGTTCCGGCGCGAATTTGATCAGTACATCAACCTGCGTCCCGCGCGTCTCTTTGCCGGCGTGCCTTCACCGCTCGCAGGGCGCAAAGCAGGCGACATCGATTTCTGGATCGTGCGCGAGAACACCGAGGGCGAGTATTCGTCGGTGGGCGGCGTGATGTTCGAAGGCACGGACCGTGAGTTCGTGCTGCAGGAGTCCGTGTTCACGCGTCACGGCAGCGAGCGCGTCCTGAAGTTCGCATTCGACCTCGCGCAACGGCGCGAACGCAAGAAGATCACCGTCGCGACGAAGAGCAACGGCATCGCGATCAGCATGCCATGGTGGGACAAATGCGCCGCCGGCATCGCGGCGCAGTATCCGGATGTGACGTGGGACAAGCAGCACATTGACATTCTCTGCGCGCGCTTCGTGCTGAATCCGGACCGCTTCGACGTGGTCGTGGCCACCAATCTGTTCGGCGACATCCTGTCCGATCTCGGTCCCGCGTGTACGGGGACGATCGGCCTCGCGCCCTCGGCGAACATGAATCCCGAACGCACGTTTCCTTCGTTGTTCGAACCGGTTCACGGCTCGGCGCCCGATATCTTCGGCAAGAACATCGCCAATCCGATCGCGATGGTCTGGTCGGCGGCGATGATGCTCGACTTCCTCGGCAACCACCAGGGGGCCGAGCGTGAGGCTCACGATGCGATGCTCGCCGCGATCGAGGCGGTGCTCAAGGAAGGTCCGCTTACTGGCGATCTCGGTGGCCGGGCCAACACCACGGAAGTGGGCAAGGCGATTGCCGAACGGCTCGCCTGAACAAGGAGATTTCGATGGCAACGAAATTTGAACTGAGCGACCTGATCCGCACCGAGCATTTTATCGACGGCAAATGGGTCGCTTCTATTGGCGGCAAGCGCTTCGACGTGACGAACCCGGCGACGGGCGAGGTGATCGCCACTATCGCTGATGGCGGTGAGGCCGACGCCCGCGCCGCTACCGACGCCGCCGCGCGTGCGTTCCCCGCATGGCGCGATGCCCTGCCGAAGGATCGCGCGGCCGTGCTGCATCGTTGGCACGCGTTGATGCTCGAGAACGCCGACGTGCTTGGCCGCCTGATCTCGCTCGAGCAGGGCAAGCCGTTCGCGGAAGGACGTGGCGAAGTGCTGTACGGCGCATCGTATGTCGCGTGGTTCGCGGATGAAGCGACGCGCATCTACGGCGACCTGATTCCGCAACAGCAGCGCGGCAAGCGGATGAGCGCGGTGAAGGAGCCGGTTGGCGTGGTCGCGGCCATCACGCCGTGGAATTTCCCGCTCGCGATGATCGCGCGCAAGATTGCGCCTGCACTTGCTGTGGGATGCACGGTGGTTGGCAAGCCCGCTGAGGACACGCCGCTCACCGCCCTCGCACTCGTGATGCTGGCGCACGAAGCGGGCGTGCCGCCCGGCGTGCTTAACCTGATTGCTTCATCGCGCGAGAGTGCGGTACCTACGGTGGCGGATTGGTTGCACGATGGCCGCGTGCGCAAGATTACCTTCACGGGTTCGACGCCAGTTGGCAAGTATCTGGCGCGCGAATCGGCCGAGACGCTCAAGAAGCTCTCGCTCGAGCTGGGGGGCAACGCACCGTTCATCGTGTTCGACGATGCAGACCTCGACGCCGCGGTTGAAGGCTTGCTCGTGTCGAAGTTTCGCAATGGTGGCCAGACGTGTGTATGCCCGAACCGGGTGTACGTGCAGTCGTCGGTGTACGAGAAGTTCGGCGATATGCTCGCCAAACGCGTCGCCGCGCTGAAGGTCGCGCCGGCCACCGACTCCGCCGCGCAGATCGGTCCGATGATCAACACACGTGCTGTCGACAAGATCGCACGCCACGTCGATGATGCCATGTCGAAAGGCGCACGCACTCTCACCGGTGGCAAGCGCCTCACGGCGTTGGGTCCGAACTACTATGCACCTACCGTTCTCGCCGATGCCACCAGCGAGATGCAGCTAAGCTGCGAGGAAACCTTTGGCCCCGTCGTACCGCTGTTCCGTTTCGAGGATGAAGCGGAAGCGATCCACGCGGCCAACGACACGCCATTTGGGCTCGCATCGTACTTCTACAGTCAGGATGTGCGCCGCATTGACCGCGTCTCAAGACAGCTGGAAGCGGGGATCGTCGGCATCAACGAGGGCGCGATTTCGAGCGAGGCCGCGCCGTTTGGTGGCGTGAAAGAATCGGGCTATGGCCGCGAAGGGTCGAAGTATGGTCTCGATGACTATCTGTCGATCAAGTATCTCTGCCAGGGTGGGCTTGATTAACTAATGGCATTCTTCGGTTCTGGCCCGTAGCAGGTGCCAGAACCGAAGCCCAACGACGCTCCGCAGCCGTGCGCTGCGCGACTCAGCAGTGTTCCAGCGCGTAAGACAGATCGGCGATCAGATCGTCAGGATGCTCCAATCCAACGGACACGCGAATCAATCCCTCCGACACGCCTGCCTTGGCGCGTGCCTCTGCTGGCACGCCGGAATGTGTTGTGGAAGCGGGATGACAAATCAGCGACTCCGTGCCGCCTAGGCTCACCGCCGACTTGAACAGACTCAAACCGTTGATGAGTTTGAACGCCTGCTCGCGACCGCCGTTGAGCACGAAGGCAAACGTCGACCCAGGTCCGCTGCACTGACGCTGATAAACCGCCTGGTAGGTCGGATCTTCAATCAGTTCGGGATGCAAAACTTTCACCGGATGATACGGATTGCTCGCGAGCCATCGCGCGACGGCGCTGCCGCTGCGCGCGGCCTGCTCCATGCGCAGCACGAGGGTTTCCATGGAACGTGTGATCATCCATGACGAGTGCGGATCGAGTTGCGAGCCGAGCGCGCTGCGAATCGAGCGCACCTTCGTGATCAGACTACGGCTACCGGTAACACCGCCCGCGACCAGATCGCTATGACCGCCGATGTACTTCGTCAGCGAATATACGTTGAGGTCGATACCTTGCTTCACCGGCTTCTGATACAACGGCCCTAGAAGCGTGTTGTCGCAAACCGAAAGCGGACGATAGCCGTGGCGCGTTTCGAACGCGTCGATCTCGCGACGCAGTCCTTCAAGGTCGAACAATGCGTTGGTCGGGTTGGCCGGCGTCTCGATGTAGCACATTCGCACGTTGCCCTTTTTCGCCGCGGCTTCGAGCGCGTCGCGGATCGCCTCGACCGAAAGCCCATCCTCGATTACTTGCGAAGTGATGCCCCATTCAGGCAGAAACTTTGAAATGAGCATTTCAGTCCCGCCATAAAGCGGCACGGACTGAACCACACAATCGCCCGGTCGCAGCAATGCCAGCAGAATTGCCGCAATCGCAGACATGCCGCTCGACGTCACGACAGCGGACTCCGAGCCATCGAGCAACGCTAGTCGATCTTCGACAATCTCGAGATTCGGGTGATTGAAACGGCTATAGACGAGGCCCGCGCTTTCGCCTTCGGGCGAAGGCTTGCGGCCTGAGACCATATCGAAGAAGTCGGCGCCGTCCTCGGCAGTACGGAACGCAAACGTCGACGTCAGGAACACGGGCGGCTTAACCGATCCTTCCGAAAGGAACGGATCGTAGCCATACGACATCATCTGGGTTTCTGGGTGCAGATCGCGATCGGCGATCTTGCGCTTGTGATAGTTGCCATAGGCCATGCTTTGCTCCATGTGATGTCGTAGGGAAGGTAGAACGGTGGTTGCTGTCCCAGCGCGCATTTCGCCGAAAGAGGATCGCTCTTTTTGGCTTGCGCGTGATCATGCTACTCCATGGCGGAGATTTATAGCGAGGAGCGTGCCTGTAAACGACGGCCGGCCACCCGAAGGTGGCCGGTGTTGGTTTCCCCGCCATTCAAACATGGCGTGGATTCAAAAAAAGGAGCCCTTAGGCAGAAGCGCGCAGCTTCTTCGCCGCTGCCACCATGTTGGTCAGCGCCGGAATGACTTCTTCCCACTGACGCGTCTTCAGACCGCAATCCGGATTCACCCACAGGCGTTGCGGCGGAATGCGTTCCGCTGCCTTCTTCATCAGTTGAACGATGTGTTCTTCGGTCGGGATGTTGGGCGAGTGAATGTCGTACACGCCCGGGCCGATTTCGTTCGGATAGTTGAAGTTGTCGAAGGCGTCCAGCAGTTCCATGTCCGAGCGCGAGGTTTCGATCGTGATCACGTCGGCGTCCATATCGGCGATCGACGCGATGATGTCGTTGAACTCCGAATAGCACATATGGGTGTGGATCTGCGTTTCGTCATCCACACCATTGGCGGTGATACGGAACGACGTCACTGCCCAGTCGAGATATTCACCCCATTGCGACTTACGCAGCGGCAGACCTTCGCGCAGGGCTGCTTCGTCGATCTGGATCACGCGCACGCCGGCCTTTTCGAGGTCCAGCACTTCTTCGCGTATCGCCAGGGCCAACTGATAGCACGACACCGAACGCGACTGGTCGTCACGCACGAACGACCAGTTCAGGATCGTGACCGGGCCGGTCAGCATGCCCTTCATCGGCTTGCTGGTGAGCGACTGCGCGTACTTGACCCACTCGACCGTCATGGCCTTCGGACGGCTGATGTCGCCGAACAGGATGGGCGGCTTCACGCAACGCGAGCCATACGACTGCACCCAGCCGAACTGGCTGAAGGCGTAGCCGTCGAGCTGCTCGCCGAAGTATTCGACCATGTCATTACGCTCCGCTTCGCCGTGCACCAGCACGTCCAGGCCCAGAGCTTCCTGCTCGCGCACGCTACGTTCGATTTCGGCGCGCATCGCAAGCTTGTAACCGGCTTCATCCAGCGCACCGCTTTTGAACTGGCTGCGCGCATGGCGGATCGTGCCGGTCTGCGGGAACGAGCCGATCGTCGTGGTCGGGTAAGCGGGCAGGTTTAGCAACGCGGCTTGCTTGTCAGCGCGTGCCGGATAGGCGTTCTTGCGCTGGCCCAAGGCCGGATTGATCTTCGCGAGGGCGGCTTTGACAGCGGGGTTGTTCACGCGCGGCGATGCGCGGCGGGCGGCAATCGCGGCACCGTTAGCCGCCAGCTCTGCCTTCACCGCGTCGCGACCGTTGTTCAGCGCGGTAGCCAGCACCTTCAGTTCGCCCAGCTTTTGCAGCGCGAAGGCGAGCCACGAGCGGACTTCCGCATCCAGCTTCTGTTCGTTTGCCAGGTCCACCGGCACGTGCAGCAGCGAGCACGACGGTGCGATCCACAGGCGCTCGCCCAGTTGCTTCGCGACCGGCTCGAGCCAGTCCAGCACGCTGTTGAGGTCCGTCTTCCAGATGTTGCGGCCGTTGATCACGCCGAGCGACAACACGCGGTCCTGCGGCAGTTGTGCGATCACGGTGTCGACTTCGGTGCGCGCATTGATCGCATCCAGATGCAGGCCTTGCACTGGCAGCTTGACCGCCAGCGACAGGTTGCCGAGCAACTGGCCGAAGTACGTCGCCAGCAGCAGCTTGACCTTGCTGTTTGCGAGAGCCTGGTAGGCGGTGACATACGCTTGCTGCCATTCAGCAGACAGTTCGGTCACGAGAATCGGCTCGTCGATCTGCACCCATTCGACACCTTGCGCTGCCAGCGTGGCAAGCAGTTCAGCGTAGGCTGGCAGCAGACGCGGCAGCAGGGCCAGCTTGTCGGAATCGTCTTTGGCCTTGCCGATTGCCAGATAGGTCACGGGGCCGATGATCACCGGCTTGGCCTTGACGCCTTGTGCCTTGGCTTCGCCCAGTTGTTCGAGCAGACGCGATGCATCCAGTTTGAATTCGGTGCTGGCGCTGAACTCGGGGACGATGTAGTGATAGTTGGTGTCGAACCATTTGGTCATCTCACCGGCGGCAACACCACCGCAGCAGGCAGCGTGGTCTTCGGCACCTTTGGCCGAACGGCCGCGGGCGACGCGGAAGTAGTTGTCGAGGGTATCGCCATGGAAGCCTTGCACCCGTTCCGGCAGGTTGCCGAGGGTGAAGCTCATGTCCAGCACCTGATCGTAAAAGGCGAAATCGCCGACGGCCGCAAAGCCTAGGCCGGTCTGGTTCGTCCAGTGACGCTCGCGCAACTGCGCGCCCAGTGCCTTCAGTTCTCCGAGCGAGGACTCGCCTTTCCAGTAGGACTCGAGCGCGAACTTCAGTTCGCGCTTTGCGCCGATACGGGGAAAGCCTAGATTGTGTGTCGTTGCCATCGTGTCGCCTTGATTCGGTCGGTTGCGGATCGGAGCATCCTAACGAAGGCGTCTTATGAAGTAAAATGGTGATAATTCACCTAACCATTAGTTTCGCTCATGTGCAATCATGCTTGAGAGAGTTCATCTGGCCATCGTCCAGGCCGTGGACAAGCACGGCTCGCTGACCGCCGCGGCGGAGATCCTGTGCGTGACGCAGTCGGCACTGAGCCACTCCATGAAGAAACTGGAACAGCAGCTGGGGACGGATATCTGGTTGCGCGAGGGGCGTAGCCTGCGTTTGACCCAGGCCGGTCAATACCTGCTTGCGGTAGCTAACCGCCTGCTGCCGCAACTGGATCTCGCCGAGGAGCGCCTCAAGCAGTACGCACAGGGCGAGCGGGGCGCGCTGCGTATCGGCATGGAGTGTCATCCCTGCTATCAGTGGTTGCTGAAGGTGGTCTCGCCCTACCTCGCGCGCTGGCCGGACGTGGATGTCGACGTCAAACAGAAATTCCAGTTCGGCGGGATTGGCGCGTTGTTCGGCTATGAGATCGACCTGCTCGTGACGCCGGATCCGCTCTACAAGCCGGGTTTGCGCTTCGAACCGGTGTTCGACTATGAGCAGGTGTTGGTGGTGAACCGCGAGCATCCGCTTGCCAACGTCGAGTATGTGAAGCCGGAGCAGTTGACGCGAGAAGTGCTGGTGACTTACCCGGTAGAGACCGACCGGCTCGACATCTATAATCAGTTTTTGATGCCGGCAGGTGTCACGCCTCGTCGCCATAAGGCGATCGAGACCACCGACATCATGCTGCAGATGGTGGAAAGCGGCAGGGGCGTCGCGGCGCTGCCGCGCTGGCTGGTGGAAGAATATGCCGGCAAGATGAATCTTGTGCCTGTGCGGCTTGGGCGGAAAGGCATCGCCAAGCAGATTTTCCTGGGCGTCCGCGAAACCGACATTGAAATCGATTACCTCAAGGCCTTTATCGAGCTGGCGCGCATGCCGGCGGTGGCTTTGACTGAAACACAGGACACGCCATGACACAGTCTCCCGAACGCTCCGCGCTCTACGCACATGCTGCTACGCGACCCCATCCACGGTGATATCGAACTCGGCAGCCTCGAGACCACGATTCTCGATCTGCCGGTGATGCAGCGGCTGCGCGGCATCAAGCAGCTTGGTACGGCGCACCTGGTTTATCCCGGAGCGTTGCATACGCGCTTCGATCATTCCGTCGGCGTCTGCGCGGTAGCGCATCGTATCGTGGCGAGTCTGCGTCGCTCGGGGCTGCAGGTTCCCGCCGAACTGGAAGATGCGATTGGCGTTGCCGCGTTGCTCCACGACGTCACGCATGTGCCGTTCGGCCACACACTGGAAGACGAGCGTCGGCTCTTCGCGCGGCACGACAAAGGCTCGCGCCTCGCGGACATGTTCGCGGGCGAGCTTGGACATGCATTGGACGGCCTGGGCATTCGCGATGCCGTGGGCAGTCTGCTTGGCCTGCCATCGCCTGAAAGCGTGCCTCATTGGGCAAAAGACATTGTCTCGGGCAGCATCGATGCCGACCTGCTCGACTATCTCCGCCGCGACAGCTTCTTTGCCGGCCTGTCCCACGATTACGACGACCGGATCTTCCGCTGCTTCGCCGAGCACGACAACCGTCTTGTGATCCGACTTGCCAAGCATGGCATGGACCGTTCCGACGCCCGTTCGGAAATCATCGGCGTGCTCCGGCTGCGCTACTTCCTGACCGAGCGTGTCTACTACCACCACACCAAGGTCGTGGCGGGCGCGATGATTTCGAAATCGGTGGAGATCGCGCTCGATCATGGCGTACTCGTCGAAAGCGATCTGCTTGAACTTAACGACTGGACATTGCTGGACCGTCTGGCGCGTTGCGGTATCGCGGATGCCGCCGCCCTCGCGCGCCGCACGTTGAATCGCGATCTACTCAAACGCGGCTACGTGGTCTCTGGCCGCAGCGTGCCGCCCGCACTGCGAAAGGATTGGGTGGCGCGGTATCACGTGTCGCACACGCAGCGCGCGCAAACCGAGAGGGAGCTGGCAGAGAAACTGGGCGTGCCTTTCGCGGACGTCGTGTTGTACTGTCCGGCATTGACCGCCATGAAGGAAGCCGCCGTGCCCGTCGAAACCAGTCGCGGCCTCGAGCTTCTGAACGACGCCGGCAGCGGCACCACCACGGAAATATGCGCACTGCAGGACCGGTATGCGGACCTCTGGCGCTTCTACGTATTCGTTCCGGCAGAGGCAGTCGGGCGCGCCGCGCCGATTGCCGCTGAGATGTTCCAGACGCCGTGCGAACTCCACATTGCAGCCCGCGTTTGAGAAAAACGCCGCTCGCATGTGACCTCACAGCGCCGATCATTACCGCAACCGATCATCGCCATAAAGAATAACGATTGTTGTTGATCTGGAATTTTCTCGTTTCTAGGATGGGTCACCGTAACAAGTACAAGCCGGCAACGCGGGGAGACTGAATATGGACGCGCAGGTGAAGCCAGAACGAGCAATCAGGACATTAGACGATGCGATTCGCCTGGTGGAGGCGAGCCGGCTGACGCATATCAAGGTCGGTTTATCCGACGTCGACGGCATTCTGCGCGGCAAATATCTGCGGAAGGATAAATTCCTCGGGGCCCTGCGTTCAGGTTTCGCATTCTGCAATGTCGTACTGGGCTGGGACGTGGATGACCAGATGTACGACAACACGAAGTATACGGGCTGGCACACCGCCTATCCGGATGCTCTGGTGCGCATCGTGCCGGAGAGCTGCCGGCGTTTGCCGCTTGAACAGGGCGACGGCGAAGACATGTTGTTTTTCCTGTGCGAATTCGTAGAGGATGCCGAAGCAATCTGCCCGCGAGGCTTGCTGAAGCGCGTATTGAAGCGCGCAGCGGATATGGGCTTCGAAGCTTTTTCTGCACTCGAATATGAATTCTTCATGTTCGACGAGACGCCGCATTCGGCGCGTGAAAAAAATTATCGTGGCCTGAAAAACTGGACCCCTGGCAACTTCGGTTATTCGGTTTTGCGCAGCACGGTTGAGGGCGATTTCTACCGGCAATTGCTCGATTTGTGTGAGCAGATGGATATGCCGATCGAGGGCCTGCATACCGAAACCGGTCCAGGCGTGCTGGAGGCCGCCCTCGCGGTGGACAACGCGTCCGATATGGCGGACAAGGCTATCCTGTTCAAGACCTTTACCAAGGCGCTGGCCCAGAAGAACAATCTGATGGCCACCTTCATGGCGAAATGGTCGCACGACCATCCGGGACAGAGCGGTCACATCCACGTCTCTTTGCGTGAGATCGGCACCGGCAAGTCGGTGTTCCACGACGCAGGTCGTCCTCACAACATGAGCGCGAAGCAGGCCAATTTTATGGCGGGCGTACAGCGCTATCTGCCCGAATTCATGTCGATGTTCGCGCAGACCGTGAATAGTTATTCGCGTCTGGTGCCGGGCTACTGGGCCCCGCTCGATGCAACCTGGGGCGTGGAAAATCGAACCACGGCGTTGCGGCTGATCCCGGGCTCTGAGAAATCGCAGCGCGTTGAAGTCCGTATCGGTTCGGCCGACGCGAATCCCTATATCGCGCTGGCAGCCGCGTTGGGCGCTGGTTTGCGTGGTATCGAGCAGGGCCTGGAGCCAGAACCGATCGTCCAGGGCAACGCTTATACGCAAGAGTTTCCAGCCCATCTGAGATTGCCCAACACCCTGTGGGATGCCGCACAGCGACTGCGCAATTCCGAAGCCGCGAAGACCTTGTTTGGCGAAGCGTTCGTCGAGCACTTTGTCGCCACTCGCGAATGGGAAGAGCGGCAGTTCCGTCGGCATGTGACCGATTGGGAGTTGGCACGTTACTTCGAGATTATCTGAGTCCAGGAACCCAGGCCCACCATGATGAAAGATGAGTTGATTACCATTAGCCCGATTGACGGCAGCGAATTCGTGCGCCGCCCTTATGCGAGCGAATCGCAGATCGGGGAAACGCTGCAGCGTGCGCAGCTTGCCCAGAAGGCATGGGCTGCAACGCCGCTCTCGGAGCGGCTGGCACTCGTTGGCCGTGCTATAGATCACTTTGTCGAGAACAAGGCAACTATCGCCGAAGCGATTACCCGACAGATGGGACGTCCGCTACGCTACACCGCTGGTGAGGTAGACGGCTTCGCCGGGCGGGCGCGCCATATGATGGCGATTGCGGAAGATTCATTGAAGCCCGTTCAGGTGGAACCGCAAGCCGGCTTTACGCGGTTTATTTCGCGTGAACCGGTTGGCGTGGTGTTGACTATCGCGCCGTGGAATTACCCTTTGCTGACGGCGGTCAACAGTATTGTGCCGGCCCTGCTCGCAGGCAACACGGTGATTCTTAAGCACTCCGATCAGACGCCGTTGTGTGCCGAACTGATCCATCAAGCTTTTGTTCAGGCCGGAGCACCCGAAGGTGTATTCCAGTATCTGCATGTCGACCATGAACGTGTGCGTCGCTTGATACGCTCGAACGAGATCGGCTTTGTCTGCTTCACCGGTTCAGTTAGCGGCGGTCGGATCGTCGAGGAAGCGGCAGCAGGGCGCTTTATTGGCGTTGGGCTGGAGTTGGGCGGTAACGATCCGGCCTATGTGCGAAGCGACGCCAAGCTTGATCATGCCGTGGAGATGCTCGTCGACGGGGCCTTCTTCAATTCAGGCCAGTCGTGCTGCGGCATCCAGAGAATCTATGTGGCTCAGCCTCTGTACAAGGATTTTGTCGAGCGTGCGGTGGCGCTGACGAACCAATATGTATTGGGTAATCCGCTCGATGCGCAAACCACGTTGGGTCCAGTGGTGCGAACGTCGGCAGCGGATGGGGTGCGTTCAGTGATTGCTGAAGCACTCGCCAAAGGCGCCAAAAATCTGATCGCCGAAAGCCAGTTCGGCATGTCGCGCACTGGTACGCCGTATGTGGCGCCGGGTGTGTTCGTGGATGTCGATCACGGTATGACGCTGATGAACGACGAATGTTTCGGCCCGGTGGTGGGCATCATGCCTGTGTCGGGAGATGATCAGGCCATCGAACTGATGAACGACAGCCCCTACGGTTTGACCGCAGCTGTATTCACCACCGACGAAGAAGCCGCGCTATCGATCGGTCGGCGCGTCGAAACGGGTACGTTCTTTATGAACCGCTGCGACTATCTCGACCCGGCGCTCGCCTGGACCGGCGTGAAGAACACGGGCCGTGGTGCGACGTTGTCGGCGGTCGGTTACGAGCACCTGACGCGACCCAAATCTTTTCATCTGAAAACCGGCCTCTGACCGAGACCTTCGAAGGAATTTCGTATGTCACTTCCCTCCGTGAACTGGAATTACCCGACTGCGGTGAAGGTCGGTGCTGGCCGTGTGCGCGAATTGCCGCAATGGTGTGAGAGCCTCGGCATGCGCCGGCCGCTTCTGATCACCGATCCGGGTCTGGCGGCGTTGCCGCTCATCGGTAGCGTGCTCGATCACTGCCGGTCCGCCGGTCTGGAATGCGGGCTGTTTCACGATATCAAGGGCAACCCGACCGGCAAGAATGTCGATGATGGCGTGGCGATCTTCAAGGCCGGCGGCCATGACGGTGTGATCGCCTTCGGCGGCGGCTCGGCCCTCGACGCGGCTAAGGCCGTAGCGCTGATGGTTGGGCAAGACCGTCCGCTGTGGGATTTCGAGGACGTCGGCGATAACTATCTGCGCGTCAACGTGGCCGGTATGGCGCCGGTGGTGGCGGTGCCGACTACTGCCGGAACCGGTTCGGAAGTGGGACGCGCCTCGGTGATCACCGACGACCACGCCCACGTGAAACGGATTATCTTTCACGCGAAGATGTTGCCTGCGGTCGTTATTCTCGACCCTGAGCTGACGGTTGGCCTGCCTGCAAAGCTGACGGCAGCGACTGGCATGGATGCGCTCTCGCATAACCTCGAAGCCTACTGCTCGCCGTTTTATCATCCGATGGCCACGGGCATCGCGCTCGAGGGTATTCGTTTGATCAAGCAGTTTCTGCCGCGTGCGGTCAAGGATGGCCACGATCTCGAAGCGCGCTTGCAGATGCTGGTGGCGTCGAGCATGGGCGCTACGGCGTTTCAGCGTGGTCTCGGCGCAATGCATGCGCTGGCCCATCCGCTCGGTGCGTTATATGACGCTCACCATGGCATGCTGAACGCCATTCTGATGCCGTATGTGCTCAAGGCCAATGAGGCCGTCATCGCCGAGCGGATTGAATTGTTGGCGCGCTACCTTGAACTGGCGCAGCCGTCGTTTGCATCGTTCCTCGACTGGGTGTTGGCGATGCGCGAATCGCTGGGCATTCCCCATACGCTGAGTGAGATCGGCATCGGTGCGCAAGACGCGGCGAAGGTGGGCGAAATGGCGGTGGTCGACGGGTCCGCCGGGACTAACCCGATTCAGTTTAGTGCTGCAGACTACAGTCGCATTTTTGTAGCGGCTGTAGAAGGCATGTTGTAACGCCAGTCGTAACGAGTCGGTGTTATTGGGGGATGGCGTGGCAAGAATCGGGATTGGCGGCTTTCTACACGAGACGAATACCTTCGCCGCCAGCCGCGCGCGCTTCGCTACCTTCGTCGAAGCGGACGCGTGGCCCGGTTTGCTGGTTGGCGAGGAGATGTTCGGCGCGGTCTCGGGCGTGAATCTGGCAATCGACGGTTTTATCCGCGCTGCGCAGACCTCGCATGAACTGGTGCCGCTATTGTGGGCTTCGGCAAATCCAAGCGGCCCGGTAACGGAAGACGCATTCGAAGCGATTGCCTTCATGCTCGACCGGATGATCCGCGATGCGGGTCCGCTAGATGCGCTGTTCCTCGATCTACACGGCGCGATGGTGAGTGAACATCTGGAGGACGGCGAGGGCGAGTTGCTCCGGCGCTTGAGGCAAAGAGTCGGTGCCGCGCTTCCGATCGTCGTCGCGCTCGATTTCCACGCCAACATCACGCCCGCCATGTTCGAACATGCGAGCGGCCTGCTGGCATACCGCAGCTACCCGCATGTCGATATGGCGCAGACCGGGCAGCGTGCGCGGGAGTTAATGGACCGGTTGCTGGGCGGCAGAGTGCTGCACAAGGGCTACCGCCAATTGCCCTTCCTGATTCCCATGCCTTGGCAAAGTACCTTGGCTGAACCGATGCGCAGTCTGGTTGCACTTGGTGATTCACTGGCATCGGAACAGGTTTTTTCTGCCGAGTTTGTGCCGGGCTTTCCACTTGCCGATATTTATCACAGTGGGCCGAGCGTGATCGCGTATGGTCACGATCGCATGGCGGTCGAGCGCGCGGCCGAATCGTTGACGCAAGCTGCTCTCGCGAGGCAGGCTGATTTCGGTGGCCGTTTATATGCGCCCACGGACGCGGTTGCGTATGCGATTGAGCAGGGACTACGTAGGGAAGCCGGCACCATCATCTTGGCCGATACCCAGGACAATCCTGGCGGCGGGGGGAGTGGCGATACGACCGATATCCTTCACGAACTGTTGCGTCAAAACGCGCAACGGGTTTGCGTCGGCGTAGTGTGCGACGCGGGATTTGCCGAAGCGGCGACGTACGCTGGTGTTGGCGCTGTGATCGAGATCCCGCTCGGCGCAGCGAGTGGCATCGGAGCGCCGCCGCTGCAGGTGCCGTTTGAGGTGCTCGCGCTGGGAACGGGCCGTTTCACCGGCACAGGACCGTTCTACCTTGGCTGTCATATGGATCTCGGGCCGATGGCTCGGGTGCGTTGCGGTGGCCCCCTGGGCATCGAGGTCGTGGTATCGAGCCGCAAACAGCAAGCTGCCGATCGCGCCATGTTCCGCCATCTCGGCGCTGATCCGGCTCACTACCGCATTCTGGTTCTAAAGAGCTCGGTTCATTTCCGGGCCGATTTCGGTGAGCTTGCGGACGAAATTCTGGTGGTGGCCGCGCCCGGCGCCAATGCTGCAGACTTGCGGCAGTTACGCTACGAAAAACTGAGGCCCGGCGTCACGCTGCTTTGAAATCAGCCCAACACGATAGACGGCAGCAACCACGGCGCGTTGGCCTCGATGATTGGCAAGAAGCGATCCTTTAGCAACTGCACGCTGTCCTGAGCGAGTTGCTGCGGTAGCAGGCCTAGATCGTCTTGACGGGCAACCATGGTGAGTTCGCGAAAGAACTCCTCTCCGGGAACTGGCGCCAGGCGAAACGCCTGGGAGAACTGCCTATCTGCGGTCAGCCCCGATTGCAGCAAACAAAGTGGCGTCGTGATGGTCCAGCCGGCATTGGCCATCACGAGAGACATGATCGCGAACGTGTTGTCGAGTTGCAGGCGCACGGGTGGCCGAAATCCCCATTTTTCCAGCTGCGTTTCGATACTTCGGCCTATTACGCTGGTGTTGCTGTAGCGAATGAAGTCGTCTCTGACCTGCAGGCTGCGCAAAGAAGGAACCGCTCCTTTGAAATTGCTGGGCAACACCAGAACAAAGGGCTCACGCAGAATGCGCTGGCGGTACAGCGAAGGGTTTTTCGACACCACGTCATCGGAGATGATGATGTCGACCTTTCGCGCGAGCAACGCTTCGGCATGTTGATGCGATAGACCGGTCACCATCGACCAGTTGGCGGTGCGTTGCCGTATTGCGGCCAGCAACTCGGCGCCGATGCTGGTGGCCATGGAATCGACCAGTGCGATGCGAATGTGTTTGAGCGGTTCGCCGTGGGGCTTGTGGAACTCCTGACTCAAATGCCTGGCGTCGTCCAGCAGCGTAAGCGCGCGGTTATAAAACTGACGACCCACGGGTGTGAGCATCGGGGGACGCTGCGAGCGATCCAGCAATTGCAGATTGAGCGCCTGCTCTAGGTTCGATAACGTTTGAGAGACGGAGGACTGTGTGATTTTGAGCCGCTGACCGGCAGCCGTCATGCCGCCGGATTCGACGATAAGCACGAAGACCTCGAGCGCCTTCAGATCGAAATTGATTCCATTTTGCATAAGACCGGCTGATTCGCCACGGGAGGTGGTCAGGAGCGGGTGAGGGGCGTGACGCTTCCAGGTAGTGTACCCGCCGTTAGCGATGGTAGAGAAATGTGGAACCTAAAGCGTGAAAAAAATGGATGTCCTTTGATCGCCTTGCCGTGCTGCAACAAGGCGATCGATCTCGGAGTGCATCATTCAGACTAAAGCCGGAACTAAAACTGCTCCTTGCCGAAAAGCGACTTCGCATTGTTCTGGTCGATACGCTGGGTCGGCACCGTGACATTGCGTGGCACCTCGGTCGCGCAGTCGATCAGGATCTTCTTGGCAAGTTCGAGCGCCTGCGCGGCTCCCGTGGGATAGGTGTAAGTCGCAGCCCATTGACCGTCCGCGACCGCGCGGATGCCGCCTGACGGCCCCGGCAAACCATCCGTGCCGATGATCTTCACCTGATCGGTCTTGCCAGCTTGCTTCGCTGCGATATATGCCCCCGCTGCCGCGAGATCGTTGCTGGTGTACACCAGCTTGATGTCGGGATGCGATTGCAGCATGGCGGAGAAGACGGTCACAGCCTGGTCTTCCATCCAGTCCACGGGCTGCACCGCGACGAGCTTGATCTTGGGATTCGCAGCAATGCCAGCCTTGAATCCTTCGAGTCGCTCAATGGCGGGCGACGAACTCGGCAGACCTTCGAGAATCGCCGCTTCGCCACCATCGGGCAGTAACGTCTTCGCTGCCCACTCGCCCGCTTCTTTCGCGATCTGGCGGTTGTCCCCACCCACGAAAGCCGTGTAGTTGTCGCCCGTGGTCTTGCGGTCGAGTTCGATCACGGGCACGCCGGACTTGTAGACGGCTGTTACGGCAGGCGTGAGCGGCGCGGCCTCGAACGGCGAGATCATCAGCAGATCGACGTGCTGGGTCTGGAAGTTCTCGACCTGCGACACCTGCGTGTTCACGCTGGCCTGTCCGTCCGCGATCACGAGCTTGAATTTCGGGTAGTTCTTCACGAGGCGCTCGAGCTCGTGATTGACGTGCTCGCGATACGGCTCCTTGAAGTTGGCCTGGCTAAAGCCGATCACGTAATCGTTATTCGGCCCGCACTCTTTCGCGAGCGGCGTACCCGCAGCCCACGCGCCGGAGGCGACAGCCGCGCCGGCAACAAGCAAAGTCGTCTGCAGAAGTGTTTTCATGTGTCCGTCTCCAAATCGTTTTGAAAGATGCCGGACGCAACCCCGATCTTCGCCGCCGGGAGCCGCGCGAGAGACTACCGCTTCGAACCTCCGCGGCCGACGACGTAGGTTTGCAGTGCTGCGGCGATCACGATGATTGCGCCCGTCGCGAGAAGCTGCATGGCGGCACTGACGTCATTGAGCTGCAGGATATTGGCGAGCGCCCCCAGCATGATGGCGCCTGCAATCGTGCCGATCATCGAACCGGCACCGCCGAACAGGTCGGTGCCGCCGATTACGACGGCGGCGATCGCGTTGAGCTCATAGCCCAGGCCGTCGTTAGGGCTACCGAATGAAAACTGTCCCGCGTGAACGATGCCGGCAATCGCGGAGGCGAAACCGGTCAGTGCGTAGACCGAGATCTTGATCGCGCTGACCGGAATGCCGGACAGACGCGCCGCCTTCTCATTGCCGCCGACAGCGACGACATAGCGCCCATAACGCGTGTTGTTAAGCAGGAACGCAGCGATGACCGCGAGCACCACGAACACCAGCGTAGCAACAGGGAAAACACCGCCGATTCTCTCGCCGAGCACCCCGAAGGCCGGTGGCGCGTTGCCAGGGCCCACGCCATATTGGATGTTGATGAAAGCGTTATTGGAGGCGATCAAAGCGAAACCGCGCGCTGCCTGCAGACCGGCGAGCGTGACGATAAACGCCTGAATGCGAAACGCGGTAGAGATGGCTCCCTGAATGGCGCCGAATATCACTCCCGTCACGATGACCAGTGACAGCGTGCTCCAGAGCCCCCAGCCCTGGTTGATAAACAAGGTCGCGGTCAATACCGAGCAGAGTCCGAGCACCGCGCCAACGGAGAGATCGATGCCGGCCGCGATAATCACGAACGTCATGCCGAGCGCAAGAATGCCGGTTTCGGAGATCGACCGGATGATATTGGCGATGTTGTCGGGCGCAAGAAACAGGATGTGGCCGTGCCTGCGCGGCGAACAGATAATGCCGGCGGCCATCACGAGTATGAGTCCCAGCAGGCTCTGAAACCGGACTAGATAAGTGAGCAGGCCACGTGGACGGTCTCCGGCCGTGGTGGATGTCGGTGTCGTGCTCATGCGGCCAGTCCCTCCCCTTCACTGACGCGCCGGATCGCCTCTTCGCTGGGATTCGGGCCGAATTCCTGAATCGTCTGCCCCGCGTGCATCACAATGATCTTGTCGCACAGGCCGATCAGCTCCGGCAGTTCCGAAGACGCCACCAGCACGCCAAGCCCCTGTTCCGCGAGGCTGCGCAAGCGCCGGTAGATTTCAGCCTTGGCGCCGACGTCGACGCCGCGAGTCGGTTCGTCGAGCAGCAGCAAGCCCGGATCGCTCATCAGTTCCTTGGCGAACACGACCTTCTGCTGGTTGCCGCCCGAGAGGTTGACGACCTTGGCTTCGGGGCGCCGCGGACGTACGTCGTAGTCTTCAAGGGCGCGGATCACCTCGCGCCGTTCGAGTGCACGTGAGACGAGGCCAAAGGGCGTGACGCGCTTTAGCGTCGACATTACTGTGTTCTGCGCGACGGTGTGATTGAGGATCAGTCCGGTGCCGCGCCGGTCGTCAGTGACATAAGCAATTCCCGCCTGGCGGGCGGCCTTGATATGACCGAGTGCAGTTGGCCGGCCACGCACTTCGACGAGTCCGCGCCAATGTCCGCTTGTGCCGAAGCCGTACAGGGTCGACAGGAGTTCCGTACGTCCCGCTCCCATGATGCCCGCGAGACCGACAATCTCGCCTTCGTGGACGGTCAGCGAAACATCGCGTGGCACCTGCCAGCCGACACGTGGGATGTTGGACTCGAAGGCAGCGTGTTCGAGTCGCAGGATCGGTGCCCCTATCTTTTCTGAGCGCGGTGGGAACAGATCGGAGAACGGGCGCCCGACGAGAAGCTGGACAAGCGTAGCTTGCGGCGCATCCGGGGCAGTCGTGCCGACCACGGCGCCGTCGCGCATCACCGTCACGCGGTGCGCGATGCGCGTCACCTCCTCAAGCCGGTGAGAGATATAAACGATCCCGACGCCGCGTTCGGATAGCTCTTTCACGACGGAGAAGAGATGGTCCGCTTCGACAGCCGACAAAGCGGCGGTGGGTTCATCCATGATGAGGATGCGTGCATTGGCCGACAAGGCTTTGGCGATCGCGACAAGCTGGCGCTCGCCCATCCGCAGGCTCGAAACCGGCAGACTGGCATCCAGCGACACGCCTGCATGAGCCAGCAGATCCTGCGCTTTGCGCCGCATGGCGGCGCCGGCCAGCACGCCCCAACGGGTCATCTCGTTGCCGAGGAACAGATTGCCCGCGATGTCGAGGCCCGGAACCAGATCGAGTTCCTGCGGGATCATGGCGATTCCCGCAGCATGGGCGTCGCGAGGGCTCGCGAAGCTCAGCGGATTGCCGTCGAGTTTGATGACACCTGCATCGGGCCGAACTGCGCCCGACAATACCCCCATCAACGTGGATTTGCCCGCGCCGTTTTCGCCGAGCAGAACGTGCACCTCGCCGGCCGCGACGTCGAAATCGACCCCCTTCAGCGCATGAACACCGCCGAAGCGTTTGCGGATTCCCAGTAATTCCAGGTGGCAAGCCGTCATGGCATGCCGGCGCGAGCTTGACGTACGGGCATACGCAGGTTCTTTTCCGGTGTAGGCGGGCGTCCCCAACGCAGGGGTTCGTTAATTCCTTACTTCCCCAACAAGCCTACGAAAAGCTAAGCGCTCCTACAAGCGCTTGCTTCTCGATACTTACCCTGATATTTGGCAAATGCCCCGGTCGTCCGAGGCATTGCGTTCAGTTCATCAAACCCTGCGCTTAATGCTCCCCGCTTACCTGACGGATCGTGTCCAGTTCAGCGAGCACCGTTTCGGACAGCTTCAACTGCGCCGCCCGCAGGTTTTCGCGCAAATGCCCGACCGACGAGGTACCCGGAATCAGCAGAATGTTAGGCGAACGATGCAAGAGCCACGCGAGCGCGACCTGCATTGGCGTTGCACCGATCGATTCCGCGACCTTGGACAACCCCGACGACTGAATCGGCGTGAATCCGCCAAGCGGGAAGAACGGCACGTACGCGATGCCCTTGGCGGCGAGTTCGTCGACCAGCGCGTCGTCTTCGCGCTGCACGAGGTTGTAATGGTTCTGCACGCAGACAATCTCCGCGATGCCCTGCGCTTCGGCAACCTGCGTCGAGGTCACGTTGCTCAGCCCGATGTGGCGAACCAGGCCTTGACGCTGAAGTTCGGCCAATGCTTCGACCTCCCTGGCAATCGAACCTTCCGCTGGACCGTGGATCTTGCCCATGATCCGCATATTGACGACCTCGAGCGTGTCGAGACCCAGATTGCGAAGGTTATCGTGGACGCCGCGTTCGATATCTTTCGGGTCGGTTGCTGCAAGCCAGGCGCCGTCGTCGCCACGAACCGCGCCCACCTTGGTGACGATGACGAGATCGTCCGGATAAGGGTGAAGCGCTTCGCGAATGATCTGGTTGGTGACATGCGGCCCGTAGAAATCGCTCGTATCGATGTGGTCGACGCCCGACGCAATGGCTTCGCGAAGCACCGCGATGGCCGCGTCACGATCCTTCGGGGGACCAAATACGTTGGGCCCCGCAAGCTGCATGGCGCCGTAGCCCATCCGTTTGACGGTGCGGCCGGCAAGCTTAAAAGTGTCTACAGGGGTAGGTGTAGTCATAACGCCCTCCTTTGGCGAGTGATGGGACGCAGTATGGTCGTGATTGCGTTGTTTGAAAATCCGATCTAAATTGCACAGGTTGTTCAAAATTTTGCACAATCGCCATGGAATTGAATGATCTCGCCGCTTTCGTCTCTGTGGCGCATGCCGGGGGTTTTCGCGACGCCGCGCGCATCAGTGGCGTGTCGGCGTCGAGCCTGAGCATCGCCGTGCGCCGGCTTGAGACGAAGTTCGGCCTGCGTTTGCTCAACCGGACCACGCGCAGTGTGGCGCCGACTGAGGCAGGGCTACGCCTGCTCGAAACGCTGACGCCCCTGTTCAGCGAGATGGAAGCGGCCCTGGATGTCCTGAACGGGTTTCGTGAGAAGCCGACCGGCACGCTCAAGCTCAACGTGCCGTCGAGCGCGGCGCGGATTGTCTTGCCCAGCGTCATTGCGTCGTTTCTGAAGGCCTATCCCGACATCCGCGTGGAGGTTGTGGTGGAGGACGGCTTTGTCGATGTGCTTTCAATCGGCTGCGACGCGGGTATTCGCTACGACGAGCGGCTTGAGCAGGACATGATCGCTGTGCCGATCGGACCGCGTGTGCAGCGTTTTGCTACGGCTGCGGCGCCGGGGTATCTCGATGTGCATGGGAGACCCGAACATCCGCGCGAACTGCTTTCGCATGCTTGCCTGCGTGGGCAGTTTGCTGGAGGCGCGAAACCGACGTGGGATTTCGAACGGGACGGTGAAGTAGTGCGGTTGGATCCTTCGGGGCCGCTGCTTGTCCGGCCGGGGGCCGCAATGGACTTGGCGATCAGCACCGCGGTGGCCGGGGTAGGGGTGATTCACCTGTTCGAGGATATGCTGCGCCCGCATCTCGAGAGCGGAACGCTCGAGCCAATTCTGGAGCCGTGGTGGCAGCGTTTTCCGGGGCCGTTTCTCTACTACCCGGGGCGGCGGCATTTGCCGGCGCCGTTGCGGGCTTTTGTGGATTTTTTGAAGGCGGGTGAGGGATCGAACTAGCGCTCACCCGAACTTCATTCAACCCGTCATATCAGCCAATGGCTAAGGAAAGCGGCTACTGCGTGGCGTGCTTGAACGATTCCAGTTCGCTCGTAAACCGTTGAGTCCTGACGCCGTTGCTTCCGTAGTATTCCTCGACGGACTTAACCCAGCGGCCGGTTTCGGGCACGTACCAGAACGCCTTGTAGAGACGGCCAGTGACGGCCGTCGGCGCGGCCTTGCGGGTCTGCGCTATAACGGTCGTTCCTCCCTGCGTGGAGAAGGCGCCTCCCGTTGCGGATTGAATCGGCGCAGTCTCCGCGGTCCAGTCTCCTTCGGCTTCGACCTTGATCGCGTCAAACTTTCCCGCGGGCACTTCTACGGATTCGGGGCCGACCACCTTGAACCGGCTGTCGAACGACTCCGATGCGTGCTGCACATTCGGATGCGCCTCGGTGTATTTCACTTCCCACGTCTTGCCGACGGTCAGCGGGAACGACAAAGGCCGATTGACCGTAGTTTCGGAGCCGTTCACGTTACGCGAACGGCTCCAGTCCGAGCCCGCGATCAGTTCTTTTGCGGCCTGGGTCGTGCCAACCTGCTTCGTTTCGAAGTAGATATGATCGGACGTGGTCCGCAGTACGACGATCTCGTCATGACTCTGGTGCCAGCCGTTAGGGCCGTTCTCGATCGTATTGACATACGTCCAGGTGTCGCCCTCGCTGAGTTTGGGGGCAGCGACGGACTCTGCGTGCGCAAGCGTGGGAGCAACAAGGGAAATCAGTAGCAGGATGGTTCTTGTCGTTTTCATGGTCTTTGGTTTTTCTCAATTGGTCTGCCGGACGATTCTAGTCACCCAATCTTTCGGTTAGCATTCAGGCCGGTTTTACCAAAACCGGTGTTCCCGATCTCTTTCCACATCTGCCAGAACCTGGGCCCACATATGCGGTTTGATACCATTCACGCTTTTCAAGATGGGCCGAAACCAGCGTGAGTCGCCAATTTGTATCGTCCGTACGTGAATTCTGCCGCCTGTGGGCCGGCCGGCTTGCACGTTTGCTGGGGGCCGCCCTTCTTCTCGTCGTGGAGTTGATCGGGTTCGCCGCTCGCCTGCTCAAACCCTTGCTGGTCAAGGTGCTGTTCCATCTACGTCATCCGACGCGGCGCGGTGTTCTGCTTACGTTCGCCACACCGCCTGCGCTCGTGCTGCTGTATGTGATTGTGCTGATTCCGTTCACGCCGAGCATTAGCGATATCCGCAAGGCGCGGGTCGACCAGCCGGCGCAGATTCTCTCGGCCGACGGCAAGCTGCTCGCTGAATTCAAGCCTTCGAACCGCGAATGGGTTCCGCTCGCCGATATCTCGCCCCACATGGTCGACGCGCTGATCTCTACCGAAGACCACCGCTTTTACCAGCATCATGGTATCGACTGGCGGCGCACGGGATCTGCGGCATTGCACACGTTCGGCGGCGACCGCCAGGGTGGTTCGACGATCACCCAGCAACTGGCGCGCAATCTCTATCCGGACGAAATCGGCCGCGCTCCGACTCTCACGCGCAAAGTGAAAGAAGCGATCACCGCGCTAAAGATCGAGGCGGCTTACAGCAAGGACCAGATTCTCGAAACGTATCTGAACACGGTGCCGTTTCTGTACAACGCGTACGGTATCGAAATGGCTTCGCGCACGTACTTCGGCAAATCCGCGGATCAACTGGATATTCTGGAAAGCGCCACGTTGACCGGCATGTTGAAGGGCAACAGCTATTACAACCCGGTGATCAATCCGGACCGCGCGCTGGAGCGCCGCAATACGGTGCTCGTGCAGATGGTCAAATACGGCCGTCTCTCGCAGGCGACCTACGCAACATTGAGCCGCAAGCCTCTGCGCGTCGATTTCGAACGGCAGATCGAACCGCCGGGACCTGCTCCGCACTTCGCGCAGCAGTTGCGTAAGTGGCTGATCTCGTGGGCCGATCGCAACGACTACAACATTTACTCAGATGGACTAATTGTTCATACGACGATCGATTCGCGTCTGCAGTCGATGGCGACCGCGGCGGTTGTCTTGCAGGGCAATGCGTTGCAATCGGTTGCCAATGGGGCGTGGAGCGGACGCTCCGGCTGCTCGCCGCAAAGCGATCTCTTCAAGAGTTTCATCCGCGAGACGCCGGATTACAAGGCTGCGATCAGCGCCGGTCAAAGCGACGACGATGCGCTCCAGCATCTGGGCGCTGACCGCACATTCGTGCGCACGCTGTGCCACGACAAGACCGAAGTGCAGGCAGGTTTCCTCGCCATCGATCCGCGTAACGGGCAGATCAAGGCATGGGTGGGCAGCCGCGATTTCACTGACGAGCCGTTCGATCACGTTCAGCAGTCACGGCGTCAGCCCGGTTCGACGTTCAAGCCGTTCGTGTACGGTGCCGCTTTTGCAGATGGCGCGAAGCCCACGGACACCTTCATCGATCAGCCGATCGAAATACCGCTGAAGGGCGGCGAGATCTGGCGTCCGAACGACGACGCGCCGCCGAGCGGCAAGCCGATGACACTGCGCGATGCGCTCGCTTATTCGCGCAACCGCATCACCGCGCAGTTGATGGAGCAGGTTGGGCCGGACAAGGTGGTCCGGCTCGCACGCGCGATGGGCGTGCGCGACAGCGAACTCGCCCCTGTGCCATCGCTTGCACTGGGCACGAGCCCGGTGACGATCAAGGAAATGGTCTCGGCGTATGGCACGATTGCGAACGACGGCGAGTATCTCGAGCCGCGCATGGTGACGAGCATCGAGGATCACAATGGCAACGTGCTCGCGCAATTCGAGCCCGCTTCGCCGGAGCGGGCGTTGTCGGCTGCGGCGGATAGGACGCTGCTCGATGTGATGCGCGATGTCGTGAATCGCGGTACTGGTGCCGCTATCCGTTCGCGTTTCGGCATTCGCGCGGATGTGGCGGGCAAGACCGGCACGACGCAGGACAATGCCGACGGCTGGTTCATCCTGATGCATCCGCAACTGGTGGCGGGTGCGTGGGTTGGCTTCGACGACGGGCGTGTCACGTTGGGCAGCAATTATTGGGGCGAAGGCGCGCATACCGCGTTGCCGATTGTCGGGGATTTCTATCAGCGTGCGCTGCGAGCGCGGCTGATCGATTCGCGAGTGAAGTTTGCGACCGAGGTGCAGCCGAGTCTGTTCGATGAGTTCCGCGACAAACTGAATGCGTGGGTGAGCTATCTGTTTGCATCGAAGCCGAAGACGCAAACTGCGCCTGCACCGCTGCGTCATGTGGCACCGAAGCCGGCGCCAGTTACTCCGCCTTCGTCCTCGGCATCGCCAGCACCGCCTGCAGCCCCAGCAGCTTCAGTGCCGCGTGAAGTGCCGCCTTTGCTCGGCGCCCCTGGCGCAGCTGCATCGGCGCCTGCGGCTGCTTCGAATTCTGGCTCGAGCGCTATACCCCCTGCAGCGGTGCTCTCGCCGGCATCGGCCGCCGAGTTGATGGGCGTGCCGCAACGCAACGGCGGTTTCCCCGTTGAAGGGCCAGGTTCGTCGCCTACACCCTCGCCGGATGTACCTGAGGGCGATTCTGGGTCGAGCAGGCAGTGAGCCCAGCGCACTTTCTACGCGACGTGTGCGGCGAAGCCGACCTGTTCAGGAGCAATCTCAGGTCGAAGCGTGCATTCGGGAATGTCGTATTCGCCTGCATTCTGCTGGCGGTACGGTATCGGGTTCGTATTCCAAAGGTCGTCGAGACGTTGTCCGAGTTTGTCGCAGGTTTCCAAAAACCGTTCGTCGTCCATACGGCTGGTCCGATAGACGACGAACGGCGGCAACACGTCGAAGCCGGGGTAATACAGTATCCCGTGCTGAATCGGGAATAACACGTCGTCGATGGGTCCGTTGATACCTCGCGGGCCGTAGTGCGATTCCCATCCACCAGTGGTGGCGATCAGCATCGCCCTCTTGCCCGTCATCGAACCTTCTCCGTAGCGATCGCCCCAGTGAGAATTGGAATGTTCTCCTACTCCATACGCGAAGCCATACGCATAGACGCGCTCTACCCAGCCTTTCAGGATCGCCGGCATCGAGAACCACCACAGCGGAAACTGCAGGATGAGCGCATCCGCCCAGCGCAACTTGTTCTGTTCCAAGACGATGTCCTGACTCTGCCTACCGCTCTCGAACGCAAGTCTGGACTCATGCGACGGATCAAAACGCGTACCGGCTGGCCGATCGATGCTGTCGTCCTGGTCGAGCGACGCTTTCCAGTTCATTGCGTACAGGTCTGATACTTGTACCGTATGCCCCGCATCTTCAAGACGCTTGATCGAGAAGTCCTTGAGCGAACCATTCAATGATCGAGGCTCGGGATGGGCATACACGAGAAGAATATTCATGACTTGGCCTCCATTGCAAAGAGAGGCAGGATAGGTCTCGGTCGGGTATATTGGAAATGAATATCCAATATTGCAGGTATTACCGTGAATAATCTCAGGCGGCTGGACCTCAACTTGCTAGTCACGCTGGATGTCCTGCTCTCGGAACACAACGTGACGCGTGCAGCTGAGCGGCTGAATTTTTCGCAACCATCGGTCAGCGTACATCTCGCCAAGCTAAGGGATATCTTTGGTGATCCACTGCTGTTGCCGGGGCCGCGCGGCATGCGGCCCACCGCGCGGGCGGAATCGCTGCGCGAGCCTTTGCGGCAAGCGCTTGAAGCACTGGAGAGAACAGTCGCCCCAGCCAGCCCCTTTGATCCCGCCACGGCGAGTCATACGTGGCGTGTCGCCGCTGCCGACTACGGGGAATCGACGATCCTGCTGCCGGTGTTGGCCGGCTTGCGCTCGGCGGCCCCTGGCACCCGGCTGGCGGTTGTGGAGATGTTTCCGTCGCGCATCGCCAGACAAGCGGAACGGGGGGAGATCGATCTTGCTTTCCATACCAGCGAGGGGTCACCCGCCGGATTGCATCGCCGGGTGCTGTTTGCGGAGCGGTACGTGCTGGTCGGTCGTGCGGGACATCCGCGCCTGAAGCGGCGGCCAACGCTCGCGCAATTCTGCGAGCTTGAGCACGTAATCGTGTCGCAGGACGGCGCCGGGTTCCTTGGCATTACCGACGAAGTGCTTGCAGAAGCAGGAATGTCACGCCGGGTTGTGCTTTCGGTCCCGCACTTTCTCTTTATGATGTCGGTTTTGGCGAGCACAGATCTCGTCGCGATGTTGCCATCGCGCCTGACTCGCAATACGTCAACGTTGCGCGTGGTCGAGCCGCCGCTGGAGGTATCTGGCTACGAGATGGCCATGCTTTGGCATGAGCGCTCCCATCGCGATCCTGCGCATCGATGGTTGCGCGATTACATTGCGGATTCAGTGTGATCTGCGTCGCTGCGGCACGGAATATGCCGCTGCTATTATCTCCCGCACCGCAAACGAACCGCCCTGAGTGGAATGTCCAATGAACGCACCGATCTCCGATGATGGAAATAGCCAACGTTCCGGCCCGCGCGCCGACGCGCCCTTCGCTTCGCCTAAGCCGACTTTAGGCGAAGTGTTCGGTGCGTTCTTCATGATCGGACTCACCGGTTTCGGCGGTGTATTGCCTTGGGCGCGCCGCATGCTAGTCGAGCGCCGCGGGTGGTTGACCGATCGCGAGTTCGCCGAAGTGCTGCCGCTGGCACAGCTCCTGCCTGGACCGAACGTATCGAACATCGCCACCATCATCGGACGGAAGTATCACGGCGCACTCGGCGCGGTGACGGGTGTATGCGGGCTTTACCTTGCCCCTACGATCATCACCGTAGGCGTCGGCTACGCTTACGCAAGCTGGGGTAACGCGGCCGTTACGACGCACCTGCTCGCAGGCTTGATGCCTGTGGCTACGGGATTGGTGATTGCGACGGTGCTCAAGCTGCTTGTGAGCTTGCCACGCGACCTTCGGAACCTGGTACTGGTGGTCGCGATGTTTGTCGCGGTCGGCTTGCTGAAGCTGCCACTGCTGCCGGTTCTCGCGGTGCTCGGCCCGTTTGGCTCGTGGCTGATGTGGCGTGCGCTGCACGCAGAGGCTTTAACGAAGCCTCGTGCGGAGTGAGCCTGATGACCTCCAGGCTGACCGATCTCGCGCTCCACAGCGCGCTGTGGTCCGTCCTCGCCGTGGGCGGGATGAACTCCACACTGGCCGATATTCAACGTTACGCAGTGGATACGCGTCACTGGCTCACTGCCCAGCAGTTCGTCACGTTTTTTTCAGCCATGCAGGCGGCGCCGGGTCCTAATGGCATGGCGGTCTCGCTGATCGGTTTTCAGGCAGCAGGGCTGGCTGGCGCGCTGGTCGTGACGATTTCCATGATCGTGCCGTCCGCGTTGCTCGCTTACTTTGTGAGCGGCTGGGTCGAACGGCGCAACGATTCACTTGTTGTGAAGGCGGTTCGCCGTGGTCTCGCGCCTGGGACAGTGGGTCTGCTCGCTTGCGCATCCTACGTTTTCGTTCGGGAAATCGACGTCAATATCGGTCGTGCCGTGTTGACGATCGTGACGGTGGTCGTCGCTTATCACACGCGGTTCAACCCGATCTGGCTGGTTGCGGTGGGTGCGGTGTTGGGGCTGGCGGGGTTCGTCAAATAGCGGGCAAGGTCAAGGTCAAGGCGTGTCGGAAGCGGGGTGCCGAAACCTCTGCCGCGGAATTTCCGCAATCGCGGCGATTTCGATCATCAGTTCCGGACGATACAGTCGCTCAACCTGAACCGTGGTGGTGACAGGAAACGGTGCGGCGAAAAACTCCTTGCGGATATCTCCTGTACCCATGAACGCATCGATATCCGTTGCGTAGTGCACCAGTGATATCACGTCGGCCATTTGTCCACCCATGACCGCTAAAACATCGCGGATGTTCTCCAGCACCTGGCGCGTCTGCGCGCGCATATCGTTGTGGCCCACTACCTGTCCGTTTCTATCGAGCGAGATCTGACCTTTCAGGTGCACGATATGGCCGTCACCCTGGATGACGGCCATCGAGAACGCGCCAAACGGCGACCATAATTCGGGCGGATTGAAGGCCTGCACCATTGTCGAACTCCGTTGACGGATTGCTCCCGGAGATTATGCCCCGTCCCGCTCAGTGCAACGAAAAGAACAACCCCGCAATCGCAGCGCTCATCAAATTCGACAACGTACTCGCCGTAAGCGCTCGCAGTCCATGTCGCGCCACTTCAGAGCGTCGCTCAGGCGCCACCGCACTGAAACCCCCAGCCAGAATCGCGATCGAAGAGAAATTCGCAAAGCCGCACAGCGCGAACGATACGATCGCAATCGTCTTCGGATCGAGAATCTGCAGTCCTGCCGCAGCGACCTGGACGCTGTCCTTCAGGTACGGGGAGAGGTCGCCGTAGGCAACGAACTCATTGAGAATCAGCTTCTCGCCGATAAAGTTGCCGGCAAGCGGCGCGTCGTGCCACGGCACGCCGATCAACCAGGCGAGCGGCGCCAGAAGCGTGCCGATGAGACCCTGAAGCGTCACATGTGCGAAGCCGAACAGCGCCGCGATGCCTCCGACGGACGTGTTGACGAGCGCGATGAGTCCGATGAACGCAATCAGCATCGCTCCGACGTTGATGGCGATTCTCAGGCCAATGGTTGCGCCAGAGGCGGCCGCTTCGATGACGTTGGTCGAACCCTTCTCGTCGAAATCGAGCCCCTCTATCGTCGTCTGGCTCGGCTCGACAGTGGGATACAGCAGCTTGCCGAACAACAGGCCGCCTGGGACCGCCATGAACGACGCGGCCAGCAGGTACTCCATCTTCACCCCGAGGCCGGCGTACGCGGCAAGCACAGAACCCGCGACGGAAGCCATGCCGCTCGACATCACAGCAAAGATCTCGGCACTGGTCATCTGCCGGACGAACGGCTTTACCAGTGCAGGCATTTCGCTTTGACCGAGGAAGATGGTTGCAACCGCCGAGCAGGCTTCAATGCGGCTCACGTCGAGCAACTTTTCCAGCGCGATGCCGACGATGGTGACGATCCACTTCATGACCCCGACGTAATAAAGCACCGCGATCAGTGCTGTCACGAAGATGATCATGGGCAGCACACGTAGCCCAAATACGAAGCCACCCGCGCCGAAGAGCTCGAACATCTTGTTGTCGACCAGACCGCCAAAGATAAACGACACACCATGGTTGCCCATTTCGAGCACCCGGTTGACTCCTGCAGCGGCTGCCGCAAGGGCAGTGCGTCCGAAGGGTACGAACAGCACCAGTGCACCGATTGCCAACTGGGTCGCAAGCGCAGCGACCAGGGTGCGCGGCCGAACCGCGCCGCGATTGTTCGACAGCAAATAGGCGATCAACAGCAATATCAACATGCCACAAAGGCTGCGGACAATATCCACGTGGTTCCCCTCGAAATTTAGTTGGCCGGCACGCCGTCTTTCCAGTGCGGCCAGTCCTTGACGATCGCATTCACGAGCGGCGATCCGGCGAGATACAGGTTGTTCAACGCCGGGACAAAGCCTCCCTGATTCTGGTAATCGAGCAGGTTGTCGACGTTCGATACGCCTTGCGGAGGCCGGTCGAAGTCCGAGCCAGCACGCAATACCGCCACACGTTGCGTGTCGGCGAGCCCAGCAGACGCTGCGCGTTTGATGACCTCGAAAGTGGCGTTATCCTCCTGCTGCGTCGTGCAGTACACGCCCTTGCCGTCGGTCAGGAGTTTGGTCCAGTCGCGAGCGCGCTGTCCGATGGCATTCCCGGAAAACCAGGTATCGCCCGCGAGGGTGTCACACTGAATGAGACTCGGGCGTTGATTGGCGGGCGCGCTCGAGTACTTCGCGCGATACGCTGCAGCCTGCGGGCTGTCTGTCAACGTCACGTCGCGCGAAAGACCATAGGCCTTTTGCAGTAGCGCCTCGTTCAGTTGAAACACTTCGGTGCGGTAGTCCAGCGGCGGCTTTTCATTTTCGCTTTTGGTATTGATGCCAAGGTAGCCGGACTTCCAACCCGGCGGAATTTCACGTGCATCCAGTTCCCACTGGATGCCGAAGTCCACCAGGTAGCGCGCCCATGCGGCTGAGCCGAGGGTGCCCTGCGCCGGGTCGATGCCGGCGATACCGGATACAAGGAAGTACGTCTTGCGCAAATCGAACTGTTTCGAGTACACGAGCGCGGACATCGACGCCGCCGCATTCGTGTGCCCCATGCCGGTCGTCAGGACACAGACGCCGTCGTGGGTGCAGTGGACTTCGGGATAGTCGGGGGACAGCCCCAGCACCTTGATGCTCTCCATCGGGCCGAGGTGGTCCAGCCACACTTTGCCCTCCGGTCCAAACATGGAGATGATCAGAACCTTGACCGGGCGCGGGTGATGCGCGTTGTCCCCGGCGGCATGCACGCCGGCAACCAGCGACACGGCGAGTCCCAGTCCGGCGAGCATCCGTAGAAATTTCGTCTTCAACATGAGATCTGTATTCCTAATGGGTTGTTCAAACTTGTCCGGCGTCTGCGACTTCGCTCATGGTGCGATCGTCGATCGCGCCGGATGATGCAGCATACGATCAGAACTGATAGCCGACACTCGCGTAATAACCCCAACCGGTCGCGCGGTTGGCAAACGGGCCATTCCCGAAGTCGAGATCGCCACCAGACCATTGGCCGCCATCGTGGAAGTACCGGGCTGCGGCCCAGAAGCGCCAGTGCGTGAATGAATAGAGCAGCACGTTCGTTTCGACGAAGGCCGTGTCCGTGCGGCTGGTGCCGCCGGTCTCCTCGCGCAGCTTCGAGCCGAAGTCATAGTTGAAGAAGCCGACGTACGTCAGATTGCCGCCATGAAAGCTTCCGAGCGGATAGATGTATTTCATCTGGGCGCGATAGCCGTCCCACGAGTTTTCATTCGCCGCGCCGTAGTTCTCCCATTGCCTGCGCACGTAGAGATTTGCGGACAGGATCAACGGCGTGTGCGTGTCGATATCCGTGCCGATGCCGCTATACAGGGTGTTCTGACGGCCGCCGATGTTGTAGCCCTCGTCATAGATCCAGTCGAACGCCAGATACCATTGCTTGAACGGACCAAAACCGAGGTGCCTGCCGACGAGGTCGTCGATCGATACGCGCGGTTCCTGCTCACTGAACAGGGGAGAGCCGCGGTCCCACATGCCGGTGTCATGCGTATTGCCTACTCCGAACACCTTTGGTGCATCGATATACCCGTATAGGTCGAACGGGCCTTTTCTGCCGAAGTACTCGTACTCCAGATACATGTCGTTGGTCTCATAAGGTCCGAAGCGGATGTCTTTTGAGCCGATCACGCCGAGACTCTGATGAAACCATGACGATAGATAAGGAGACGCGGCGGCCGGTTGCGCTGCGGTATTGGGGACGACGGTGCCGCTTTCCGCGAGAGTCGGGTCGGTCGACGCGTCGGCCCTGGCTGTTTGAACTACGAAGAGGCTGACCGACATGAGCGCTGCGATCAGGGCAGCAAGCTTGCAATGGCGCTTCACGGCAGCCATCCACTTATTTCCAGCTATTTCATTTGGATGCCTAATTGTTATCATCTGATCGAATCCTTACCGTTATTAATATTTACGATGACTGCTGCCGTGCAAGTCTCTTCGGTCCTTGGCAGAAGCACCGCTAGATTGCACAGGCTGCATGCTTCGAGTGCGCTCGCGCCCCAATGTCGACCAGTTGGTCAGGTTAAGCGCACGCTATGCATGTAGGCGGCGATTGAACGCACGAAGCATGCCAAAGTTGTCTGGTTGGTCAGGATTCAGGATTGAGGAACTGCACGCCAGGGAAATCCTGACGCCATCTGATGGATAGATGCGAAATGGATAGGTGAGCGTGAGATTGGCGAGTGTTGGCACTCGTTGCGGGCGACGTGGGCGCGTAATGGCCGTCGTGCCCTAATGTGCTGCTTTTATAGCTCGTCCCAAAGTCCGGTCGATGCGCGCGTTCATTGCTCGCAGGAACTCTAAAAGCTCGGGAGGCTCCTGGATGTCGTATTCGACTTCCAGCGTGCACAGCCAGGATGCGATCGTGTGCAGATCATGCGCTCCCGTGTGCACGATGCAGCGCTGCGAATCGAGCGGCGCCAGTTGCCCTACGAGTGGACAGATGCTTTGGGCGAGCGCCTGCATCGGCGCGTGAAGGATCACCTTGGCGCGCACCGGGTAAGCCGCCGTTGAAACCGAGCGCGAGACGTAGGCGGCAAGATCACCCTTGTCCGGCCCACTACGAGGTTCGAAACGCGCTCCGCTCGAAATCGGCGGAACTACCCGGTCGACACGGAACGTACGCCAGTCCGCCCGCCTGACGTCCCAGGCAACGAGGTACCACCGCGACTCCGCGTTGACCAGGCCTTGAGGTTCGACCGTGCGCTGGCTGACCTGGGCTTTGCCATCCCTATAGTTGAATTGCAATTGCTCGTGGTCCGCACACCCGCCGGCCAGCGTAGCCAGCACGGCCTGGTCGACCTTGGGGCCCGTCTGGGCCAACTTCTGGATAGATGCGAAAAAAGCCCTCGCCTTGCGGTTGTGGCCTGGAGGCATCAAATGTTCCAGCTTGACGAGGGCGGAGAGCGCCGACTCTTCGACGTCTTCCACACCGCTCGCAGCAAGCGTTCGCAGCGCCAGCGAGACGGCCAGTGCTTCGTCCTCCTCGAACAGCAAGGGCGGCAGGGTGGTCCCGGCTTCCAGGCTATATCCGCCATCCGGCCCCGGCGTCGCGCCGATCCGGTAGCCTAGACCGCGCAAGTGGTCGACGTCGCGACGCACGGTCCGCTCGGTGACGCCAAGGCGCTCGGCCAGCACGGCACCGTGCCACGACGGGGAACTCCTGAGCATCCCCAGCAGACGCAGCAGTCTCGTGGAGTTTTGCAACATTTCGGCGTCGCCCTCCTTAGATGCGGACAACCTTTGTCCGCAATGATCCGTAGATTAGCAGTAACAGCACGCCAGGACGATACCGTGGATGCTGGGGAAAGAAGAGGCAATACCCGGACGGCGATGAACCGGATTTTCAGTTTGTAGGAGTACGAATAACAACGCTTCGTTTTCACTGAGGAAACTGTCATGAACATCGATTTTCCGAGCGACGTTTCTAAGCAAACGCGTCTTCATCGTCTGTCGGGACTACCTTTTTCCGGTGGGAGGGAGGTCAACCCTCTGCATATTTCCGATTGGCTGAGGAGTGGCGTGCGCGTCGCGAGCATGCAACCGGTGCTGTGGCTTAGCGTGTTGCTGGTCTGCGCCGATCTCGCGACGTTGCTGGGGTTTGTGCCGCAGTTGTATCCAGTGGCGGTGCTGCTGGCGCCACTCGTGATGGGTGGGTTGATGTTCGTGCAGGACGGCGCTAGCAAGGGGCAACCGGTGTCGCTGCGCGAGACGTTTGCGGCGCTGATTCGGCGCAGCAACGCGTTATGTCTGATCGGTTTGTATGGAGCGGCGATCGTTGCTATCGGCTATGTGGTTCTGCTGGCAACGTTCCATCTGTCTTTGAACGTGTCGGTTACGGCGAGTGGGGTGCATAACGTCTCGATCAGCTTTGGCGGCGACCATGGCGTACGCGGTGCGCTCGAATCGCTGCTGGGGGTGTCCATTTTCGCCGTCGCGATTGCATCGGCCTGCTTCGCCCCGGCTCTGGTGATCTTGCACAACATGACGCCGCACGGAGCAATGTTCGCAAGTCTGAATGGCGCGGCGCGCAACTGGCCGGTGATGGTGATGTACTTCGCGGCGATGACGGTGGCCGTGCTGTTCGCACCGATGGTTCCGCTGGTGTTGCGTGCATTGGTGTTGACGCCGTTGTTGACCGCATTGCCGCTGCTGTCGATTTATGGCGCTTACAGGGACGTGTTTTTGGGGCGATGAGCGGGGCGTGGGCGGTGCTTGATGTTCCTGGCGAGCCATTGTCCGGGGGATACTCAATCCCCTATGGCTCTCCCACCCTAGGCACGCACCACCCCCATCTCCCCACGCGCATAAGCCACACAGCGCCGTGCAAGGATTTCAGTCGGATCCACAAGCCTCACAGCCCGACCGTCACCCGAATATATCTTCGCCTCAGGCAGCAACAACGGCAATTCAGTACACCCAAGAAGAATTACCTCAACGCCGCGCCCGCTTAGTTCATCGACAGCTGCGCGAATATCGTCGAGGCACTCGCCGGTAGTAAATCCCGCCTTAACACCACACTCCCCATAAATCGCATTCATCACCCGCGTCTGCAGATCATCGCTCGGAACGATCTGCCTCAGCCCACGCGCCTCGAATGCTTTTTTATAGACCCCACTCCTGATAGTCCCAGTGGTAGCAAGCAACCCAACCTCACGTAGATCGGGAAACGCCAGCTTCAGATATTCGACGCTCACCGTCAGCATATTGACGATCGGTACGTTCAGATACGGCTGTATCCGTTCGACAAACGCATGAGCGGTATTGCAAGGGATGGCGATAATGTCCACCTCCCCCGCTTCCAGCTTCTTGCACGTCGCGTACAACGACACCGTCGGGTCCCGCCCGTCACCCAGCAGATTCTCCGTGCGATCCGGAATCTGCGGGTTCTGTTCAACGAGCAGTTTGATGTGTTCCTGATCACGCGTCGCCGGCGTGCTACGCACCAGCTTTTGCATGAAGTCAACGGTGGCAGCAGGACCGACACCACCCACCACACCAACCTTGAACGCACGGTTGTTGTGGCTAAAGGATTGCCCCACAGACGCGTATTGCGCGTACACCAGGTTCGAATCGACGATCGGGACGTCCAGCGCCGCAATCTGACTCAACACGAGACCAATTTCAGTCATCCCAGGCAAAATCACGTCCGCCCCCTGCGCGATCAGATCCTGACACGCCTCGCGCAATAGTTCGACGGGCCGTCCACCAAGGTTGCCGCTCTTGATCCCAGCCTCGCCATAGACAGCTTCGGTGACGGGATCCATATCAGCTGAACTACGCTGACGCGGATGCAGCACTTCGAACTCCGGTGCCCGGAAGTACCGCTCAAAAAGCCCCTCGTCGCGAATGTAGTCCGAGGTCAATACACCCACGCGCCGCGCCGATGGAAACGAGCGAGCTACATGGCAACGCAGCGCATCCAGCATGTCGACGATCTGCACCGACGTGTTCTCCTGCAACTCATCGATGAACGTGTGGCTCAAAAAGCAAGGCAGAAGAACACTCGTGACGCCGCGCTTTTCGAAATCGCGGATCATGTCGAAGATGTACAGCTTGCGCTCGGTCGTCGCAGCGCGAGATGGGCTTGCATTGCGAAACGGACGCTGTTCGAACAGGACGTCGAAGTGCTCCGCGTCACTATGCGCAGGACTTGCCTGGATCAGCTTGAAAAGTACATCCGCGCCGGCGAGCGGCCCAAGCCCGCCGATCACGCCAAACACCCGCCTGTTAGCTAACTTCCTTGCTGTCATTGGACTTCGCTCTGAAGTTGTTCAAACTGCGGGGTGGGAGCGGCAATTTCGCTGCTGCTGCGGCGCGCCTCCCATTTTGCGATCACGGCAGTCGCCACGCTGTTGCCGATCACGTTGGTCATCGTGCGTCCCATATCGAGAATCTGGTCGATCGCGAGGACCAATACGACCCCCTCGGCGGGCAAGTGGAACAGCGGTGCCACAGCTGCGACCACCACAACCGACCCTCGCGGCACGCTTGCCATGCCCTTGCTGCTTAGCATCAACACTAGCAGCATGAAGATCTGCTGCGACAGCGGCATGTCGATACCGAAGGCCTGGGCAATGAAAATTGCCGCAAACGATTGATACATCATAGACCCGTCGAGGTTGAATACGTAGCCCAGCGGTAGCGTAAATCCAACTACTTTCTTGTCGATGCCGAATTTCTCGAGTTGCTCGGTCAGGCGGGGATAGGCCGCTTCACTGCTGGCGGTCGAAAACGCTAGCATGGCCGGTTCGCGCACAGCCTTGAGCAAGCCTCCGATCTGCTTGCCCAGAAACAGGTAACCCACGCCAATCAGGAGCGTCCACAGCAGCAGAAGACCCAGGTAGAACGAACCAATCAGCTTACCGTAAGTAAGCAATACGCCCAGGCCGCGCAGCGTCACGGCGGACGCGATCGCACCGAACACCCCAAACGGCGCAGCGCGCATGACGTAATCGGTGAGTCGCAGCATCACGGGTACCATGCCGTCGATTGCCTGCACAACCACCTTTACGCGTGCGTCGTGCTTTAGCGCGCCTAGCCCCAGGCCGAAGAACAGCGAAAACACGAGTATCTGCAAGATGTCGTTGCGCGCCATCGCATCTAGCAGACTGGTCGGAAACGCGTGGGTAATGACGTCCTTGAAGTTCAACGCGGCGGTATTGAGGCCGGTGTTCACGTCGCTGCCGCTCACCACCATGTGCAGCGCTGCGCCCGGTTGCAGAGCATTGGCGAGTACTAATCCGAGGGCGAGCGACACGAGCGACGCACAGATGAACCAGCCGACCGTACGCAGTCCAATGCGCCCGACCTCCTGACCGCTCTCCATGCCAGCCAGTCCGGAAACGAGCGTGGCGAAAACCAGCGGCGCGATGATCATCTTGATCAGCCGCAGAAAGATATCCGTGATGATCGAGAAATAGCCGGCCAGGGTTTTTGCCGAGTCAGCATCGGGGGCGCCGGCGTGACACACGTAGCCTGCTGCGACGCCGAGCACCATGCCGACGGCGATATAAAGCGTAAGGCGATTTTTCATAGCTGTCCTTTTTTTCGTCGACTAGGACGAACATCCGCTTCCGCACGGCTTCCTATACAAAAGCGTGCATATCGCCTTCTCGCGCGACCGAATCGCGGTGATGAGAAGACTTGGACGGATACTAGAGACGAAAAAAATGAACGTGATGCGGGCTTGACATTGCACTATGCGGCAGCCGCATAGATATCGCGAAAGGAGCCCTGGCGTGCCTCAAGCCTCGATGCGGGACTCCAGGTATTCCCAGATGTCCTTCACGAGAGGCATCTCGTTGTTGCGATCGCGGTAGAGGCGCAATTGCAGATCGAGTTGCCACGTACGGTCGCCGGCGGTCACGAGCGTGCCGCTATTCAACTCTGTTTCGATCAGGCTACGCGGTAGCCAGGCGATGCCTTCGCCGTTAAGCGCGAGTTTCTTTAGCACATCCGCCATATCTGATTCGAAGTGCGGAGTCAGTGCTGGATTTTTGGTCGCCCTGTGCAGCAGCAGGTGCAGGCAACGGGCAAAGTAGGTGGTCGCGCTATAGCCAATCAACGGTAAGGGACGGCCCGGCGTCCCTGGAAGACGGAACGACGGTGTCGAGCGCTGGCTGGGTGCGCAGACGGGCAGGAAGACGTCGTGTCCGACGGTGAGGTGAGGATAGCGCGTGGCGTCGAGATGCAGGGGCAGGTCAGGGTGCTCGTAAGCAAGCATCAGCTCGCAGTTACCGTTCACCAGCATCAGAATCGAATCGTGGACGTTGGTCGGGACAATCCTTACACGCAGTCCGCTAAAGCGGCTTTGCAGCGAGCGCAGCCAGTCCGGCACAAAGCCAACGGAGATGGCGTGGCCGGCGGCGATCTGCAATCCGGTCCCGGGCATGCGCTGCTCGCTGCGGATGATCGCCCGCGTGTCGAACAGCTTGCCCAACATGTCCTCAGCGGCTTCGCGGAACAACGCGCCAGCGGGCGTGAGCGTGGGCGGATAGGTGCTGCGGTCGATCAGTTCAGCGCCGATCCACTGTTCCAGCGCCTGAATGCGCCGGCTGAGCCCGGATTGGGTGACATTGCGCACTTCCGCCGCGCGCGAAAAGCTCTGGTGCTGCGCGAGCGCGATGAAATCCTCGATCCACTTGACTTCCACGTTAGCTCCTCGACAACGTGTGAACTGGCTGGCCTGCCAGACTCCCCGTCGACCGATTCTAGCGTCGCCATTTTTTATCGCCAACCGACTGTGGACGCCACGCGTCGGTGCGTAGAGCGACTTTTTCTGCGCGATAGATCGGTAAAACTAAAGCGCGTATCTGATAACGTCTTTCGAGTTTTCAGAGTGCATGTGACGTATTAAATACGTGATCAAAATGACGGCTTGCTGAACGATATTTCGCGGCGCGAGATTCGGTTCCAGACGAAGTATTCACATGTGGCAATCATCCAACACCTGCCAAATAAATCGCTGCGCAGGAGATGGAAAAAAACCGGAGATCCCCTCTGTGTAGGGTTTCCAATCCTTTCAGGTTGCTGAAAGATAGAATTTCAATATGGGTCTGTTTTTTATCATGAAACCATCAGATATATTTGCGCCGCGGTAGTCGATCAGGTCTGTAAACATCAACCAGCTGTTATCCGGACATTAATGTCGCGTTGAAAGTACAGGCTTGAGCGCAATAGCCTTCGGTTTGCGAATCGTCTCGCGGGATAGTAAATCGAGACCAATATCTTTAATTGGATAAATTTTCATGAAAAAAACAATTCTTGCAGTCGCGTCTCTCGCAGCCATGACGTCGATCGCCCATGCGCAAAGCAGCGTCACCTTGTACGGCGCGCTCGATACGAGTATTGCGTACTTCGGCAACCAGCAGGGCACCAACCATTCGGGTGGGACCTTCGAGATGGCGGCAGGCAATATTTCGCCTAACCTGTGGGGCTTGAAAGGCACGGAAGATCTGGGCGGCGGTTTGTCGGCCATCTTCAAGCTGGAAAGCGGCTTCAACATCGACAATGGCCGTCTCGGCCAGGGTTCGCGCATCTTCGGCCGTACCGCGATGGTCGGTTTGACGGGTGACAACACCGGCACGATCTCGCTCGGCCGTCAGTACGATCCGCTGATCGACCTGATCCAGCCGCTGACGAACGACGACACCTTCGGTCCGACCTTCGCCACGCCGGGCGACATCGACAACTACGACAATAGTTATCGCACCAACAACTCGATCAAGTACACCACGCCGAACTACGCAGGTCTGCAGGGTTCGGCGATGTACGCGTTCGGTGGTGTGCCTGGCAGCACCGCGAGTGGCCAGACCTACGCGGCGGCTCTCGCGTACAACCACGGTCCGTTCGGTTTCGCCGCAGGTTACTTCCACGCCAATAGCGATCACGGCACAGCAGCATCGTTCGACGGCCTGAACCCGGATGCAGCCAGCTTTGCGGTAGATTCAGAAGCGATCTCTGGTGGGTTCGTCTCGGCGAACTCGATGCAGATCATCCGCGCCGCGGGCGATTACGTGTTCCGGAATTTCACGTTCGGCGTTTCGTATAGCAACGTGCAGTACAACAACTACACGACTTCTTTCGGTGACCAGAACAACACGAAGTTCAACACGGGCCAGGCGTTCGTGAACTATCAGCTGACACCGGCGATGGTTCTTGGTGTGGGCTACGACTACACGAAGGGCAGCGGCAACAACGTGACAGTGTCGTATAACCAGTTCAGCTTCGGCGCCGACTACTTCCTGTCGAAGCACACGGACATCTACGCGCTGGCCGGTTATCAGAAGGCATCGGGCAATACGATCAGCGCATCGTCGGGCGACGTGGTCGCAGCGGTGGCGTCGATGGGCGACTTCGGTAACGATGCGTCCACCAACAAACAGGCTATGGGCATGATCGGTATCCGTCATAAGTTCTAAGCTGCGGTTTGCAGATAGCGGACATCGAAACGACAAAGCCCGCCTGGGTTATCCAGGCGGGCTTTGTTACTGATGCGGAGTGCCTAATGGACCTCAGGCGTCCTCACGAACTCTTAAGGCCGTTCCCCGCGCGCCAGCCTTGCCTCGATGTCGTACACCACCGGCATCAGATCGGCGACGCTGTCGACCACATAGTGTGCGCCTGCATTGCTCAAGCGTTGGGTCGCCGCGGCGCGGCGTTGGGCAAATTCCTGAGGGGCCAGCGCCTTCACATCGGCTTCGGCCATCCCGAACGCATTGCCGCTCACGGCCACGCCCACCGCCCACGTTCCGCCGTTGATGCCTTCTTCGATGCCCACTTCCGTATCGTCGACCTTGATCGCATTCTTCGCGAGCCATACGCCGAGTTGCGGCAACGTCTTATAGATCATGTACGGCGAAGGACGTCCCTCCGGGGTATCGCCGGTGCAAACGAGGCTATCGGGTGAAAACCCCTGCGCAGCAGCGCCCGGCGTGATCTCAGCCATGATCTCGCGCGTGTAGCCGGTCGTCGTACCGATGCGGATATCCTCAGAACGCAGCGCCGTCGTGACTTCCGCGACGCCCGGGATCACCTGGCTATAGCTTGCCGCTACCGCGATGTTCTTCGGCACGAAGACGTCGTAGACGGCGTCGATATCCTGCTCGGTCGGCGCGCGGCCGTATTTGTCGGCCCACGCCTGCGACACCCTCGGCAGGGCCATCAGCGCGGCGATATGCGGACGCTTGGCCATACCCATCGGCCCGCGCGCCTCGTCGATGGTGATCGAAACGCCGAACTGTTCGAATGTCTCGACAAACGCACCCATCGGCGCCAGCGAACCATAGTCGACCACGGTTCCGGCCCAATCGAAGATCACTGCTTTTACGTGTTTCATTGATGTCGCATCCTGAGAAGAGTCTGGGCCGTCGATTTCAAACCTGTTCGGCGAGCAGGTGGCGTTCTTTGAGCGCGGTGGCCGGTGGGGCAGCGTGCTCTACGCCCATCGTGCGCAACGCCTGAGCGCTCGCTTCGACGACGCGTCGCATGACATCCGCATCCACCTGGCCGATACATCCCACGCGGAAGCTGTCCACCACGGTCAGCTTGCCCGGGTAGATGATGAAACCTTGCTGCTTCATCAATTCGTAGAACTGCTCAAACCGGAACGCCGGATCCGCGGGTGCAAAGAACGTCACGATGATCGGCGAGCGCCAGTGCGCGTCGAGCAGCGGTTCGAAGCCGAGTTCCTGCATGCCGGCGACCAGCACATCGCGGTTGTGGGCGTAGCGTGCCAGCCGGCCAGGCTGACCGCCTTCGATGGCGTGCAGCCTGAGCGCCTCGATAAATGCCGCGACGGTGTGCGTGGGCGGTGTGAAGCGCCACTGTCCAGTGCGGTTCATCACGTCCCATTGGTCGTACACGTCGAGGCTCAGCGAATGGCTGCGGCCCTTCGCCTCCTGCAACGCGCTCTTGCGCGCGATCACGAAGCCGAAGCCCGGTACGCCTTCGATGCACTTGTTTGCCGACGAAACGAACGCTTCGCACTGCAGATGCCGCACATCGAGCGGCACCGCGCCGAACGCGCTCATGGAGTCGATCAGCAGCTTGCGGCCTTTCTTTGCTGTGGCTGCGGCGATTTCTTCGAGCGGGTTGAGAATCCCCGAGCTGGTCTCGCAGTGCACGGCGACAACGTGTGTGATGCCTGGTTCGGCGTCGAGCATGCGCTCGATTTCGCTGCCGCGCGGCGGCAGATAGTCACCCTTGTCGAGCACGGTGCAACGGCGGCCCAGATAGCCAAGCGTGGTGGCGATGCGCTTGCCGTAGGCGCCGTTCGCCAGCACCAGCGCATGTCCGTCACGCGGGACCAGGCTGCCGAGCATGGCTTCGACGCAGTAGCTCCCGCTGCCCTGCAGCGGCACGCAATCGTAGTCACCGGCGGTGTCGCCGGCGATTTCGAGGAGGCGGCGGCGAAGCAGCGCGGTCATCGCGCGGAAATCGCTGTCCCACGATCCCCAGTCGCGCAACATCGCTTCCTTGGTCGAGAGCGCCGTGGTAAGCGGCCCCGGCGTCAACAGATACGGCTCCCCTTTGGCGGGGGCGGCGCACGAAGTAACGGAATGGTCGACTGGGGTGTCCATGCTTGACGTCCGATGAGGATCTCAGTGCTTGGCAGAGTACAGAATCCGGGTTCATCGGTAAAATCGATATAATCGATGTGTGTATCACCGAAACTTATAGTCGAGGACGAGGCGCAGATGCAATACGCTCAATTGCGGGCGTTTCACGCGGTCGCGGAGCACGGCGGGTTTTCGAAGGCCGCGCAGGCGTTGTCGCTGACGCAGCCGGCCATTTCCGATCACGTGCGGCGGCTCGAGCAGGATTTTGGGGTCAAGCTGTTCGATCGCGGGCCTCGTGGCGTCGAGCCGACCGAGCTTGGACGGCGCCTCTTCAGTGTGACGCGGCAAATGCTGAGTTGCGAGCGCGACGCTCGTCAATTGCTCGATTCCGCGGGCGGACTGGCTTCCGGCACGTTGTCGCTCGTGGCGGACGCGCCCGACCTCGCGGTCAAACTGATCGGCGCGTTTCGCAAGCAGTACCCTGGCATCGTGGTGACGCTGTCGATCGCGAACGCAGCCGAGTGCATGCAGCGCGTGCTATCGAGCGCGGTGGACGCGGCCATTACCGCCGCGCCGCAGGTCCACAGCCGGCTCGAATCGCGCATATTGCGGCGCGATCCACTGGTCGCGATGGTGCCCGCCACAAGTCCAATCGCGAAGAAGCGCAAGCTGACCTACGCTGAGTTCGTCAAGGAGCCTGTGATCTTCCGGGAAGCGCAATCGGTGACGCAGCAGTTGCTTGAGATCGAACTGGTGCGACAGTCGTTGCAGGTCGAACCGGTGATGTACGTGGACGGCCGAGAGGCGCTAGAGGAAGCGATCGCGCAGGGCATGGGCGTGGGCGTGATCGCGTCCGCGGAATTCAACGAATCGCGCCGCATCAGAATGATTCCGCTGCAGGACTGCCAGGTCGAGATGATCGAGTCGCTCACACGGCTTGCCGAGCGGCCCGCGTCGAACCTGCTGAATGCGTTGTTCAAGACCGAACTTGAGTAGCGCGGCGTGTCACATCGAATGGAAAATGTAATCTCGATGCGACTGCGTGGTCTGCTCAATTTGATGGCGTGCATGCTACGCGATTAGCGATTTGCGATGATCCGGCAACGCCGCGTCTGAAGCGCCGGAAGTTGACAATGTTTTACAGCTTTGCCCATTCTGAGATGCTATCGTCGTTGCGGATGGCGTGCGGCGAACTGCCATCAGCGAATTCATATCGACCTTCAACATATACGGTGATTGCCATGGGTATTCTGGATACGGTAGGTGAGATTGCAGGCGCAGTCGTGGCAGTAGAAGCAGCTGAAAAAGTCGATCCGGATGCGGGTCTGCTGACAAAAGGCATCGCAGCAGTCGCCGGCTTCAAAGGCGCTGGCGCGCTGGAGTCGCTCGCTGAGAAGAAAGAAGGCGAGGGCAGCGAGCAACAGGCGTCCGACACGGATGCGGACAGCGCCGCTCCGCAAGCCTGAGTTTGAGTTGAGTTGTTCCCAGACCGGTCGCTCGCTCGAGCGGATGGTCTGGCGCCTGATCGCGTCATGCCGCACAGTGATAGAGTTTCGTCTCCGATCTACCGTTTTGGATGGCGCAAAGCCAGTGCAGGTTGCGACCGGCTCGCCAGGGAGGAGACAGCATGTCCGTTCTAGGCTTCAGTCACTACAACCTTCGGGCCAGCCGCGCGGTACTCGATACCCTGCGCAATTTTTATATCGAGGTGGTGGGGTTGCAACCCGGCACCCGACCGCCGTTTCAGAACTTTGGATACTGGCTTTATATCGGCGACGAGGCCGTGCTGCACCTTTCCGAAGCCGACGCGGACGAAGTACGTCCTCCCAACGTGACCAACACGTTCGACCACGTCGCATTCACCTGCCGCGACCTGCGCGGGTTCGAAGCACATCTGACTGAACTGAAGATCCCATATCGGCAAGACGATGTGCCGTTAACCGGGCAGCGGCAGTTGTTCTTTAAGGATCCAGCGGGCAACGGGGTGGAATTGAACTTCGCGCAGAGCGATCTTTGAAATGCCGGCCATGGAAAATGCCTGGCAGTTCCAACTAAGAATCGATGTTTCCCCAGAGCTTGCGGCGAGCCTGCGCGGCGATCCCGCGAGCCAATCATACGCACTGCTTGGCGATGTTCTGCGCAAATACAACGCGTCGTTGAAGTGTCAGTTCGATGCGTTTGCTGACTACGTTAGTGAGGCCGAAAAACGCGGCGTCGAAAATTATCCACTCTATCTTTGGACCAAAGAGACCATCGAGAAGCCTGAGAAAAAGGCCCGCTATCTGCGATCCTTTACGCTCTACGTAGATGGAGAAGAGGTCTACAGCAAGGAGCGCGCCGATCCTATGCAGGCGGAACTCGACGCCCTTGTCGGCCTTGGCGGGATAGAGAGCGTGGTGAAGTTCGATACCAATCCGGCGAACAACCCGCAGCCGCCCGCGCGGTGACAAGGACGCGTCTGGTCCCGCATGGACCTGCCGTCCGGCACCCCATCGATGTTAAAAAAGCGGCGTCGTGCAACGCACGACGCCGCTAAAGGTTCTGGCGCTTTACGAGGGCTATACCAGAACCTGAGAGAACGGTTTAGAAGGTCGCCCAGTCCGCATCCGCCGTGGCGGCGCCTGCCGTGTCCGGGTGTTTGTCTGCAGTAGCGGGGCGATCATCTGCCAATCTTGCGGGCGTTGCCCGATGCCTGGTGACAACGCGTGAAGGCGCCGGGCGAGCCCTGGTTTGCGGAATCGTCCTGATCGGTGCGGATGTCCCGGTGTCGGTCAGCTTGAATGCCGAGACCGCATCCTTTAGCCTGTTAGCCTGCTCTTCGAGCGACTGGGCCGCCGCTGCCGCCTGTTCGACGAGCGCTGCATTCTGCTGGGTGACTTCGTCCATCTGGCCTACAGCCTGGTTCACCTGTTCGATACCGCGGCTTTGCTCTTCGGATGCGGCCGTGATCTCGCCGACAATGTCTGAAACCTGCTTGATCGCTTGCTTGACCTGTCCCATGGTCGTGCTGACTTCGGTCGCCTGCTTCGCGCCGTCCTGAATCATCGTGACGGATGAGCTGATCAGTTCCTTGATTTCCTTAGCTGCTGCGGCCGAGCGTTGAGCCAGACTACGCACTTCGCTGGCGACTACGGCAAAGCCCCGGCCCTGTTCGCCGGCGCGTGCAGCCTCGACGGCTGCGTTCAACGCCAGGATGTTGGTCTGGAATGCAATGCCTTCAATCACTCCGGTAATCTCGGAGATCTTGGTCGAACTGCTGCTGATCTGGCCGATGGTGCCGACCATTGTCTGCACAGAGTCGTTGCCGGTATCGGCCATGTCCGTGGCCCGGGTTGCCAGGGTGTTCGCCTGGCGTGCATTGTCCGCGTTCTGCTTTACCGTTTCGGTCAACTGCGTCATGCTCGCCGCCGTTTCTTCGAGCGACGCCGCCTGTTCTTCCGTGCGCGAAGAAAGATCGGTGTTGCCGCTCGCTATTTCGCGCGCCGCTACGCTGACCGATTCGGTGGACGTCTTGATTCCGCGTACGGTGTTGCTAAGATTCCGGTCCATTTTGCCGAGCGCGTCGAGAAGCTCACCGAATTCGCCGCGTGAGTCACTCTCGATGCGGTTGTCCAATAGCCCGTCGGCGATGTGGTTTGCTGCGTCGATCGCTTTTCGGAGAGGTCGCAAGATCACGCGCAACAGATAGACCGAAACGCCAATAGCAACGACGAGACCAATACCCACCAGGACGATGGCGATCGACAGCAATGTTCTATACAGCGACTCGCCGTCGTCGGAGTACTGCTTCGCTTCCTCTACGTTGATCTGCGAGTCATCCCTGAGCAGGCCGGCGACCGCATCGGCCGCGTCGGCGCTCCGGTTGATCACGTCGCCGGCGGCATCGAAGTTGCCTGCCTTGAAATCCGAAAGGGCTTCGTTGGTCTGCGCCTGCAAGTCCTTCAGGCCACTCGCGATCTGGTCTGCAACCGCACGTTCCTTGTCGCCGGATACGCCTGCCGGATAGTATGAGGACCACTGCTTGTCGATAATGGCCAGATCGGCCTCGACGCTCGTGGCGTTTTTCGCTACATTTTCAGGCGACCTGGCCACCTGCATGCGCCGAAGCTTGGCGCGGATATCCAGCTCCGCGGCGCGCACATCCGAAAGCTGGGCGATCGGGAGCACGGCGGTGGAGAAGGTATCACTCATGTTCGAGTTCAATCTGGCCAGTCCGTTTGCGCCGGACAAGCCGACCGCGATATTCACGGCGACGCATGCGCCAAGCGACACGATGATCTTGAACCTGATGGTATGGACGAACTTGTTCACTTCATTTCCTGTAAGAAATCACTTCGAATTCCGCAGCGTTTCATTCGACATTAAGGCGTCTGCTGATCCAGCAAGTCTCTACAGGTATACGGTTTCAAATGATCGAAGCTAAAGGGCTTTTCGCGTCAGGCGTTGCTGGAATTCTTGTAGGGATTTTCCGCCTAAGGATTTCCTTACCTTCGGTTCAGCGTCCCCGTCGCGCAATTTCCACGCTTCCTGACTGCGCCGGTCGGGCCCACCGCCTAGTATCAGTTATCGAAAACCAATCAGTGGTGGCGACCATGATTTCTCGCCTGTCCGAACGTGAAAATGCGATTGAGCATATCAACGCGATTTGCCTGCGCCTGTTTGATATCTGGTGCCAGCGTCGAAGCACGACCGCGCTGACTTATCTGCTGCACTGCTGGCCGCTCATGGATAGCCGGCCTGCGACAGTCCGGCGTCTCCACAAGACGCTATCGGAATTGCGCAGGACGCACCTTGAAACGATCGACGCCGAGACTGAGCAGGCGCTGTTCGAACTGGCAGACTGGACAGACGAAATTCTGCAGGACGCCCCATTGCCGGATCGCAGCCTGCCATTGGCTAACAGGGAACTCGTGCACGCAATCTCGGGTTAAGGTCAAGCTGACCGGACATATTCCGCCGGCTGGCGGATCAAATTGATGATAAAAATATTGATTGCGGATGACCACGCGATTGTGCGCGGGGGATTGAAACAGATTATCGCTACCACCGACGATATCGTCGTGACCGGAGAAGCGGCGCAAGGCTCTGAAGTGGTCGACAAGCTGCGCATCTGCGAAGTAGATCTGCTGCTGCTGGACATGACGATGCCAGGCATCAGCGGCGTCGATCTGATCCGGCGGGTGCGCGTCGAGCAACCTGCGTTGCCGGTGCTGGTGCTGAGCATCCACAACGAGGCGCAGGTCGTATCGCGTGCTCTGCGTGCCGGTGCGACGGGCTATGTGACGAAAGACAGCGACCCCGATGTGCTGCTTGCCGCGATTCGCAAGCTGGCTGCGGGTGGTCGTTTTATCGACCCGAAGCTGGTCGACGCGATCATCTTCGAGACGCACTCGGGCGATGCGCCGCCGCATGAGGTTCTGTCCGACCGCGAATTTCAGGTGCTGCAGATGCTGGCCGCAGGCACAAGCATCAACGAGATTGCCGAGACCCTCGCGCTGAGCGCGAAAACCATCAGCACGCACAAGATGCGGCTCATGCAAAAGCTCGGTCTCGCCAACAATGCGGAATTGATTCTTTATACGGTCAGACACGGACTCGCTGCTGAATAAGCGGGTTCGCGCGTAGCGCGCGGCACGGGGTGTGCGTTTCGTGGAGCCGGTACTCAAGGGTAGCAATGCGCCCTAAGCCGGCACCTCCGCCATATCCCGGTGTTTCTCGCGAAGAATGGTCAAGCAACAGAATTCAATCGGGCCACCTCCACTGGCCGTGAAGGGCCGGGCATGAAACGGCTCGTGGATATCCCACAGTACCGACTGGTCGAGCGCTTGCGTCGCAGCGTTGCGCTGCGGCTGTATGTCGTCGCCTTCGCGTTTGGCTGCATCGTGACCGTGAGTTCGACTGCGCCACAGTTGTATCGTGATCACCGCACTGGCGTCGAGTTCGCGCGCGCGGCGGCGAAACTCTTCGCGATCCAGGGTGCCGGCATCTTTTCGGTGGCGTTGCTGGTGGCCTGCGCGGCGGATCGACTTATCGTGCGGCATCTGCGCGTAATTGCGCGAGCGGCCCGCAGCGGAGACTATCGCGAAGCGCCACGCCCGCGCCCGCTCGCGCTTGCACGCCGCCGCACCACGACGCTCGACGAACTCGACCGTGTCGTGTTGGCCCTCAACGCATTGAGCACGCACCTGTATTGCTCGCATCTGATCCGCGATGAACTTGAGGCGCGCGTAGCTCAACTCGCCACACAACTTGCTCGGGCAAAGGATGATCTGAACGCACAGACGGATGAGCGCGTGCGTACCAGGGCGAATCAACAGGAACTGCTCGAGTCGCGTGAGAAATTACGTGAGTTCGGTGCGTACATGGAAGCGACGCGCGAAGACGAGAGAAAACGCATTGCCCTGGAAATCCACGACGAGTTGGGGCAACTGCTGACGGCGCTAAAGATGGACGTGTCGTTGCTGAAGATGCGTTTGAGCGCACCGGATCTGCTTGAGAAAGTGGCCGACATGCACGTGCTCGTCGACCGGACGATCTGGATGGTGCGCAACGTCGCCAATCATTTGCGCCCTGCCGCACTCAATTTCGGTCTTGCCTCGGCACTCGAATGGCTTGCCGAAGATTTCGCGCGGCGCAACACGATACCGTGTCTGTTTCGTATGAACGGCAGCGAGCCGGTGCTTCCCGAAGCGCATGCAACCGCAGTGTTTCGCGTCGTTCAGGAATCGCTCACTAACGTGGGCCGCCATGCCCGGGCTTCGCACGTCCATGTCACGCTCACGCGCACCGAACGTGGCTTCGATCTGCACGTCAACGATGACGGCTGCGGATTCGAGCCGGAGACGGCGCGCAACGGCTATTCGTATGGACTTTTGAGCATGAGCGAACGTGCCCGTCTGATTGGGGCTTCATTGCGGATCGACAGCGCGCCGGGTGCGGGCACCACGGTGTCGGTGAACGTTCCACTCCACGTTGGAAGGCTCACGTGACCGGCAGAATATCAAATACGCATATTGTTAAATCGAAGTAGGCATTTCCTGATTTGCAGTAAGGATATCCCGAATCATATTTCCGCTTATATGAGGATTTCCCAATTTAACTCGTAAAATTCGCCATATTGCATATTATTGGCTTAAGAGTTGTACTGGTTCGTCGTAAACATGATCGTGGAGTCAGGGCCTGCCAGAGGGCTTGGCATATGGGATCGACCGGGTAGGGCCATTTTGCATTGCAGCCTTCCCGATAGGCAATTGGGATATGCGGTAAAAAATACCGAAATCATTGATTCGATTATGTAACAGTTGAATCGATTTTGCCGGTGAACGTATGTTTTATAGAAACAGTTTCATCTTGATGGGGAATCAGCAGCATGCAAGACAGACGAGAGATCGATCCAGCTTCGCCCGGAGATAACGGGCTGGTCGAGCCCACGCAGGGGCAGCAAGGCGACGACGAGTTGATTGATCTGCTTGCCACCTTGTCCAAAACCAACGGCAACGCGGTGATCCAGCAAGGCGCACGGATTGCGGTGATCGGCGAATTGCTGGCGGCGTTGCTGAGTCATCTGCCCCAAACGATGCGTAACGAAGTCGACAAGTCATTCCGTGACAGGGTCGAATTCCTGTTGTCGCTGGCCGACGATAGCCGTTTGCCGGAACAGTATCAGTCGGCGCTGCTCACCGAAGTCAATCGCTACCTGTATGCAAGTAAATAGCGTGCAGCGTCCAGCTGCATGGCTTTCTCATCTCCCGTCTAATTGACACTCCCCTCGAAGCTTCTGCGTGCGCGTTAGGCGATATGGCACGGCGCTCCCCCGCGCAAAGCTTGCGTGGAGTGTGCCGACTGAAGACTCGAAGATTCCGTGTTTTTCTCGACGAATGGGGCGACACCGCGCGCAAGTGCAAGTTCGCCGATCCGTTTCCAGAGTGGTCACACTGAAGAGGAACAGATTGATATCCTGTGCGGATGACCGCACCCTTTCCCAATCTGCACCTCCCTGCGACGGCGCGCCTCCAGCTCCGTCCGCTCGACGTTTCCGACACACAGCGCATCTTTGAAATCTGGTCCGATCCGGAAGTGATGCGCTTCTACGACGTGGCGCCGCTGACCCGCTTCGAACAGGCCGAGCACGTGGTGGCGAGGCTCATGCAGGACACGGCTGAACAAACGGGCATCCGCTGGGCGATCGTGTCCACGAACGGCGGATGCGTCATCGGGACCTGCGGATTCCGGCTCAACTTCGCGTTCCGATCGGCAAGTCTCGGCTTCGAACTGGAGCGCCGGTACTGGCGTCAGGGCTTGATGCGCGAAGCGCTCGATGCCGCAATCACCTACGCCTACGATCAGCTCGCGATGAACCGCATTCAGGCGACAACGGACCTGGACAATCACGCGTCAGCGGGGCTGCTGGCAAGCCTGGGGTTTGTCGAAGAAGGCGTAATGCGGCAATGGGGCTACTGGAAAGACGCGTTTCACGACGTGCGTCTGCTGTCGCTAATCAAGTCGGATCGTCGCGAGTGCTGCCAGCCGGCGCAGACCTCTGCCAACGGCGGGTGACCGGCTGACCGCTCAGCCGCCTGAGCGGACCGGCACCTAGGCTTGCGGGACTTATCAACCCCGGCTCGCGCCAGAAAACGCATTATTTTCTGCCCGCCACAATATCCCCGCTCCCCAGTCGTCTACAGACGTATGGAAACGCCGCCGCCCCCGGACCCGATGCTCGAACGAGACAACGACCTCACTGCAACCATTTTGCGTGAGCGTACGCGGCTTGGGCATTTCATCCGGCGCCGGGTGCATGATCCGAGCGACGCGGAAGACATCTTGCAGGACGTCTTTCATGAGTTCGTGCAGGCCTACCGGCTGCCCGCGCCGATCGAACAGGCCAGCGCCTGGCTGTTCCGCGTGGCGCGCAACCGCATCATCGACGTGTTTCGCAAGAGGCGGGAACTGCCGTTGGTCGAAGCCGCGGCAGAGCCGGATGACGAAAGCGAATACCGGCTCGACCTTGCGCTGCCGTCACAGGATGCCGGCCCGGAGGCGGCCTATGCGCGGTCGGTGCTGCTCGATGCGCTACAAGCCGCGCTCGACGAACTGCCGGCCAATCAGCGCGACGTTTTTGTCGCGCACGAGCTCGAAGGGCGCAGCTTCAAGGAACTGGCTGGCGAGAGCGGCGTCAGCGTGAACACGCTGCTCGCACGCAAGCGTTATGCGGTGCTGCATCTGCGTGCCAGCCTGCAAGCCGTGTATGACGAACTGGAAATTTAAAGGAGCAGGTGATGAGATTCAAAGTGAGATGCTTCGGCAAAGCACTGCTGGCCCTGGTGGCGATCGCGGTGCTTGGATGGATCGTAATGTCGCTATGGAATTGGGTGATCCCGGCGATATTCGTCGGCGGCCGTTCGATTGATTTTCTGCACGCGATAGGTTTGCTGGTGCTGAGCCGCATCCTGTTCGGCGGATTCCGCGGCCGCGGCGGCTGGCACGGCGGTGGACGCGGACATTGGCGCCGCTGGGAGCGCATGACGCCGGAGGAACGCGAGAATTTCCTCAAGGGCTTCTCGCCCCGGGACCGCAGGGCGCAGTCGCAGGAGGACAACCCATCGTGAGCAAGACATCGACAGCTGCCGCCTGCAAGCAGGCACCGGGTGTGATTGCGCCGGTGGTCGACTTCAGGCGTTGCGAAGGGAAGGGCGATTGCGCGGTGGTTTGCCCTGAGAACGTGTTCGAGATTCGTAAGATCGACGCTGAAGATTACAATCAGTTAGGTATGTTGAATAAATTCAAGCTGCGGGTGCACGGTCTGAAGGTCGCTTATACGCCGAATGCGGATGCATGCCGTTCCTGCGGGTTGTGCGTGACGGCTTGCCCGGAGCGGGCTATTACATTGGCGCGGGTGAAGTGACGTGAATTGTGACATTCGCAACCTGCACCGCCCGCCAGCATCCCCGCACGACAAACGCTATGCTATGCGTTTCGCCCAACCGAGGACCGCTCGATGACACATTCACCAGGATCCATGATTACCTTCCGCCGTCCCGATGGAAAGGATGTTGAAGGTTATCTCGCCAAGCCGCAGAACCCCGTAGGCGCTCCCGCCATTGTTGTGATTCAGGAATGGTGGGGCTTGAACGACCAGATTCGCGGCGTGGCCGACCGCCTTGCGCAAGCCGGCTATCTGGCGCTCGTTCCCGATCTCTACCGCGGCAAGATGACGGTCGAGAAGGAAGAAGCGCACCATTTGATGAGCGGCCTCGACTTCGGCGACGCCGCTTCCCAGGATATTCGCGGCGCCGTTGAATACCTGAAGCAACACGCGGACCGTGTGGCCGTCACCGGCTTTTGCATGGGCGGCGCGCTGACGCTGCTGGCGCTCGGCCAGATTCCCGAATTGTCCGCCGGGGTGGTGTGGTACGGCTGCCCGCCGCTCGACTACATCCAGGCTGACAACATCAAGGTGCCGGTGCAAGCGCACTGGGCTACGCAAGACGCGTTTTTCCCGCCTGATGCGGTCGAGGCGGTCGAAGCCAAGCTGCGCAACGCGAAAGTCGATCTCGAGTCGTACCATTACCAGGCCCACCACGCGTTCGCCAACGAGACGGCGGTCGGACCCGGCCGTATCGCGGAGACCCAGTACGATCCGGTCTGGGCTCAACTGGCCTGGGACCGCGCTCTGACTTTCTTTGGCCGCACGCTATGGCCGCAGAAGGCTTAAGCTAGTCCAACTTTCGGCGGCGGCGAGCCGCAGCATTCTTCAGCACGCTCGCCGCAGCATTGAACGCCTTCCGTCCTCCCCCTGTCTCACTGTTGCGCTGACCCGCAATCCGGCGCATTGCGTCTTCTTGGCGCATCGGCATCCCCGGCAAGAACTGCGGCGCGCCAGACTTCTGCCGGGAATCGTTCGGAAAAAGATTCCCTGCAAAAGCGGCAAGTGACGACTAACGTACTACGGTACGACCGCGCAGAATCCCCGTTTTCGCATGTGAGCTTCGTTGCCTCGTAACGCAGCGCATGCAGCGGCGGTTCTGCTTCACAACTGCTTGAACGGCCGCGGCAGCAGCCAGCGCGGTATCGCAACGTAAGGAGTGAGAGATGCAGCTAGGCATGATTGGATTGGGGCGCATGGGCGCCGACATGGTGCGGCGTCTGACCGCCGGTGGTCAGACCTGCGTGGTCTACGACGTAGCGCCGGCGGCGGTGGAGAAACTCAAGCAGAGTGGCAGCGGCATCGAGGGAGCCTCGTCCCTCGAAGATCTGGTCAAGCAACTGGCGAAGCCACGCGCCGTCTGGCTGATGGTGCCGGCCGCGGTGGTCGATTCGACGCTGGCGAAACTGACGCCCTTGCTCGAGCCGGGCGACATCGTGATCGACGGCGGCAACTCGTTCTATCACGACGACATTCGCCGCGGCAACGAACTCGGTAGCAAGAAGCTTCACTATGTGGACGTCGGAACGAGCGGCGGCGTGTTCGGCCGCGAGCGCGGCTATTGCCTGATGATCGGTGGCGAGACGCCGATCGTCGAACACCTCGCGCCGATTTTCTCGACGCTGGCGCCGGGACCGGGCGCGGCCGTCCCGACACCCGGACGTCCCAAGGACGCGGGTACGGCGGATCAGGGCTATCTGCATTGCGGGCCGCAAGGCGCCGGCCACTTCGTCAAGATGGTTCACAACGGCATCGAATACGGGATCATGGCGGCTTACGCGGAGGGCTTGAACATCCTCCACAACGCCAACGCCGGCAAAAAGACTGCGGAAATCGATGCGGAAACCTCGCCGCTGCACGGCCCGGAGTTCTATCAGTACGACCTGAATTTGCCGGAAATCACGGAGGTCTGGCGCCGCGGCAGCGTGATCGGCTCATGGTTGCTCGATCTGACCGCTGCATCGCTGGTCGGCGACGCAGGCCTTGAACAGTACTCTGGGCGCGTGTCGGACTCGGGCGAGGGGCGTTGGACCGTTAACGCGGCGATCGACGAAGGCGTGCCGGTGCCCGTGCTGAGCGCGGCCCTGTTCGCCCGCTTCAGCTCGCGCGGCGAGGCGGATTTCGCTAACCGTGTGCTGTCGGCAATGCGGCACGATTTCGGCGGCCATATGGAAAAGGCGGCCGCCAAGACCGGCAAGCCGATCGCGTAAGAAACCGGCGCCCGCCGCGAGGCCAGCAGGCCTGCGCGGCGGCGCCGACGGGTCGGTCGCGTTTTGCAGGATACAATTCGGCAGCGCCCAAATTGTCCCAAACCGACCTGATCCATTCATGCTGAATCCTACCCGGACCTATCTCCTGGGTCCGCTGCTAAAGGGCGTTTCTCGCTCCTTTTACCTCACGCTGCGTATCTTGCCTGCTGGAATGCGCGACCCAATCGGCCTCGCGTATCTGCTCGCGCGCGCCGCCGATACGATCGCGGACACCTCGCTGATTCCGCCGGAGCAACGTCTGGAGCTGCTGCTGTCGCTGCGCGCTCAGGTCAACGGCGCGGCTGACGAAGGCACGTTTTTGCAACGGATGTCCGTCGAAGTGGCGGGCCAGCAGACGCAATCGGATGAGAAGGTGTTGCTCGAATCGCTCGGACCGGCGCTCGCCATCCTGTTGCAGTTGAACGAGTCGGATCGCGCGGCCGTACGCGAGATTGTCTCGACGCTAACGGAAGGCATGGAGTTCGACCTGCGCACGTTCCCGGACGAGCGTTCCGGCCAGATTGTCGCGCTTGAGCATGTGTCGGAGCTGGATCGTTACACCTATCTGGTCGCGGGCTGCGTGGGCGAGTTCTGGACCCGGATGACATACGCGCACCTGCCGGGGACGCTTAAAGCCGAGCCCGCAACGATGCTCGCACGCGGAGTCCGGTTTGGCAAAGCGCTGCAGATGACCAACGTGCTGCGCGATTGCGGCAAGGATCTGCGGATCGGCCGCTGCTACCTTCCCACCGAAATGCTGGATCGCTTCGGCCTCGCGCCGCAGGACCTGCTGGAGCCCGGCAATTCGGTCCGCGCGCAACCGTTGCTATTCGAACTCGTGCGGATGTCATTGGCACACTTCCGCGAGGCCGTCGACTACACGCTGGCGATCCCGCGCCTGTCCATTCGCTTGCGCCTGGCGTGTCTGTGGCCGGTGCTGATCGGTCTGGAGACGTTGCTCCTGCTGGTTCAAAACGAGGCGTGGCTCGATCCGGCGAAGGTCTCCAAGATCCAGCGCAGCAAGGTGTATGAGGTGATCGGATATTCCACGGCGCTAGCGGCCTCGAATACCGCGCTGCGCCGCTGGACTGGGAGCCTGATTGAGCGGATCGAGGCGCGCCTGTAAAGCTGACAAGGCCAAACCGGCCTTTGCAGAAAATCACGTTTTCCGGTCGAGCGTGCGCGCTCGCGCGGTGGCATGATATCGACCTCACGTCCCCTTCCATACGCCTGCGCCGAACATGTCGAACCTGATCGTTCATGGCGGTCTCCCGCTCCGCGGCGAGATCGAGCCATCCGCCAACAAAAATGCCGTCCTGCCGATTCTCTGTGCCACGCTGCTGACCAATCAGCCCTTGCGTTTGATCGGCGTCCCCGAGATTACCGACGTCAAGAAGATCCTCGAGATTTTCCGCACGCTCGGCAGCGAAGTGTCGATGGATTTCCAGACCGGCGTTCTCGAGCTGCATCATCACGCCACCACGTTCGATCCCGTCACGCACAAGCTGCCGGAGGAGATGCGTTCGTCGATCATGCTCGTGCCGCCCTTGCTGGCCCGTTTCGGCGTGGCGCGTCTCGAGAATGACGTGAAGGGTTGTACGCTCGGCGTGCGCGAGATCGATCCGCACGTCGAGGTGTTCGAGCGCTTCGGCGCGCGGGTGACGCGCACGGCCGAGTCGCTGATCGTGCGTGCCGACTCGCAGATGAGCGCGAATCACCACTGGCTGGATTACGCGTCGGTCACCACCACCGAGAACTTCGTGCTGTGTGCCGCGTCGGCAAGCGGCACGTCGACGCTCGTGAATGCCGCGTCCGAGCCGCACGTGCAGGAGTTTTGCCGTTTCCTCGCGATGCTGGGCGTCGAGATTGACGGCATCGGCACATCGCGCCTGAGCGTTTCGGGCGGCGGCAAACTGGGCGGCGGCGAATTCCGCTTCAGCGAGGATTTCCACGAAATTGCCACGTTTCTGGCACTGGGCGCGATCACCGGCGGCGACATCGTAGTCAGGAATACCGCGCCCGAGCAGTTTCCGCTGATCGATCGGACATTCGCCAAGTTCGGCGTCGATGTAGTGCATCGTGACGGCTGGTCGCGTGCATTCCGTGAGGGTCCGTTGCGGGTGCGTCGGCCGTTCACACAGAACATTCTCACCAAGGTCGAAGCGGCGCCCTGGCCTTATCTGCCCGTGGATCTGCTGCCCATTTTCATCGCGCTCGGCGTCAAGGCCGAAGGCAGTGCGATGTTCTGGAACAAGGTCTATGACGGCGCAATGGGTTGGTCCGTCGAGCTTTCCAAGTTCGGCGCACACGTGTTCCTGTCAGACCCGCACCGCCTCATCACGTTTGGTGGGCTGCCTTTGACGCCGGCCAGGGTCGAAAGTCCGTACATCATTCGTGTCGCCATCGCACTGTTGATGGTCGCGGCGAGTATCGAGGGGCGCTCGGAAATCATGAACGCGTTGCCGATTCGGCGCGCGCATCCGCACTTCGTGGAAAACCTGCGCTCGGTGGGCGCAAACGTGGAGTGGACCAGCAGCGAGTAAGTACGCCGCTACTGTGCTGAGGGCCACTGGCCGACAATCACCGCCGCATATCGTCACGCCCGGCTCGGCGCCGATTTCACTGCACGGCGTAACCCTTTCCCTGCATACAGCCGGCGTAGGCGCGCCAGTAGCGCGTCATTGGCGGCTCGGGCGGTGGCATTGGCGGCGGCTTAACCTCCGCCGCGGTTTGCGGGTCGCTGGCACCGCCTAATTGCGGGACGCCGTTCTTGTCGGTTTTCGGCATCGGTTCGCTCGCCTGCGCCGTGGTGGCCGGCGCGCCGCTGGCCGGCATCGCAGTGGCCGGCATGCCGGTAGCCGGCGAAGCGCCTGTGGTTGTCGCACTGGCCGACGCGAGGGATGTTCCGCTAGCAGGCAGCGGCGGTTGCGATACCACGCCGCCTCCGCCTATTCCGGGGGCGCCGGACGCGAGCTTGGGCGGCATTGCAGATTGCGCTTGCCGCGTGATGTTGATGTTGGTTTGACGGCTGGCCATGCCGTAGCACGTGGCGGCGTCGGCGTTCTGCTGCCAGGGGCTCTGGCTGCGAATCGGATAAACCACCGGCTGCCACGCCGAGGCGGCACCGCTCAGCGTGAGCAGCGTCAGGCCCATGATGGATAGGGTGATTTTCATCGCGGAGCCTCCTGGTGCGGTCTCGCTGCAATCCGTGTCTGGATCCACTGCCCCAAGGGGCGTGTTGCGACGTGGACCCATCCCCCTATGCGGCTCGCGCTCGACCGGCGATAGATTTCAATCGAGCGTAACACCGTGCCCTGAAGGCACGCGCTGCGAAATATCGGCTCTGTCGGCCATTCTGAAGCTCAATTAGGGCAGGGTGATCCCTCGCGTGGGTAGGGTTCATTGGGACGGCACGGCTGGCCGTTCAGCCCTTATTGCTTCGCGCCAACCGGTTCGAGCGCGACCGACAGCGCGAGACGTCCGGTTTCCACGCCCATCGTATTGCGCATGGGCGGCGCACGGAACGATTCGAGCTGGGCGCGCTGCGCAGCTGTGCCGATGTCGAGTTGCGTCAGCAACTGTGCCACCACGGCGTAAAGCACAGTCGTATTCCCGTCTTCGACTTTGACGGCGATTCCCAATGCGCCCTTGGCGCCAAGCCGCGCCGTCTGCTCGTTCGGCCGCACGCCGATGGCGTAGCTTGCCTCGGCGCCGAGCTTGCCGACCAGCGCCCCATCGAAGCTGCGCATGAGCGCGGTACAAAAACGTCCTTCGCCCGCGACCATTTCCGGGTACCGGGTCATCGCGCGGTAGATGCGCGCAAGCGCCGCGCTGCGCGCAGATGCTTCAGACGATTGAGCCGCCGCGTCGGCGAGCTTTGCGTAAAGCCGTGCGAGACGCTCGAGCGGGAAAGCGGGCGTGGGCAGATTGCAGCCGTCGACAGCCCACTGGACCGCCTCGTCGGGCAGATCGCAGACGTCGGCGACGGTGTGCTTCACGCGAAGCTGCAGCGGATGATCGGCCTTGTGATAGTCCCGCACGTCCGCGCCGATCGCCTGCGCGCCCGCGAGCATGCCGGCGTGCTTGCCGGAGCAGTTGCTGCATACCGCACCCGGCGTGAAATCGCGCTTGATCCACGACCGGTAAACGGCGTCGGATATAGGCGGATGGCCACCGCAGCGCAGGTCGGCTTCGCTCGCATTGGCTTTCGCAATCATCTGCCGTGCACGTTCAATATGCCGGTCCTCGCTATTGTGCGAGCCGCACATCAGCGCGAGGTCGGCCTCCTCGAAGCCGAAGCGTTCGAGCGCGCCGGTTTCGAGTACCGCCAACGCCTGCGCGGGCTTGGCTGCGGAACGCGCCAGCGTCATGCGCGAAGGGTCGCCAAATCCGTAGAGCAGACCGCCCCGCGCATCGACCACCGCCACATGTGCAACATGCGTGTTTTCGATCGCGTCGCCACGGTAAGTCGTAGCCGCAACCGGCCCATTTACGCGCCCAGTCATTGATGTGCTCCTGATGATCATCGGAATGCAGCCGATTTTACTTTTTATATTGCGCAGACCAAACCGGACCGCGGCTTGAGGCGGAAATTCGCCATGTCATTAGCATGTCAGCAAATGGACGTAACAATGCCAGCGTGGCGTTGCAGTCTTCGTGGGATACCCGATAATGGCGCGCGGATCGTACGATCAATCCGGGGTGACTTGCCGCAGATGTAGATGGCCTAATCCGACAGGCCGGCAAGAATGCGGTCGATTTCGCCGAATTGTGCCGGCGACAATTGATGATTCTCCATGACGCTGCGCAGGCGCTTGCGCCAGTAAGCGCGCGGCAACCCGGACTGGTCGAGGTCGGACGCCGACAAGCGCCCAAGCACGAGTTTGATATGCGCGAGTTCGCTGTGGACGAGTTTCGCGGAGTGTGCGCCTGACATTTTCGACTGCCCGTCGATGCACAAGCCTTCTTCAGAGACTATTCCCATGGTCCTTGCCGCCGAGCTGTGTGACGCCGCGCAAAAAATCCCCGGAGCGCGGCGCCTCTCGAATTCGGCCTCCTGTCGCTATTTTTGTGGCGAGGCGAGCCGCGAATCCGGAGCGCCAGATGCTGACCGATTAATCGTTCGGCACTACCGAACCACGTTCGGCAATAAGTTCATCTTAATTTCCGATTTAGTGACTGTCAATATGAGATGTGGGATGCTACCGGGTAGCTTCATCAACGGAATCAAAACAGAAAATGACAGATGCAGTTCAAACTGCTGAGGACCGATACGCGCTACGCAGTGTCAATCGCGCGCTCGATGTCCTGGAGGCCTTGGGGAAGGCCGCCAGCGAAGGTATGACAGTCGCTGGGGTCGCCGAACAGATCGGGGTGTCGAAGAGTACGGCGTTCGCGCTGCTGCAGACACTCCTGATGCGCAATTTCGTGACCGACGTCCGCCTCGGGGGCTCGCGCCGCTACCGGTTGGGGCTTTCGCTCGTCTATCTCGGCGATCGCGCGGCGGAAGATATCGGCGTGTCGCAACTGGCCATGCCGGTGCTGCGTGAGCTCACCGAACTGACTGGACTGACGTCACGCCTCGCGATCCTCGATCAGGGCTACGCGGTCGCGATCAACCGCGTCGACGCGCCCGGCATTCTGCGGATCGCGTCGGCGCTTGGGCAACGCGAATTGCCGCATTGCTCGGCGCTTGGCAAATCGCTGATGGCCCTGCTGCCGCCGGCAAGGGTGGTCAAACTGCTGGCGCAAACCGGCATGCCGCGCCGCACCGAATACACCCTCGTGACACCCGCCGAACTGATGAGCGACCTGATGCTGGTCGCCGAGCGCGGCTATGCCTTCGATAACGAAGAGGACAACATTGGTGTGGTGTGCATCGGCGCGGCCATTACCAATCGCGAAGGCGAGGGCGTCGCCGCGATCAGCGTGACCACGCTGAAAAGCGGTTTGAGCGATGAGGATCTGCATGAGCTGGGTCGGACGATCCGCAGACATGCAGACCGCGTAAGCAAGATGCTGGGTGCCGAGGTGGATCCGGAAGTCTACGCGGTGTAAATAACCAGGCCACGACATCGAGCGTATTGCCCGGAGCGCGATACCGCAATCAGGTGTGGGAGGGTTGCGCGCGTCAGGCTTCGGCACGAAGGAACCTCATGCTGACAGAATTTCTTGCCCTGTTCGACTTGCACGGCGTGGGCGACTACCTGCCCGCGTTGCTAAAAGGCGCCGCCACCAGTCTGGCGCTGACTGTTTGCATCACGTTGATCAGCTTGCCACTCGGACTGCTGATCGCACTCGCCAAACTTGGCCGCTCGCGGCTGCTGCGGTGGTGTGCTTCGATCTATATCGAAGTGATTCGCGGAACGCCCGCGCTGCTGCAACTTTTCTATATCTACTTCGTTCTGCCGTCGTTCGGTATTCGCTTCGATCCGTTCGTGGCCGGAGTCATCGGGCTGTCGATCAACTATTCGGCTTATCTGGCCGAGGTGTATCGCGCCGGCATCGCTGCGGTTCCGCGTGGCCAGATCGAAGCCGCCAAAGCGCTCGGCATGTCGCGCCGCAAGATGCTGCGTCTGATCGTGCTACCTCAGGCCATCCGCGTGGTGATTCCGCCGCTCGGCAACTACGGCATTTCGCTGTTCAAGGACACCTCGCTGGTATCGATTGTCACCGTCAAGGAATTGATCTTTACGGGGCAAATCATTTCGTCGACGAATTTCCAGTACGCCACGGTGTTCACCATCATTGGCGCGATTTATCTGGCGTTCTCTTACCCCAGCGCGCTGGCGGTGCGCTGGCTCGAACGGCGCATGAATGTCGGTAACAAGGCGAAGCCCATAGATCATGGCGCTCCTGATGCCACGGTGGGTACGCCATGATCCGTCTTGACGGTGTGAACAAGCGCTTCGGCGACCACCATGCGCTGAAGGACGTATCGCTTAGCGTCGCGAAGGGTGAGGTGCTGTGTGTCGTCGGACCGTCGGGGTCGGGCAAGTCGACGATGCTCCGCTGCATCAACCATCTGGAAACCGTCGACAGCGGCACGATCTATTTCGATGAAGCACCCGTTTACCAAGGCCTCAGTAACGGCCGCCGTCGTGCCGATAGCGACAGGGAGGTTGAAGCGATTCGGGCCAAGGTCGGCATGGTGTTTCAATCGTTCAATCTGTTCTCGCATCTGAGCGTGATCGAAAATATTACGGTTGCGCCCGTTCATGTACTGGGTCGTTCGTTATCCGATGCAACGCAATCCGCGTATGCGCTGCTGGACAAGGTCGGCCTGCGCGCGAAAGCGAGTGCCTATCCGCACGAGTTGAGCGGCGGCCAGCAGCAACGCGTGGCGATTGCGCGTGCGCTCGCCATGCAGCCTGAAGTCATGTTGTTCGATGAAGTCACGTCCGCTCTCGATCCCGAACTGGTGGGCGAGGTCTTGCGCGTGATGCGCACGCTTGCCGACGAAGGCATGACGATGGTCGTTGTCACTCATGAAATGGGATTCGCGCGTGAGGTAGCCGACCGGATCGTCTTCATGGCCGATGGACGGATCGTTGAAGAGGGGCACCCTGCAGCGTTCTTTGCGGCGCCTCAGCAAGCACGCACCCGGGATTTTCTGCGTTCGTTGTGGGAACGGAACCGGCAACTTGGTGGAACAGCCAGCCTGTAGCACTCCAAACTTAAGACCAACGATTCAGGAGTTTTCCATGAGAATGGCGACGCTGCTGCTTGCATCGATCGTGACAGGGTTGCTGTCTGTCTCCACAGTCTGGGCCGCCGATGAAGCAGCGGTCAGCAGCGCGCGTTTCGATGGCGGCGACGGCTCTTACCGGCGTGCCGTCGAGAATGGCATTACCCTGGTTATTGCAGCCGACCCCCCGTCGACGTTCCAGGACAACAAGACCAATAGCTTCGACGGTGCGGACGTGCGCATCTTCCGCGAAATCACCAAACGCCTCGGGATCACCAAGGTGAACTGGGATATCGTGCCCTTCGACGCGCTGATTCCCACCTTGCTGTCCGGGCGGGGCGATGTGATCGTCGATAACCTGCATGAGACGGAAGCGCGGTTACGCGTCGTTGCGTTCACGAGTCCGGCCTACTGGTACGGCTCGGGCATCGCAGTCGCGCGTGGCAATCCCCTGAAGATCCACAATTGGGCCGACTTCGCAGGCCATACCGTGGGCACGCTGCGCGGCGGCATCAACCACGAACTGCTCAGCCAGCGTACCGATCTGAAGGAAATGAAACTGTATGCAAGCAACGAGGCGGAATTCGCTGACCTGATGGCGGGACGCATCGACGTGGCGATGGAAGATGGCATCAAGATCTCACAGTTCCTTGAGGCGCATCCCACCGTCGCGATGGAGATGGTGCACGACTACCAGCCGCGTCCCAAGGAATATGGCTACGCTCGTTACACGCTGCGCAAGAACGACGTGGATCTGAACAATGCGGTCTCGCGGGCGCTCGATGAAATCCGCGCAGACGGCACGCTGGGAACGATCATCAGACAGTTCGGCTATAGCGACCGCAATCTCTGGTACTTCCCGGTCAAGAACTGAACCGCAAGGGGGCGGCAATCCGCCGCCGCCCGCAAAAAACCGGCTGTCCCGAACCAGGACGTACAATCACGCCTTCGCAAAACGTCCAGCTCTCGCCGGGCGCCGCGCGGCGTATGCCGTTCCTTGAATTGAAACCAGAAATATTCGTGACTTCTTCCTCAAACTCCTCGTTGTCCCGCTCGCGTAAATCGCTGACCATCATCCAGACGCTCGTCATCGTCGGCACGGCTGGACTGATCGGCTCCTTGCTGGTCAAACTGCTGGTCTAGTTTTGCCAAAGCACGAAGTGAAAAGGCAAAAGGCCGTTCCGACTCATATCGGAACGGCCTTTTCTTTTGCTTCAACCGGGAATCAGGCGGCGTTCGATCTCAGGCTCAGGCGGCCACCGCTTCCAGCTCTTCCACTGAAGCCGTGAGCAGCACCGGGATCGATTTCGACGTCGGCGTACCAGCGCCGTCTGCGACCGACGAAAGCGGCACCAGCGGATTCGTCTCCGGATAGTAGGCTCCGAGGCAGCCACGCGGGATGTCGTACTCGACGAGCAAAAAGCTGTCCGCCCGACGCTCGATGCCGTCGTCCCATACGCTCGTAATGTCCACGCGCTGGCCGGCCACGAAGCCGAGCATCGCGAGGTCGTCCTTGTTGGCGAACAGCACGCGCCGCTGGCCGTAAACACCGCGATAGCGGTCGTCCAGACCGTAGATCGTGGTGTTGTACTGGTCGTGGGAACGGGTGGTCATCAGCGTCATCAAGCGCTCGCCGTGGCGGCTGCGGGCGCGGTGAATCGGCGTGTCGAAGGCAATCGCGTGCACGAGGAACTGCGCCTTCTTGCTAGGCGTGTTCCAGATCCGGTCGCGCGAAGCAACCCCGAGGTGGAAGCCACCAGGATGCTTGAGCCGCTCGTTGTAGTTCTCAAAGCCGTCGAACACCTTTTCGATGCCGTCGCGGATCAGCGCGTAGTCGTTCATTTGCGCCAGCCAGTCGACCTTGCTGCTGCCGAGCGTCGCGTCCGCCATGCGCGCCACGATGGCGATTTCCGACAGCAGATTCGGCGAAGCCGGCTTGTTCATGCCGTACGAGATGTGCACCATGCTGAACGAATCTTCGACGCTCACGCCTTGTGCCACGCCGTTCTGCATGTCGATCTCGGTGCGGCCGAGCGTCGGCAGGATCAGCGCTTCGCGGCCGTGCACGAGGTGGCTGCGGTTCAGCTTGGTGGTGATATGCACGGTCAGGTCGCACGAACGCATGGCTTCCCACGTGCGCGGCGTATCCGGCGTCGCAATCGAGAAATTGCCGCCCAAGCCGATAAACACCTTCACCTTGCCGTCGAGCATTGCCTGAATCGAATTCACGACGTCGAGGCCGTGTTCGCGCGGCGGTTCGAAGTCATAGACCTTGCCGAGGCGGTCGAGGAACGCCTGGGTCGGACGCTCTTCAATCCCCACCGTGCGGTCGCCCTGCACGTTCGAGTGACCGCGCACCGGGCACAGACCGGCCCCGCGCTTGCCGATCATGCCGCGCATCATCATCAGGTTCGACAGGAGCTGGATCGTCGGTACCGAATTCTTGTGCTGAGTGAGGCCCATGCCCCAGGTGGAGATGACCGCTTTGCCCTTGACGTAGATATCGGCGAGCTTGAGCACGTCCTCCATCGGCACGCCCGATTCGGCGACGATGGCGCCCCAGTCTTCCGCGCGCAGATCATCGGCGAAGGCGTCGAAACCTACCGTATGTTCGGCGATAAACTCCACGTCCAGCACGCGTTCGCCGCCGCTCGCGAGCGCCGCGTCGTCCAGCTCGATCACGCGTTTGGCGACGCCCTTGATCAGCGCGAAGTCGCCGCCCACCTTCGGGCGAATGAACACCGAACTGATCTTGGTGCTGCCCATGGTCAGCATTTCGACCGGATGCTGCGGGCTGGCGAAGCGCTCGAGGCCGCGTTCCTTGATCGGGTTGATCGACACGATCGTCGCGCCGCGCTTGGCGCACTCGCGCAGTTCGCCGAGCATCCGCGGATGGTTGGTGGCCGGGTTCTGGCCGAAGATCAGCAGCGTGTCGCTGTGCTCCAGGTCGTCCATCGTGACCGTGCCCTTCCCGACGCCTACCGTGCCCGGCAAACCGCGGCTGGTGGCCTCGTGGCACATGTTCGAGCAGTCGGGGAAGTTGTTGGTGCCGTACATGCGCACGAACAACTGGTACAGAAAGGCGGCTTCGTTGCTGGCGCGCCCCGAGGTGTAGAAGGCGGCGCGGTCGGGATCGTCGAGGGCTTTCAGATGACGCGCGATCAGTTCGAACGCCGCATCCCATTCGATCGGCACATAGCGGTCGAGCAAGGCGTCGTAGACCATCGGGTCGGTCAGGCGGCCGTGTTGTTCGAGTTCGTAGTCCGACTGCGCCATCAGTTCTTCGATGGTGTGCTGCTCGAAGAACTCCGGTGTCACGCGCTTGCTGGTGGCCTCGGCGGCTACCGCCTTGACGCCGTTTTCGCAGAATTCGAAGGTGGAGGCATGTTCGCGGTCCGGCCACGCGCAGCCCGGGCAATCGAAGCCGTTTGGCTGGTTCTGCTTGAACAGGGTCTTGTAGTTGACGCCAGCAACCCTTTCCTTGATGAGATTGATGGCGACGTACTTCAGGGCGCCCCAGCCGGCGGCGGGGTGGGTGTACGGTTCGATGCGCGCTTCGGGTTTTTTCATGACCTTGCTGCCGGTAAACAGGCGGATTTGCCGATAAACCGAAGCCTACTGTGTTCCGAAAAGTTGGCGGAACACAGAAAACGGGAAAGGGGAGGGATACAGTTTTCGGCGATTTGGCATAAACTGCGGTCATTTCCTTTGCCACGCGCCGCCCGCCCGGTCGCCTCGTCCCTTGAAGCTCTACGAAAAACTCGCCGATGAAATCGGTGCGGCCGTGCGCCGCGGCGTGTTCGCCGCCGGCGAGCGGATCCCGTCCGTGCGCCAGGCGAGCCAGCAGCACGGCGTCAGCATCAAGACCGTGCTGCACGCCTACGCGTTGCTGGAAGGCCGCGGCCTGATCGAGACGCGCCCGCAGTCGGGCTACTTCGTGCGTGAGCTGGCAGTCCCGCCGCAGACCGTGCGCGATCACACGGCGGCACCGCCCGCGCCCGCCTCGGAGGTCGACGTGAGCCGGCTGGTGCTGTCGACCTTGCGCAGCATCCGTGCTCACGACGCTGTACCGCTCGGCTCGCCGTATCCTGATCCCACGCTGTTCCCCTGGCGGCGCATCAACCAGTACGCCAACGCGATTGCCCGGCGTCACGCGAGCTGGAACCTGATCGACGACCTGCCGCCCGGCAATCCCGAACTGATCCGCCAGATTGCGCGGCGCTACGCGGAAAACGGCGTGCCGGTGGATCCGAACGAGATCATCGTCACGCTCGGCGCGACCGAGGCGATCAATCTGAGTCTGCAGGCGGTGGCGAAGCCGGGCGATACGGTGGTTGTCGAGTCGCCGACTTACTACGCTATGCTGCACGCCATCGAGCGTCTCGGCATGCGCGCCATTGCGGTGACGACGCATCCAACCGACGGGATCGACGTCGAGGTGCTGGCCGGCATTATCGACAAGCAGAAGATCGCGGCGTGCATGGTGATGCCGAATTTCCAGAATCCGCTCGGTTTTCAGATGCCGGATGAACGGAAGAAGCAGCTCCTCGACCTGCTCACGCAACACGATATCCCGGTGATCGAGAACGACGTCTATCAGGAGCTCTACTTCGGCGACGCGCGGCCTTCCACGCTCAAGCAGTACGACACCAAGGGACTGGTGTTGCACTGTGCTTCGTTTTCGAAGAGCCTGACTGCGTCGTACCGGATCGGCTGGGCGATGCCGGGCCGTTACCGCGCGCAAGTGGAAAAGCTCAAATTCCTGAACACGTTGACGACGCCGTCGGTGCCGCAGGTGGCCGTGGCCGACTATTTGCGGCAGGATGGATACGACCGCCATTTGCGCCACGTGCGCAAGTTCTACCATCAGCAGGCTCGCTTGATGAGCGCGATGGTGCTGCGTTTCTTTCCGTCCGGTACGCGCGTTTCCGCGCCGCAGGGCGGCTACGTGCTGTGGGTGGAAATGCCGGAACGCGTCGATTCGATGCGGCTCTACCGGACCGCGCTTGCGCGCGGCATCACGGTCGGGCCAGGCTACATGTTTTCGACCCGCAACGATTTTCGCCACTTTATCCGGCTGAATTACAGCTATCCCTGGACTGCGCAGACGGAAGCGGCGCTCAGGACGCTGGGCGGCCTTGTTACAGAGATGGCCTGAGGGGGCTCCGATGAACGACGAAGTTGATCCGATGCTGGTAGCAATATTGATGCAGCTGTGGCGCGCGGAGCAGGAGACGCCCGGCCGCGACTGGTCGCTGGCGAAGCTCTCGAAGCAGGCAGGTGTGCCGATGAGTACGCTGCGGCGTCACCTGACGGCGCTGGCCGACGGAGGCATCGCCGAGACGACTTTGAACGAGGAAGGCACCGGCACCGCGCGATTGAGCGACGCGGGGCGGAGTTTGTGCGCTGATCTGTTCCGCGATCCGGCAGAGTGAGCGAACTGGCGTGCCGGCAGCGAGCTTTCAGGCAAGCGTGATATTCTGCAACTGGTTGTGTAGCTAATCATATGGGGGTCGTAAGCGCGTTCCCTACGCCCTCATGATTAGACACGGCAGAAACCAGAGCTCCGCCGTTGCGGCTATTTCATCATGAAGCGAATTGCAGCCTTTACTCTTGCCACCTGGTCGGCCGCGGCCATTCTTTACTTTGGCCAGCACTCTGTCGCGCTGATTGCGCTAAGCGGAGTGGTCGTGCTGGGCGGTTTCGACCTGCTGCGTCCTTAGCACGGCGGACACTCCGCACGCGCACGGGCCGTCACTTACCGCTGATTCGCCCTTCACTCGCCGCCACGCAATTTGACGGCGATTTCATGCCACTCGCGCACTCCGTCTTGCAGCTCGCTGCATAGTTGCGCGTCGACTTCGCCCAGTCGCTTCCATAGCTCGTTCAACTGCTTTTCCCGCAACTGGAATACCGCCGCAGCGGCCATTTTCCTGCTACCCCGCAAGCGTTTTTCGGCATCGAGGCATTCCAGGTAGAGTCGAGCCACTTCTGGATCTGCCAGATCGACCGGGCGCAGTTCGACACTGCTCAAGCGTACGTTCATGATTCCCTCTGATATTTTTTATCGCCGCAACTGACCAGCGAGAGGCTGGGTGAGCGGTCAATCGCGCCGTGACGAAGCGGCGTCGTTAGTGGTGCTAGGCAGTATGCAGGGTCCGTGCTTGACGTTGCAAGCGCAAATCCACCGATTCAACCGTCCTTGAAGACGCAAACGTTTTACTTCGTACGGTAGCGCGCATTTCGTCATGCGCGTCGCATCTCGTCGCTTGTGATGTTCTCATTTCATTAAGCCACCCGCAGCTTAAGCCGTGCGAATTGCGTCGATCACGAGTTGCGTCGCGGGACGGATCCGGCGGTTCTTCCTGAGGATCAGCCCATAGGGGGCGAGGCGGCCGCGCAGCGGTGTGGCGAGTGCGGCCATGGTCCCCAGATCGACGTAGTACTGCGCTACGGAAGTGGGCAGCACCGCCAGCATGTCGGAGTCGAGCAGGAGTGACAGCGTGGTCAGGATCGACGAAGTCTCCACCGTGCTGATGGGCGGCGCCACGCGCGCCTCGCGAAAGGTCTGGTCGATGATCTGCCGCATCGGACTGGGATGCGGCTGCACAATCCAAGGGTATTTCGCCAGTTCGTTGAGCTTCGGACGAACCGTTGCGTGCGCAACCGGATGATCAGGCCGCGCGACGATCGACAAGGCCTCTTCGCCCAAGGTTTCGAAACTCAGGTCGAGCGCAGGAAAGCCATCGGGGATGCGTCCAAGCATGATGTCCAGCTGGTCCTGCTGCAGCGCCTGCACGAGTACGTCACTGGTATCGATCTGCACCGAAATCTGCAGGCGCGGATGCGCAGCCTTGAGCGCAACGATGGCGTGTGTCAGTAGTTCGGGGGCTGGCGCCATCACTGCACCGATGCGCACCTTGCCGATATCGCCAGCCTCGATTGCCGCCAGCTCGTCGCGCAATTCATCGAGGTCTTCGAACACGACCCGCGCGTAGCGCATCACTGCTTCGCCGAAGACGGTCGGCTCCATGCCGCGCGCGTGCCGCACGAACAGCGAGACGCCAATGGTGTCTTCGAGCTCTTTGAGCGCCTTGGTGGCGGCGGGCTGCGTCATCGCAAGCTCGTCGGCCGCGCGACGAAGCGACTCCGTTTCCGAGAGCGCCACCATCAGTTGCAGGTGACGCAGGCGCAGCCGTTTGCGAATGGTCGAGGCAGGCGCAATCATGCGAGCGATAACTCCAGGGAATAAGCCGATTCGATTAATTCACTAGTCAGTTATCGCATAGTTTCGCACACTAGCGAAGCTTAAGCGCTACCAGAGGCGTCCGCGCAATGACTGCGTGCGGCGCACAAAACAAGACTCAGGAGACGAATCAATGAACGCGACAAGCGGCGTGACGCTCGAGAGCGCCATCGCGAAGGCACGCACGAGACTGCTGCCTTTCCTCGTGCTGATGTACATATTGGCTTTTATCGATCGCGCCAACGTCGGCTTTGCGAAGAACGTGCTGCAGGCCGACACTGGCCTGAGCGATGCGGCGTTCGCCTTCGGCGCCGGCATCTTCTTCATCGGCTATGCCGTGTTCGAAGTGCCCAGCAACCTGTTGATGTACCGGCTCGGTGCGCGTGTCTGGATGAGCCGCATCATGGTCACCTGGGGGCTTGTCTCGGCGTGTACCGCACTGGTCCACGACGCATCGAGCTTCTACGCATTGCGGGTCCTGCTCGGTATCGCTGAGGCAGGCTTCTTCCCCGGCATCATCCTGTTTCTGTCCAGCTGGTTTCCGGCAAACACGCGCTCGCAAACCATGGGCGTGTTCTATTTCGGCTTCCCGCTTGCCATGCTGTTTGGCAGTCCGGTATCGGGCGTGTTGCTCGATATCTCCAACCCGTTCGGCTTGCATCCTTGGCAGTGGCTGTTCGTGGTGGAGGGTATCGCTGCTTCCGCGGTCGGCGTGATCGCATTCTTCTATCTGACCGACCGTCCCGCGGATGCCCGCTGGCTCGATACCCCGCAACGCGATGCATTGGTTGCCGCCTTGCGTGTGGAGGACGAGCATAAACGCGCACATGGTCCCGCCTCTGTGCTGGCGGCACTGCGAGATCCACGCGTGCTGTTTCTCAGCCTCATTTACTTCGCTGTTCAGATGAGCGTGTACGGCGTGGTCTTCTACCTGCCCACCCGCATCGCCGGCCTGACTGGTGGCCACGTCGGTACGAAGGTCGGCTTGCTGACCGCCATCCCGTGGATCGCGGCGATTGTTGGCACCTTTATCGTTACGCGCACAGCGGACCGCCATGGCCATCATCGTAACTGGGCCGCGGCAATGCTCACGCTCGCGGCGCTCGGCATTGCCGCCTCCGCGGTGACCTCATCGGTCGTACTCGCGATTGCCGCGTTTTGCGTCGCGGCAATCGGTTTCGTCGCCGTGCAGCCGCTTTTCTGGACTTTGCCGACGGGCTACCTCGGTGGCGCGGCTGCCGCGGGCGGAATCGCACTCATCAATTCGATTGGCAATCTGGGCGGTTTCGTCGCGCCGAATCTCAAGGCTTTTGCCGAGCGCCTCGTAGGCTCGCCGCAGGCCGGCATGCTTTCGCTGGCGGTGGTCGGCCTGATTGGCGCCGCGTTGCTGCAGTGGTTCAAGTCGACCTCGCCGGAGACCGTTCGCCTGCCTCAAGAATCCACCGCATCGCTTGGCAAACGGCCGAGCCACTAATCTTTCCAAGGAGTTGACGTTTATGAAGATCAAACACATCCGCACCCGCGTCTTTGAATGGAAAGGCAAGGTCGTGCCGCCGCAAGCGCATTTCTGCACCAACGCGGTCGATATTCTCTTCGAGCGTGGCGATGCGATGGGCTCGTTCCGTTTTCACGGCTGGCTGGTGGTGGAAGTGGAGACCGACGATGGCATCGTCGGTATCGGCAACTGCGCGCTTGCGCCGCGTGTGGCCAAGCAGATTATCGACGAACATCTCGCCCCGATCGCGCTTGGCGAAGACCCGTTCGACAACGAATACATCTGGCAGAAGATGTACCGCCGTACGCTCGCGTGGGGCCGCAAGGGCATCGGCATGGCGGCGATCTCGGCGATCGATATCGCGCTGTGGGACATCATGGGCAAAGCAGTCAACAAGCCGGTGTTCAAGCTGCTCGGTGGGCGCACCAAAGAGAAGATCTGGTGCTACGCCTCCAAGCTCTATAACAACGACGACCGTGATGCTTTCCTCAGCGAAGCAAAGGGCTATCTCGAGCAGGGCTTCTCTGCGATGAAGATGCGTTTCGGCTACGGTCCCAAGGACGGCCCGAAGGGTATGGCGAAAAATATCGAGCAGTTGCGCCTGTTGCGCGAACTCGCGGGCGATGAGATCGACATCATGGTTGAGTGCTACATGGGCTGGACGCTCGAATACGCGCGCCGCATGCTGCCGCGTCTCGCCGAATTCAATCCACGCTGGATCGAGGAACCGGTGATTGGCGACGACGTCGAGGGATATCAGGAACTGAAGAAGATGAACATCATTCCCGTCTCGGGCGGCGAGCATGAGTTCACGATCTACGGCTTCAAGGACCTGCTCGAACGGCGCGCAGTGGATGTGATCCAGTACGACACGAATCGCGTCGGCGGCATTACCGCTGCGCGCAAGATCAACGCGATGGCCGAAGCGTGGTCCGTGCCTGTGATCCCCCACGCGGGGCAGATGCACAACTATCACCTGACGATGTCCACGACGGCGAGCCCGATGTCGGAGTTCTTTCCGGTGTTCGATGTGGAAGTGGGCAATGAACTGTTCTACTACATTTTCGAAGGTGAGCCGCAGCCGGAAAATGGCTTTCTGCAACTATCCGACGAAACGCCTGGGCTTGGCATTACGCTAAGCGACAAGTATCTGAAGGACTTTAATATCATCGGATAAGCGTAGAAATCGGCATCACACCGGTAACCCTTTCGACCTAAGTGGGCTATCGAGCAGAACACTTTTCCGAGACCTGCCTTTCTCCATACGAGTCCACTGTTTTTACTCGATTTTGGCGTGAAAGTACTACCAAAGTGCGAATAGACTCGCCGTAGTCGGCTCGAACCGCGCGCATTCGTCTGAGCGAAACAATGCGTCTCGCGGCTTGGGGGGAAAGGCAAACAGTATCAACGGGGATCGGGCCCGGAACCATGTGAGTTGCCGATGACAACCGTACGAGACTCAGCGGTGCCTCTTGAACGCGTGATACGCAGCACCCCCGTGGTGCCGTCTGTCACCGCGTCGGCGCGCTCAGTCGAAGCATCGGTTGCTCAATCCATTTTCCACGAACCCTGGTGGCTCGATATCGCGACCGGTGGTAACTGGAGCACGGTGAAAGTCGTGCGCCGCAACGAGGTGCTCGGCGAATTGCCTTACTATCCGACCCGCATGGGGGTGTGGCGGATTTCGCATCTTCCGCCGCTCACGCGGACGCTGGGTCCGGTCATCAAACCCATGGGCCTCGACCGCACGCACGAGCAGCATCACCGGCTGAGCGTCACCTCGGAGCTGATCGATCAACTGCCGCATTTCGACAGCTTCTTCCAGTTGTTCGATCCACGCACTGAAGATGCGCTGGCGTTCGCCTTACGCGGATTTACCGTCTCGGCGCGCTACACGTTTCAGATCGCGCCGGATTGCACGGTGCCTGAGACCTGGGCTCGTCTGCATGGCAAAACCCGCAATGTCATCCGGAGTGCAGAGCGAAATCTCACGGTCGCGCCCATCGCGACACCTAGCGAATTCCTGCAGTTCTACGAAGCAAATCTGCTTGAACGTTCGCGCACGAATGCCTACGGATCGACCGTTATGCGGCAACTGGTCAACGCGTTCGTCGCTCGCAAGGCGGGCCATCTGCTGGGGGCTTATGGCCCGGGTGGGCGGCTGGTTGCAGCTATCGGTCTGGTGTGGGACCAGCATTCGATGTATTACCTGCTCTCGTCGCGTGCCCTTGGCGCGCATGGCGGGTCGATCAGCCTGCTGATCTGGATGGCGATCCAGCATGCGCTCGAGCGCAAGCTGACGTTCGATTTCGATGGATTTTCCAGCCCCGCCACCTTCAACTTCCTGGATGGCTTCGGTGGAGAGCTGAAGCAACGGCTTGGGGTGGAACGGCTGAGTACGATGTATTCGGTCGCGCGGATTCTCAAGCGCCGCATTGCGCCGGGTTCGGCGGCCGTGTTCGCGCCTAATCTTTGAGTATCGCGCTGTTCGTCTAGTGGCTTCGTTGCGTGCGTGACAAGCCACGCAACGAACGGCGATCCAGTGCCCCTGTTCGCGTTCCTAGGCCGCTTCCTGCGTGCGGCTCGCCGGGCCGATCATCGCTTCTGCCAGTTCGATGGTATTCGACGCGAACAGCGCCGGCGTCCAGCGCTTCGCTGATGCCAACGCGTTGGCGGAGAAGCGTTCGCGCAACTCGCTGTTCGTGCCCAGTTGCATGATCTTTGCCGCTAGCGCCGATTCGTCATCCGGCTCGACGATAAAGCCGTTGACGCCGTCCTGCACCAGTTCGTTCGCCACACCGCAAGCGTGTGTGACGATGGCCGGGGTGCCCGCTGCAAAGGCCTCGTTGATACACAAGCCCCACTGGTCGAACTTGCTGGCGAGCACGACGAAATCCGCCAGCGCGTAGAGCCCCGGCATATGGGGATTCGGCACGGAACTCAGAATGAGCACATGTTTGGCCAAGCCGAGCCGGTCGATCTGCTCCAGCAGTTGCGCCTTGCATGGACCTTGCCCTACCAGCACGAGAGAGATGCCGCGCAGGTGCAGTCCCGCGTGAAAGAATGCGCCAATCAGCAGATCGATATTCTTGCGCGCCACAAAGCGGCTGACGCACAGCACGTAGCGCGGCGGCAGCGTAAAGCGTGCGCGAATCTCGTCTGCCGCCGAGGCGGCCTCGCGGGCCATTCTGGAAAAGTACTCCACGTCGATCACGTCGAAGCCCACGCGCGAGCGTTCCATTGGGATACCCAACGATTCCGCGTAGACACGGTGTTTTTCACCAGCGACAAGGGCCGCGTCGAACCTCGACACCAGCAGACGTTTCGCACGTTCCTTGATGGTGTAACGTTTGCCGTCGTCGGCTTTCGAGTCCGACATATAGATCAGCGAGAAACGGCGCGTCAGTGCTTTGAGCACGCACAGCACGATCGAATAGTTCGTGTTGTAGCCCAATGTGACGACGACGTCCGGAGCAAACTTGCGGAAGACCGCGAGCAACTCAGCCGCCACTCGGAAGGTGTGACCATCGCCTTCGCCCGCGTCCTTGATCAACGTGACGCAGTTCGCAGGATGGGTATTGAAGAAGGCCGCGCGGCGATCCTGAGGGAAGCCGTACACGCCGGATTTGCCGAAGATCTCGACGAGAAATACTTCGTGGCCGCGGCTGTTGGCAAGACGGACAAGCGCTTGATACCGGGGCACATGGTAGTCACCCAGATTGCCGACGACGAATAGAACTCGCATGGAAGGGCTAACGGATCGGGATAAGGTTGGCAGGATGCTCATGGCGCAAGCATGTCACTTGTCTCCTTGACCGATTGAGGCGATCGGAGTGTTTTGCGACTACGTTGCCGGTTAAGCGTAGTGTCCTTGTGGGCATCCTAACCTGCTGGCGGCCTTGCCCAAAGAGTTGTCCGGGGACGGCGAGGGTTTGGCGGACAAGTCAGAGTGGCGGACCCCATTTCTCGACGGGACGCTTACGGATCGCGCCCATTCGCCGCTATCCCGCCCGCGCACGGGTCGTGCGGGACGAGACAGGTAAGACCTCGCGCCATGGGTGATCGCTAAATGTGATCGCGATAGCCCCGGAGGGCTTCTTTGACACGCCAACGAGGGTTAGCATGACGCCTGCCAGACGCCACGCGGTCCAGCCGCACGCCATCCGCTCCTTTCCGACATGCTCTCCGAACCGGACCGCCTCGCCATGAAGACCCCGTTGATGATCCTGACCGCCGCGCTGACTTTCAGCAGCGGTGCGTTTGCTGCTGATAGCGCCACGTTGCGCCTTGGCATTGACCCGAGCTATCCGCCGATGGACTCCAAGGCGCCAGACGGCAGCGTGAAAGGCTTCGACGTCGACCTCGGCAATGAAATCTGCCGGCGCATCCATGCCAGATGCGAGTGGGTGGAACTGGAGTTCTCCGGGATGATCCCGGCGCTGCAGGCGCGCAAGATCGACGCGATCATGTCGTCGATGGCGATTACCGAAAAGCGCCAGCAGCAGATCCTGTTCTCGTCGAAACTGTTCCAGTTCAAATCGCATCTCATTGCGAAGCAAGGCTCGGGATTGAGCGACGCGCCGGCGTCGCTGGCGGGCAAGCAGATCGGCGTGCAGTCGGGCACGCAGTTCGAAACCTATGCGCAAACCCACTGGGCGCCCCATGGCGTGGGCGTGGTAGCGTATAAGAGTCAGGACGAGGTCTTTGCGGACCTGGTGAATGGCCGCCTCGACGGCGCCCTGCTGGGTACGGTGGAAGCGGATCAAGGCTTTCTGCGTACACCGGCCGGCAAGGGCTTCGCGTTTGTCGGCGCACCGCTGTCGATGGGCGACCATGGCACAGGCATCGGTCTGCGCAAGGACGAAACAGCCCTGCAGGCGTCGATCAATGACGCGATCGCTTCGATGTTGAAGGACGGCACGTATGCGAAGATTGCGCACAAGTACTTCGACTTCGATCCGTACGGCAGCGATTGAGCATCGATCGCTGCGCTCGCGCCGCTGCACAGACATAGAACAGTCATAGATAACGTTGGTCTCTCCGCATTCGCTATACGCTCATGAAGAAACAATCGATCCCTCTGCTGTCCGCCGCCATTGGCACTCATCGTGAACTGGTGAGCTTTCACTTTGGACCCGAGGACAGTGGTCAGAAAATCTACATACAGTCGACCCTGCACGCGGACGAAACACCCGCAATGCTGACGACGGTCCTGTTGAAGCGGCGTCTGCTCGAGCTGGAGGCGCAAGGCGCGCTGGCTGCGGAGATCGTAGTGGTGCCGGTGGCGAATCCCGTCGGGCTCGGCCAATACGTGTTGGGCCAGTTTCTCGGCCGCTTCGATCTGGCCAGCGGCAAGAACTTCAACCGCAATTTCCTGATGTTCCCGCGTCTGCTTGAACGCGCCAAGGAGTCGCTCGGGGCGGACCCGGTGGCGAACATCCAGATCGTTCGGCAACTGATGAACGCGGAGCTGAACGAGCAAAAACCGCTGACCGAGTTCGAATCGCTGCAAGTGGCGCTGCAAAAGCTTTCGTTCGATGCGGATGTCGTGATCGATCTACATTGCTCGCTGGAAGCCGTGATGCATCTGTACACGAGCGAGGTGGGTTGGCCCGATTTCGAGCCGCTCTCGCGCTATCTCGGCGCACGCGCTTCGCTGCTCGCCACGGACTCGGGCGCTGCAGCGTTCGACGAGATGTATAGCCTGTTGTGGTGGCAACTGCAGCAGAAGTTGCCGGCGCATCAACCGGTCGGTACCGGCACGGTTGCGGTGACGGTGGAATGCCGCGGACAACGGGACGTCTCGTACGCAGTGGCGCAGCAGGATGCCGATGCGCTGGTCGATTACCTGATGTGGCGTAAGGCGATTCGCGGCGAGCCGAAGGCGCTGCCCGAACTGCTCGCGCCGGCCACGCCGCTCGCGGGCAGCGAGCAGTTCTATGCACCGGTGAGCGGAATACTCGTGCACCGCGCGAATATCGGCGACAGCATTCGTGCGGGCGATCCGCTATTCGACATCATCGATCCGCTGACCGACGAGACGACCACCATCAGCAGCAAGACGGATGGCATTTTCTATATGCGTCGTGCGATCCGCTTCGTGACAGCGGGCGCGCCGCTGGGCCGCGTGACGGGAACGAAGCCGCTGCGCACCGGCGTGCTGCTGGGTGCGTGATTCGTCCGGGGAGCGGGGGCGTTACCTATGATGCGCTAACGCGTTACTCGATACGCCTTATTTGCGCCCTACCAGATACTGCACGCCAGCCGGCCCATAGCGCTCTGAATGCGCGATGTGCGCCGGCAGATGGAACACGTCGCCCACCTTGTAGAGCCGCTCTTCATCTCCAACGCGCAGGCTGATTTCGCCTTCGAGAATCAGCGCTTTCGCTTCGAACGGATGCTCGTGCACATCGAGCGCGCCGCCGGGCTCGCGCGTCACGGTGACGAACTCCTTGAACCCCTCTTTTTCGAGGGTGCCGACAAAGGCTTCGCGTTCCATAAAACCTCCCTGGTGATATCAGCGGTGCTGCGCGCGGCCACACCGCTGAACGCGCCGGGCAACGACCGGCACACGCCGCCTAACAACAGCGACGCGTGCAAGTTCGTTGCCCGGCGGCACCTCAGCGGTTTCAGACTACCGTCAACGTCGGCGCGATAGCGGCCGGGTCGCTGATACTCGGACGGCCGTTTTCGACGTGGCCGGCGAGGCGGCGGCTGTAGCTGGCGTCGTCATTGCTGCTGACAGTCAGATCGTACCAGTGGTGGCTCGACGCCAGCACCCATGCTTCCTCGATCTCCGCGCCGGCCGGCACGATCACCTGACGCGGACGCGCACCGTACGCATTGTCGATCACCGTCAGGCGCGCGGTGCCTTTGCCCTTGTTGGTGAACTTCAGGTACACGTTGCCGTTTGCCACGTCGTAGTGCGTGTGGACTTCCGGCAGCGACGGCTTGTCGTTCCTGCTCTGCGTCTCGACGGCATTGCCTGCAAACTTGCGGACAAAGCCATTCGGGCCGAACGCTTCGAACGTGTAGACGCCGATCGTCGAGGTCAGATCGAAAGTCTCCGTCAACGACTTGCCTGCTTCGACCGTATAGCGCCACGGGCCGTCGGTGCGGTTGGTGGCATAGACGTAGAAGTGCGCACCGTGCGTGCCGGTGTTGGCGAGATCGATCGTGAAGGTGTTCGCCTTGACGTCCACCTTGCCATTCACGTGCAGCTCATACGGCAGTGCACGGGCAAAACGGATACCCGACTCCTGCGCGTCGAACGGACCCGGCGTGGCCGGCACGACCGGCGCCGGATTCACGGCGCACTGGTTGTTGGCCATGTTGATGTAGTTGCTGGTGTCTGGCAGCGGCGGCATCGTCGCATCCGGCGTGCGGAAGTCGAACGCCGTCGTCAGGTCGCCGCATACGGCGCGGCGCCATTCCGTGATGTTCGGCTCCGTCACGCCGAAACGCTTCTCGATGAAACGGATCACCGACGTGTGATCGAACACCTGCGAGCAGACAAAGCCGCCCTTGGTCCACGGCGAGACGATCGTCATCGGCACGCGCGGTCCGAGGCCGTACGGCAGGCCGTCCGCAGTGTAGCTGCCGCCGCGCAGCGGATTCACCACATTGTGGATTTCGCCGGCCACGCTGACCGTCGATTGACCCTGGGCCGCGGTCGTTGCCGGTTGCGGCGGCACGAGGTGATCGAAGAAGCCGTCGTTCTCGTCGTACATGATGAACAGGACGGTCTTGCTCCAGACTTCCGGATTCGACGTCAGCGCTTCGATGATCTGCGAGGTATATTCCGCGCCATAAGCGGGCGTGTAGCTCGGGTGTTCCGAGTACGCTGCCGGCGGGCACAGCCACGACACCTGCGGCAGGTTGCCTGCGAGCACGTCGTTCTTCAGATCGACAATCGTGCGCACCGTCTGTGCGCGCTCGTAAAGTGCCGAGCCCGGTTGTGCGTTGATGAAGTTGACGAAGTTCTGCAGGATGTTGGTACCGTAGTTGCCGTTCAGCGGATCGGCGCCGGTCAGCCCTTGCTGGTAAACCTGCCACGAAATGCCCGCAGCCTGCAGACGTTCCGGATACGTCGTCCACGAGAGCAGTGCGTACTTCGGCGGGCCATCGCCGTCCACGTAATCGTTGTTGTCGAGCAGCGGTCCGCCCATCGTGCCGCTCGGGTCGACCATGCCGGTCATCAGATACGAGCGGTTCGGGTGTGTCGGGCCGGGCATCGAGCAGAAGTAGGCGTCGCAGATGGTGAACGCGTCGGCCAGTGCGTAGTGAAACGGAATGTCGCTACGCAGGTAGTAGCCCATCGTCATGTCGGTCTTGTACTGCGGCCACTGGTTGTACGCGCCGTTGTTGATGGCAGAGTGCGTCGGGTACCAGTTGTGGTCGAGATCGCCGATACATTGTGCGCTGGTGGTCTGCGTGTTCAGGTGGAACGGAAGAACCGGTTGCGCCGCGTTCTCTTTCGACGGCTGATACCACACCGGCTGTTGGCCGCCCGGCAGCGGAATCGGGAAGCGGTCGTTGTAACCACGTACGCCGCGCATGTGGCCGAAGTAGTGGTCGAACGAACGGTTCTCTTGCATGAATACCACGATGTGCTCGACATCCTCGATCGTTCCGGTGCGCGAATTGGCCGGGATCGCCAATGCATTGCGGATCGATTCAGGGAATGCGGCCAACGCGGCGGCGGCACCGGCGGATGATGCAACGGTCTGCAGGAAACGGCGACGGCTGTTTGAGGTCATTGGTTATCACCTTCTGCGGGGGGAAAGAATAGCGCGTCTCGATGCGCTGGGGGTAATCCGTTGGTTAATTGCTGTGGCCACTCTGGTCGCTGTCGCCGGGCGCATAGCGCAGCACGGGAGTAACCTGCTGGCTGTCTCCTGCGAGGCTTGCTTCCACGCTTTGCACAGCGCTGTCCGATGCGGCGGTGGTACCAGGCGTAGCGGTGCCTACTAGCGCGGCTGACGCGCCCCATGCGGGAGGCGTCGCCGCCAGGTTTGTCTGAGGAGCTGAGGGTGTGGCCGCGGGTGTGACTGAACTGGTTGCGGCATTGCTTTGGCCGACGCTTGCCGAACTGCTTTCGTCCGGACCACAGGCGGTCAACAAAACGGTTGTGAGTGCAACGACTACGGCCGTGGCCGCGACCTGGAAATTTCGCATGTCTGCATCCTCGTTCGGGTAGCGGGATGCAGTCTCCAGTGACTTGAAGAAAATATTATGAAAGACGGTGTAACGTTTGCGACCTGCGAATTTGATGGCTATTTGTTGGAATTCAGAAAGTGATTAGAAATCATGGCGAACGCCTATCTGGCGATTTTTCCTTGCTGTTTCATTAAATCGGTAAGATCGAAGCAGTAAAAATGGCGGGTGTAAAAATGACGCGCATCGAAAAAACTTTCGATTCCTTCCAGCTCGAATACGAGTGGCTCGAGGCGGACGGCTTCGGCGGTTTCGCATCGGGAACAGTCGGCACGGCGCGTACGCGCCGCTATCACGCGCTGCTGCTGACGGCGATGCATCCACCTGGCGGGCGCGTTGCACTCGTCAATGGTGTCGAAGCGTGGCTCGAAGCAGACGGCAAGCGTTATCCACTCACCATGCAGCGCTATGTGCCAGACGTGGTGTATCCCGACGTGTCATCCAGCCTGCTCGGTTTCGATACGCAACCTTGGCCGACGTGGCGTTTCCAGCTGGACGGCGAAGCGGTACTGATCGCCGAGGTCTTCGTTGCGAAGGCGAGCTGCGAGACGGTCCTGCGTTGGCGTCTTGCGCCGGGCAGTGCTAGCGCGGAAGCCGCAAGCCGTTATACGTTGAACGTGCGGCCGCTTTTGTCGGGTCGCGACTATCACGCGCTGCATCACGAGAACGCCGCGTTCAACTTCAATGCGCAGACAGATGATGCCCGCGCCAAGGTGAGCTGGCAGCCATACGGTGACCTGCCGGCGATTCACGCGTCGACCAACGGAACGTACGCTCACGCGCCGGACTGGTATCGAAACTTCTGCTATGTACGCGAGCGCGAACGTGGCCTCGATTTCAGCGAAGATCTTGCGACGCCCGGTGTGTTCACTTTCTCACTCGCCGACGGTGCCGCACTGATGATCCTGCGCGCCGGCCCTCAAGCCGATGACACGCCGGCTGTCGAACGGGCGCAGGCGCTGGCCGATGGCGAATTTGCGCGTCGCAGCGCATTCGTCTCGCAACTGCATCGCTCTGCGGATGCTTACCTCATCGCGCGTGAAAAAGGCAGCACGCTGGTCGCGGGCTTCCCGTGGTTTACCGATTGGGGCCGCGATACGTTCATCGCGATGCGCGGCTTGTTGCTGGCATCGGGCCGTCACGAAGCGGCAAAGTCGATCCTGCTCGAGTGGGCCAGCACGATCTCCGAAGGCATGTTGCCGAATCTCTTTCCCGACTACGGCAGCACGCCGGAATACAACGCCGTCGATGCGTCCCTATGGTTCGTGGTTGCGGTGCACGACTACCTGGCCGCGGAGCACGCTTGCGACGACACACGCAAGCGTCTGCAGCAGGCGGTCGAGGAGATTCTCACGGGGTACAGTGGTGGCACCCGTTTCGGCATCCGTGCCGATGACGACGGTCTGCTCCGCGCCGGCGTGCCAGGTGTGCAACTGACGTGGATGGATGCGAAGGTCGGCGACTGGGTCGTAACGCCGCGTATCGGCAAGCCAGTAGAAGTGCAGGCGCTGTGGATCAACGCGCTGCGCATTGCTGCGAAGTGGAATCCACAGTGGCAGGAGCCAGCGGCGCGTGCCTCGCAGGCATTTGCAGAGCGCTTCACGGATCCGGCGAGCGGTGCTTTGTTCGACAACGTCGACGCGGACCACGTGCGGGGCAAAATCGATCACTCGATCCGGCCGAACCAGATTTTCGCGGTGGGAGGCTTGCCGTTTCCGCTGCTCGAAGGCGCCGCGGCGCGTGCGGTGGTCGAACAGGTTGAGACGCATCTGTTGACGCCGCTTGGCCTGCGCACCCTGGCGCCGTCCGATCCCGCCTATCGGGGACGCTACGCGGGCGGTCAGGTCGAGCGTGACAGTGCTTATCACCAGGGGACAGTGTGGCCCTGGCTGATCGGGCCGTTCGTCGAGGCATGGTTGCGCGTGAATCAACCGGCCGAGGGTGCGCGGGCGCAGGCGCGCACGCGCTTTCTTGCGCCGCTGATCGAGTATCTCGACCGCGGCGGCCTCGATCACCTCTGCGAGGTGGCCGATGGTGATGCACCGCATCATCCGGGCGGCACGCCGTTTCAGGCGTGGTCGCTGGGGGAATTGCTGAGGGTTAAGCGGATGCTGGCGAATGGGTGAACCGCGAGGCGGACTGCGGAGCAGGCACGGGACAAGCTCCGGATAGGCCCCGGATAAAGCCCACGCCGGCGCACCCTTTGAGCAAAACGCGCTAGGATGTGAGTCCCACCGCCAAGCTCGAAAAGCAAGGGACCGCTCCATGCCGCCGCTGCGTGCCGCCAATCTGCTCGCAACTATCGAAGGCACCCGCCTGCACTCCAGGGAATGCGCCCGCTGGCAGCGCTGGGGGCCCTATCTGAGCGAGCGCCAGTGGGGCACCGTGCGCGAGGACTACAGCCCGAACGGCACCGCATGGGACTATTTTCCCCACGACCATGCCCGCAGCCGTGCTTATCGCTGGGGCGAGGACGGCATTGCCGGCTTCGGCGACGACAAGCTGAACTGGTGCGTCTCGCTGGCGCTCTGGAATCGCCAGGATCCGATCATCAAGGAACGCCTGTTCGGCCTCACCAACTCGCAGGGCAATCACGGCGAGGACGTCAAGGAACTGTATTTCTACCTCGACGGCACGCCCACCCATTCTTATATGCGGATGCTGTACAAGTATCCGCACGCTGCGTATCCGTATGACGATCTGGTGCAGGAGAACGCGCGGCGCGGCGCCGATATGCCCGAATACGAGGTGCTCGATACCGGCGCATTCGACGACAACTGCTATTTCGACGTGCAGGTCGAATACGCCAAGCACACGCCCGAAGACATCGTGATGCGGGTCACGGTCGAAAACCGTGCCGACAAGTCTGCCCCGCTCGATGTGCTGCCGCAGATCTGGGCGCGAAATACGTGGTCGTGGAAAGAAACGAAGGACCGCCCATCGCTCTCGAAGCAGACAGCGAACGGCGCAACGTCTCTGCTGGGGCGCCAGCCAGGACATGATCCGTTTGTGGTGACCGCGTGGTCGAAAGACGTGCCCGAACTGACGTGGCTGTTCTGCGAGAACGACACCAATGTCAAACGCCTCTTCAATATGGATGGGGCGGGTCCGTTCAAGGACGGCATCAACGATTACCTCGTGCATGGCGACGCGCAAGCGGTACGGTCTGACACCGGCACCAAGGCAGCGGCCCACGTGCCGCTCGAACTCCCGCCCTACGGCCGCGCGGTGATTTATATGCGCTGGCGTCCCGAGTCCGCACCGGATGACGTGCCGCTCGATGTCGATGCGCTGTTTGCTCGCCGTCTTGCCGAAGCCGACGGGTTTTATGCGGCGTTGCAGCATGAGATCCACGATCCCGACGCGCGGCTCGTGCAGCGGCAGGCGCTCGCCGGCATGCTGTGGTCGAAGCAGTACTACCAGTTCGACGTCCAGCGCTGGCTGGATGGCGATCCGGCGCAGCCCACGCCTGACGCAAATCGCAAGCGCGGCCGCAACGCCGACTGGCGTCATCTGTGCAATGCGGACATCGTCTCGATGCCCGACAAGTGGGAGTACCCGTGGTACGCATCCTGGGATCTCGCCTTCCATGCTGCGGCCTTTGCGCTGATCGATCCTGAGTTCGCCAAGCGGCAGTTGCTGTTGCTGGTCAAGGACCGTTATCAGCATCCCAACGGACAGTTGCCGGCCTACGAGTGGGCCTTGGGCGATGCCAATCCGCCGGTGCACGCATGGGCCGCGTGGCGCGTCTATGAAATCGACCGGGCGCTGATGGGCAAAGGCGATCGCGATTTCCTCGAGTTGGTGTTCCACAAACTGCTGCTGAATTTCTCGTGGTGGGTGAACCGCAAGGACGCCGACGGCCGCAATATTTTCCAGGGTGGCTTTCTTGGGCTGGATAACGTCGGCATCTTCGATCGCTCGTCGCCGCTGCCGACCGGCGGTCACATCGATCAGGCCGACGGTACCGCATGGATGGCGGCGTATGCGCTCGATCTGATGCGCATCGCGCTGGAACTGGCGTTTGCCAATCACGTGTTCGTCGATATCGGCGTGAAGTTCTTCGAACACTTCCTGTATATCGCCGAGGCGGTCAGTTGCGACGACAACTGCGAGACCGGCTTGTGGGACAGCGCCGACGAATTCTTCTACGACAAGCTGAGACTGCCCGACGGCACCAGCGAGCCAATGCGGGTGCGCTCGATCGTCGGTCTGATCCCGCTGTTTGCGGTGCATGTGCTCGAAGAGCGCCTGCACGGCAGCCTGCCTGGGTTGCGGGAGCGACTGTTCTGGTTCCTCGAGCACCGTCCCGATCTGGCCAAACTGGTGTCGCGCTGGGATGAAACCGGTAAAGGCAACACCCTGCTGCTGTCGTTGCTGCGCGGACACCGGATGAAGGCCTTGTTGCGGCGCGCCCTCGACGAATCAGAATTTCTTTCCGATCACGGCGTGCGGGCACTCTCGCGGGTACACGGCGACGAGCCTTTCGTGTTCAGACACAACGGCGACAGCTTTTGCGTCAAGTACTTGCCTGCCGAATCGGACTCGCGTGTGTTTGGCGGCAATTCGAACTGGCGCGGACCGGTCTGGATGCCGGTCAACTACCTGCTGATCGAGTCGCTGTACGAGTTTCACCGCTACTACGGAGACGATTTCCGCGTGGAGTTTCCGACCGGTTCCGGCCAGAAGTTCTCGTTGCGCGAAATCGCCGATCAGCTTGCACGGCGTGCCACTACGCTATTTCTCAAGGACAGCAACGGCGAGCGTCCGGTGATGGGCGCGTATCCGTTGCTGCAGGCCGACCCGCGTTCGAGCGATCTCGTGCTGTTCCACGAATACTTTCACGGCGACAATGGCCGTGGCGTCGGCGCTTCGCACCAGACCGGCTGGAGCGGGCTCGTTGCGTTGCTGCTGCAGCCGCGTATGGCGGGCGAGACGGGCGAGGTGCCGGCCACAGCGGACGCCGAGGCTGCCTTGGTCACCAAGTAGGTTCTGCAGCAAAACGAAGGGGGAGGGCAGGGTTAAGCGTATTACAGTCACCCTGCAGACAGACGATTCGTAACTGATTTTGAACTGTGCAGCGGCGGCCCTGGTCTTTCTTCTATTGCCACGTCTGTTCCACTGGCTTACTTCGATCAAGTGAACCCTATGTCGACTCCTTCGAATGCACCTGATTCAAGTTCCTCCTCTGCGGGCGCGCAGTCTTCCACTCCTACCGTACCGGCAGGCAAACACCCGGCACCGCCGTGCACCCTCGTGATCTTCGGCGCAGGCGGCGATCTCACCAAACGCCTGCTGATGCCCGCGCTGTACAACCTGACTGTAGACGGCCTGCTGGATCCGCAGATGAAGATCATCGGCGTGAATCACGGCCAGGTCGAAACCAGCGCGTGGCGCGACGACCTGTACAAGGCATTGCAGCAGTTTGCTGCCGACAAGGCCAGCACCTTCCACACTTCGAAGCTCGACGACAAGGCGTGGAGTTCGCTGGCGCAGCGCCTCGAATATATGGCGGGCGAATTCGAAAGCGACGACACGTTTTCCGCCCTGAAACAGAAGCTCGAAAACACGCCTGGCGGCAACGTAGTGTTTTACCTCGCCGTCAGTTCGCGCTTCTTCAAGCCGATTGTCGAGCACCTCGGTAAAGCTGGCCTGCTCAAGGAAGGCGACGACGGCAAAGGCTTCCGTCGCATTGTGATCGAGAAGCCGTTCGGTACGGATCTTGCGTCGGCTCGCGATCTGAATGAACATATCCTGAGTAATGCGAAGGAAGAGCAGGTCTATCGTATCGACCACTTTCTCGGCAAGGACACCGTGCAGAGCATCATGGCCGTGCGCTTTGCGAATGCCTTGTTCGAACCGATCTGGCGGCGCGAGTACATCGACTGCGTGCAGATCACGGCGTCCGAGACGATTGGCGTGGAAGGGCGCGGCTCGTTCTACGAACAGACCGGCGCGTTTCGTGACATGTTGCCGAACCATCTGTTCCAGCTGCTCGGCATGGTGGCCATGGAGCCGCCCAATTCCTTCGACGCCGAAGCAGTGCGCGACAAGAAAGCCGATATTTTCGACGCAATTCAGCCTGTAAAACCGGATGACGTGGTCTTCGGACAATACGAGAAGGGACCGGCAGGGCCGGGCTATCGGCAGGAGCCTGATGTGGCGCCCGACAGCCAGACGGAGACGTATGCCGCGGCGCGCGTGCTCATCGAAAACTGGCGCTGGTCCGGCGTGCCGTTCTATCTGCGTACCGGCAAGCGGCTTGCGGCGCGTCGCACGGAGATATCGGTGCAACTGAAAACGGTGCCGTTCCGGCTGTTTCGCGACACTCCGGTGGATGCGCTGACGCCTAACGTGCTGACCTTGCGCATCGATCCGACGCATGGCACGAGTTTCGATTTCAACGTGAAGGCGCCGGGGCCGATCATGCAGATGGGCGCTGTGCAGTCGTCCTTTAACTACGGCGACTTTTTCGATGAACAGCCGAACGTCGGCTACGAAACGCTGTTGTACGACTGCATGCTCGGCGACGAGACGCTGTTTCAGCGTGCCGACAGCATCGAAACGAGCTGGGCCGCGGTGGACGACGTGTTGCATCCGAAGGGCAGTCCGCTGCCGGTGCACGGCTACCCCGCGGGTAGCCAGGGTCCGGCCGAGTCGGATGCGCTGCTGGCGCGCAGCGGCCATGCATGGCGGCCTTTAAGCAGGGACAAGGACGCGGACGCGAAGAAGTAAGGCTCAACATCACACTAACAGGGGACCACTGTGGCGACACGTAAGACCAACGTCAAAGGTAACGTCAAGAGCAGCACAGGCAGCGCCGTTAAGACCACTGCCAAACGTGCGGCGAAGAAGACCGCGGTGAAAGCCGCGGCTAAGCCCGCTGCCAGGACTGCGGCCAAACCCGCGGCTAAAAGTGCCGTCAGGCACGGCGGAGGGTACATCCTCTCCATCGATGTGGGCGGCACCGGTTTGAAGGCCGCGATCATCGACACGCACGGCAAGATGGTTACCGAGCGTCTGCGCGTGGCGACGCCGCATCCTTGCACGCCAGATCAACTCGTCGATACGCTGGTGAAGCTGGTCGAGCCGCTGATTGCAGAGCATGCCCCTTCGCGCATCTCGATTGGCTTTCCGGGTTTCGTGCGTAACAACCGGGTGCTCACGGCACCGCATTTCGGCGACGAAGGCTGGCACGACATTCCGCTTGCGGATTCGCTGGCCAAGCGGCTCGGCGGCTTGCCGGTGCGCATGATCAACGACGCCGAGGTGCAGGGCTTTGCAGCAATCGAAGGTCATGGCATCGAGTTCGTGCTGACGCTTGGCACGGGTGCGGGCACGGCGCTGTTTCGCGACGGTGAACTGATGCCGCACCTTGAGCTTGCGCATCACCCGGTCAGCAAGAACCGCGCATACGACGAATATATCGGCGACGCGGCGCGCATGCAGGCGGGCAACAAGCGCTGGAACCACCGCGTCGAGAAGGTGATCGGGATTCTGGCTTCGCTCGTGAACTACGACAAGCTATGGATAGGCGGCGGCAACGCCGCGCGCCTGAACTTCAAGCTGCCCGCGAATGTGGCGGTTGTGTCCAACGATGCGGGTATCGAAGGCGGGGCCAAGCTCTGGCATCCGCGCTCATTGCGTGATACACGGCAGTTGCCGGAAGCGACGCAGCGTACCGGCATTTTCGAGTAATCGATGTGCGAGATGCGATTGCCGGTTGGCAATCGCATCGCCGGTTACGCGCTTTAGGACCTTTAAGCTCTTGAGCCTTTAGCGTGCCGCGTCACCCCAACGATATTCGTGCGTCACATCGTCAAGTTGCGCTTTCAGTTCGGCATTCAGTGTTAGATCTATCGCGCTGAGTGTGTCCGTCAATTGATCAGGATTGCTTGCGCCGATGATCGCCGATGTGATGTGCGGATTCGCAAGCACCCAGGCGAGCGACGCTTTCGTCAGCGACACGCCGGCGTCCGCTGCGATGCCCTTCAGCTTTTCGATGGTGTCGAATTCGCGCTTATGCCAGTAGCGTTCCTGATACGTCGCCCCCGCTTTGCCCACCGTTTCGGTGAAGCGGCCGGCCTCAGGCTGCGCATCGTGGCGGTGCTTGCCGGTCAGCAGGCCGCCTGCCAGCGGGTTATACGGAATCACCGCCAGCTGTTCCTCTCCGCAGAGCGGTAGCAACTCGCGTTCGATCTGCCGGAACAGCAGGTTGTAACGCGGCTGAACGGAGACGAAGCGCGCCACACGCAGCACATCCGCGCGTCCCAATGCGCGCGCCAGCCGGTAAGCCAGAAAGTTCGATACGCCCACGTAGCGCGCCTTGCCCGAGCGCACGATGATGTCGAGTGCTTCCAGTGTTTCGTCGAGCGGCGTTTCGTGATCGTCGGAGTGCAGCTGGTACAGGTCGACGTAGTCGGTGCCGAGGCGTCGAAGAGACGTGTCGATGGCATCGAGCAGGTGCTTGCGCGACGCACCTTGATCCCATGACGACGGCCCAACCTTGCCCACTGCTTTAGTGGCAAGGATGAAGCGATCGCGCTTTCCCCTCAACCAGCGGCCGACGATCTCTTCGGTGCGTCCCGCGAGATCTTCGCCGCCGCCCAGCGGATAGACGTCCGCGGTATCGATGAAGTTGACGCCGGCTTCCGCGGCCTTGTCGAGGATGCGGTGCGAGACCGCCTCTTCGGTTTGCAAGCCGAATGTCATCGTGCCAAGACATAGACGTGAAACGCTCAGGCCAGTGCGGCCGAATTTACGGTATTGCATGGTGGACTCCGCGAGAGGAACAGGTTGCCGGTTGCGTGAAACAAAAAGCATAGCGCTTATCGATAATCTGCGTCCGCGGCGACGGCAAGCGCGGCAACCTGCGGCTGCTTGCTAAAACGTAAGGCTACAGCCGCGAGGCAAGCCGCCGCGACGCAGCCAAGGACGATGAAGACATCGCTGGTGGACAGCAGACTCGTCAGTACGGCACCCACGCATGGCGCGACGAATTGCACGAACATGCCCGCGGATTGCAGTGCGGCACTGGCGCTCGCCACCTGATCTGCGAGACGCCGGGCGATAAACAGCCGGCACTCAACCCTGAAGCGCGCACTCATGAAGCCGGTCGCGAAGAACGCGAGCGCGAGCAGCCATTCGGCCGGACGCAACGGCAACCGGAAGATGCCGCCAATGGCGATGAACACGGCACACGACACGAACGCTGGCGCAAGCAGTGGTCCGAGGCCGGCCCGCTCGGCATTGCGTCCCATGGGCAGGAGACTGCCGAACATGCCGCCCAGCGCAGCACAAGAGACCACAATGCCGAGCGCCGACTTGTCGAACCCCTGGTTTCTTAGCATGAGCGGAAACTGATTGTTGACGGCCGCCGCCAGCGCGAAGTAAATGCCGGTGCAAAGCAGCAGCGGCAGGATGGCACCGGTCCAGCGCGTACGCGGTGCAGCCTTTGCGTCAGGTGCAGCGGCAACGGGTAGCACGGCCTTAGCGGCCGGCGCGGCCAGCAGCATCATCAGGATGGCTGCGGCGATGAACACGATCGAGACGAGCATCGTGTGATTGTCGCCGGCCCATGCGCCGACGATTCCACCGGCAGCGGGTGCGCAGATCTTCGCCATGCTTTGAGCCAGACTGAGTAAGCGGAACGCACGGCTTTGCTGCGCCTCGTCGACACTGGTGGTGACATACACGGTTTCGGCAGGATCGGTGAAGCCGAGGGCCGCCGACTTGAACGCGACCACCAGCAGAAAGGCGACGAAGTGGCCGACCCAAAGCAGGGCGGCCGTCGTGCCGAGCGTGATCGCCAATGCGCCGACAAGGACACGTGTGCTGGCATAGCGGTCGCAAACCTGGCTGATGATCCGCGTGAGCAGAATGGGCGGCACCAGCAATGCGGCACTCAGGATCACCAGATCGAATGGTGTCGCGTTGAATCGATAGGTTGCGATGTTCAGTATCGCGAGAAAGTTAATCCATCCACCGAAGCTGGCAAAGAAACTGCCGATCAGAAACATATGGAAGCGGCGATTACCGGACATGTTCATCCTTAATGCATCCTGGTTCTGGATGTCGTGGCGTTTCGATCGCGCGACGGCAGGACGCAACAACGCCTTCGATGCGAGTCGAATAATTAAATAAGGAATGCTAAAAAGGCAGGGCGAAACAATGCGAACCTTTGATGATTCAAAGGTTCAACACTTGCTAACGGGTATGACGGCTAATGCGGATCTTACCGATCGTCGATACGCCGGCGCCTAGAACAACGCCGGCTGTTGAGCGTTCACCATGGGTACGACGTTGAGTTCGTCGAGCCGCAGGCGCGCCTTCGCGAGATCGTGAAGCACTTGCCTTTGCAACCAGGTTTCCGCGCCGCCGCCGAACGCCTTGTCGAGGCGCAGGGCCATCTCCGGTGAGATACCTGCCTTGCCGCTCAACAGATTCGTTAAAGCCTGGCGACTGACGCCCAGAACCAGCGCACCTTCGGTGACGGTCAAATTGAACCGCTCGAGGCAGTTCTGCCGGACAGTGACGCCGGGATGGATGAATTCTGAATCGGCCATGGACCGAACAATATCGATGAATTGATTGCTCGTCAACTGACAAGCGCTTCTTGTCATGCAGGTCTTTGAGCCTTCACGGCGCGTGTTTGAGAATGTATTTACCGCTGCCGATGAAAAATCTGCGGCACGTTGCTTGCTGTAAGCGGAACTCAGGCATCCCGCATGGCGAAGCGCCGGAAGTGCACATATCGCTTTCCGGTCTAGCTGCTACAATCCACGCATTTTCCTCGTCGTAGACTGCATCATGGGCTTTGAACAACTCGCGGCACTGAAAGAACAGCTGGCGAAACAGGCTGAAGAGAAACGCGCAGCCAGGCACGCAAAGCACGCCAGGCCGGCGAGGCCAGCGAAGCCGGCTGAGGCAGCAAAGCAGGCCGCGGTAGCGAAGCACGCTAACGGGGGCCGTAACACGCCCGACGCGGCGCGCACCGCACCTGAGCAAAAAGCGGCCGCACATAAGTCATCTGCACCGAAGCAGTCCGCGCAGAAATCGCCGGCGCAAAAGTCAAAGCCGGTAGATCCGGTGGTGCTCTCTATCGGCAAGCTTCAGAAGCGATTCCCGAAGGCGTTCCCCAAAAATCCGGCTCCGAAGGTGCCGCTCAAGGTAGGCATCTTCAAGGATCTGCTCGAGCACTCCGAAGAACTCGGCTTAAACGAAGCGGCTTTGCGCGACGCCATCAAGGTGTGGTGCTGGGGTAGCCGTTACTGGGCATGCGTCACCGAAAACGCCATGCGCGTCGACCTGAACGGTCAGGATGCCGGTCAGGTGCTGCCGGCGGAAGCCGCGCGTGCGCGCGGCTTGCAGGCCAAGCGGCAAAAAGCCAGGAACGCTGCGCAAGGCGCTTCCGCTCCGCAGGGTGCGGCGGCTGCGCAAGAAGGCGCGGTTCAGCAAGACGGTAGTGCGTCGGAACAAGGCGCAGCTCCGCAAGAGGCTGCGGTTCAGCAGGCTAATAACGCTGAGCAAAACGTCTCCGCTCAACCGGACCACCCCGCCGCTCAGGAAGACAGCGCAGCCCCGCAAGGCAGCGCCGTCGAATAAGCGCGCGTCGCCATCGCGCCCTTGTCGCGCCTGCTATCGGGCGGGCAACGGTCGCGATGCAGACAGGAACAGCGCCATCGGCGTGCTCGTACTTAACTGAGTCTTGTCGTCCACCCGCGTGAAGCCCATCGCACTGTAGAACTCCACCGCGTTAGGCGCTGCATTGACCCTCACATAGGGCCGCTCGTTGCGCGCCACGCACTGTCTGATCGCTTCCTCGATCAGGCTTCGACCGATGCCGCGTCGATGGTCGCCCGGCTCGACAAACAGACTGCACAGATTCCAGAAATTCTTGACCAGTACCGCGCCGGCAATGCGCCCGTCCACGACGCATTTCAGGTGTACGCATTGGTGTGCATGATCGAACGCCCAGTGCATATTTGCGAGAACGTTGGTGATCACGGCGGCCATCTCGTCCGCTTCAATCCGTACACTCGTCCGGATGGTTCTCAACATCATCGACGCTAGCGCGGCTTCGTCGCTGGACTGGACTGCTTCTATTTTCATTCGGTGTCCATTGGAAACCTGTTGAGCGCGACGTTAGCGGATAGCGGTACGCGCCGGCTTCCAGCCGCTGCCGCGGAATGGCGATGTGGTTCGGCGTCCCCACCATAACCAGATCAACACCGCGGTGATAAGGAGCATTGGGAAGATCAGCAGGCTGCCTTCCGGACCGGTTTTGCCGCCGCTCATCAGGATGTTGCCGAGCGGATGCGCCGTAAAGAGCCGGGTATCTACCAGCGTGCCACTATCGGATGTGCCGTAGAAGTACGACTCACCCCAATCCCACGCCGCATGAAAGCCGATTGCCCAGAATAGCGATCCCGTGTACCAGAGACTCAGGCAGATCACGATCCCGAAGCCGCCAGCGGAGATCAGTCCGATGGGCGTCTCTCCGGGATTGGAGCCATGCAAACCGCCGAACAGGATCGAGAGCAGCAGCACGCCCCACCAGAAGCCGATGCCTCGCGTCAGCGTGTATTGCAGATATCCGCGCAACGTCGACTCTTCGAAGATCCCGACCAGCAGAAAGAAGCCGGCCCATGCGACCGCACGCGTCCAGACTGTTACACCGTGGTCCGTGGGTGGGTCGAGCACCAGCAGATGCATTTGCACGAGGACAAGCACCATCAGACTGATTGCGCCAAATCCGCACAGGAGGCCGCCTCCGAAACGCGTCCAGGCGGCGGAATCCCGCAAGCCAAAAGACAGCATTGAGCGTCGCTCGATGGCCGCCACTACGGCCAATGCAGCTATCAGGCCGGCAAGCTGAAATGTCTCGCCTAGATAGGCAACCGGCAGAGTAAACAGGGTGATGGGGTGGTGATGGTGCCCGAAGTGCGCCCGCACCGCGGCGATACCGAAGACGACCGCCACAAACGTCGCGATAAAAACCGCGACACCCCAGCCGGCCCGCATTCCGTTGCGACCGGTGAATACCCAGCGCACCCTTCGTTTGAAGCGGCTTCCGCGTGTTGCGCTCTTTGTTTGTTCTTCAGGCTGCGTGAGTGAGTCGTCCAAGAAGGCCTCCGTTCGAATGACGACGAGGGAATGCGCGAACCGTGCTTTCCGTTGTTATGCTTTTTCTATAGCACGACGGCCTCAAGGATGTCTGGCGTATAACGCTCGTCGAGCTAAGCGCATTACTTTAACTTCGTTTCATGCGCTCGCCAACGTTGTAAAAAATCATCTCTTTCGGGCGGGGGGACGCGGCTGCAACATCCTTACTCTCCGAGCTTGCGCAATGCCCGCCCATCCATCAGATTTCGTTCGATCTGCTCGAGCGAAACGCCCTTCGTTTCCGGCACGAGCCATAGCGTCAGGAATATAAATGCAGCGTTCATTACCGCGTACAGCCAGAACGTTTGCGCATGACCCAGCGTGTTAAGCAAGGTGAGGAACGTTGCGCCGGCAATCGTGTTGGCCACCCAGTTGACGAAGGTTGAAGCCGCGATGCCGAAATCGCGACCCTTCATAGGCTGGATTTCCGCGCAGAGAATCCAGATCATCGGTCCCGCCGACATCGCGAAGCCCGCGATAAACACCAGCAACATCACCACCGCCGCGATCTGGCTAGCGCCGCTCGTCACGCCTATATGCAGTAGTGCGCCGAGCGTAGCGAGCGCAAGTGCCATCACGGTGAAGCCGGTGTAGAGAATCGGCTTGCGGCCCCAGCGGTCCACCAGACCAATAGCGATAAAGGTTGCCGCCACGTTCACAGCGCCCACGATCACCGTGCCCCACAGCTGGTCGTGCGAGGTCCCGTAGCCGGCGAGCCCGAAAATGCGCGGTGCGTAATACATCACCACGTTGATGCCGGTCAATTGCTGCATTACCTGCAGCATGATGCCGAGCCCCACAGTACGACGAAAGTTCGGATTGCTACGGAATAGTCCCCATCCCTGGAATTCTACTTTGAGCTGATCTGCGATCTCGCTCATTTCGGTTTCTATGCTCTTGCGGTCGCTGCGCAGCTTTTCCAGCACGCGCTCAGCTTCCTCGTTGCGGCCACGGCTCATCAGCCAGCGCGGGCTGCGCGGCAGGAACAGCAAACCGAATAGCAAGGCGAGCGCCGGAAAGGCGATCACGCCGAGCATCCAGCGCCAGTCTCCTGCGCCGCTAAAGGCGGTGTTGGAGAGGAAAGCCGCCAGAATGCCGACTGTCACCATTAACTGATGCAGGGAGATCATGGCGCCGCGCATGGTACGGGGAGCGATTTCGGACAGATAAAGCGGTGCGGTAAAAGAAGCGATCCCGACCGCGACGCCAAGAAAAACGCGTCCGGTAATCAGCATCTCCGGGCTCCATGCGAATGCACACACGCCCGACGCGCAAGCGAACAACGCTGCGCCGATCATCAACGAGTATTTGCGGCCGATGGCTTTGGCCATCCACCCCGAGCCAAGCGCGCCGAGCGCCGCTCCGACCATCATCGAACTGACAATCCATTCCTGCATCTGGTCGCCGACATGAAACTGTCGCGCAATAAACGGCAATGCGCCTGAGATCACGCCGATATCGAGGCCAAACAATAAGCCGGCCAGCGCGGCGATTACGCTGGTCAGCACGACGTGAAAGCGGTTATGCGGGTGCGCAGCGGCGTTCGCTGCCAGCCCATGAGGTGTGGCGGACATGGCTTTTCCTTTTAAGAGGCCAGCGGTACGCCATGGGATGCCTGTGCAGATAGCGCGCAAACGTAGAAGTGCGCGATCTGCGGCTACGCGCTTCTCTCATGGCGGACTGCGGCGCGGCTTGTTTTCTTCAGGGGACATAGCATCCGCCGTGCCCGGTCCGGTCATCCGTCCACCGTGTGCAAGGGTCTTTAAACCAGCAGTGAAATGATTCCCCCGATGGTGAGTCCGGCCGCCAGCCATCTGCCCGCAGTATAGAAAGGGTTGTGATTGTCTTGCGATTGATCGGGGCGCTCTAGCCCCAAGGTGCCGTAGGTAAACGATTTGAGCGGCGAGGCGTTGGTGGTGCCGCCGGAGGTGTCACTATTGCCAGCGGTGCCGGTCGTGCTGGCGTCGCTGGTGCTGTCCGTTGCGCTGGGGTCGCTAGCCGAGTCGGCGTTACTGGCGTCTGTCGTGCCGCCAGCAGTGTTTGACGGCGCTGCGCTCTGCGTCGTCGCGTCGCTCTGGGTGCTGCTCGCGTCCTGCGCGGCAATCGCGGCGCCTTCTGGCGAGATGGTAACGGCCGAGTCCTGGCTGGGGCTCGCAGCGGTCGAGCTAACCGATGTCGTTGGCACATCGCTAGTGGCAGACACCGGGGGCGAGTTCGATGCTGTGCTCCCGCTGGCACCCGTTTGCGTCAGCGTAGATGACGCCGCGGCGTTGCTAACTTGCATGGCAATCCTTTCTCATCCGTGTATCCATCTGGGACGGTCTGGTCTCGCGCGACCAGACGCCCATTCAGCGTTGCCGCGGGCCGCCGGAGACGAGACGCCTTCTCCGCGGCGGCCAGTCGGCACGCAGTGCGATGTCGCCTTACCTGACTTTTCGACCGCGCAGAAACTTATCTTTAGGGTTGGTAAGGCGATGTAAGGACGCGCGATGCATAAAGGCCGGCCGGGTGGCCCTAGGCGCACCGGGGTATCATGCGGCTCCGGCGGGCATAGGCGCTCACGGTCAGCGGGCCTGCATGGCGGGTCAGCGAAGACACAAGAAATTCACTGCGCGATATTCGAAGCCACCCATCCGCAGTCATAGCGGGCAGACCCAACACATCATGGTTCACATCAATCTCTCCGACGGCGTTTTAGGCCCCGCTCTGCAGACGCTCGATCCGTACGCGCTAGTCGGTATCCTCGCCGCGTTGTTATTGGGCGGCATGGTCAAAGGGGTGGTTAGCATCGGCGTGCCATTGGTGGCGATGCCGATTCTTAGCCACTTTCTGCCGATCAAGCAGGCGGTGCTGCTACTGTCGATGCCGATCATTCTCGGCAATATCCCGCAGGCGCTCGAAGGTGGCGAGATGCTCGCCACCGTGCGCCGGATCGCGGCGCCGCTGGTCGGCACGGTGCTCGGCAACATCGTCGGGGTGACGATGCTGATTTCGCTTGCGCCTCATCGCGCGCAGGCCGCCGCCGGGATTGCCCTGATCGTCGCGGCGTTGCTGCTGTTCGCTTCGCCCCGGCTCACGCTATCGCCGGGTTTCGCCAAACCCGTGGGGCTGGTGCTCGGTTTCGGGGCGGCCGTGATGGAGAGCATTGCCTCCGTGCCGGGACCGCTACTGGCCATGTACCTGATTGCAACCGGAGCCACCGGCAAGGCGTTTACCAAGCAGATTGCCATCATCCTGGTGGTCTCGATCGTTTCGCTGATTGCCGCATTTAGCGGCGGCGCCCACGCGAGCTGGGTCGATCTCGCCATCTCGGCCGCCGCGAGCATCCCGGTGATCGCCGGCATGCTGATCGTGCGTCCGCTGCGTGACAAACTGCCGCCAGCGGTCTTCCGCAAGCTCGTGCTGCTGTTCGTTCTCGTAGCGGCCGCGCAGATGATCTGGAAGTCCGGCGTTCTGTAGACATCGCCCTTAGCGCAACGCCGTTTCAGGCGGAGACGTCGACCAGTACGCCCACGGGTTGCCAGTTCAGGCTGCTGGCGGTGTCCGAGAGCCCGTCGAGCACATCGGACAGCGTCACCGTCGCGCCGGGGTCCTGGTCGAGCGCGGCAACGTGCGCCTGCAATGCGTTGCTCAGGTTCGACATGGCGGTGTCGAGCGGATCCTCACCGTCGGCCGCTTCGGCTTCCTCGGGTTCGGAAATCTCTTCTACGTCGTCGACTTCAACGTCCCATTCCCCTGCGTCGGTATCGGCATCGGTATCGTCGACTGCCGGACGCGATGCGGTCGACAGATCCGCAATACGTGAACCCATGTCGCGATAGGCGCTCACACCGCCACCCGAGGTCGCCGCATCGTTAAAGCTGGCAATCGCGTTTGCCGAGCTATCGCCGGATGACGTGGCCCCGTTGCTCGACGCGATCGACTGTTGAAGCGCTAGCGCCTGATAGAGCGCGGCAAGGAATTGCGCGCCTGTGCTGGCCGGGTCGCTGCTGGTCGCGCTGACGGTGATCGTCGTGGTGCCATCGGCGCCGTCTGTGCCGCTAGCGGCGTCCGTACCGCTGGTGGCGTCTGTCGTGAGCGAGCCGGATGGCATGTTGTAGCCGAGCCGCGACAGTGTTTGCTGAAGCGCGGCCATCAGCGGGTCGGTGCTTGCAGTCGAAGTCGACGCCGACGATTCCGTCGAAGTGGACTGCTTCTTCGCGGGCACGGCTTCCACCGACGACGCGGGCGGCGCGGCGGGCGTCGGCAGCGACGCCATCGTCATACCGAACGAATCGATCGACATGGTCCATTTCCTCCAGGTAAACACGTTGGATAGCGCAGGGGCCGGTGACATCGAAGGGCGAACTCACTTCGTCATCACGAGCCTGATCGAACGGTTTATCGGAGGGACGGGTCCAGAGGTTGATGGTTTGTAAGGCGAGGAAAGAGCAATGCGCCGTTCACGCCGCTCGGCAGCGTGAAGCGGGTACCAGGGCGGAACGAGTCCGTGGGGAAGAGAATGTCTACGATTCGCTGCGCGCGAACGATGAGAACTGACCCGGATCGGGAAAGCCGCGCGTCCTGTAGCGCGCCGGATACATGGGTTCTTCTTCGAGCAGGCTGCCCACCAGCGGCGTGATCTGTTGCCACGGGACAATTCGTGTCTCGCCCGTTTCGGGACGCACCAGCACGACCCGATCGGCCTGCGGCAACAAAGATTCGACGCCGGCGGTCCACGTTGCGGCCGAGAACATTTCCCCCGCATCGTCCTTGGTGCCATAGAGCAGATAGTTCGCAACGAACACGTCGCTGCCTTCCTGCTTATGCAGACGATCGAGCGCGGCCTTTTGCGAGTCGTAGTCCTCCTTGTGATAGCGCAAGACCAGCTGTGCGAGGCGGCGTACCACGTGGCCCTGGCGCGGCGTAAAACGTCGCAGGCCTTCGTGGTAGCAGTACATGAACGGCGAAACAGGGCGGCCGCTGTGCGCGGCTTCGCGGCTCAGTTCGACCATGCGCGCGATGCCGCCGTCGTCCTTGTCGCTGGTGACGAGCAGCACGTCGCGCGTGGGGATCATAAAGACGGGAACGCCATGCACCGGCGCGCGGTGCAGCAGGTCGGGCAGCAGCGCACGGCTCGCATCGTAGCCATCGCGCCAGTTGCCGCGATATACGCCGCGGGCCACTTCGACGAACGAGTCGGTGGTGATGTCACGCAGGTTGTCGCGCGCAATCGCGAGCGCGTCATCGAGCGAAATGCCCCACGATTCCACGGGTCCGCTCATAAGCGTCGAGGTGGACTCCGGATAGTCGAGTGCAAGAAGGACGGCACAGTCGTCGCCGAACGGTCGCCACGCGGGTGCGAATGAGGCCTCCCTGCCGCTGGTGCGTAACTGATGCAGGCGTACGTCTTCGAGCACACCCCGGCCGCGGATCAGCGGCCGCAGCATCGCCCGCGCCTCGGACAGGCGTTCGGGGGCGGCTCGATGACTCGCGCATAGTGTCGCGACGAACCCTTCCATCGCAGCCCCGCGGAATGCCCTGTCGCTACCGCAATAGGCGCGGTATGCGTGATGCAGGTTAAAGACCGCGTTGTCGCCGTACTCAAGCCGGAATTCGTCGGCGTTGTAGTTCAGCGAGGCATCGAAGCCCCGATGTTGGACGGCTTCAATGAACAGGGCGGCGAACGCATCCGGTGAGGGTTTGCGTCCTAACAGCGCATTGAGAAATCCCATGTTGATCAGTCGTTACGAATCGCACCGGTTGGATTGCCCAGTTTTGGAGCATGTAAGGATTAACGGCCTCGTGCCGCAATTCTTGAAGGTTTCGTGTGAGGGATGTTCGAGGCGGCCGTGCCTCGGGCGGCTGCGGCTTATGGGCCGGGGCTGGGCCGTTTTTACCCCTCACCAGCAGGGCGTGGCGGGGTTGGCTAGAATAGTTTGAAGCAGGGTGCCAGCCGGCGCGTAGATCCCGGTCCATGTGGCGCAGATGATTGGAGATGCTATTCGCATGAATGACACCCCGATGAACGAAACGGTCAACGAGATCGATGCAGTATTGAAGTCGCGGCGTTCGATCCGCGCGTTTTTGCCGACGCCGGTTGCGCGTGAAGAGATCGAAGCGATTCTCGAGGCGGCGAGCCGCGCGCCCTCAGGCACCAACACGCAGCCGTGGAAAGTCTATGTGGTGACGGGTGAAGCGCTCGAAAGGCTCTCACAGGCATTGCTCGCCGCGTATGACGATCCGCAGCGCGACAGCCTGTATCAGGAAGACTACCGGTACTATCCACGTCAATGGGTGTCGCCGTATATCGATCGCCGCCGCAAGATTGGCTGGGATCTGTACGGATTACTAGGCATCGCAAAGGGCGAAAAAGACAAAATGCATGCACAGCACGCGCGCAACTATGCGTTTTTTGGCGCCCCAGTGGGGCTGTTCTTCACGATCGACCGGATTCTCGAGCGGGGTAGCTGGCTCGACTACGGTATGTTCCTCGAAGCCGTCATGATCTCCGCACGCGGACACGGTCTCGACACGTGCCCGCAGGCAGCGTTCGTGCCGTTTCATCGCGTGATCGCGAGCCATCTCGGTCTACCGGATGAAGAGCAACTGGTCTGCGGCATGTCGCTCGGCTGGGCCGATCAGGACGCGCTCGTCAACCAGTTGAGTACCGAGCGTGAGCCTGTCGAGCGGTTTGCGAAGTTCTTCGAATGACGCGAGTACTCGCGTACCCGCTGCCTCGGCAAGATCAGATCACTTGCCGAACACTTCGAGCTTGAGCTGATGCGAATGACCAATCCACATGGCACGGTCACGATGATCGCGTAAATCGTCGCCGGTATTCGGGTGCAGGAAAACGTCGAGCTCGCCGTGATTGAGCGTCAGCCATTCCACGATCTCGGCAAACTGCGTGGGAGCAAACGCAAGCTGATATGACCATTTTGGATGCGGTCCTACCGGGCGCTCGTGAAAACGGCCCAACTCCAGTTGGTTCGCGAAACGCGCCTCAATCTGTTCGCGCAGAGCCCATGCGGCGTCGCGATGATCGCCATCGAAATACACGTGAGCATGCCAGCTATGAACGACGGGTGCGGGTACGACTGAATGGGTCATGTGCTGAAGGTGCTTGAGTCAGGTATTTGGCCCACTCGTGGGCCGCGAGGCAGTGTGCTCTGCCTCGCGCCGCGTGTCAAACTTACCGGCCTATTTACCGAGCTCGTAACCGATCGCGCCGCCGACTACAGCGCCGCCCACGGTACCCGCTGTGCTGTGATTGGTCGCTTCGTTGCCGACTACACCGCCTGCCGCCGCGCCGCCTAGTGTGCAACCGGTCGCGAGGGAGGCTAAAACCACGAGAGTCAGGATTCCTGTCCACCTGGATCGAATCTTCATTTTCAACCTCGTTTTACGCCTTGATACCTGCTTTAACAGCAAGGCGCGTGCCGTAACAGCGTTTTGCACTGCGGCTCCAGGGCAAGCCGCGTTAAGCAAAGGCTGAAGTATCTCGACGTGTTTGCGTCGATCCAGCGGCGCTTGTAGACTGCCTTCGCAAATCGTGCGCAAGACTGCGCATATCCACCGATCGGAGTTCCTCATGGCCTACATGCTGTTCATCGTCGAACCCACTAACCAGCGTAACGAACGCACCGAGCAGGAAGGGCAGGTGCTCTACGAGCGTATGTCGAACTACGCCGACGATCTGCGCGAGCGCGGCTTGCTGCTTGCATGCGAATCGCTGAAGTCCACGCGAGATGCCGTGCGTGTGGAGGTGCGCGGCGGCCAGCCAAGGCTGCTTGACGGCCCCTTCGCCGAAGCCAAGGAAATGGTCGGCGGTTTCCTGCTGCTCAATGTCGATACGCGCGAAGAAGCGGTGGCGATTGCGACGGGCTGTCCGGCCGCGCAATGGTGCACTGTCGAGGTTCGCGAGGTTGGTCCCTGCTATCAATGATGCGGGGTGGCGTGCGTGCCGGGCACTGGCCGCGGCGCGGAGTGTAGTAGGCGCCAGGGTTTTCCCCAGTCGGCGAAATTCGTGTCGATTCAGCGATGAATCGTGCGTCGTGTGAATGAAGAGCCTCCCATGCACTCAAGCAGGCTCGATATCCACGACGACAAGGAGCGATGAAATGCGATTCATGATCATGGTGAAAGCGACCGCGGCGAGCGAATCCGGCCTCAGGCCGGACGAATCCCTGATGGCCGTGATGGGCGCGTATCACGAGGAACTGGCGAAGGCCGGCGTGTTGCTCGACGCAACCGGATTGCAACCGACTTCGAAGGGTTGGCGTATCCATTATTCGCAGGGGAAGCGCACTGTGATTGATGGTCCGTTCGCCGAAACGAAGGAACTGCTGGCGGGCTACACGCTGATCCAGGTGCGCTCGCGTGAAGAGGCGATGGAATGGGCGCGCCGCTTTCCGGCACCGTTCGGTGAAGACGCCGACGGCGAGATTGAGGTTCGGCAACTGTTCGAATGGGACGACTTTGAACCGGGGCCTTCCGTGGACCGCTTTCGCGAACTGGATGAGGGACGGCGCTAGGCCATGTTGTCAGGATGCCGAATCATGTACAAGCCTATTAATCCCGATGGGAAAGCTTGCGCATTGAGCCTCTCGGACGCATGCGAGCGTGCAATGAAAAGCGGTGAACTGAAGTGGCGGTGAACCCGGCGGCGACCCATCGCGCGATCGAAGCGGTGTGGCGCATCGAGTCCGCGAAGGTTATCGCGTGCGTTGCTCGCATGGTGCGCGATGTGGGTGTCGCGGAGGAACTGGCGCAGGATGCATTGGTTGCTGCGCTCGAACACTGGCCCGAACGCGGTGTGCCTGACAATCCTGGAGCCTGGTTGATGGCCACTGCCAAAAACCGCGCGCTCGACCGCTTGCGCCAGGAAGTGCTGCACGCACGCAAGCGCGAGGAGCTCGGTCGTGACCTGGACGCACAGGAGGCCCACCTCGTGCCCGACTTTGTCGATGCGCTCGATGCCGCGCGCCAGGATGACATCGGCGACGATCTGTTGCGTCTCGTCTTCACGGCGTGTCATCCGGTGCTTTCCACCGATGCACGCGTGGCGCTCACGCTGCGCCTGCTCGGCGGTTTGACGACTGACGAGATCGCGCGAGCCTTTCTCGTGCCCGAGCCGACCATCGCGCAACGGATCGTGCGCGCCAAACGCACGCTGACTGCCGCCAAGGTGCCGTTCGAAGTGCCGCAAACGGATGCACGGGTTGCGCGGCTCGCGTCGGTGCTCGAAGTGATTTACCTGGTTTTCAACGAAGGCTATTCGGCCACCGCCGGCGACGACTGGATGCGTCCAGCCCTGTGCGAAGAAGCGCTGCGGCTCGGGCGCGTGCTGGCTGGCCTCGTGTCTGACGAAAGCGAGGTGCATGGCCTCGTCGCGCTGATGGAAATTCAGGCTTCGCGTACGCCTGCGCGAGTCGACGCGCAGGGCCGTCCCGTGCTGCTGCTCGATCAGGACCGCAGCCGCTGGGATACGCTGCTGATCCGGCGAGGCTTTGCCGCGCTTGAGCGCGCCCAGTCACTCGGGGGCGCCAGTGGCCCCTATGCGTTGCAGGCGGCGCTGGCCGCATGTCATGCGCGTGCGTACACCGCTGATCAGACCGATTGGGTGCAGATCGTCGCTTTGTACGACGCACTCGCGCAGATCAGTCCGTCACCTGTGGTGGAGTTGAACCGGGCGGTTGCCGTCGGCATGGCGTTTGGTCCGGCGGCGGCGCTCGAGATTGTCGACCTGTTGGCCGCTGATGCAGCGCTCGCGAACTACCACTGGCTGCCTAGCGTGCGCGCAGATTTGCTGGCGAAGCTCGGAAGAGGCGACGAGGCACGCGCGGAATTCGAGCGTGCCGCCGCGATGACGCGCAATGCGCGCGAGCGCGAGCTCTTGCTGGAACGGGCGCGCTCGGTCTCCGCTTAAATGGACAAAAACGCTGCCGCACCGAACAGAAGGCCGGCCGCGGCGACGCCTATCGAAAGATTACGCAACCACTTCTTGCGCGTGAGCAACGTGATTGCGGTCAGCGCGATCGAGATCTGGATCAGCATGGTGGCCTGCGCCCAACGGTGATGACCGTGCATCAGCGTTTCGCTGCGCGCGTCGTTATCGTTGACCTGCTTTTCGATCGCTTCGGCATTGGCGCGAATCGGCTCTTTCTGCTGCTTGTACTTGTCGACATCGGCGACGAACTTCGCATGTGCGTCGCTGCCCGGCGTCGACAACGAAGCGCCCAGTTCCGCGAGGTTTTCTTTCTCGCCCTTTGCCTGGTAGTACGACCATTGATTGGCGGCCTCGGTCTTCTTGATGGCCGCTTCGTTCTTGTAGTACAGCGCGAGATTTTCGCTGGTGCCGCTCTGGTAGGCGTAGATCGCGCCTATGGTCGCGAGAATGGCCGTCATTACCGCCATGCGGCTCGCGAACGGATCGGCGTCCGCGTGAGCGCTATGTCCCTCACCAACGTGCTCTACAGCATGATCGTGCAGACCATGCACTTCATATTCATCAGACATCCAACACTCCCGCGACTAGCGTATTGAGTTTTTATGAAGAATCGTAGCGGCGCAGCGATCTGCGCGGTCCTGCGCGAGGCGGCACCCGTTGGCCGAGGTGCACACTCTCGCGAGGCTCAATCTTAGCGTGTTTGCGTTGAGGGTCGCTTGGCGTTGCGATCAGCGAGTTGCTCGACCAGAAATTCCACGAAGCAGCGCACGCGGGCCGACAGAAGCCGCCCATGCGGATAGAGAAGCACGAACGGTCGCGTGGCGCCACCGAAGTCCCGCATCACCTCGACGAGATTGCCTTCGCGCAGATCGCGCTCAACCACGAAGCGGTAGGTCTGAAACAGGCCCGCGCTGTGACGCGCGAGCGTCGCTCCGCCAAGGACATCACCGCCGATCGTATAGCCGCTGTCGGTGTTGAAATCGACGAAATCGCCGTCTTTGGCGAGCGTCCACGGAATACGCCGGCCCGTGCTGGGAAGGTCGAACTGGATGCATTCGTGGTGCTGCAGATCGTCGATCGAGCGCGGCGTACCGGCTTGCGCGAGATAGGCCGGCGTCGCCACGACGACCAGTTCCGCATCTTCGAGTTTGCGTGCGATCAGGTTGGAGTCAGCCGGTGCGCGACCGCGGATGGCCAGATCGTAGCTGTCCTCAGCGAAATCGATGTTGCTGTTGCTGATGTGCGCGTCGACCCGCACGAGCGGATAGCGCTCGCGAAACAGCGGCAGCAACGGCAGCACCCGATAGTGCGCATACGGCGTGGGCATACTGATGCGCAGCAAGCCGGATGGCGTCGCTTGCTGTCCGGTGACGAGACGTTCCGCATCCACCAGTTGTGCGAGTGCACCGCTGCATTGTTCGAAATAAAGACGGCCGGCTTCGGTCAGCCGGATTTGCCGGGTTGTACGCACGAACAACCGCACGCCCAGCCTTTCCTCGAGACGCGACACCGAGCGGCTGACCGCCGCGGGCGTGACGCCGGCTGCCGTCGCGGCGGCTGTGAAACTCGCCAGCTCCGCGGCGGCGCAGAACAACTCGATGCTGCCGAGCAGCAAATCGTCGAATTGCCGCTTGGTATTCATTGGAAGATGTATGGACTGAGATGCATGAGGGCCAACTTGCCGTCTCAAAGGGCATCAGTATAGTCCGCACCCGGCCCACTGGACGGCCAGGGCTGCTGCAGCCCTAGTTCACGCTGAAACCGAGCAGCGAGCGCAGCAGCGGAATCAGATGCTCGCCGCCGAGCATGCCCAGCAGTCCGACCAGCGCGATGGTGGGCGGCGCCGGAGATTTCACGTTGACGACGCTGTAGAACAGGCCGACCACAAGGCCCACTACGAGGGAAACGAAATACGCTTTCATGATGGATCACCCATTAGCCAATTAGCCATTAACCATGGCGGGCGGCGGGTATCCGGACCCACCGCCCGAATCGGATTCACATCGTGATGACGACGCGCCCACGGGTGCCCGCGGTGACCGCCTCGTACGCCTCGCGGGTATGCTCGAGTGTGAAGCGCTGCGCGATCGCCGACGGCTGGAACGCGCCGCTCTCGAAGCCTTCGACCAGCGCTGTCATCAGGCGGGCCGACTCGGCGACCCCTAGCTTGGCGCTGTCGACGCCGAGCAGTTGAGTCTCGTTATGGTAGAAGTCGATCATGTCGAACTCGACGCGGCGCTTGCCCGTCGCGCTGATCTCGACCACCCGGCCACGCCGCTTGACGAGGCTCAACGCGGTTTCGAACACCACGCCGCCGACCGCGTCGTAGACCACATCCACGCCACCGTTGGTCAGGGCCTTGACGCGCTCGGCCGCGTGCTCGTCGATTTGCACGAACTCGTCGATCAGACGACCCGCCGGCGAATCCGCCAGCGGCGCATGACGGTCGACACCAATTACGCGGCAACCGCGCGATTTGGCGATCTGCACCACTGCGCCGCCTACGCCGCCGCTGGCGCCGATCACAGCAATCGTCTCGCCGGCCTTCAGTTGTGCATATTCCACCGTGCCGAGCCATGCGACCACGAAATTTACGCCAATCGCGGCGGCCTGTTCGTGACTCAGCGTTTTTGGCTTGCGCGACAACGCGGCAAGCGGAATCTTGATGAACTCGGAATGCGTACCGTCACGCGTAAAACCGATGTCGCCGCCGGTGCCCCAGACGTCGGCGCCGATCCATTCCGCAGGACCGTCCACGACCACGCCGCTGAAGTCGCGGCCCGGCGTGCGCGGCAAAACGGTGTGCTCGAAGTGGCCGGAAACGTTCTTCACGTCGCTCGGATTCACCGAGGCGCTTTTGATTTGCACGACGGCGTTTTCGGCATCGGCTTTCGGTGTCGGGACCTCGACGTATTCCAGTACATCGGGGCTACCAAACGACTTGAACTGAATGGTTTTCATCGAAACTCTCCTGAGTGGATTGGGCCGCGTGGTGCAGCGTTGAAGCCATTCTAGGTGTCCGCGATGGCCTTGTTGAGACAAGGACTTTCGAGTTTCGGACAGGGCTGAAACTGCTGGTTGGGCTCTGCCCGAACCGGTCACTACGCAATTCCGCGACGGCTCCCACCTGCTTCTGCTGCGTACGCTTCGCTGTTTAGCCGCCGGCGGGCGCGCGCGATTCCTCGCGCCCCGTGCTGAGCGTTTCCTGTGGATCGAATTCGGTGGGTGGGGCGCCGAGTTCACGGCGGAACATATCGCTGAAGCTGCTAGGCAGATAACCGAGCGAGCGCGCGATACTGCTGACCGAGCGGCCTTCGGCCAGCCCGGAGACGGCCACGGCTAGTTGCACCTGACGCCGCCATTCGGAAAAGCCGATGCCGAGTTCGCGCGTGAAGAGCCGCGCGAGCGTCCGCACGCTGGCGCCGACCGAGGCGGCGTGCTGTTCGAAGCTGACCGCAATCGAGGGATTGTCGATCACCGCGCGGCACAGCGCGTCGAGCCGGCGATCCGACGCGTCAGGGAGCGGAATGCGCAGCGAAGAGCGGGGCGCGTGCCCCAGTTCCAGCATGGCGAGCTTGTAGGCCGTTTCCATATACGCGTTGTCGCGTGCGTGGTTGTGTTCGTATTCGGCGATGGTTGTGATCAGCTCGCGCAGCAAACCGTTGATTTCGAAGACGTCGCACTGTTTGCTGAGGTGCTGGACGTTGCGCTTGTGCAGATAGATATTGCGCATCTCGACCTCGCTCATCATATGGATCGAGTGCACGGTGCCGGCGGGTAGCCAGACAGCGCGTTGCGGTGGCACCACCAGCGCCTCGCGGCCGACTTCGACCCACATCACCCCGGCCACCGCGTACAGCACCTGTGCCCAGGTGTGCGAGTGGGGCTCGATGTGCAGCCCGCGCGGGTAACGCCGGGCGAGCGAGTGAGCGTCGTCGTCTTCGGGAAGTTCAGGAGGGCGGGCTTGGGACACGGCGTCGTCAGGTCGGAATGGCTTTGTGGGATCAGGCGCATAAGCATAACGCCGCGAGCGGTTTGGTGCGTGTAGAAGGGGGCAGACGGGGTCGGCGCCGAAGATTGGATGCACATAGAGCGGTTGACGAGACCAAATAAAAGACCTATTATTCATGCTTGCATGAGGTCTTTTAATCCACACGATTTGGCCTATAGCGCTTGAGGAATCACCATGGAAAGCATTCTTGCCCGCGCCTCAATCGGTATCAGCGAGCTCAAGGTCAACCCGACCGCAGCAATTGAGCAAGCAGACGGTCCGATCGCGGTGCTGAACCGTAACAAACCGGTCGCGTATCTGATCCCGGCTCAAGAGTGGGAAGCGATCTGCAACAGACTTGAAGATATCGAGCTGGCAGAAATCGTCAGGGCGCGAAGCGGCGAAAAAGCTGTGAGCGTGCGACTTGAAGACCTATGATCTGCAGTTTTTAGAAGTCGCTCTTAAAGAGTGGAAGAAGCTGGACAGCACGGTGCGTGAGCAGTTCAAGCGCAAACTGGCTGAGAGGTTGGCAAATCCACGTGTCGAATCGGCGCGTCTTGGTACGCTTCCTGATTGCTACAAGATCAAATTGACCGCCTCGGGATATCGACTGGTGTATCGCGTCGTCGATAGCAAAGTCACTGTGATCGTAGTGGCAGTAGGAAAGCGGGAGCGTAGCGCCGTCTATTCTTCGGCCATGGCTCGACTGAAGTAAAAGCCCGCTTCGGCGGGCTTTTTCACAAAAGCGCGTCAACCCGCGACGGATTTCCCCCGCAGCCGCGTTTAAGACAAAACGGAGCCAATCCGCTTTCCTTAAACCTACGGGAGCCTTACATGAAATCCAAAACCCTCACACGCCTGCTGGTCGCCGCCACGGTGTCGCTGTCGGCCTCCGCCGCCTTCGCGCAAGCGATCGTCGTCGCCCCGCCAGCACCGCGCGTCGAAGTCGTGCCCGCACCGCGCGATGGCTATGTCTGGGATCACGGACACTGGCGCTGGGACCACGGCCGATACGTGTGGATAGCAGGTCACTGGCAGCCGGTCCGGGTCGGTTATCACTGGGTGCCGGGCCATTGGGCGCAGCGTGGCCCGAACTGGCTGTGGGTGGAAGGTCACTGGGCGTAAGCCGCCAGGGCTAGCCTTCTGATCCCTGTTGCCGGACGCCGCGGGGCGCGCTTGCAAGCGCTGCTCGCTCCGCGGCCTCGGCGCTCTACCCAAACCAGCAGAGTTTTATGAAAACGCTTTTGATTCTGGCACTGGCGGCGGCAACGCTGACCGGTTGCATCGTAGTGCCGGCGCGGCCGGCGTATTACCATCCTGCCGTCGTCGTATATTGAGGACTCGGTCGTCGCGATTGACGAGCTTCAGGACCGGGTCACCCAGTCCTGAACCAGATGCGACAGAAGGTTGATAACAAGCCTGAAACAGGCGCAAAGCGCCCCCTCTCGGAGCAACGGCAAGTGAGAAACGCTCGTGTCGCGACACGATATGTCCGGGTGCAACGGCAACCGCGGCTCACGCCGCCGCGCATGCCGTGGATATCACGGGACCGCGCGCCTTGAGCGAACGCGATCCCGACGCGGACCTCGTCGCACGGGTCGGCAAGCAGGATCCGGCAGCGGTGCGCACGCTCGTGTCGCGCAAGCTGCCGCGTTTGCTCGCGCTCGCGACGCGCATGTTGGGAGACCGTATGGAAGCGGAAGACGTAGCACAAGAGGCCTTTGTGCGGATCTGGAAGCAGGCGCCGCACTGGAAAGAGGGCGAGGCCCGGTTCGACACGTGGATTCATCGCGTGGCGCTGAACCTCTGTTACGACCGCTTGCGAGGGCGGCGCGAAGACCCCGTCGCCGATCTGCCGGACGAAGCCGATCCCCAACCCATGCCTGACATGCAACTTGAAGCCCGTGTGCGCGACGAACGTGTGCGCACGGCGCTTGCCGCGCTGCCGGTAAGGCAGCGCGAAGCCCTGGTGCTCAACTACTACCAGGAGCTATCGAATATCGAAGCTGCCGCCTTGATGGGTATTACCGTCGATGCCCTCGAAAGTTTGCTCGCGCGTGCGCGTCGCAATCTGCGCGCACAACTGGCCGACAGTGGCTTTAGCAAGGATCTGCCATGACACCTGAGAGATTTCGTACCATCGTCGACGCTTACGGCGCCGATCCGCGCCGCTGGCCGGATGAGGAGCGCGCGGCGGCCGAAAGCTGGGCCGATCTTCACCGGATCGAGGCCGATGCCGTGCTGGCCGAATCGGCCAACCTTGATGCATGGCTCGCAGACCATACGGTCGCGCCGCCGGAGCGCGCATTGGTCGAACGCGTAGTTGCGGCGGCGCCCAACCGGCGCCCGGCGAAGCATCGCGTGCGGCTCTGGTGGCAGGGCGCCGCGTTTGCCGGTATCGGGCTCGCAGGTGGGCTGGCGGGTGCCTTTGCGGTGTCGTTTTTTGTCATGACTGGCCAGCCGCCGCAGACGCATGATTCGCCGTCCTACCTGGCTTCGAGCTTCGACGGTTCAGGTGCCGACTGGAGCGGCGAATGACTGATCGTACATGGAAGCTTTTGCTGGCTGGCTCGTTCGTGGTCAACGTCTTTCTGCTGGGCGGCATTGCGGGCGGTGCGTACGAATGGTTCACCACGCACGACAACGTCGCCAAGGCGCCGCAGCAACGTACGGCGCTGCGCTTCGCGACGGATGGGCTTTCGTCCGAGCGTCAGAAGCAGTTCCTCGATGGACTGAAGGAGGCGCGCCGTAACGCTAAGGACTACGCGCGCGAGGCCCGCGAAGGACGTCACGAAGTACTGGCGCTGCTGGCCGCGCCGCAATTCGACCGCACCGCGCTCGACGCCGCGTTACAGCGCACGCGCGCAGCCGATATCGCGCAACGTACCGAAGTCGAAAGCAGCGTGGCCGACTTTGCGACAACGCTCACGCCCGACGAGCGCGTGAAGTTTGCCGAAGGCCTGAAGCAGGCGGGCAACTGGCGTGAACCGCCGCCTCCGCCACCAAAGGAAAAGCGGCCGGCGAATCAATGAGCGAGACGATCTTCGTCTCGCCCGAATAAAAACTTCCGCCAGTAGCGACGGAAACCGCGACGCCGAACGTTTAAAGAAGGTACGCAACGTTCGAAGGAGCGCGCATGATTCCGTCACCCAACGACAAAGCCGCGGCAATTGCGCTGAACCGCTTCGGTCTCGGCGCTCGCCCGGAAGACACGCCGCCCGCCGATCCGAAGCGATGGCTGCTTTCGCAATTCGATCAATATCAGCCTCTGCCCGCGGCGTGGGCGGGCCAGCCGGGGGCGGTCGCGCTCGCGACCCAGTTGGGCGAGCAACGCATGCAGAATGCGAACGTCAACGCGAATGCCGGTCCCGCTTCCGATGCGACCGTCAATCCTGCAGACAAGCAAGCCGCAAAGCAGGCCGCGAACAAGGCGATGCGCGCTGAAATCCGCGATGTTTACCGTACGGCGGTGAATGTGCGCGTCAATAGCGCGCTGACGAGTTCCACACCGTTCATCGACCGGCTCGTCCATTTCTGGGCGAATCATTTCGCGGTGTCCACTGAAAAGCCGCAAGTCGCGGCGCTGGCTGGCGCGTTCGAAATGGAAGCAATCCGCCCGCACGTGCTGGGCCGCTTCGACGACATGCTGGTAGCGGTAGAGCAGCATCCTGCGATGCAGATCTTTCTCGATCAGACGCGCTCGGTCGGTCCCGACAGCATGGCGGCGATGCGTGCGGAGCAACGCAATCCCGACAACAAGCGCGGTCTCAATGAGAACCTCGCACGCGAAATCATGGAACTGCATACGTTGGGCGTGCGCAGCGGCTACACGCAAGCCGACGTGACGGAGTTTGCCCGCGCACTGACCGGCTGGAGTGTAGCCGGCGTGAGGGGGCCGCAGCCAAATGGCGCCGCGCCCGGCAGTTTTGTGTTTCACGAGCAATTGCATGAGCCCGGCTCGCGGACCATCCTGGGGCGCCGTTACGATCAGCAGGGCGAGGATCAGGCGCTGGCGGTCCTGCATGACTTCGCAGCGTCGCCCGCTACCGCGCAACATATCGCGAGCAAGCTGGCACGTCATTTTGTTTCGGACAACCCACCACCCGCGGTTACCGAACGGCTCGCCAATGCGTTCGAGCGCAGCGGTGGCGACCTGCCCACGGTCTATCGCGCGTTGATCGATTCGCCGGAGGCCTGGTCTCCGGTGGCGGTGAAATTCAAAACGCCGTGGGAATGGACCATATCTTCGATGCGCGGCCTCGGCTGGCAAGACGTCGGCAACCTGCAGGGCGCGCCGCTTCTCACGCAACTCGGCGAGCCGGTCTGGCGACCAGGGTCGCCCGCCGGCTACGACGATATCGCCGCGAGCTGGGCCGCGCCCGATGCGCTGGTGCGCCGCGTCGAAGTCGCCCAACGCTTCGCTGCGCGTGTTGGCGACCAGCTCGACCCTCGCACTCTCGGCCAGACCTTGCTGGTCGGCTCCATCAGTGCGCCGACTGCGACTGCAGTGTCACGCGCTGAGAGCGCTTCGACGGCGATAGCGCTGTTGCTCGTGTCGCCCGATTTTCAACGGAGATGAACGCCATGATGTCCCGTCGCCAGTTTCTCAACTTCGCCGCAGCCGGTGCCGGCGCGATTCTCGTCTCGCCGCACATGGCCTTCGCCAGGGTCGAAACGGACCGCCGCTTCGTCTTCGTGATCCAGCGCGGTGCCGCCGATGGCCTGAACATCGTGGTGCCGTACGCCGAGCCTTCGTATGCGAGCTTGCGTGGCGCGCTCGCCGTCGATCCGGCCACGGCGACCAAACTCGATGGCACGTTCGCGCTGCATCCTTCGCTCGCCGAAACCGCGAAGATGTACGCATCGGGCCAGGCGCTGTTCGTGCATGCCGTGGCCTCGCCGTATCGCGATCGCTCGCATTTCGACGGTCAGAACGTGCTGGAGACGGGCGGCACTTCGGCGTACCAGGTGAAGGACGGTTGGCTCAACCGTCTGGTTGCGATGATGCCCGCTACGCATGAAAACGCCATCGCGTTTGCGCCGACTGTGCCGATGGCACTGCGCGGCAAGGCCGACGTGACATCGTACGCACCCTCGGGTTTACCGCAGGCGCCCGACGATCTGCTCATGCGGGTATCGGACCTTTACAACCAGGACGCGCAACTCAGGCCGTTATGGGAATCCGCCATGACGGCGCGCGGCCTCGCTGGCGACGCCGGAGCGCGCCAGGACCCCGCCAGCCTTGGCAAACTCGCCGCGAGTTTTCTGTCACGCGACGACGGCCCACGCATTGCGATGATCGAAACGGGCGGCTGGGACACGCACAGCGCGCAGAACCCGCGTCTCGCGAATCAGCTGAAGGCGCTCGACACGATGCTCGCTTCCTTGCGCGACGGTCTCGGCCCGCTGTGGGGCAAGACGACGGTGCTGGTGGCTACTGAGTTTGGCCGCACCGCTGCCGCCAACGGCACGGGGGGCACGGACCATGGACAAGGATCGGTCGCGATGGTGATGGGTGGCGCCGTGAACGGTGGACGGGTGATCGCCGACTGGCCGGGACTGAAGCCCAACGAGCTGTATCAGGGACGCGATCTCAGACCCACGACCGGACTGGACGCGGTGATCGCGGATGCCGCGAGCGAAAGTCTCGGCCTCGATCCGCATCGAACCGCGGCGGCCCTTTTTACGCAAGCGGGCTCCACGCAGCCCATGACAGGCTTGATCCGTAGCTAGCACGACGTGTATGCCGCGGATGTGTAGTTGCAGTTCTAAAAACGGGAGAGTTATATGACAAAACGATCGACCTTCACTGCTGCCTTGCTTTCTTGCGTGTGCGCTTCATTACTTAGCGCATGTGTCGTTGAGCCGGCGCGGCCACCTGAACCTGCGCCGCTGGTCGAAGTGATGCCGGCCGCGCCCGCGCCCGGCTATCACTGGATGAAGGGTCATTACCGCTGGGAAGGCGACCACTGGGTATGGGTGCACGGGCACTGGGTCCCGAACTGATCAGCCAGGCTGTTGGAGAGCGCGCGCCGCGCGCTCTTCGCGTGCGTACACGGGCAGATCGGTAACAGGCGCCTTGACCGGAATCTGACAAAACATATCCGCAACAAATCCCCGGTGATATGTCGTGTGATTGACGACATGCAGCACCATCTCACTACGCGTCATGGCGCCTTCGCCGCCACCCACAAACTTGAAGTGCACCGTTTCCTCTGCGTCGTGCGGCGTGAAGGCGTCGCTGCGGGCGATATACCAGTTGTCAATTGCCTGCTGCATTTCGCGCAACTTCGCTAGCGGCATGGGTTCGCTGAAATTGCGGCTCGAGAAACCGTGCTCCCGCCCTTCGAGGTGGGCACGAAAGATTTCGCCGACGACATAGCAATGGCTCAATGTATGGACGATGTTGCCAAACACCGTTTCGCGACGCTTGAGTGCTTCGCCGTCCGGCAGCGCGGCGACTGCGTCGAAGATGCGCTGGTTGGCCCAGCGGTTGTAGCGGGTCAGCATACCGAGAGTGCTTTCGCTCATTTCACAAAATCTCCATGCAAGGCTCTCATAATCAAAGAAGGCACTTCTGCCTTTGAACCTGATATTACGTCCGCTTTCGTTTCTGTGTGTTGGCGCCGGTTCATTTACGTTTTGCATACGACTTGCCTGCAAATACGGCAGCGTATTTTAAAAAGATCGTTTGGGAGACGATACCTGGTTGATCGGAGTATTGCGGCGGGTTAAGGTCGAACGCGTCCAGAGACGCGTGTGACGGAATCCCCTTAAGTGCGGGACGAATTCCGCGCACGGCGTCAATAACTAATTGCCATTCCCTACGCTATCAAGCTCGATGGAGCTGGCCGGAGCATTCATGAAGACGCTGTTTTTGCAGGCCCCGTCGTATGACGGTTTCGATGGCGGCGCGGGGTCGCGCTATCAGGCGAAGCGTGAGATCCGTTCGTTCTGGTATCCGACGTGGCTCGCTCAGCCCGCGGCGCTGGTGCCGGATAGCCGCGTGCTCGACGCGCCGGCGGATGGTCTTTCGGTAGAGGCTTCGCTCGATATCGCGCAGCAGTATGACCTCGTCATCATTCACACGAGTACGCCGTCGTTCCCTACGGATGCGATGTTTGCGCAGGATCTGAAGAAGCGCAAACCGTCGATGATGATCGGCATGGTGGGCGCAAAGGTCGCCGTCGATCCGCACAACTCGCTGACCGCAAGCGAAGCGATCGATTTCGTCTGCCGTGAAGAATTCGATTTCACCTGCCAGGAAGTGGCGGCGGGCAAACCGCTCGCGCAGATCCAGGGCTTGAGCTATCGCGCTGCGGACGGTTCGATCGAGCACAACGAGGCGCGCGCGATCCTCGAGAACATGGATGAACTGCCTTTTGTAGCACCCGTCTACAAGCGCGACCTGAAAATCGAAAATTACTTCATCGGTTATCTGAAGCATCCATACGTGTCGATCTACACGGGCCGCGGCTGCCGCTCGAAATGCACGTTCTGCCTGTGGCCGCAGACGGTGGGCGGTCACCGCTACCGCACGCGCTCGGTAGAGAACGTACTGGAAGAAGTGAAGTGGATCCGCGACAACATGCCTGAAGTCAAGGAGATCATGTTCGACGACGACACCTTCACCGACTTCAAGCCGCGCGTCGAAGAGATCGCACGCGGGCTGGGCAAGCTCGGCGTGACATGGTCCTGCAACGCGAAAGCGAACGTGCCGTACGCGACGCTGAAGATCATGAAGGAAAACGGCCTGCGTCTGCTGCTGGTGGGCTATGAATCGGGCGACGACCAGATCCTGCTGAACATCAAGAAAGGCCTGCGTACGGATATCGCACGACGCTTCAGCGAAGACTGCCGCAAGCTCGACATCAAGATCCACGGCACCTTCATCCTGGGGCTGCCGGGCGAGACGCAGGAGACGATCGAAAAGACGATCGAGTACGCAAAGGAAATCAACCCGCACACGATCCAGGTGTCGCTCGCGGCACCCTATCCGGGCACGACACTCTACAACCAGGCCGTAGAAAACGGTTGGCTGCAGGAGAACAAGGTGATCAACCTGGTGAGCAAGGAAGGGGTGCAGCTCGCGGCGATCGGTTATCCGCATCTGTCGCGCGAAGAGATCTATCACCACGTCGAGAGCTTCTACAAGCGCTTCTATTTCCGGCCCTCGAAGATCTGGGAGATCGTGCGCGAGATGCTGCTGAGCTGGGACATGATGAAGCGGCGTCTGCGCGAAGGCGTGGAGTTTTTCCGCTTCCTGCGCGCTCACGAAGCATAACGGGCATGTGCCTCTTCCGTTGTTCCGCGCGGAGGGACCAGGCATGAAGCGCCTCGCCTGGCTTGTGTGTCCGATCGCCGTGCTGCTTGCAATCGGGCTTGTCGAATTCGAAGGGCCTGGGCGCGCAGTGCATCTGATGCTCTCCGCGCTGGCGCTGCTGTGTGGCATGGGTGCTGTGTTCGGTATTGTGTACACGCTGCTGGCCGGCGCGTTGATCCGACGTTTCTTTGCTCGTACTCCTTCGCAACCCACCAGCTTTCCGCCGGTCACCATCGTCAAGCCATTACATGGCGACGAGTGGACCTTGCTCAGCAACCTGTCGAGCTTCTGCCATCAGGACTATCCGGGTCAGCTGCAATTCCTGTTCGGCGTGCACGACTCGGAAGATCCTGCGCTGCAGACCGTAGAACAACTGCGTTTGCTGCATCCCGAAGCGCACATAACGGTTGTGGTCGATGCGCGCCTGTATGGGCCAAACCGCAAGATGAGCAACATCCTCAACATGCTGCCGGAGGCGCAGCATGATGTGTTGGTCTTTGCGGACAGCGACGTGAGCGTTGGCCCGAGTTATCTGCGCAATGTAATCGGCGAGTTGCAGAAACCTGGTGTGGGACTGGTCACCTGTGTCTATCGTGGTCAACCGGATCCGGGCTTTTGGCCGCGTCTTTCGGCGAAAGCCACCAATTACCAGTTCCTGCCTAGCGTCGTGACGGGCCTGGCGTTTGGAATGGCGCGGCCGTGCTTCGGACAGACCATAGCCATGCGGCGCGAGACGCTCGAGAAGATCGGTGGCTTCGCGCAGTTCGTGCATCATCTCGCGGAAGATCACGCGATAGGCGAAGCAGTGCGGATGATCGGCGAAAAGGTGGTGATTCCGCCATTCACTGTGTCGCATGCCTGTGTGGAAAGCAGTGCCGCCAAGCTGATTGCGCACGAACTGCGCTGGAGCCGAACAATTCGCATCATCGATCCGATTGGGCACCTCGGCTCGGCACTGATTCATCCGCTAGCGTTTGCCTGGCTGACCGTGGCGTTTTCTGGCGGTGCAGCATGGGCATGGCCGCTTGCTGCGGTGGCGCTGCTCGCGCGCCTTGCGCTTAAAGTCCAGTCCGATCACGCATTGCGGCAAGCGCATCGCGATCTGTGGCTACTACCGTTCTGGGATATCGTATCGTTTTTGATCTTCGTGGCGAGCTTCTTCTCGACACGGGTGATCTGGCGAGGCTTCAGTTTCAAGGTGGACGGCGATGGTTTGCTGTCGCCGGTTCAGGACGAGTCAAGGTAATGCGGATTTCTTTGAAAGGTTGCGTGGGTCTGGAGCTCGACGAGCCGCGCATAGCGGCTACGTGATGAAGCATCTTGGCCGTATTGCCGCGCTGGCGGGGCTGATTGCGTCGCTGTGGTTAGTTCTGCATGACAACCCGGGTGCGGTGCTTGGGCTGATGCGTGCCGCAGGCGCCGGGTTGGTGCTGGCGGGACTGGCCCACGTCCTGCCGATGCTTGCCAACGCACGTGACTGGCAAAGCCTCATCCGCGGCGCAAACCGCCCGAGCGTTGCGGGCATGTTGCAGCTGGTCTGGATCCGCGAATCGGTCAACAGCATGTTGCCGGTGGCGCGCATCGGCGGCGAGGTGGTGTCGTTCCGCATGATGCGGCGGCGTGGCCTGCGCGGCTCGACCGCGGCGGCGAGTCTCGTCGTCGACATGCAACTCACGCTGATCAGCCAGTTGATGTTCACGATGGTGGGCATCGGCTTTCTGTTCGCGCATGCGGCATCCGGCACGCTGCGTCTTGCTGCCGATCTGGCATGGGGCATTGTCGCGCTCACACCGCTACTGGTGCTGTTTTCGCTGGTGCAGCATGCAAGCCCGTTCGAACGCATCACCCGTGTGCTCAACCGCGCAACCAGCGGCAAGCTGGCCGCGCTCGTCGGTCAGTCGGCGCAGATCGATCAGTCGATCAAACTGATCTGGCGCCGCCGTGGCGTAGTGCTGCGTTACCTCTTCTTCTGGCAACCGTTGCAGTGTGTATTGACCGCGCTGGAGATCTGGCTCGCGTTGCATTTTCTTGGCGCGCAGGTGAGCTTTGTCGAGGCGATAGTGATCGAATCGCTGATCCAGGCGGTTAGCAGTGCGGCCTTTTTTGTGCCCGGAGGCCTGGGGGTGCAGGAAGGCGGTTTCATCCTGATCGGCGGCGCACTCGGTCTCGACCCTTCAACCTGCCTCGCACTCGCGGGCGCGCGGCGGATTCGCGATCTGCTGATTTTCCTGCCGGGTTTGTTTGCCTGGCAGATTGCCGAGTCTTCCGGCGAGGCGCACGGCCGACTGGTCAGCGCGCTATCTTCGACTACGAGGACGACAGTTGCAGCCAGCCAGGGCCACGAAGTCAAGAAGTCCTGATGGATCAGCCGCGCGGCATATACAGCAACAGCAGGGACAGCGTCACGAGTGAGCCTAGCGTCGACAGAAGTATTGTCCGTGACGTGATGTGCGCCTCACGCCGATAAAACTCCGCGAGCATGAACGGCCCGGTGCCTGTGGGCAGCGCGGCCAGCACGACCGACATCTCCACCAGCATGGGCGATAGCGCGAACACGCGCGCGGCCAGCCACCACGTCAAAGCCGGTTGCAGCAGCAATTTGGCGCCCGTCAGTGCCCAGGACGCGACGTGGTTCGACGTCGAGGGTGCGGAGGACCTGTCTGCAGGCGTCCGTTTTTCAGCAAGGAACAATCCGAGGCTGACCAGCGCGCAGGGGCTTGCCGCACCGCCCAGCAGCTTCAGGAATGTCTCCGCGCTTTGCGGCAACGTCACGTGAACGCTGGCGACCAGCACGCCGACGATCGGCGACACGATCAGCGGATTGCGCGCCAAGGACCGCACTACCTTGAACGCCAGCCGATGTGGCGCGCGTTCGGTCTGCAGTCCCACTTCAATCAGGACGATCGCGATCGCAAACAACACGCAGGCGACGAGGATCGTGGCGATCGTGGTCGGCGTCTGGCTGGCTTGTCCGAATGCGATCAGGCACAGCGGAAAGCCAATGTAGCCGGTGTTCGGATACGAGCCTGCAATGGCGTCGACGCTGGCATCGGCGAGCGGCCGGCCACTCAGCAGACGGACCACGAGAATCAGCACGAATACGACGGAACAGGAGAGCGCGAAGGTGGCGACAAACGCCGGCTGATAAAGCTGATGCCAGGTAGCGTGCGCCATGATGTCGAACAGCAGCGCAGGCAAGGCGAGCCAGACGACAAAACGGTTCAGCTCCGACGCCGCCGTGGGGCCCAGCAGGCCCCGCTTGCGGCACACGAACCCCGCGAAAATCAGGCCAAATACGGGAAGCAGGATCTCAAGGGTCGATAACATCGGTGTGGCAGGCTGGCGGCTGGAAAAGACAATGCGCCAGAGTAGTGGTTCGGGTTGATACAATCAAATACCGTTTCAGGCGTTCAACAATACCTTTTTTGCATCGTGATCGACGTCAAACCGCTGCGCTATTTCGTGACGCTTGCCGAGACCCGCCATTTTGGCCGGGCTGCGGCACGGCTCAATCTGTCGCAACCGCCGTTGAGCCGCCAACTGGCGGCGCTCGAGGCGAGTTTGGGCGTTACGTTGATCGAGCGCAGTCCGCGCAGCGTCACGCTGACGGCGGCGGGCGAGCGCTTCTATGTGGATGCCAAGGCCATTCTCAGCGCGATTGAACAGGCCGCGCGCAATGCGCAGGCCGCCGCGCATGGCGATGCCGGCACGCTGGCGATTGGCTTCACGATGTGCGCGGCGTATAGCGTGGTGCCGGGATACGCGCGGACCTTCGGTGCCGCGTATCCGGAGGTGACGCTGAATCTGCGCGAGGTGGTGTCGAACGATTTGGCGGCACAGGTGCTGGCCGGCCAGATCGACGCGGCGATCATGTTTCCGAGCGTGCCGAACAGGGGGCTCGAGGCGCGCACGATTGTCCGTGAACCGCTCTGTGTGGCACTGTCGCGCGCGCATCCGCGTGCCCGGGCGCGGCAGTTGAAAATTGGGCAACTGGCGGGCGAGCCGTTCGTGTTGGCCTCGGAGGAGGTGGCGCCTACGTTGCGGGCCACCATTCTCGAGCATTGCCGCTCAGGTGGTTTCGAGCCCGACATCCGTTTCGAAGTGCAATTGCAGCAGACCGTGCTCAGTCTTGTCGACGAAGGCGTCGGCGTTGCGCTGGTGCCTGCGTCGATGCGTAAAGCGCAGCTTGCGGGTGTGGTGTTCCGGCCGCTGGCGGATGCGCCGATGATTGAGCAGGTGCTGGTGTGGTCGCCGGCGAACCGGAATCCGTGTCTGGTGCGGTTTTTGGAGCTGGCTTAGCGAGGGACGTTAGTGCTGTGCGACGCATTGTGCGGCCCACTGACCAAACGTTCGGCATCCTGCTTGATACGTCGTCGATACCAGAACGTCCACAACATAAGGACGCCATAAAAACTGTAGCGCACGAGATTCGACACCAGCGCCGCATGAGGACTACTCTCGGCGTCCCAAACAATCGACGTGCGTATCACGTTCTCCGCTACAAGACCGATACCCCACACCAGCGTCATGACGCGGACTCTCGAGGCCAGTGTGGGACTCTCCCGCCAGTCCCGTTCGAATTCGCTCGCGTTTTGCATACTCTCGCGAGCCATGGTGGATCGCGCCAGGTAGAACACGATCGGACGCGGCAGCAACAGCGAAACAAGAAAGGCGACGCCGATCATGCCCGACACCATCGGCTCTTCAATCGTCAGCTCTTGCGGAACGCCAGTCACAGTGACCGTCGCCAGCGACAGCAGGATGCCGATCAGAACGATGCTGCTCAAGGCGTCGAAATGACGGTGACGTACCAGGTCCCAGGCCATCCACGCAATGAGCGGCAAGGCCGAAGCGAGCAGGGCACCCGCTTGCCCCCAATGCGGATGGGCGAGGCGGTAAGCGAGCCACGGCAGCGCGAAGTTGATGAAAACGGCGGACAGGTATCTGAGTCGAAGCTTCATGCGCTGTGCTCCGAGTGGGCGCTTATGCTTCTTGCGGGCGTGCGTTCATGCAGGTCAGAGCGGATCGCGCGGACCATTTTATGCCCAAAATCTGCCATCATCCCATCCACCCCTCAACCTTCTTCCTCCTCCCTATGACCGAGTTAAGCACGCTCCTCGAAACCGATCGCCTGATCATGCGTCCCCACGTCCGCGCGGATTTCGACGATAGCTTCGCGATGTGGTCCGATTCCGAGGTGACGCGCTTTATCGGCGGCCAGCCGTCCACCCGCGAGGAGACCTGGTCGCGTCTGCTGCGCTATGTCGGACATTGGACGATGCTGGGATTCGGGTACTGGGCGGTGCGCGATAAAGTGAGTGGCACGTTTATCGGAGAAATCGGTTTTGCCAATTTCGAGCGGCAGACCGAGCCGTCGCTCGGCGGCATGCCCGAAGTCGGCTGGGCGCTGACGCCCGCCGCACAGGGGCGTGGCTATGCGACCGAAGGCGTGCGCGCGGCCCTGAAGTGGGCCGATGCAAAATGGCCCGCCGCCGACACCGCCTGCATTATCGCGCCGGAGAACGCGCCCTCCTTGCGTGTGGCGCAGAAGTGCGGCTACGTGGAGTGGACCCGCGGAACCTACAAGGGCAAACCGCAGATCCATCTACGTCGCGGCGCAGGGGCCGCCTGAGACGCGTGCGTCAGGGCTCGAGCCTCGACGCACCGAACTCAGGCGCCCGCCTCGCCCGCTACCGCTCGCCGCCGTGCAATCAGATCCGCAAGCTTTTCGCGCTGATTACCCTCGGCGTCGAAATTGCTCTGCTCGAGCCATTGCGCGAAACCCTCGCGTACCGCCGGATATTCACTGTCGATGACAGAAAACCACGCGGTATCGCGATTGCGTCCACGTGTGACGATCGCCTGGCGGAAGATTCCTTCGAACTTGAAGCCGTACCGTAGCGCCGCTGCCCGCGATGGTGCGTTGAGCGAATCGCACTTCCATTCGAAACGCCGGTAGCCAAGGTCCTCGAACACGTAGGTCATCAACAGCGCCATCGCGTCGCTGGCGATACGGGTTCTCTTCAGACGCGGCGAGTAGGTGACGTGGCCGACTTCGATCACGCCATTGGGCGCGTCGATGCGCATCAAGGCTAATGTGCCGATGGCCTTGCCGGTTGCGAGATCGATCACTGCATGGTGCATCGGATCGGCCAGCGCCGCGGCCTTCGTCAGGTGTTCGCGATACGCTTCGAGGCTCTGGAACGGCCCCACGGCCAGATAGGTCCAGTCGCGACCGTCCGTGGCGGTGCTATAGGCTCCGTAGAGGTCTTCGACATGCCGCTCCACATCCACCCGCTCGATCCGGCAATAGCGTCCGACGATCGGCTCGCGCCCGGGTAGCTGAGCGCCCTTCCAGTCTGGTAAGGCAAAGCCGATTGGCTGCTTGTATTCGTTGAGGCGTGGTTCCACTTTTTTCTCCTGGCTTGCTTGCATTCAGGAGAGACAATACGGCAAACGTGGTATGTTAAAAAGATCCACGAAAGCAGTATTTGATAGGTCCACAGGGTAGTTCGATACACGATGATCGAAATCATAGGGCCGTTGACGCATGACGCCGTCACGCCGGCCGGCAAGCCTGTGCCGCTGCAGAAGCAGTTGATCGGGCGTCTGCAGCAGGCGATTCTGGCGGGTCGGCTGCCGGCCGGCGCCTTGTTGCCGTCGTCGAGGCTGCTCGCGGCAGAACTCGGCGTCTCGCGCAACACGGTGGTGATCGCGTACGACCATCTGGTCGCCGAAGGCTACGTGCTGGCCGATCGCAAGGGCACGCGCGTGAATCCGCTATCCAGCCCCGCATCGCGCGTCGACGCGCGCCCGGATATGGCTACCGCCGAGGTTGCCTACGCGGCGCGGCTCGAGCCGTTCGCCGCGCTCCGGCCGCATCCGGGCGGGATGGCTGTTTTGATGCCGGGCACCCCGGCGCTCGATCGCTTTCCGCTCGGCGCGTGGCGCCGTTCGCTCGAGCGCGCCATGGAGCGTGCGTTGCCGCATTTGCTTGGCTACGGCGACCCCGCCGGCGAGCCGGCTTTGCGCGACGCCATTGCCGCGCATCTGCGCGTGGCGCGTGGCGTCAGTTGCGACGGCTCTCAGGTGGTTATCACCGAGGGCGCGCAGGAAGCGTTGAACCTGTGTGTGAGGCTGCTCACCAATCCCGGCGATATCGCATGGGTCGAAGATCCCGGCTATCGCGGCGCCAAAGCGGCCTTCAACCTGGGCGATCTGAAAACCGTGCCGATCCGTGTCGATCAGGAAGGCATGGACGTGCCGGCAGATGCGTGGCGCGTCAGCCCACCCAGACTGATTTATACGTCGCCCGCGCATCAGTATCCGACGGGCGCCGTGCTCTCGGTGGCGCGGCGGCTCGAACTGATCGCGCAGGCGCGGCGTGCGGGCGCCTGGCTGATCGAAGATGACTACGACGGCGAGTTCCGGCACACCGGCGAACCGATCGCCAGCATGCAGGGGCTCGTGCCCGACGCGCCGGTGCTGTATGTCGGATCGTTCAGCAAGACGATGTTTCCGGCGCTGCGGATCGGCTTTGTCGTGCTACCGCGCAGCATGGTGGCGCAGACGCGCACACCGTTGCAGGAAATGCTGCGCGGCGGTCATCGGCTTGAGCAGTGGGCGCTGGCGAACTTTATCGAAAGCGGCGAATTTGGCCGCCATCTGGGGCGGATGCGGCGGCTTTACCGTGAGCGGCAACAGGCGTTGCGCGAGGCGCTGGCTGCGCACTTCGAACCCGCGCAGGTTCTGGGCGGCAATTGCGGCATGCATCTGACGCTCAGACTGCCGCCGCACATATCGGATCGCGCGGTCGTCGATCTTGCGCAGCAGCAACAGATCAGCGCGCGTGCGCTTTCCGGGTTCACGTTACAGCCGCAAGACGAAGACAACGGGCTTGTGATCGGCTATGGGAATACGTCGGCGGAGCAGATTGAGACGGCGGTCCGTTCGCTGGCGCGATGTGCAAGCGAGGTGGCGGGCACGGTGCGTCCGAGACGGCGTGTTGCAGGTGCGAAGACCTGGAGACCTAAAGACCTGAACGCGTGAACGCGCAAGCATGTCCATGACCTCACGTCGTGTAAGTTTTACTTTTGTTGAAACGCTCGGCGCGTTGTCTTTACGCGATCTCAGAACGCCTGAAGCTCGCCTGCACGCTGTCCCGGCTTTGCGATGTCCATGCCACCGCTTATCCCACCGGACTCACACCTCACTGGCCGTATTCGGCATTGCCTCGGGCATGAAGAATGCCTTATGTTCTCTCGTGACGAACCTTCGTTCATTCAGAGAGGACATGATGGATATTCGACCGACCGCGTGGTTTCCGCTGGACCGTTATACGCCCGTCCGTGACGGCTGGTACGAGGTTCAGCTAGTGAGCGGCGATACGGCGTTTGCGAAGTTCGGCGAGAACGAGTGGAGCGAAAAGCCGCTGCTCGTATTCACGCATTGGAGAGGGCTTTCCTCCGATCCGGCCCGCTCTGGCGAAAGCGAGTCGTTCAGCGCCGAGGCAACCGCGGCCGAAGGCGTTCGCGCGGCTTGGAATGCGTTCTTTCCGGGGCTTGGTGGGGAGCAGCACAAACCGCTGGAACCTGAGCACGGCGAGAAGAGCTAATTCACGTGCGACCGTGATGCGCCATCCACGGATTGCGATGGCGCATCTCGACAGCAAACCGGTGACGCACCGCGTCACTCAACTTTCATCGTGTCTACGCTTCGGGCACGACCTCCACACGTCTGTCGTCGACGGCGAGTTCCCCCAGCCTTCCTTCGATACCCAATTCGTCTTTTAGCCACGCCCAGCCTTGCGGCGTCACCTGTACCGCACGCGTTGCCTTGACCCGCCGCAACCAGCCCTTCGCGCACAGCAGCTTCATCCATTGCACGCCGAGCGGCCCAGCCAGATGATGCTGCCGCTCCGACCAGTCCAGGCACTGGCGCGCGAGACCTCGGCGCGTGGGTTGCAAATCAGGCACGTTCAACCCCATCCGGGCGAACCAGTCCATTCCAGCGGGGCTGACCTCGAACTGCTTGTCGGTTGCCGCTACGATCACACCGCGCCGTTCCAACGCCTGAGTGACCGCAACGCCGAGTTGTCCGGCCAGATGATCGTAACAGCAGCGTGCAAAGCGCAACTTCCTGGCGTCCGCGCTGAGCGGCTTGATACGAGGGCGGCTCGGCGGCGTGATCGACGCGAGGTTTTCCAGCAGCAATGCCACGTGCGAGCCGCCTAGCCGGTAATAGCGGTGCCGGCCCTGCGCTTCCACTTCGACGAGTCCCCCGGCCAGCAGCTTCGCCAGATGCGTGCTGGCGGTCTGCGCGGTCACGCCGGCCGCATAGGCGAGCTCGCCGGCGGGCAGTGCCCGTCCGTCGACCAGCGCCATCAGCATGCTGGCGCGGGCCGGATCGGCGATCAGGAAGGCGGTGGATGCGATATTCGGCTGGGCACACATGGTCGATCTCCTGTCGATCGGCGCCGGCGCTTTAGCGCGCGACGCCGATCCCATGCAACGTAGTGGCTGCGATGTTTCCATCATAGGGGCTCGCGGAGGCCGCATGCTTCGATGCGTATCGAAACGTTGTGGCGCCGCTGGGCAATGGTGACCCAAGTCTTGGCTAGAATGCCATCTGGCTCGGATTCGATACGCAGGCACGCCGCACGAACCGATGAAGTGTTCGCACGATGAAGGCAGATATGAAAGGCACGAGAGAAGCAGTTGAACTATCGCGGGCGACCCAGTTACTGAATCACGGTCCAGTCACCGTGATCACCAGCGCGCACGCCGGACGTACGAACGTCATGGCGGCGTCGTGGGCCATGCCGCTCGATTTCAATCCGCCGAAAATCGTAGTGGTGGTCGACAGCCGCACCCTCACGCGGCAACTGATCGAAGCGAGCGGCGTGTTCGGCCTGCAACTGCCGAGCCGCGGATTCGCCCGGCAAACGCTTGCGGTCGGCTCGACGCCCGGCAACGATCTCGACAAGTTCGCTGCATTCGGTCTGGAGACGTTTCCGGGTGAGCGCATCGACGTGCCGATGCTAGCCGGCTGCATCACGTGGATGGAATGCAAGGTGATTCCCGACGACAGCCAGCGCCACGATCTGATTATCGGCGAAGTGGTGGCGGCATACGCCGATAGCCGTGTCTATTCGAAGAACCGCTGGCATTTCGGTGACGATCCGGATCTGCGCACCTGTCACTACGTGGCAGGCGGGACTTTTTTCGCCACCGGCGAGGCGTTTGAAGTGGAGCCTGCGATAAGCGGGGCGGCAAGCAATTCCGAAAGTGTCGATTGACGTTTCACCGACAGATCGTTTATTGTCGACTCATGGACCTCTTTTCGTTCTCCTTCGCGCCTGTCACCACCACGACGACCACCCTCATGGGCGGGTCGTCTGGAGGTTGCGCGCGCTAGAGCAACAAGCTGCTGCAAACCCCCAAGGGCCCCGCCGGAGACGGACGGGGCCCTTGGCGTTTACGGCCTTCCGTCGATGGCTCACATCAAACGGAGCGTACTGTGAACGACCTCAATCATCGTGTATTGGGTAACAGGCTGGACCTTTTCCACCAACAGGAGGAAGGCCCCGGCATGGTCTTCTGGCATCCGCGTGGCTGGGAGTTATACCGTGTGCTGGAGGACTACATTCGCCAGCGAATGCGGCGCGCGGGTTTCCGCGAAATCCGCACGCCACAGCTGCTCGCCCGCGCGTTGTGGGAACGCAGCGGGCATTGGGAAAAATTCGGCGCGAACATGTATTCGTTCTCCGAAGGACACGAAACGGGCGGTGAAGAAAGCGCCTCCGAAGCGCGCGCGCTCTGTCTCAAACCGATGAGCTGTCCTTGTCACGTGCAGGTGTTCAATCAGCGCGTGCGTTCGTACCGCGAGTTGCCGGTACGTTATAGCGAGTTTGGCGCTTGTCATCGCGATGAACCCTCCGGCTCGCTGGAAGGGCTCAAGCGTACGCGCGCATTCGTGCAGGACGATGCCCACGTGTTCTGCATGGAAGCGCAAATCGAAGCTGAAGTCGGACGCTTTTGCGATCTGCTGCGCCACGTCTATGCTGATCTCGGATTCCCGGCATTTTTAGTGGCGCTGGCGACGCGTCCCGATGTGCGTGCGGGCTCGGATGAGGTATGGGATCGTGCCGAAGCAGCGCTCGCGCAAGCCGCCTTCGCGGCCGGACTCCAGTTCGAGGTGCGCGAGGGAGAGGGGGCGTTCTATGGCCCCAAACTGGAATTCCATCTGATCGATAGCCGCGAGCGTAGCTGGCAATGCGGCACGGTTCAACTCGACTTCGTCCTGCCGGAGCGGCTCGATGCGCTCTATGTCAACGAGCGCAACGAACGCGAGCGGCCAGTGATGATCCATCACGCGGTGCTCGGCAGCATGGAGCGTTTCATTGGCCTGCTGCTCGAGCATCACGAAGGCTGGCTGCCTATGTGGCTGGCACCGGACCAGGTTGCGGTAGCGACGATCAACGATGCAAGCGCCGCGTACGCCACGCGGGTCGTGCAGGCGCTTGAGGAGGCCGGCGTGAGAGTGGTCCTCGACGACCGGCCGGAACGGCTCGAAAAGAAGATCTACGACGCGCGCGAAATGCAGGTGCCGATCTTCGTCGCAGTCGGGCCGCGCGACGAACGCGACCAGACGATCAGCATCCGCGAACGGGATGGGCAACAGGTGGTGCTTGCAATTGCCGAAGGTGTTGAGCGTTTGCGACACGCAGGCACGCCGCCCGCGAAATAGCAGGGCTCACTGCGGATATCTAGCCGGGTGCGGCCGGGTTTTCATCACTCGGCCGCCGCCTCCGCATGAGCGTTGTTCTGTTGCCCGTTGGCGCGTAGCAACGAAGCGCCAAACAGCGCCGCCACTGCTGCAAAAACCGCTCCGGTCAGAAAGGCGAGGTGGTAGCCGCTGTTCAGTGCGGCCACCGTTCCTTGAGATGCCTGCAGCGCATCCGTGCGCGCCGCGGCAACGCTCGCGAGCACCGCGAGACCCACGGCACCGCCCATCATGAACGCGGTATTGACAATGCCCGACGCGAGACCGGATTCGCTCGGCTCCACGTCGCTCATCGCTGCCAGCAAAACCGGGTTGAACGCGATACCTGCGCCGAGCCCAAGCAGTGTCATGCCGGGCAACACGTCGAGGATAAAGCTGCCGTCAACCGGGGCCCGTGCGAAGCACGCAAGTCCAGCGGCAGCCAGCAGCAAGCCGACGCCGAGCGGCAAGCGTAAGCCGAAACGCATCACGAGCCGCGCGGACAAGCCAAGCGAAAACAGCGCCATGATAAGGTTGGCAGGCAGGAAAGCGAGCCCGACCTGCATGGGCCGGTAACCCAGCACGCGCTGCAGATAAAGCGCCGAGATAAAGAACCACGCGAACATCGCCGCCGCCCACAGCACGCCGACGACATTCGCCACGGCGACGTTGCGCAGCTTGAACAGACCAAGCGGCATCAGCGGATGTTGCACGCGCGCTTCGATGCGCAGGAACAGGAGCAGCAGCGCCAGCGCGGCGACCAGCATGCCGATGGTCTGCAGCGACAGCCATCCCGCTTCGTTGCCATTGACGATCGCGTACACAGCGAGCATCAGCGAAACGGTAATCGTCGCCGCGCCTGCAACGTCGAGTCGTTCGCCGTGCGCGCTGCCGCGGCCATTGGGCAACAGCGCGATACACATGGCGTAAACGGCGATGCCGATCGGCAGATTGACCAGGAAGATCCAATGCCAGCTCAAGAGGTTGGTCAGAAGACCGCCTGCCAGCACGCCGATGCTGCCGCCACCGGCACACACGAAGCCATAAACCCCCATCGCCTTGGCGCGCTCGCCCGGTTCGGTGAACAGATTCATGATCAACGACAGCGAAACAGCCGACACGACCGCACCGCCGAAGCCCTGCACCGCGCGCGCACAAACCAGCAGCACCTGCGAATTCGCCATGCCGCAGGCGAGCGACGCCACGGTGAAGAGAGTGATGCCGCCCAGAAACAGCTTGCGATGGCCGTACAGGTCGCCCAGCCTGCCGCCGAGCAGCAGGAAGCCGCCGAACGTCAGCATATAGGCGTTGACGACCCAAACCAGCGAGGTCTCGGAGAAGCCGAGATCCGCGGCGATCGACGGCAGCGCGACGTTCACGATCGTCGAGTCGAGCACGATCATCAGCACGCCGAGGCACAGGACCATCAGGGCCAGCCAGCGTTTGCGCGCGTCGATGTTATGGGTCATGCGGTGTGTCTCCGTAGTCGGGTTGCAGCGTCCGTCGGCGAGCGTTCGCGCCGGCGGGGGCGCTCAACTCAGCAGGTCATATTTGCCGCCACGTTCCAGCGCACGCTGATACGCCGGCCGCGCGTGGATGCGGTCCAGAAAACCGCGAATCGCGGCAATGTTGTCAACTCCGCCGCGCGCGGCGCCGGCTTCGAGCGGGAAGCTCATCTGCACGTCTGCGGCGCTGAACTCGTTGCCGACGAACCAGCCGGTCGGCGTGAGTGCGTCGTTGATATAGCCAAGGTGCAGCTTGATCTGCGGATCGACGAAGCTCGATTGCAGCGTCGAGGCGATCTTGCGGGCAATCGGCTTGGCGAAGAACGGCATCGGTGCGCTGCCGATCCGCGTTGCCACCAGCTTGAGCAGCAGAGGCGGCATCACCGATCCTTCCGCGTAGTGCAGCCAGTATGTATAGCGCAAACGCTCAGGCGTGCCAACTGCCGGCGCGAAGCGGCCCTGGCCGTAACGGTCCACCAGATACTCGATGATAGCGCCCGATTCGGCGATCGTGAGGCCTTCATCGGTGATAACCGGCGACTTGCCGAGCGGGTGGACCGCGCGCAATTCGGGCGGCGCCAGCATGGTCTTGGGGTCGCGCTCGTAGCGTTTGATCTCGTACGGCACGCCGAGCTCTTCAAGCAGCCACAGAACTCGTTGCGAGCGGGAGTTGTTCAGATGATGGACTGTCAGCATAGGGGATCCGGGCCTGTGGAGTGCCACATGATAGCTCTGTTGGATGGGGCGCTTTTAGAACCCACGGTCGGCTTCCAGGCGGTTCGTGTCCGGGGAGAAGCAAAAGCGCAGGCTTCATGCATCGAATTCACGGCGCCGGATATCAGGCGATGGGTTTGACTCATCTGCACGTGAGCTTTGCCCTACCCGCGCTTTATTGTGGTTTTTTGGTTTAACGATTGCGGTCGTCACAATCAATATTGAAAGTGGCTCTATCCCAGGTGCAGCGCTTTAGTGAATAATCTGCCCGGGAGATTTGCGTTAGAAACTGGCAACTGGATATTGAAACCTGCGCACCCGCTGCAATACGCGGAGGTGATTGGTGTGTCCATGGAAGCCATTAATGCAGCTGGAATAGATTTATGGGACGCGACGAAGAAGCGCCGGTTTTCGGCTGTACCCGTTAATGATAAAAAAACCTTCGTTTTAATCTAAAGGATGCATTGAGCATGAAAAAAATCGTTTTGCCGTTACTGCTGGCTGCATTTTCGATGACGGCTCACGCAGCCGGTTGCGCCAAGCCCCGCAATGCATTTGACCAGGTGTATTGCTCGAGCACGCAGTTCTCCCAGTCCGACCGCGACCTGAACCAGGAATACGACCGCGTGAAGCTGGCCTTGCACCCGGCGGAACAGGCGACGCTCAAGCACGGACAACTCGCATGGCTCAGCCAGCGCGATGCCCGATGCAGCCTTGAAAAGGACGAGGGCTACTTCGTCAATCTCGAGTGCGCAACGGACATGACGCAGCAGCGCATTGCCTTCCTGCGCGAGCGTGAACGCGAATGCAGCAGCACGGGATGCGTCGACGCGAAGCTGGGCGAATAACCGGCTGAAGTTGCTTCTACCGCATCCACGTCAGGCACCGGCAGCACGAGCACGAATCGAGCAGCAATAAAACTAGCGCTAACAAAAGCAAGAGGAAACGGGGATAAGAAGCCGCAAGCTTATCCTTGATGAGGGAAGCATGGATATTCTGCGATTTCTGTTCGTTCTGCCGCTGCGTCTGGTGCGCGGCCTGTTCCGCCTCATCGCGAAGATTACGCGGCCGGTCTTCGGCAGTGTCTCGTGGTCGGCTCCCGCATGGGCGCCGGCCACGGGCGCCGCGATCCGGCGCCGCCCCCGGCACTTCGCTGGCGGCTTGCTCGGCGCCATCGTGCTGGTGGTCGCGGCAGTGGCCGGCTGGCATTGGTATTCGCATCGTCCGAAAGCCCCTGAACCGGAACGGATTAGCTTCCAGGCCAAGGTGCCCGCTGTCACGGATTATGTGCAGGCGGATGGCACGCCCAAGATTACGATTCATCCGCTGGAAGTGGACTTCTCGCGCTCGGCTGCGCCGATCGAACTGGTCGGCAAGACAGTCACCAAAGGCATCACCATGACGCCGGCGCTGAAGGGCGAGTGGAGCTGGGCGGACGATCGCACGCTGCGCTTCGTGCCCGCGGCGGACTGGCCGGTCGGTGCGCATATCGAACTGGCGTTCGATATCAAGCAGGCGTTCGCCCCGCACGTGCTGATGGCCGATGACCATCTGGCCTTCGACATCGCACCGTTCATCGCCAAGGCGGGTGCCGCCGAGTTCTATCAGGATCCGCAAAACGCGGCGGCGAAAAAGACCATCATGCCGGTGAGCTTCAACTACCCGGTCGACACGGCGCAATTCGAAAAGCGCATCTCGCTGGCGCTCGCCGGTAGCGACGGCAAGTTCAACACGCCGCTCAAATTCACCGTGATCTACGACACGGCCAAACTGAACGCGTGGGTCCACTCGCAGCCGCTCGACCTGCCGCGCGACGACGGCGCGGTGCAACTCACGCTCGATAGCGGCGTGCGCAGCTCGCGCGGCGGTGCGGGCACCAAAGACCCTTTGAAGTCGGTGGTGCGGGTGCCGGGTCTTTATAGTCTCGCCGTCAACAGTGTGACTCCGACGCTGGTCGACAACGACCGCTACGAACCGGAGCAGGTGCTCGTTACCGAACTCAGCGGCGCCGTGCGCGGCAGCGATATGAGCGGCGTGATCAAGGCCTGGGTGCTGCCCAAACGCAAGCCGGACGTGGACCAGAAGGGCGACGATCCGCCGTATGAGTGGGACCCCGCGGACGTGAGCGAGAGTGTATTGCGTCAGTCGCAGCCGCTCAAACTCGAACTGGTGCCGACGGAAAACGAATTCGCGGAACTGCAAAGCTTCAAGTTCCACGCCGACCCGGGACAGCGCGTCTATGTGCGGATTGCTTCCGGGCTGAAGTCGTTCGGCGGTTACATGCTCGGCAAGCCTTCGGTTCAGGCCTTCACGGTGCCCGACTATCCGAAGCTGTTGCACTTCATGGCGGATGGCTCGCTGTTGTCGTTGAGCGGCAGCAAGCGGATCTCCGTGGTGTCGCGCAATCTGCCCGGCATGAAGGTGGAGATCGGTCGCGTATTGCCGGACCAGTTGCAGCATCTGGTGAGCTTCAATCAAGGTACCTATACCAAGCCGGAGCTCGGCTACAACTTCAGCGAGGATCATATCGTCGATCGCTTCGAGGAGAAGCGGGCGTTTCCGAAGGCGGGTCCGGGTCAGGCGCATTACGAAGGAGTGGACCTCGGTCAATATCTGAAGGACGGCAAGCGCGGCGTGTTCCTGCTGCATCTGTCAGCCTACGATCCGGTCGCCGAGAAGAAGGCGGCTGAAAAAGCTGCCAAGGAAAAGAGTCAAGATTCCAGCGGCGACGCCAGTTCGAGTGACGACTCCGGCAATGACAACGGCGACGTCAACAGCGACTCGAGCGACGACAGCAGCAACGGCGACGACCAGTCGCCGACCGATACGCGCATGATCGTGGTCACGGATCTGGGCATGCTCGTCAAGCGCGCGCTCGACGGCAGCCAGGATGTGTTCGTGCAGTCGATCCACACCGGGCAACCGGTGGCTGGTGCGACGGTGTCGGTGCTGGCGCTCAACGGTCAGACGCTGTACACCCAGGACACCACCGCCGATGGCATGGTGCACTTCCCGACCTTCAAGGGACTGGACCACGAGAAGCGGCCGACGTTATACGTCGTGAAGAAGGACGATGACCTGTCGTTCCTGCCGGTGGGCGGGCAGGACCGCCAGCTCGACTTCTCGCGCTTCGACGTGGGCGGCGAGCGCAATCCGACCAGCGAAGGTCAACTGTCTGCCTATCTGTTCTCGGACCGCGGCATTTACCGGCCGGGCGATCTGTTCCATATCGGCCTGATCGTGCGCGCGGCGAGCTGGGCGCGTAGCCCGGCCGGCGTGCCGTTGCAGGCCGAGATCGTCGATCCGCGCGGCATTACGGTTCAGCGCATGCCGATTAGCGTTGACAACTCCGGCTTTAGCGAGCTGGCGTATACGCCTTCCGAAACGGCGCCGACCGGCGCGTGGACGGTGAACCTGTATATCGTCAAGGATGGCAAGGCTACGGATCAGCCGATCGGCTCGGCCACGGTGCAAGTGAAGGAGTTTCTGCCGGACCGCATGAAGGTCGAAGCCAAGCTCTCGTCGCAGGTGGCCGAAGGGTGGGTCAAGCCGGATCAGTTGAAGGGTATCGTCGACGCGCAGAATCTGTTCGGCACGCCGGCGGCTGACCGGCGCGTCGAGGCTTCATTGACGCTGCGTCCGGTATGGCCGGAGTTCCGCAGCTGGCAGGACTATCATTTCTTCGACGTCCGACGCGCCCAGGAGGGTTACACCACCAATCTGCAGGACGGCAAGACCGACGACAAGGGGCACGCCGAGTTCGATCTCGACCTCAAGAAATACGCAGATGCGACTTATCAGCTGTATTTCCTGACCAAGGCGTATGAAGCGGACGGCGGCCGCAGTGTGGCCGCGAACGTGCAGACGCTGGTCTCCAGCGACGACTGGCTGGTCGGCTACAAGTCGGTCGACGATCTCTCCTACGTGAAGCGCAGCAGTCCGCGTACGGTGCATCTGGTCGCGATCAATCCGCAGGCCAAATCGATCGATCTTAAGGATCTGAAGGCGCAACTGGTCGAGCGGCGCTATGTATCGGTGCTGACCAAGCAGGATTCGGGTGTCTACAAGTACGACTCGCGTCTAAAGGAAGTGCCGATCAGCGAAAATCCGCTGACGATTCCGGCCGCGGGTCTCGACTACACGCTGCCGACCGACAAGCCGGGCAACTACGCGCTGATTATCCGGAGTGCTGATCGAACGGAAGTGAATCGCGTCGAATATTCGGTGGCGGGCGACGCCAACGTGTCGCGTTCGCTGGACCGCAACGCAGAGTTGCAGATCAACCTGAGCAAGCACGACTACGCCCAGGGCGAGCCGGTGGAGATCGCGATTCGCGCGCCGTATGCGGGTAGCGGTTTGATTACGATCGAACGCGACAAGGTCTACGCGCATGCGTGGTTCCATGCCGACACCACCAGCTCGGTGCAACATATCACCGTGCCGCCGGGCTTCGAGGGCAACGGCTATATCAATGTGCAGTACATCCGCGATCCGTCGTCGGACGAGATTTTCATGAGCCCGCTGAGCTATGGTGTCGTGCCGTTCTCGGTGAACATGGACGCGCGCCGTAACGCGCTCACGCTCGATGCGCCGCCGCTGGTCAAGCCAGGACAGACGGCGACGTTCAAGCTGCACGCGGCGCATCCGACGAAGGTCGTGGTGTTCGCGGTGGACGAAGGCATCCTGCAGGTCGCCCGCTATAAGCTCGGGGATCCGCTCAAGTTCTTCTTCCGCAAGCGCATGCTCGAAGTGGGCACCTCGCAGATTCTCGATCTGATCTTGCCGGACTTCGAGAAGCTGATGGCGATGGCGGCGCCCGGCGGCGATGCAGACGATGCGATCGGCAGTCAGCTCAACCCGTTCAAGCGCAAACGCGACAAGCCGGTGGTGTACTGGTCGGGGATCGTCGATGTGGATGGCGAGAAGGATGTCAGCTATACCGTGCCCGATTACTTCAACGGCAAGCTGCGGGTGATGGCGGTGTCGGTATCGCCGGATCTGGTGGGCACTGTTGAAGCGGCCACCACGGTGCGCGGCGACTTCGTGCTGTCGCCGAACGTGCCCAATATGCTGGCGCCGGGAGACGAAGCCGAGGTCAGCGTGGGTGTGGCCAACAATCTCACGGGCCTCGGCGACAAGCCGGTACCTGTGACGGTGACGCTGAAGACCGGCCCGCAGCTGAAGGTGCTCGGCAATGCTTCGCAGAACCTGAGCCTGGCGCAGATGCATGAGGGTGTGGCGCTGTTCCGCGTCAAGGCGACCGATACGCTGGGCTCGGGCAACCTCACTTTTATGGCGAGCTACGCAGGCAAGTCGGCGGCGCAGAGCCTCGATCTGTCTGTGCGGCCGGCTGCTGCGTATCGATCGCAGGTCGATATCGCCCGCGTCGGCGCTAACAGCAACACGGATCTGCCAGGCTTGCGCAAGATGTACGACGCGTATGCATCGCGCGATGCGAGCATCTCTACGGTGCCGGTGGTGTTGTCGGAAGGTTTGACGTCGTGGCTCGTCAACGTGCAGAACTATTGCAGCGAGCAGATCGTCAGTGCGGCGATGCCGCGGTTGATTGCGTCGAAGTGGCCGTCGGTACCAGCACTGACACACGCGCTGCAACCCGCTAACGGCGACCCGCAAGTCACCAACGACCAGGCGCTGGCGCAAGCGCTCGACGTGCTGCGTACGCGTCAAAACAGTCAAGGCGGGTTTGGACTGTGGTCAGCGACACCAGATGCTGAGCCGTTTATATCGGCGTACGCGATGCAATTCCTCCTGGAGGCGCGCGATCGGGGTGTCGCAGTGCCGGGCGACGTGCTCGACGCAGGCAACCAGTATCTGCATCAACTCGCGAGCGACGATAGTCTGGATACGCTCGACTTGCTGCGCCAGCGTGCCTATGCGGTCTACTTGCTGACCCGCCAGGGGAATGTGACGACCAACGATCTGGCAGCGGTGCAGAAACGTTTGCAGGAAGCGTTCCCGAACGACTGGAAGAACGATCTTGCTGCTGCGTGGCTGGCTGCGTCCTACGAACTGCTCAAGCAGGACAAGGAGGCGAACACGCTGATCGCAGGTCCGCAGCGCGAACTGGAACGCAAGCAGGATCCCGCGAAGTTCGAGTATGGTTACTACACCGATCCGCTGACGCGCGATGCGAGCGTGCTGTATCTGTTGTCGAAGTACTTCCCTGACCGGGCGAAGGGGCTCTCGCCGCAGGTGATGGAGAACATCGCTGGGCCGCTGGCGCGCAATCAGTTCAACACGTTGTCGTCGTCCATGACGGTACTCGCGCTCGATGCGTACGGCAGTTTGAACGCAACCGGTGTCGACAAGCTGGCGATCGACGAGGTGCACGCCGACGGCAGCGTCAAGGCGATCTCGACGCTGCAGGGCAACCTGTTGCAATCGGGTAGCTGGAGTGCGGCGGCCACGAAGCTGCGTTTCGTCAACGGCAGCAGCTTGCCGGCGTGGCGCGTCAGCAGTCAGACGGGCTACGACCGCGGCGTGCCGGACAAGGCGATCAAGAACGGCCTCGAGATCGTGCGCGACTACACCGATACCAACGGCAAACCGCTCGACAAGATCACGCTAGGTGAGGAGATCGAGGTTCACGTGAAGATTCGCGCGACCGGCGACGAGGGCGTGGGTAACGTGGCGATTGTCGATCTGCTGCCGGGCGGTTTTGAGCCGGTCATCGAGCCTCCGTCTGCTGCGGATAGCCAGACAGACGACAGTAACGCGCAGAGTGGCCAGGGCGATCAGTCCAGCCAGGGGAATCAAGGCGACCAGGCCAACCAGGGCGATAACAACAGCAGCGATAGCGACAACAACAACGGCGACAGTAACAGTGACAGCAGCGACGCGAAGGCTGCGCCGTACCGCTCGCCGATCGGTCTGTCGAGCTCGACCTGGCAGCCCGAGTACGCGGATATCCGCGAAGACCGCGTCGTGATCTACGGAACCGCGACGCCGGACGTCAAGGAGTTCGTATATCGCATCAAGGCCAGCAATGCCGGCACCTTCATCGTGCCGCCGGCTTTCGGCGAGTCGATGTACGATCGCCGGATCCAGGCCCGTTCGCCAGGAGGCGCTACGCTAACGGTGGTACGCACACCGTAATCCCGCGGCCACACGTCTGAAGCGAAAGCCCATGACGTGTGGCCCGGCAAGCGACGCTGTTCCAGCTTTCTGCGAATCTCATCATCGTGTCTTTACTTCGTTCCTTGCTGCATGCGTGTGGCCGCTGGCTGCACCGCTGGCAGAACTGGCTGGTCGGCGCGCTGCTCGTCGTGGGCGTGCTGGCGGGTTGCCGTCTCTGGCCGCATCCTTCGCTGCAGGGATGGAAACCGTCCTCCACTGCCTTCTACGACGATCACGGCCGCCTGTTGCGTTTGACGCTGGCGAGCGACGATCGTTATCGCCTGTGGGTGCCGCTCAAGGATATGTCGCCGCAACTGGTTGACGCAGTGCTGTTGCACGAAGACCGCTGGTATCGCTGGCATCCCGGTTTCAATCCGTACGGCCTCGCGCGCGGCGCGTGGGTGACCTACGTGCGGCACGGCAACCCGCAGGGTGGTTCGACCATCACCATGCAACTGGCGCGCTCGCTATGGCAACTGAATACGCGCACGCCATGGGGCAAGCTGAAGCAGGTGGGGCGCGCGATCCAGCTCGAGCTGTTCTATTCGAAGCAGCAGATTCTCGAGGCGTATCTGAACGATGCGCCGTATGGCCGGAACGTCGAGGGGGCCGGTGCGGCCAGCATCGCGTATTTCAACAAGTCGGTGGGCGCGTTGAGCTTGCCGGAAGCATTGACGCTGGCGGTGATCCCGCAGGATCCGGCGCGCCGTTTGCCGCGCGTGCCGACGCGAGGGCCGGCGGGTGCCGATGGCGTGATCAATCCGCAGCTCACGACTTCACGCAACCGCCTGTACGCGCGTTGGCTGGCGGGCCATCCGCAGGATGCTTCGCTCAAACCGCTGTTTGCGTTGCCATTGAATATCCGGCCGTTGTCGCGCCTGCCGTTCGAGGCGCCGCATGCAGTGGAGCAACTGCTGGCGGCGCGACAGATCGACGGCGAAGATCACGAATCGCGTCTGCGGACGACGATCGACCTGGATCTGCAGCACATCCTCGAGCGGCAGATTACCCGCTACGTTGCACGTAACAACGGGATCGGGATTCGCAACGCGTCCGCCATGCTGGTGGATACGCGCGACATGGGCATCAAGGCGATGGTTGGTTCGGCTGATTATTTCAACCGCTCGATACAAGGTCAGGTGAACGGAACGTTGGCGCGGCGCTCGCCGGGGTCGACGCTTAAACCGTTTATCTATGCACTCGGTTTCGACCAGGGCGTGCTGCATCCGCAGACCGTGCTGCGCGACGTGCCGACCTCGTTCGGCCCGTACACGCCGGAGAATTTCGACGGCCATTTCCTCGGGCCGATTACCGCAACCGATGCACTGAACCGCAGCCGCAATATTCCGGCGGTTTGGGTGGCGTCGCAATTGCATCAGCCTGATCTGTATCAGTTCCTGCAGCAGGCCGGCATCGGACATCTGGCGAGCGAGCAGCACTACGGGCTCGCGCTGGTACTCGGCGGTGGCGAGGTGACCATGCAGGATCTGGCCGGCCTCTATGCGATGCTCGCCAATCGCGGCGAACTGAAACCGCTGCGCCTGCTCGCCAGCGATCCTCAGGTACCGGGTACGCGCATGCTGAGCGACGAGGCGAGCTTCATGGTCATGGATATGCTGCGTCAGCATCTCCGGCCGGATGAAACCACCGGGGCGCAGCCATCGCATCTGCCGGTGTACTGGAAGACTGGCACGTCATGGGCGTTTCGCGATGCGTGGACCGCAGGCGTATTTGGTCCTTATGTGCTGATCGTGTGGGTGGGCAATTTCGACAGCACGAGCAATCAGGCATTCGTTGGCGTGGATGCAGCTGCGCCGCTGTTTTTCCAGATCGTCGATGGGCTTGAAGCCGAACGTCCGCAGCTTGCCGAGCCATTCCGGCCCAGGCCGGGTAACGTCAAACGCGTGCAGATCTGCCTTGCCAGCGGCGAGCTGCCGAATCAATGGTGTCCAGAGAAGGGTTGGACGTGGTTTATTCCAGGCAAGTCGCCGATCCGCGTGAGCAATGTGCATCGTCCGGTGGTGATCGATGATGCGAGCGGTCTGCCGGCGTGCCCGCCTTATACGGGCAAGCGCACGCACGAAGAAGTGTATGAATTCTGGCCGTCCGATCTGCAGCAGGTTTTTGCGCAAGCAGGTATCCCGCGCCGCAAGCCACCGCAAAATCCGGAGTGCCGTAATGCGGGCACGCCGGATGGCGATCCGCCGCAGATCACTTCACCCGTGCGTGGCAGTGTCTATGCGATGCGTCTGAAACAGCTTGGCCAGGAGCGTATCGCCTTCAATGCCACCACGGATGCCGATGCGCATGCGCTGTACTGGTTCGTCAACGACGCGTATGTGGGCCGTAGCGATCCGGGCACGGCGCTTTACTGGCAACCGCGCACGGCGGGTAGTTACAGCGTGCGGGCGATCGACGATCATGGGCGGATCGATCAGCGCACGCTTGAGGTCGGGTTGGTGGATTGAGCGCGCTGCTTTTGCGCGCTAGGCCCCTTACGCCTTTGCCTTCGCGCCCATGAGCTGATTCGACGGCAACGTCTCATCAAGCAGCTTGCGCGCGCTCTCGATACCCGCCACCGGCAGCCCTGCCGGATCGATCAGCCCCACCTGCACGAGTACCGACGCCTGATCCCAGTAGATATGCTCGTTGTACAGCTTGTCGCCGCGGAAGCACACCACAGCCAGCATCGGCACTTCGAAATACTTGCCGGTGGGCGCGACACCCGGCAGCAGCCAGTCGATCTCGCATGTATGCGTGCAGCTGAAAACGAATTCGTCGACGATGCGGTCCGCGCCGATCGTCCGTGATATCGGAATCAGCTTCGTATCCTCAGGGTTCGAATGAACGAAGTGATGCGTGTAAAAGCGCTTGAGGTTGTCGTGGCCTACGCCGCCCGTCATCGTCGGAACGTGATTGACGTACGGTTGTGCAACCATGGTCGGCATGACCGCGTCCACGTCGCGCGTGGCGAACTCGTAGTAGCAGTGCTGTTCCCACAGCGTATTCAGGTCGTACACCGGCCCCAGCACCTTGCGCAGAAGCGTGAGGGTGCGCGAGTACGCCATCATCGTGGCGGGCTTGTCGTAGCTCTTGCGTGAGGGATTGGCGAAGGCGTGATCGCATCCCGCGTAGACGTATTGCTCGATCTGTGGCCGGGTCTTCAGCGCGCTGCCGATGCGCTCGCGAACCTCGGGCGGGCAGTGCGCATCCTGTTCAGGGAAGTGAAACACCATCGGACATCGGATGGCGGGCACTTCGTCCAGATAGGCTTCGAGCCCGGCGCCGTAATAACTGACTGCGCAGTCCACGTCGGTACGGGCTGCGCTTAGCATGGCGAGCTTGCCGCCCAGACAGTAGCCGATTGTGCCGACCTTGCCTGCCTGCTCCGGCAGCGCGCGTAACGCGCCGATGGTTGCTTCGATGTCGCCTATCGCGCGGTCAATGTCGAAGCGTTGCAGGTAACCGAGCGCGGTTTGCATATCGGCATCGCCGTAGCCGAGCACGACGCCTGGCTGGATCCGCCAGAACAGGTCGGGCACCAGCACCACGTAGCCCTCTTCGGCAAAGCGGTCGGCCATCGACTTCATAAAGTCGTTGATGCCGAAGATTTCCTGCAGCAGCACGAGTCCTGGCCCCGAGCCTTGCGCGGGGCGTGCTACGTAAGCGTTGAAACGGCCGCCATCGTGGGCGGTGACTTCGATGAATGACGCGGACATGCCTGTCTCCTGTTGACCAGAGTTCGCGCTTCAGCGCGCTACATCGGTCCCATGCAACACGGTTGCGGAAGGAAGAACGTGAGGCTACATCGTATTACAGGGTGCGCAGGGCGAACCGTTTGAGCTTGCCCGTTTCGGTGCGCGGCAGTGAATCGACGAAAGTAATCAGGCGCGGATATTTGTACGGCGCAACGCTATTCTTCACGAAATCCTGCAATTGCGCGACCAGATTGTCGTCTCCGGTATAGCCGGGATTGAGGACGATAAACGCTTTGACGACCTGGCCACGCGTTTCGTCCGGTGCACCGATTACGCCGCATTCCGCCACCGCATCGTGTTGCAGCAGCACGCTTTCCACTTCCGGACCGGAGATGTTATAGCCGGCGGAGACGATCATATCGTCGGCGCGTGCCTGGTAGAACACGTAACCGTCGGCGTCCAGATAGACAGAGTCGCCAGGCAGGTTCCAGCCGTCGCGCACGAACTTCGCTTGCCGTTCGTCGGCCAGATAGCGGCAACCGGTCGGTCCGCGCACGGCAAGCTTTCCGATGGTGCCGGGTGGCACGGGCCGCATGGCATCGTCGACGGCTTGCACGACATATCCGGGGACGGCGCGTCCGATTGCATGTGCCCGGGTCTCCGCGCCCGCGGCTGAAATGAAAATATGGATCAACTCGGTCCCGCCGATACCATCGATCATTTCAATGCCGCTTGCCTCGCGCCATAGCCGCCGCGTCGAGTCGGGCAGCGCTTCGCCAGCGGAAACGGTCTTCTCGAGGCTCGAGATATCGAAGCGCGGTATCAACGGCGCCATCTGCCGATAGAAGGTCGGCGCCGTGAACATGATCGTGGCGCGAAAGCGTTCGACGGTATGCAGCAACGTCTCCGGTGTGAGCTTCTCGATCAGCACCGTAGAAGCGCCGACCCGAAGCGGGAAGCACAGCAGACCACCGAGTCCGAACGTGAAGGCCAGTGGGGGCGTGCCGCAGAACACGTCGCTGGCGGTGGGCTTGAGTACGTGGCGCGGGAACAGGTCGCACATCATCAGGACGTCGCGATGAAAGTGCATGCAGCCTTTGGGTAAGCCTGTTGTGCCGCTGGTGAAGGCGATCAGGCAGACGTCGTCGCTTGCGGTATCGCAGGCGCTGAAGTATTCTGGTTTGCTCGCGGCAAGTGTTTCCAGGGAGTCCGGAGCATCGTCATGGAACAGGCGGATCTGCTGCAGATCCGGACAAAAATACTCGTCTTGTGGATTACGGCAACGCTCGAGTTCCTCGTTCAGACGTGTGTCGCACAAGGCGGCACTGATCTGCGCCTTATCGATGATCTGCTTGAGTTCCTTGACACGCAGCAGCGGCATCGTAGGCACCAGCACAAGTCCCGCCTTGAGCGCGGCCAACGCGGCGACTGCCATCTGCAAGGTATTCGGCCCGCGCAGCAAGACGCGGTTGCCCGGTTGCAGCCCCATCTCATCGACCAGCACATGTGCGCTGCGATTCACCAGCGTAAGCAGTTCGCGATAGGTGGTCGCATGAGGCACGCCATTCATGTCCGACCAGATCGCGGGACGCTCGCCGTGTCCAGCCTCGATCGTGCGGTCAAGCAACTCAGTCGCGCAGTTAAAACGCGCCGGGTAGGCGATGTCGGGATTGTCGAGCAGAAACACTGGCCACTGATCCTGCGGCGGCAGATGATCGCGGGCAAAGGTATCGACGTGAGCTGACGGTTCCATGAGGTTCTCCCGGACGGTTAGCTGGCTTCGTGGGGGATCACTGCAGTGGCTTCGATTTCGACCTTGGCTTCGTCTTCGATCAGCGCGACGACCTGCACCGCGCTCATGGCGATGTCGTAATCGCCGATCAGCTCGCGAAACGCGCGGCCGATGTCCTTCAGCGCCGCAAGGTACTCGCGCTTGTCGGTCACATACCAGGTCAGGCGCACCAGGTGTTCCGGCTTGCCACCGGCCTCGTTGAGCACGGCGACGATGTTACGCAAGGCTTGAATAGCCTGAGCCGCGAAGTCGTTTGACGTGAAGCGCGCCTCGGCATCCCAGCCGATCTGCCCGGCGATGAAGACTTGCGTCCCGACGGCCGCGACGCCGTTTGCGTAGCCGCGCGGTTTGACCCAGCCGGCGGGGAGAAGGGGTTTTTTCATGAGCGTGGCTCGTCGATGAGGGCAGGCGGTGGAGCGAAGGACGCGAGAGCGCTCGCGATGTCGTCGGGAATATCGATGGACTGGCCGGTCTCGAGCGAAGTGGTTACCAGCACCTGATGTGCGCGGAAGCGCACTTCGTCATGGCAATGGCCAACAATGCCGATCCGGATCGAACGGCGGCCGATTGAGCTCACTGTCAACGTGAGCGTGACTGTCTCGCCCATGCGGCTGGGCCGCGAAAACTCGCAATCAAGCTTGACGATCGGCAAGCCGATGCGGCGCTGGCCGATCATATGCGCGTAGTCGATTTTCAGGCGCTCGGTGAACCAATCTTCCACCAGTGCATTCGTCAGCACGAGATATTGCGGAAAGAACACGATGCCGGCCGGATCGCAATGCGCGAAACGGATGCGTACGGGCATGTCGAACGTGGCGCTCATGGCTTGCTCTTGCTGTCCTGCTGGGCGGCAGCGTGTGCCTTCAGCAGGTCACGGCCCACGATCAGCTGCTGCACTTCGGTTGCGCCTTCGTAGATGCGTAAAGCGCGAATCTCGCGATAGAGCATTTCGACAGCGGTGCCGCTTTGCACACCCATACCGCCCCACAGCTGAACCGCTGCGTCGATCACTTGCTGCGCGCCTTCGCTGGCGTGCCACTTTGCCATTGCGGCTTCGCGTGTGACGCTTTCGCCCTGGTCACGCAACCAGGCTGCGCGATAGACGAGCAGGGCGCTGCTGTCGATGGTCAGCGCCATCTGCGCGAGCTTCGCCTGGGTCAGCTGAAAATCGCCGAGCGTCTGGCCGAACATTTTGCGCGAGGCTGCACGCGTGAGACCCTCGGCCATGGCATGGCGCGCAAAGCCGAGCGATGCCGCTGCTACCGAGGTGCGGAAAATATCGAGCGTGCGCATGGCCAGTTTGAAACCTTCGCCGGGTTCGCCCAGCATCTGGCTGCGCGGCACGCGTGCGCCGGCAAAATGCAAACGCGCGAGCGGATGCGGTGCGATCACGTCGATGCGCTCGGCGATTTCAAGGCCCGGCGTATCGGCATCGACAATAAACGCGCTGATGCCGCGTGCGCCAGGCGCCTCGCCGGTTCTGGCAAACACCACATAGAAGTCGGCGATTCCACCGTTGGAAATCCACGTCTTGTCGCCGTCGAGTACATAGGCGTCGCCATCTTCTCGCGCGGACAAAGCCATGGCTGCGACGTCCGAGCCTGCTTCCGGCTCCGACAGCGCGAATGCGGCAATGGCCGTGCCGTTCGCGACCCGCGGCAAATATCGCTGCTTCTGTTCGTGCGTGCCACCGAGCGAGATCGCGCCGGAGCCAAGTCCTTGCATGGCGAGCGCGAAGTCGGCGAGACCAGAATGCCTGGCAAGCGTTTCGCGCAACAGGCAGACGGCGCGGGTGTCGATGGTGTCGCCGTGCCCACCATATGCAGTGCCGCCGACGCCGTATTTCAGCCAGCCCGCAGCACCCAGTTGGCGCACGAGACGACGGCAGGTTGCGTCGACATCGCCGCCATGTTCCGCGTCAGCGAGATGCTCGCTGCACCACGCTTCGATGCCAGCCGCGAGTTCGCGATGACGGTCTTCGAAGAATGGCCACGCCAGCGCGCTATGGAGATCGGTCTTGCCGGAAGAGCTCAATTCAGTCTCCTTCGAACACAGGACGCGTCTTTGCCGCGAACGCGCGGTAAGCACGTTCGAAATCATGCGTGCTCATGCAGATGGCCTGCGCTTGCGCCTCGGATTCGATCGCTTCGTCGATGCTCATGCTCCATTCCTGGTGCAGCATCTTCTTGGTGATGCCGTGCGCGAAAGTCGGCCCGGCGACGAGCTCGGCGGCGAGGTTGGCGGCTTCGTCGAGCAGCGCATCGGGTTCGCACAGACGGTTATAGAAGCCCCAGGCGTAGCCTTCGTCACCGCTTGCCGAGCGGCCGGTGAACAGCAATTCCGACGCGCGTCCCTGACCGATGATGCGCGGCAGGATCGAGCACGCACCCATATCGCAGCCGGCCAGACCCACACGCGAAAACAGGAACGCGAGCTTGCTACGCGCGGTGCCGAGACGCATATCGGATGCCATCGCGAGAATGGCCCCTGCACCCGCGCAGACGCCGTCGACGGCGGCGATCACAGGTTGCGGGCAGTGGCGCATCGCCTTCACGAGATCGCCGGTCATACGCGTGAAGAGCAGCAACTCCGGCATCGACAGATCGATCAGCGGCGCGATGATGTCGTGCACGTCGCCGCCCGAGCAGAAGTTGCCGCCCGCGCCGTGAATCACGACGGCCTTCACATCGGTTGCGTATGCAAGCTGGCGAAACAGGTCGCGCAACTCGGCATACGATTCGAAGGTCAACGGGTTCTTGCGTTCGGGACGGTTCAACGTGATGGTCGCGACCTTCGCGTTCACCGACCAGCCGAAGTGTTTGGCTTCGTAGCCCGCCAGCGTTACGCGATTGCCGTCTAGCAATGCGTCGACGTGGGATCGTGTCATGGATATCTCCTCCAGTTCGGTGCCGCTCAACCCTTGAGGTTGTCGAGCAGATGTTTCTTGAGCTTGCCCAGACGCTGATGCGTGCGCGACTTCTCATCGAGGCTAAGGCCGCCGAACATTTCGACGACCCATTGTTCATGTGCCACGGCCATGCGGTCGAACAGCTTGCGGCCTTCAGGTGTCAGGCGCACGCTGATCGAGCGGCGATCGTTTGGATCCGCATCGCGTACCACGAGGCCTTCCTGTTCGAGCTGATCGGTAATGCCGGTGACGTTGCCGCCTGTGACCATCAACCGGCGCGAGAGCTCGGTCATCTTCAGGCCTTCCGGATGACGTTCGAGTTGGGCCATCAGATCGAAGCGGGGCAGCGTGGTGTCGAATTCGCTGCGCAGGCGTTTACGTAGTTCGGCTTGCACGAGGTTGGTCGTGGTGAGCATGCGCAGCCATAGACGCAGGCCCATATGGCTGTCGACGCCCGTGCTCATTTCCATGTCGACGACGTTTTCCGCAGGCTTCGCGACGCCTTTGCGCACCGCCGGCTTTGCTTCTGCGGATGCCGCCTTTTTAGCGCCAGCTGCACGGATCATGTGACTTCTCCCCCGGAGACGGAAATGGATTGGCCGGTTATCGCTGCCGAGCCCGGCATGCATAGCCACAGGGCGGCGTTGGCGACTTCGTCCGGTGCGACAAAGCGTTGTTGCGGGTTATTGCGCAACAGGATGCTGCGTGCTTCTTTCTCGCTACGTGACGTCTTGCTGGTGATCTGGTCGAGCGAAGCGCGCAGCAGTTCGGTCTCGGTGTAGCCGGGGCAGACTGCGTTGACGGTGATGCCCTTGGTTGCGACTTCGAGTGCGAGCGAACGCGTCAGCCCGATCACACCATGCTTTGCCGCGCAATAAGCGGCGACGTAGGCATAGCCGATCTGCCCAGCAGTGCTGGCGATATTGACGATGCGGCCATAGCCGCTCTCGAGCATGCCCGGTAGTACCGCGCGCGTGCAGAGGAATACGCCGGTGAGATTGACGTCCAGCATGCGCTGCCAGAGCGCCATGTCGGTCTGTGTGAACGGGGAGGCCTGCGCCTGGCCCGCGTTATTGATCAGGATGTCTACAGGACCGGCTTGCTCGAATGCGGCAATGACGGCGCCTTCCTGCGCCACGTCCAGCGTGATACACGCGAGTTCGTCTGCTGCACCGCTTGGGCTTATCGCAATTAACGCGTCCCGTTGCGTGGCTAGACGCGCGGCGTCGCGGCCCATCAACGTGACGCGCGCCCCGGCGCGCACCAGCGCCGCAGCGGTGGCAGCGCCGATGCCGCTTCCGCCGCCGGTTACGACCGCGTGTTTTCCGGCCAGTCCGGAGAGTTCTGTGTTCACACCGTTCCTTCTGCGCGTTGTGCGCGTTCTTGCGGCGAGAGGCCTGCGTTTGCCGCGGCCTGAGCGCGCTCGCGCTCGAGATTGCGTTCGAGTTGCGACTTCGCTGCCGTGTATTGCTTGGGCCACATCACATCGAAATAGCCGATTTTTGCAGCTTCGTTGAGCGTCCACGAAGGATTCGCCAGATGCGGCCTTGCTACCGCGCACAGATCCGCGCGGCCGGCGGCGATGATGCTGTTCACGTGATCCGCTTCGGAGATCGCACCGACGGCGATTGTCGCAATACCGGCTTCGTTGCGGATGCGGTCGGCGAACGGCGTCTGGAACATGCGGCCGTAGACGGGCTTTTCTTCTTTGCTAACCTGGCCTGAAGATACGTCGATCATGTCCGCGCCTGCTGCCTTGAAAGCGCGGGCGATTTCTACCGCGTCGTCCGGCGTGGTGCCGCCGTCTACCCAGTCGTGAGCGGAAATGCGTACGGAGATAGGTTTGTCTTGCGGCCAGACCTTGCGGATCGCAGCGAACACTTCCAACGGATAACGCAGGCGGTTCTGCAGCGAGCCGCCGTATTCGTCGCTACGCTGGTTGGTTAGCGGAGAGAGGAAGCTCGATAGGAAATAGCCGTGGGCGCAGTGCAGTTCGAGCCAGTCGAAGTCCGCTTCCGCAGCCATTTCCGTTGAGCGGACGAATTGCGCTTCGATTTCGCGCAGATCGTCGAGGCTTGCTTCGCGCGACCATTGGCTGACGCCGCGCAGATACTGTTGCGGCGAAGCCGACACGAGAGACCAGTTGCCGTCGGGCAGCGGCTGATCGATGCCTTCCCAACTCACACGTGTCGATGCTTTGGCGCCTGCATGCCCTAGCTGTATGCCGATCTTCGCATCCGACTGCTGATGTACGAGTTCAACGATGCGCTTCCACGCGGCGAGATGTTCCGGCGCGTACATGCCGGGGCATCCTGGCGTAATGCGTGCCTCAGGCGACACGCAGGTCATTTCCGTCATCACGAGTGCGGCGCCACCCATGGCGCGCGCGGCCAGATGCATGAGGTGATAGTCGCCGGCGATACCGTCGACGGCGGAATACTGCGCCATCGGCGAGACCACCACACGGTTCTTGAGCGTCACGCCGCGCAGCTTGAACGGTGTGAACATTGGCGGGACGGAGTGTTTTGCCGGCGCGCGTTCTATACCGGAGCGTGATGCAAGCCAGTCTTCGAACCCGGACACGTAGCCCGCATCGCGCTCACGCAGATTTTCATGCGAGATGCGCTGTGAGCGCGTCAGCAGCGAATACGCGAACTGCTCCGGTTCGAACGCGGTATAGCGGTCGACGTGCTCGAACCACTCCGTCGAATTACGTGCCGCGTTTTGAATGCGCAGCACGCCGACGCTGCGCACTTCGGTGTAGTGCTTGAGCGCGGCGGCCAGATCGCCGGGATGCGCGTCGATGCTGTTGGCGAGTTCAATCGAATCTTCCAGCGCGAGTTTGGTGCCCGAGCCGATTGAAAAGTGGGCCGTGTGAGCGGCGTCGCCCATCAGCACGACCGGTGTGTCCGGGGTGCCGTTGGCATTGCTGCGCCAGTGCACCCATTCCCGATTGACCACGCGTGGAAAGCGAATCCATTGCGATGAGCCGCGCAGATGCGCGGCGTTCGAGAGCAACGCATTGCCGTCCAGATACTTGGCGAACAGCTTCTCGCAGAAGGCGATGCTGTCTTCCTTGCTCATCTCGTCGAGGCCGGCAGCACGCCAGACGCGCTCCGGTGTTTCGACGATGAACGTGGAGGTCTGATCGTCGAACCGATAGGCATGGGCCTGAAACCAGCCCCATTCGGTTTCTTCGAAAGCGAACGTGAATGCTTCGAAAAGTTTTTTCGTGCCTAGCCAGACGAAGCGACAGTCGCGCATGTCGATGTCGGGCTGGTAGGTCGCGGCATACTTCTGACGAATGGCGCTGTTCGCGCCGTCGCAGGCGATGATCAGATCGGCCTCGTAAGCAGCGTCGTCCGTTACCTGGGTTTCGAACACGAGTTTGACGCCGAGTGTTTCGCACCGCGCTTGCAGGATATTCAACAGGCGCTTGCGGCCGATGCCGCAAAAGCCATGGCCGGACGAGCGGATCTTTTCGCCGCGGAAATTGATCTCGATGTCGTCCCAGTGATTGAAGGCGTCGAGTATGGCGTCCGCGCTGGGTGCGTCCGCTGCGCGGAGGTTGCCGAGCGTCTGGTCTGAGAACACCACGCCCCAGCCGAACGTGTCGTAGGGCCGGTTGCGTTCAATGACCGTGACCTCATGCGCCGGGTTGCGGCCCTTCATCAACAGCCCGAAGTACAGGCCGGCCGGTCCTCCTCCAATACAGACGATGCGCATGCTGATGCTCCAGTTGCAATCTGGAATGTAATTTAGTCCTCGATATTTTAGATGTCAAGTAAATCGTGGGGGAGATGACTACAGGGGGAGGCCTGCAGAACTCATGTCCGGACCGCGAGTTCGCTTTCAAAAAGCGCCCCCGCGGTCTCCATTCCACTCAAACCTGAGCCATGCCCCCGTCAACAAAGAATTCAGCGCCAGCGATGAAACTCGCTTCATCCGAGGCAAGGAAGAGTACCGCGTTGGCGATTTCCTCAGGGTTGCCAACGCGACCGAGAGGCACCTGTGCCGCCATGTGATCAAGAAGCCCCTGTTGCTGCGCTGGGTCACTGCCCGCAAGTTCGACAAGCCCCGGCGTCTTGATCGGCCCCGGGCTCACCACGTTGACACGGATACCGCGATCCTTGAGATCGAGCGTCCAGCTGCGAGCGAGATTGCGCACGGCGGCCTTCGATGCACTGTAGATGCTGAAAGCGGCTGTCCCGGTCGATCCCGTAACGGATCCCGCCAAAATAATGGACGCTCCATCCCGAAGCAGCGGAAGCGCCTTCTGGACCGTGAAGACAACCGCCTTCACGTTGCGTCCGAAGGTGTCGTCGTAGTGCTCTTCGGTGATCGATCCAAGCGGCAGCATCGAACCGCCGCCCGCGTTAGTGAAGAGCACATCGATATGAGAATGCTTTTGCTGAACCGCGTCGTACAGACGATCGATGTCTGCAAGCTTCGACATATCGGCACGCACACCGGTCACGCGGCCACCAATCTTTCTGGTCGCGGCATCCAGTTCCTGCTGGCGTCGGCCGGTGATAAAAACCGAAGCCCCTTCGGCCGCGAATCGGGTGGCTGTCGCGAGGCCAATGCCACTGGTGCCGCCGGTTACAACCACGACCTTGCTATCAAATTTGCCAGTCATTTCAGTTCTCCTTGAGTTCCAGCGAACAGCTCGCTGCGTTGGAAACATCATGCCGGTGGGACAAAGATAGCGGTAGGCGGTTAAAATGGACATGATTGTTCCAAAAATGGGTCAATAAGCATGAAAGACGTCAACGACTACGTGCTTTTCGCGGAGGTGGTCACGCATGGCGGGTTTGCTGCGGCCAGTCGCGTTCTGCGCACGCCCAAGTCCACGGTCAGCAGGCGCATCGCCGTGTTAGAGCAACGGCTTGGGGTAAGGTTGATCGAGCGTTCGACCCGTCGGTTCAGGGTGACCGATGTTGGACAGGCGTTCTACGAGCGCTGCCGGACCATCATGCTCGACGTGCAGCAGGCCGACGCGGTCGCTTCGGAGGCATTGGGCGAGCCGCAAGGCGTCGTGCGATGCAGCTGCCCGCTAGGACTGGTGGAAGTGCTATCGACGGCATTCGCATCGTTTCTGTCGCGTTTCCCAAAGGCCACGCTACAGGTGGTGGCAGCGGACCGTGCAGTCGACCTGATCGAAGAAAGGATCGACGTTGCGATTCGTGTGCGTGTGAAGCTCGACTCGGATGCGTCGCTGATCATGCGCACGCTCGGCTATTCCTCGCGTATCCTGGTTGCCGCGCCGAAAGTGGCCTCGCTATGCGGGGGCGGCGACATTGCGATCCTGAACGAGGTGGCAACGCTCGCAACCACGGACCAGATGGGGGAAATTGTGTGGGAGTTTCGTGGTCCGAGCGATGAGTCCTTTGCGCTTCGACATCAACCCCGTATGACCTGTGTGGACTTCGCCGCGTTGCGCGATGCCGCCGTTGCGGGACTTGGCGTGGCGCTATTGCCTGACCATGCCTGCCGTGACGCACTTGATGACGGAAAGCTTGTCCACGTATTTCCGCATTGGACGACTCCGGTCGGCATCATTCATCTGGTTTTTACAACGCGCCGAGGCTTGCCACCCGCTGTGCGTTCGTTTATCGATCACCTGGCTTCGACCTTCAGTGATGGAACACCTCGGTGATAAAGTCAAAGCCGCTCCGGATTCAGAAGGCTTTGACCCATGGTGACCGGTAGCGGTGGCATGGTATCCGAAGAGCTATTGCAATTTGTATGGATTACTAATAAAAAGTAGAGAAAATTGACTGGTGGTGTGGCAGGAAGAGCAGATTGATTTGTGATCCAGGTATATTGGTTCAGTTACGATGGCGGTTGCCTGGATTCCGCAAGCGATCATTTTTAAACCGCCCTTTTGTTATTGGTCCATGAATAGACGACTAGAGCATCCTTACTGCGAGGTTCTGCGTTTCACGGGTTTAATCGGAGTCGCCGCCTTGATGGCCACCGTCCTTAGCCAGGCGGTTGCCGCTGCGCCAACCGACACGCCCGCCGATCGTGCCGCTTCCGTTGTCGCCCAACTGCGGGATGCGTCTTCCGTCAATCACACCACAGGTTGCGCAGCGCGTATTGACGAGGGCGATATCGAATCCGGTGGGCTGAAAGGACGCTTCCTGATCGCGACGGATCCCGGTATGCAAACCGGCATCATCAAAACGACGAACCTGGGGCTCCTCGATTTTTCCATCGGCGTCACCAAAACGGGTGCCTGGGTTCGGGACGGAAATGCGACGATACGCGACGCCGATTTCCCAGGCTTCCGCGCCGGCCTCGCGAGCGAGATCTACTGGGCAAGCGGCGGCCTTGCCAATGCATGCTGGCCTGCCGAAGTGCGATACGTTGGCGAGGAATCGCAAGGCGCAGACGTGGCGGACATTCTCGAGGTCGTGCCTCAAGGCGGCAAGGTCACGAAGGTATGGGTTTCGCGCGAGTCGCATTTGCCGCTCAAATGGACGCGCCGTGACGAACCGGCTGTGGCGACTACATCATACGCAGCGTATGGGAGCGGCACGTCGCACGGGATCCCCCTTGAGCAGACATTCGTCGATCGTGACGGCACGCGTTGGGTGTTGCATACGAAGCGGGTACGCCGGGCAGTCCCGCCGTCTGACGTGGCCGCCCTTTCTACAAAACCTCAAACCCGCTTGACCGACTACGGAATCGACTCGGCAACCACTACAACCGTGCCGATGCGGATCGAAGGCCAGCTTTACGCCGACGTGTTCCTCGACGGCAAGGGGCCGTTCAACTTCATGGTCGATACAGGTGCTACGCTGCAGTTATCCTCGAATACCATCGCCCAACTCGGTCTAAAAGCCTTAGGAGAAGGGAGCGACACCGACATCGATGGAAATGCTTTTGTTGAGCGTATTGTGAAGCTGCCGGAGTTTCGTCTTGGCGATGCCCGCATAAGTGGCTTGTATGGGAAGGAGGCTGATTTGGGCGGCGGCGCCAGCGGCGGACCCAGGCCGCTGGATGGCGTTATCGGCACCGAGCTATTGGACCGGTTCGTGACCACCTTCGACTATCCACACCATTCGCTGACGCTCGCACTTCACCCAAACCTGGGCGCTGCCGATGACGCGCGGTTTAGCATTCCCTTTATGCTGGACCACACCTTGCCGGTGACGACGGGTCAGATCAATGGCATACCCGCTCAATTCTGGATCGATACCGGGTTGAATACGGCAGTGGTTGTCAACGTGCCATTTGCTTTGTTTCATGCGGGACAGATGCCGAGCCGCAGGTATGATGGCGGGTCGATCCATGGTGCGTCCGGCAAGGGATCGCCTGTATTTCTGGGCCGGCTCGCATCAATCGAGGTCGGTCAGCTAACCGTACCGAAACCTGTCGCGCTGTTCCCTACTTTGAACGTGGGGCTGGTAAGCGACACAGAGACCGCTGGCGATCTCGGTGACGCTTTGTTCATGACGTCAGCTTTGACGTTCGACTATCAGGATCGCAAGGCGTGGGTCGTTCCCGACGCGACGGCGGCGCCCTCTGCGTCGAAAAACGTTCAAACCGGTATGAGAGTGGAAGTCGATTCGACCGGCGACGCCGTGGTCGGAGCGATTTACAAGGATTCGCCCGCGTGGGAGGCTGGACTCAGGAAGGGCGACCAGATCACAGCGATCGACGGGAATCCGGTGTCGCAGGATCTGGTGAATGCTACGAGGCGGAAGATCTCTTCCGGTGAACTGAAGTCGGTGCGGTTGTCGGTGCTTCGCGACAAGGCCAGCTTTGACGTCGTCGTGCGACCGCTCGATTACATCCAATGATCCGGACCACGCTCGGCGCACAGGCCCGCAGCGCGCCTCATGGCTCGTTAAATCACGTAACGCAGGGTAATCAAGCTCAAGATGCAATCGAAATCTGTCCGATCTACACTGATGCTCCTCTTAAAGTAGGACCGAAAATGCTCAAGAAAGGGGTAATCTGCGCCGCGCTGCTGTCCATGTCGATGACGGCATTGGCGGAGAACTGGAAGGTATTTCAATGGAACAACGATACTACGCTCAGGTACGACACCGAGTCGATCACGCATAAGGGCAAAATCACTGCCACGTGGGTTTCCGCCACTTACGCGCAGCCTGCCGTACGCCCTGGGTACAGCGTCCCGCTCACCAGGCAGGTCTCGCACTGGATCTTCAACTGCGCCGACAAGACGACTGCCATCGGCCAGGTCGTGTCTTACGGTGCAGACGGTAACCAGGTGGATTCAAACCCCGGCGATCCAAACGACTTCCGTAGCGTAACGCCGCACTCGGTTGCCGATGCGATGATGAACACGGTGTGCCCACGCTGAACGAGGCCTGGCAAAAACTGGCTAGACGTGTATCGCACAACGGGCGGCACAGCGGCTCGCCGCCGCCGCATCGCCCGTCGCTATAGCCGTCATTCAAGTCGCAGCGCAGGTGTGATCTGTCGTGGATCGGTACGCAACTCGAGCAAAGCGGGAATACCGGCCGCCTGCGCCCGAGCGAAAGCCGCGGGAAAATCCTCTGTACGCTCGACCACTTCACCGAAGGCCCCAAACGCGTGAGCCAGCGCGACGAATCCGGGATTCTGCAAGCTGGTGCTGGAGATTCGTCCAGGATACTCACGCTCCTGATGCATACGGATTGTTCCGAGCATGCCGTTATTCACCACGATCACGATAACAGCCGCGCCGTACTGTACCGCTGTCGCGAGTTCTTGCGGATACATCATGAAGCAACCGTCGCCGGCAAAGCACACTACCTGACGTTGCGGGTGCTTCAGCTTGGCGGCGACCGCCGCAGGCAACCCGTAACCCATCGCACCGCTAGTCGGCGCCAGTTCCGTTGCATGCCGGCGATAGCGATAGAAGCGATGAACCCACACGGTGTAGTTGCCCGCACCGTTGCTGACCAAAGCATCGTCAGGCAACACGTCGTTCAGATGGGCCACTACCTGCGCCAGATCCACACCGCTGTGGTCGGGGTGTGGCGGTTGCGGCGTCGAGTGCGCGAGGTAAGCGTCCCGTGCGGCCTGAGTCCACGCGGACCAGTTCACGTCGACACCGGGCAACGCGTCTAGCGCCTTCGCAAAGTGGCGCATGCCGGCATTGATGGCCAGCCGTGCCTGATACACCCGGCCCAGTTCGTTTGCATCGGCATGGACGTGAACCAGCTTTTGCTTCGGCACAGGGCTTTGCACCAGCGTATAGCCGCCGGAACTGACTTCGCTCAGGCGCGTGCCGACGGCGATCAGCAGGTCGGCCGCCTTGACGCGTTCAGCCAGTTGCGGCGAAATCCCGAGTCCGATCTGCCCTACGTAGTTGTCCGTACGATTATCGAGCAGATCCTGACGTCTGAACGAGGCCGCCACGGGCAATCCGTAGCGCCGCGCAAAGCCCAGCAAGTGCGCGCAGGCCTGCTCGTCCCAGCCGGATCCGCCTACCACCACCAGCGGCTGACGCGCTTCGCTGAGCAGCGTCTGCAAGGCGTCCATGTCTTCGGCGGTGGGCGCGGCCTGGACCGCCTGCGAGGGATGGGCATCACCCACTACCCCTGAACCGAACAGGATATCTTCGGGTAGCGCGATCACCACCGGGCCTGGCCGTCCCGACATCGCGACACTGAAAGCGCGTGCCAGTACTTCGGGAATGCGCGCCAGGTCTTCAATCTCCGTCACCCACTTTGCGATGCCGCCGAACATGCGCCGATAGTCCACCTCCTGGAAGGCCTCGCGCCCCAGAAAGCCGCGTTCGACTTGCCCGACAAACAGAATCATCGGCGTCGAATCCTGGCTGGCGGTGTGCACCCCGATGCTGGCATGCGTCGCGCCTGGCCCGCGTGTCACAAAACAGATGCCCGGACGGCCCGTCAATTTGCCATAGGCATCGGCCATATTGGCAGCGGCCCCTTCGTGACGGGCCACGTAGGTGCGGATTGCAGTCGCATCGCGCAGGGCATCGAGTACCGGCAGATAGCTCTCGCCAGGCACACAATAAACGCTGTCCACACCATTGAGGACCAGCGCGTCGACCAGGATGCGACCACCGGTTCGGCCAGGCTGCGGAGTCAAGTCAGACATGTAATTCAAGCTCCTTGTTGCGGGTTTCGGGCATGGCCAGCGCGGCGATAAAAACCACCGCGTACGCGGCGGCGGCCCAGGCGCCTATCGAAGCGCCCAGACCGTATCCGGCACTGGTGATGCCGACCGCGGCCGGCACCAGTGACCCGGACGCGCGGCCAAAGTTATAGGAGAAGCCCCCCGCGCTAGCGCGAATCTGCGCGGGAAACAGTTCGGAAAAGCAGGCGCCCATGCCGGAGACGATGCCGGACTGGAACATGCCGACCAGAAAGCCCACGAGCAGCATGGTCAGGCCCACGACAGGCAGGTAGGTGTAGCTGAGAATCGCCAGCGTGGCGCCGAGTGCGGACAGCACGAACGTCCTGCGGCGTCCGAGCAGATCGCTCAGATAGGCCGCACCGACATAGCCGCAAAACGAGCCGAGGATATTGATCGCGAGGTAGGTCGTGGTGTTGCCCACCGACATGCTGTGCGTTTGCCTCAGGTACGTCACCAGCCAGGTTAGGATCGTATAGTTCCCACCTAGCGCTCCAGCAGCCAGCATCGAAGCGGTCAAGGTGCGGCCAATCATATTGCGCGAAAACATCAGGCTGAGATTGGTGAAGATGCTGGTTTTCTCGCGCACGTCAGCAGTCGCCTTAAACGCTTCGGACTCCGGTACATTACGGCGCATCCAGACCACGGAGAGGGCCGGCAGTACGCCGACAAGAAACAGCCAACGCCACGCCATTTCAGCAGGCAACAGGCTGAAGATGATGAAATAGGCGAGCGCAGCCAACGCATACCCGATGGGCCAACCCGCCTGCACCGTGCCGACTGCACGTCCGCGAATGCGCTTGTCGACCGCTTCGCCGATCAATACCGCGCCCGCCGCCCATTCGCCGCCGAATCCCAGCCCTTGCAGACTTCTCGTCAGCAGCAACTGATGGAAGGAGTTTGTGAAAGCCGACAAGCCGGTAAACACGGCGAACCATACGATGGTGATCTGCAGCACCCGCACCCGGCCGATGCGGTCGGCCAACAGTCCTGCAATCACGCCGCCGACGGCCGACGTGATCAGGGCCGCTGTGCCGACGATACCCGCCTGCGATTTGGTCATGCCCCACACCGTGATCAACGTCGGAATCACGAAGGCAAATAATTGGACATCCATGGCGTCCAGCGCCCAACCCATCAGACATCCCCAGAACGTTTGCCGTTGCGGGCGAGTCATGCTGCGGTACCACGCTGTCATTGTGTCTCCTGGTGTTTTTAGCTTTTTTATTGCGGCGCGGTTTCTGCGGGCGCTACTTCTGCGCTATCGACATGATGCCGCTGCAAGGACGCCGCCACGAAACCGGAGGACTTCATTTCCTCGACGAATTGCGTGAGATAGCGCGTCGCCTCGGGCCGGTTGCGGGGCGTGGCCATGGCCTGGCGGATCACCATGAAATTCCCGTCCAGCAGACGCAGTCCTGGCAGACGTGCGACGTCCGCCGCGAGCCGCTGTTTGACGCCTGCCGCGACTTCATAGTGCTGCGTGAGCATCATGTCGGTCACCAGTGACGGAGCCGGCGCCCGCACAAGCTGTGCGTTCTTGATGCGTCGCGAGAGATACAGATCGTAGACACTGCCACCGCTGATAGCGATGCGCACGCCGGCCCGGTCCACATCGGCGTTGGTGTTGATCTTCGAATCCTGAGGCACCATATAGACGCCCTGGATAATCACGTACGGCGGCGTGTAGTCCATATACTCTGCCCGCTCGGGATCGATGCCGACGAATCCAACGTCCCACTGCTGTGCCTGGACTCCTGCCGTGACCTTACCGGCCGCGTTGTAGATGACGAAGCTAACCGGTACGCCCAAACGCTTGGCCAGCTCGCGCGCCAGATCGACCGAGATGCCCTCGGGTTGGCCGGTGGCGGTATTCATTGTGGCCAACACCGGGTTGCCGACGTTGATTGCGGCGCGCATCGTACCGGACGGTGCAAGCTCCGACACCACCTGGGCAGACGGCCGGCTGGCCTGTGGCGAGGTCGTGCAGGCAGCCAGCGCGGCAACGCAGGCCATACAGACAAGCGCACCGAGCCGCGAAGCCATCCACGCACTGCTGCGCCGAAGTGCCGAGTACCGCCGTTGGCCTGCCGTGTCGTTCGGTGTCTTAAGTTCCATAGATCTTTGCATCATGAGTAGCGGTCCATATCAATGGTGAAATGCGTATGCGCACAACGCGGCGCAGTCGCCCGGTGAGTCAACCAGACGACTGAAAAATGGTTACGCCGCTTCAAGACTAGCTTGCCGAGATTTCCGTATGAATGCGATCGTCGTACGGACTCGCCAGAAACGGGAAAATCCGGGTGCGGTAATCGCGAATCGCTTGAGACGCGTTATGTGCATCGTAAGCCGCGCGGTCGTCCCATGTCTCTACTACGGTGAAGTGATTGTCCGTGCCGACCTGCAACAGAAGTTCGACATTGCGGATGCCGTGTTCCTGGCGCGTGGTCGCGAGATACCCCCGCATGATCGGCAGCGCCTGGCTCACCTGGGGACGGACGATGTCCAGATGCACTACGACAACTACAGGGCCGTTGGCCGTATCGCTTGTCGCATCGGCCAGCGCCATATTGGCGCCACCCGCGCAGAAACAGCTCGCCATCACCAGTATGACCACGCGAATCAAACGCTTCATTGCGCCTCCATCTTTTGAAGTATCGAAGAAAACTGCTTAGCCTTGCCACCTGAAGTCTTGCTTACGAAGTGCCTGAATGGTCCCGCTCGAACGTGTCTTCAGAATGAATGACGCATACCGAGCTGAAAGCCGGTTTCACCCTGTCCAGTCCCTGGCGTCAGGAAGGTGCCCGTCGTGGTTGCCGCATCGCCCATTTTGAACTGTGCGGTATGCGAGTTGTTGATCCGCGATGCAACCGCGTAAAGCGTCGTGCTCTTGGACAGCGAGTAGGTCGAAATCAGGCTGAACTCTTCAGCGTTGTTATGCAGCGAAGAGTCGTCCTGGATATACGCGTAGCCGGCACCTACTGTTAGTGCAGGATTGAACTGGTAGTCGGCAGAAAGGCTATAGGTGTTGTGGTAGTTCCCCGGCGTATTGCTGACTGCACCCACAGCCGGATCGAACTTGCCGCCGGGGCTGCCGAGTGCGTTGCCCGTGGTGGCGGAAACCACGTCATTGGTGCGGAAGAAGCCCACATAGACTTTGCCCGATCCGTAGTTGTAGTTGCCGCCCGCCATCAACTGCTGGACCCGGTTGGTTTGCGTGGCATTCACCGCGTTCAGGTACGCCACAGCGACGTACACCGGTCCCTGCCAGCTTTGCACTGCCGCCTGGAAGATCCCGTTGCCGCCGGTATTGCCCGCCAGGCCGCCGAGCGAATAGTGGACTTCGACCTGGGTATGGAAGAAGGTTGGCGCAAAATAGGCGATGTCGTTATCGACCCGTGCCTGCCACTGCGCGAAATTATTGAAGCCCGAACCATAGGTGGCCGCGCCGAACGCATCCATATTGCCGCTGTAGAACCACATCGCGGTTTCCTGGCGGCCCACGCGGAAGCTACCGAAGCGGTCATCCGACAATCCAACCCAGGCCTGACGATCGAACATGCGAAACGAGTTCTGTTGTGCACCGGTGCTGGGATCGAAGCCGCCCTCAATGTCGAAGTTGGCCTTCATGCCGCCACCAAGATCTTCGACCCCCTTCAGGCCGTAGCGGCTGGTGGACAGACCGTTGCTACCCAACACCGTTAGCGATGTGCTCTTGCCTCCGACGGTGGACGATTGGTAGCCAATGTAGTTATCCAGCACACCGTAGAGCGTTACGGAAGATTGCGCGAATGCCTGGGGCGACGCGACCACACCTAGCAATGCACCGGCGGCACCGATCCTGATCAGCTTTTTCATTGGGTCTCCTTGAATACTATTATTTTGTTAGTCATGTTTAGTATCGGATCTAACGCCGATTTATATTTGTCTTCTCATGCGGGCCGCGCGCATCGCCGTATTGGCTGGCTGAATTCTTCCCGAACGGGTATGCGCTAGCAATACGTTTGACGCATAGCAGCTATGAAATTTTGCGGGGTGTGGCTTGCGCGCCCGATTGGCCATATCGGGTAAATACCCGTATATGGCAACACGTTGGCGAGCACGCCGGGCAGCAGGGTCGCGCGGTATCAGACCAGTGTCGCGCCGGCCCAGGCACCGCTATTCACGAGATGCACGATCTGTTGGCGCACCGTTTCCAGCACCTGGCGCTGGCTAGGGATGGGCGGTCTGTTGCGTGCGGAGATGATGGCGACGTCCCGGATGATCTCGGGATTGATGAGCGGCACGGCTTGCAAGGTGCCTTTGCGCATTTCCTCTTGCACCGATACGAGTGGCAGGATCGTGCAGCCGCAGTTTTCCGCCACCAGTTGCTTGGTGATGTAGACGGAAGCGTCGCACTCCATGCTGAGATTGATGGACCTGGAAAAGCGGGCCGTCAGCGATTCCGCGAGAACCCTGAGTCCGTGGGGATGCGCGGGCAGAACCAAGGGCACGCTGGCGAGACGTTCAACCGGAAAGCCTTTGCCGATCGGGCCGAATTCGGGCGGCGCCACAAAATACAACTGCTCGCGCAGAATGACATCCGCGCCCAGCGACGCGTGATTTTCCGGCAGATACACGATGGCCGCGTCGATCTCGCCGTTCGCGATCCACTCCCGGATATAGCCGCCCAAGCCCTCCTTGAAGCGCATCTTGATGCCGGGATACTCCTGTTTCAAAGCCTTGCCGATCGATCCAAACAGGATCTTGGCAATGGTGGGCTGCGCGGCCAGCACGATGCTCGACGGCCCTTGATGCTCCGGCGAAGACAGATCGGCAGTGGCATGCTCGAGTAATTCCTTGACCTCGGTCGCGTATTTGACCAGACGATGCCCCGGCTCCGTTAGCACGACGCCGCGGCCGCTGCGATAGAACAGACGGATATTCAACTCCGCCTCGAGGGTCGAGATTTTCCGGCTCAAAGCCGATTGCGACAGGCCGACTTCAATGGCCGCTCGCGAGAAATTGCCGCTGGTCGCCACGCTGAGAAACATCAATAGATCTTCGGAGGTCATCTTGCAGTCCCGGTCAAACGCATGCCTTCCACCTGCTTCCTCCTGCTGGTGCGCGCGTGTCGGTGTGTGCGCTTAGGCGTCGTCGGACATAGTTGCATGATCGTGGAAATCTCACACTTAGCTTTCACCCGATATGATGCGGCGGGGCGACGGTAGCCCTAAGGGTTTGCGCCAGGTCTTAGGTCAACGAAGGGAATATATGGCGGCTTTGCCATTCCAGTGACAGCTTGCCGCCATGAATGCTGCGCCGCCCACGCGTCATTTGCAAAGCGTGCGTATTATCATCGACTCGCGATCGCGGTTCGCGATCGGACCTGCTGGGGAAACAGAACAACCGAAGGGAATTCTGCTCATGATCAACGTCATTCGGACGGCAGTTTTCATCGTGCTTGCGATGCTCACGCTCGACGCATTTGCGGCGCCGCTGGTTCAAACCCAAAGCGGCGAATTGAGCGGCGCCACGGAGGGGCATGTCCTCTCCTTCAAGGGCATTCCTTACGCGGCGCCACCGGTTGGCCCGCTGCGGTGGACTCCACCCGCGCCGCCGACGGCCTGGCAGGGTGTGCGCGACGCCACGAAGTTCGGCGCCAGTTGCGAACAGCCGCGGCGCAATTCGAAAGCGGTCATTCCCTGGACTGCGGAATATCTCGCCGATCCGCCGTTTAGCGAGGACTGTCTGTTCCTGAACGTCTGGACTCCCACGCTGCGTCCTGCGGGCAAGCTGCCGGTCATGGTATGGATTCACGGCGGCGGCTTTTCGGAAGGCTCGGGCGCAGTGCCGGTTTACCGGGGCGATCATCTTGCGCAAAAGGGCGTTGTGGTTGTCACGATCAACTATCGGATGGGCCTGTTCGGCTTTCTCGCGGATAAATTGCTCGATGCCGAGCAAGGCAGTTCGGGCGAGTACGGCATGATGGATCAGGTCGCCGCGTTGCAATGGGTCAAGGCCAATATCGCGAGCTTCGGCGGCGATCCGGCCCAGGTGACGATAGAAGGGCAGTCGGCCGGCGCGATCTCGGTCCATCATCTGCTCGCCGCGCCGTCGGCCGAAGGGCTGTTTGCGCGCGCGATTGCAGAAAGCAACTCGTGGGGCGATACGACGCTCATCCCGCGTGAGCGCGCCGAAGCGGTTGGCGACAAACTCTCTGGCCTGAGCGGCGCAACGACGCTCGAGGCGCTGCGCGCTCTCTCTGCGGATCAGCTTCTCGCATTGCAGACGGATCCGCGTCTGGGCGATCACGTGCGCTTCTTCCCTGTCGACGATGGCAAATTCATTCCTGAAGGGACGAAGGAGCGGACTGATGTGCCGGTACTGCTCGGGTCTAACCATGACGAAGCTAGCGCCTTTAGCCCGACGTGGCAGATCAGCACGACCCAGGCTTACCAGGCAATGCTTGGCGATCGTTTCGCACCGGTGTCTGCGCGTTTTGCTGCGCTGTATCCAGTGAAAAGCGATGCGGACGTATCGGCGACGGTGCGGCGGTTATTGGCGGATTCTGCTTCAGCAGGGGTGATTGCATGGTCGCAGGGGCGCGACGGCCAGGCGGCACCTGCGTACGGCTATCGCTACACGCATCCGGAACCGGGCCCGCTTGCCAAGCGCTTTGCGACGTTTCATAGCTCAGAGGTGCCGTACGTATTCGGCACGCTGGAGTATGGTCATCGGCCGTTCACTGCGAAGGACCGGGAGATTTCGCATCAACTTCAGTCTTACTGGGTCAACTTCATTCGCACCGGCAATCCGAACGGGCCGGGTCTGATGACCTGGCCGCAGCTCGATAGCGGCAACTTCATGCAGTTGGGTGACAAGCAGGCAGTCACACCGTTGCTGTCGAAGGAGCAGCGTGATGCGTTTAGCGACTGGCTAGCGGCGGGTGGGCGGATAGGCTTGTTCTAAAGAGGACCGCCGTTAGCGCCGTTCGGTCACGTCGTGATCAACGGGCGCAACTGGCGGATGTTGTCCAGCGTCTCCAGCCTGTTGATCCGCTCGATGAGCTGTTCCGTTCTGGCAGCCCCGAGGACCGGAGCCATCAGGTCACGCGCTTTCGCGCTAACGGCCTCGGTGCTGAGCGGATTCTCCTTGGTGCCGGGCGGGAACCTGGTGAAATGCTCGACGGTTCGTCCGTCGGTCGTCGTGACCTGAACGATTCCGCCACGCGGTGCGGCCGGGTCCATCAGAGCAGCGTCCGGCACGACGGTGATTTTCGAACGTTGCGCAAGAATGCGCGGATCGTGCATCAGCGCGACATCGTGGCTGTCGGTAAACGAGACCGCGCCCTTAACGAGCGCGACTGCAACCAGATGCTGGCAATTGACGTCTGGCATGGCACTTTCACCTACGATGCCCTCAGCATCGGTAGGAATCTTGACGACAATGCTGCGGACATTGTCCGGGGTAAGACCGTATTGCTTGCGCAACGTGAGGAACGCGTCCAACGGCGACTGGATCGGATAGCCCACCGAATAGGTCTTGATTGCCGTCTCGGTGACGTAAAACCGGCTGCCGAGTCCGTCGAGCATCGCTTCCGGCTTGGGATTGGTGGATAGCGCGATGAAGAGGTTATTCGCGCCGTCGAGCACATCGTTGACGCCCGTCATGCCCGCCTGCACCATCGTGACCGCTGTGACGCCATTGCGTGCGCCCATGCCGGCAAAGTCGAATGCCTTCTCGATGTGGTCCTTGTCCTTCACCCAACTCCAGAGTCCGGACACCTGCTGGGAGGAATAGGAAACGGCATAGCGCATGCCTTGCTCGTCGAGCTGCGCGAGAGATGCGGCGGCGCCGAGCGCCCCGAAAGTGGAAGCCGTGCCCTCGGCGCTGCGATGCGATCCGCGCACCAGATCGGGTCCAAGCGCCATCAACAGGCGGCATGCAAGGTCGTACCCGAGCGCCACCGCGCGAATCAGATCCTGGCCGCTACGGCCCTCGTATTCACCCATTGCTAGCGCGGCAGGAACGACCGAGCTGCCGGGGTGCGCCTTGGTGACGGGTTCGAAGTCGTCGGTCTCGTCGGAGTGCGCGCACATCGCATTGGCGAGTGCCGCGTTGACCGTCGTCGTGCGAAAGCGTGCGCCAATCACGGATGCTTGCGGTGTGCCCCCTAGTTCCTGCACGTACTTCACGGCCAACTCGCCTGGCCTCATGCGCGAGCCGGACACCATTGCGCCGAAGGTGTCGAGGATACGGTGCTTGCATTCCACCACGACCTGCTCAGGCAGCGCATTGTCGCGAGCCGCAGTCATATAGCGCGCAAGCCGGCCCGTTATATCAGCGTCTTCTGCCGCAAACAGGCGCACAGGAGATACCGCCATTGCGGCGACGGCACCGGCGTATTGAAGCACGCGCCGGCGCGTCACCGTTCGATCTTCTGACATGCAGTCCTCACTTCATCGTCGTGGCCGGCAAATCGTTTTGGCAAGCCGGCTGATTGATTTATTGCATCGAGGCCCAGAAGGCGCAGTGATGCTCGTTGCTGTAAGCGTCGCCCGATACGATTTCAGTAGCACCGCCCGCTAACAGACCGAGCCGTTGCGTTTTGGTCGTATCGTAGCGAGGCCAGTTCGGTTGTGACGCCGTGTTGGGATCACCGGCTCGCGCAAAGCTGGCCCAGTAATTCATCATCATGTGCGACAGCTTTGTTTGCGCGCTGGTAAGCGGCAGATAACCGCTCGACTGCCCCGCGGAGACTGGCGTGGACGCATCGCCGCGCCAGATGTACTGGAGTTCGGACGAGTGCGCGGCGCCAATCTCAAACGACGGCGTGATCACCATGTAGGGTGTATGCGGTGCCGTTTCGTCGCGGAACTCGTAGGTGTAAGTGGGCACCCAGGCCGACAGCGCGTCTTCGACCGGAACCGAACCGCATGCAAAGCGCGAATCGGTTTGCACCGCGGCGAGCGCGACCCCTGGCGCCGGATACGCGGAGAGCGGATACTCGTTGAGCACGCGGTCTGCCTTGTCGCCTTCCATAGTGCGCACGTTCGACACATAGGTTTCGGGCGTCACCGGTTGGCGGATCATGTCGTTGCCTTCGTAGACAAACACGCGGGTCTCGTGGCGCACATTGCCGACGAGCACGGGTACGCGATTGAATTTACCCGAGTGGAACGCATCGAGTACCGGCACAGGCTGAGCCTCCCCTCCGACTACGGGGCGCCAGTTCAGATTGGTTTTCGCTTGTGCGTCGATGATCTGAGCCGGCGTCTTCTGCCGTAGACAGGCTAACTGGCTTGCTGGATCCGCGCAGCCGATCGCTTCGGCAAACGACTTGCCATGCGCAGCAGCGGTGTCATGGCTGATGATCGCGCAGTCGCCGATGCTCTCGATGACCGCCCGGTTGAATAGGCCCGCAGCGGCAGGCGAGGCGAGCAGCCAGCAGACTGAGCCTGCGCCAGCCGATTGCCCCCCGATCGTGACATTGTTGGCGTCGCCGCCGAATGCGCCGATGTTTTGCTTGACCCATTGCAACGCGCGGATTTTGTCGAGATCGCCATAGTCGCCGCTCGATTGACCATCCGAGGATTCCGTGTCGAGCGCGGGCAGCGAGAGATAGCCGAGTGCGCCAAGCCGGTAGTCGACCGTTACGACGATATTTCCGTGCGAAACGATCTGTACGGGTTGCATGTCGGTGCTTGCCCCGTTGATCCATCCGCCGCCGTGGAACCAGACGATTACGGGCAGACGCGCATCCACATGACGCGGTTTCCAGACGTTCAGGTAGAGACAGTCTTCATTCCAGCTCGCCGCGTTGCCGGGGCGCCAGAACACGGCCGCCTGTACGCATGCATTGCCGGGTTGGGTGGCGTCGCGAACGCCGGTCCATGCGATCGCGGGTTGCGGTGCGCGCCATCGCATATCGCCGACCGGCGGCGCTGCGTAAGGAATCCCTTGATAGACATCGACGATGCCATGCGTGCTGCCGCGCAGGGCGCCTTCGCTGGTTGTGATCACCACAGCTTCGGCGGTCGCCGTGCTGTTGCCGGCAGCTTGCGTGGCCGTGGCGGCCAGCATCAGCGTGCAGGCCACGCAGGCCACGCAGGCAACGTGGCTCACGATGGCGACACACCGGGTCAGGAAATTTCCAAGCGGACCGCGACTGTTCGAACTCAGGCGCGCACGAAAAGCGTTAGTGTCATTCGACATGCTGAATCGTCTCCTCTGAAGGTCGTTCCTCGGGCATGCGGTGTGCCGCGTGGTGGGCGTCTTCGCGATTCGCTGCCTTCGTGCCCACGTCGTTCTCGCTGATTCCTCAGTTGAATGATACCCGGACCGTGAAAAGGCGGCTGCCGAACGAACCGGCGGGACCTTCGCCCAGCGTTGCGCGGACTGTTCGGCCCAGGTGTCTGTCAACGGCGGACTGTTGTCACCCTCCCTGTCTGGCCATGAACAACACCCCGCTCAACGCTGCCCGCCTGGACCGAGGCCGGGACAACGTGGCCTTTCCCTTGTGCGGCAAGGCGCTGGGGCCCAATTGCACATGTTGGCTGCTCGCCTGGCACACCCTATGCGTTAGCTGGTGTGAGCGCGACACCCGATGCTCACTTAACGTAACCCGCATAACACTTTAGGAGTATTAACCATGAAATCGACTCTCATGATCAAGGATCTGCCGATCGCCGAAGAACTCGACAGCAAGGCAATGTCAGCCGTGCGTGGCGGTAGCGCAATCTCCATCGTCGGCGGCAATGGCCAGAACGTGGTCGGCGGCGGCGGCTTTGCCAGCCCGACGACGGGTATCCAGGTTGGACCGGCCGTCAACACGGTCGATGCAAGCTCGCATCTCAACCTGAGCCTCCCCACCATCCAGAATTTCGGTGGCACCCAACTGGTTGTCTAAACAATGTGCGTGCCAACCCCACGACGGGGTGGCCACATCAATCTTTTCTCCAAGGAGTTAATCATGCACTCGAACCTCATGATCAAAGATCTGCCCATCGCCGAAGAACTCGACAGCAAGGCAATGTCAGCCGTACGTGGCGGCAGCGCCATCGCTGTGGTCGGCGGCAATACCCAGAACGTGGTTGGCGGCGGCGGCTTTGCCAGCCCGACGACGGGCCTGCAGATCGGGCCGGCCGTCAACACGACCGACGCGAGTTCGCATCTCAACCTGAGCATCCCCACGGTCCAGAACTTTGGCGGCTTGCAAGGCGTATTGCTGTAACAGGTGCGCGCGTCACCCTTCGCGGAGGGTGACGCCCGTCCGCTCAACTCCAGGAGTCAGTCATGCAATCGACCCTTATGATCAGAGATCTGCCCGTTAGCGAACAACTTGACCGCAAGGGCATGTCCGCTATTCGCGGTGGCAGCGCACTCGCCGGCGTCGGCGGAAACTACGGCAACGTGTTCGGCGGCGGCGGCTTTGCCAGCCCCACCATCGGTATCCAGGTTGGGCCGATCGTGACGACCACCGACGCGAGCCAGCACGTCAACGTTAGCATTCCGAACATCCAGAATTTCGGCGGCTATCAGCTAAACGCGCTGTAATGGTCCGCGGTATCACCTTCCGGGGAGGGTGGTGCTGCACACTTCAAGCGTTGGGACCACACGCGCTTTATTCCGCCCAGAGCAGGTCGGCGTTCGCGTAGCACTCTGCAAGCGCCGCTGTGCGGGACACATAGAACTGCACGATCCAGTCCGAGTACAACGCCTCGATGAGACTGGAGCTTTCGGGGTGGCGGCGAAGTTGTGCCGCCATCGATGCCGCGCGGGCGCCGGATTCGACAGCGAATCGGAATCCGTCGCCCGTGGCGGGATCGAGTTGCACGGCGGCGTCCCCGCATACGAAGTAGCCGGGGCCGGCTGCCTGCTGAAGGCAACGCCAACGGCGGCAATCACGCCATCGCCTGCCGATGGGCCACACGCCATCCGGCCATTGGACGGCGGTCTCACGCTGGGTTGACAGGGACGTCCAGATGGTCTGCGTGGCGGTCGCCTTGATCCACAGCCAGCCTTGCTGCGCGATTTCCCAGTGATTTTGCGGCGCTTGGGAGCTTGCTGCTGCTAGTCCACGCTCTAGCCACAATGCCGGGGAACCGATCGACTCTTCGAGTTGCATGGCACGCCGAAGCCAGCCGTTTGATCCGCTGGCGTCGATCACAATGGGGCTCGTGACCGACAATTCTCCCCAGCACACGCCGGAAATTCTGCCTTGCGCAACGTGCGGCTCGAGTCGGCCGGTAACGAGCGGAACGTATCGCACGCCTGTCTCGACAGCTTCGATCCTGAAGCATTGATCGAACTTGTCGCGCATCAGTGCGCGACCGGACTGCGGTAAGGGTTCTGGGTCGAGCCAGATGTCGGCCGCGTGCGAAAGACGCGGAGCAAGAGCAGCAAGCAGCGTTACAGAGGCGTGTGAAAGGTATTCCGGTGCGCCGCTCGAACGGCCGCGTCCGAGCATGACGACCTCCAGTCCCGCACGCGCGGCTGTGATGGCCGCAGCGCAAGCAGCGGGTCCGTCGCCAATGACGACAACATCTGCGTCGCTGTTCATTGCATGTCGCTAGCTAGCGGATGGCGCGACGCGCGTCGCGCGTCAAGCGCCTCATAGATAAAGCGCCAGTGCTGCAGCACCTGGCGCGGCGGTGCGAACCTGGTTCAGCAGCGCGGTGGCGGTCGAATCGCAACACAGGGCCTGTGCATACGGCACGCGCAAGCGGCCCGGTGTAGTTTGCACCGGCTTTGGAGCATGGTCGACCGGAAGCACAAACAGGAAACGGTAAGCGGTTTGCGCCCCCGGCGCCCGGTCGTCGACACGACGCGCCGAGACCAGCCACAAGCGGGTATGGGCGGGTGTCTGTCCAGGATCGCAGGCAGCCACGGCGTGACGTAGTGCCCTGATGCGCCGGATCAGCTCGGCAGCATCGACGTGCTGCAAGGAACCGAACAGCATATTGCCAGCAAGCGCATTCGCTACGTAATCCGAACGATAGATGTCGGCGTATTCTGCCATACCGTCTGGCGTCAGATAAGGGCCATACTCACCGTCCCATCCGCGACAGTCCACGGCCATGCCCTTGACCACCAGCGGATGCGAAGGATGCAGGCCAATCTCCTCATCCAGCATCGGGATGGCGGTTGGAGCATCGGCACGATTGAAGGTGCGAGAAGCGTCCGGACTGAGCGCGGGCCAGAAGCTGTTCGAGGCCGCGCATAGCTTGACGTCTTCGGCGAACGGACTGCCGAGTCCATGCGTCGCGAGAAAGATGCCGCCGCGATCGCCCGAATACGTCACGTCCCAGCCGGGTGCAAATACATTGGACGAAGCATCCGACAGGAACGACACCATTCTCACGCTGGAAGCCACCGGTCCTGTGTGATGGTCGGTGCGGGCCGCGAGGCTGAATGCGACGGAGATCGTGGTGTCCCTGGAGGTGAATGCCGGCGCGCCGGTGAGCGGATCGCTATGGTCCGGATTGGCAGTCAACCGTTCGCCGCTGAGCGACGAAGGACCGCCATTTCTGAACTGCGATTTAGGATCGGTGTGCGTTTGCCGAAACCAGCGTTCCAGCTCGACCTGATCGGCATACGGATAGAAATCGGGCGCGGCGACGATCGAATAGGCGGGAAGAACGGGCAACGCAGATGGTCCGCCGAGCGCGACGCTAACCACGCCCTCGGCGCAATGGTCGATGAAGAACCGGGTGTCGTATCCGCCGTCTTTGACCTCGTCCAGAAATTTCACCCGGTTGTCCGGGTGCATGCACATGTTCAGCGGCGCCGCGCTTCCAGGTCCTGCGGGGTGACGGATGTTGATGAACTCCGGCGCGTTGCGCGGCTCGGGGTAGCGCAGCCAGTTCGGCGCGAAGTGTGGAAAGTAGAGTTGTCGCACTTCATCGACCCCCGCGAGAAAAACCCGGAACAGGGAATTGACGATGCGCATCGTGGTATAGCGCCGATTGACGATCTCGAGCAACCAAGGCCACTGGCGTGGCACTTTAAAGCTATATATTGGCGCGCTGTCGGCCTGCACGGACTCGATAAGCGGCAGAGGTTTGGGCATCACCAGCACGGCAGAACCGGATCGCACCAGCGCCACTGTATCTCCAGCCTGGCCGCTGCTCGTCATGGTGAACGGCGGTGCGTCGAGGTTCGTCGAGCGAGGCACCTTAACGCCCCATGTCGCCTGCGCCGCGCGCTTGAGCTTGTCGCCGACATGGTGTTGCATGAAGGAGAGCGAAACAGAGATTCCAGGAATACATTCCGGGCCTTCGAACAGCTTGTAGACAGGCGTCACGAAGTCCCGCTCATGATCACGCATTTGCTCGCCTTCGATTAGCGCTAGCGCGTGCGGTCCCTTTTGGCGACGCACAAGGAACGCGCCGAAACGTGCCGGTAGCACGCGGACGTGTGCCACGTCTCCGGCATTGGGCGAAAAGCCGCGACCAGGCGGATCGAACAGAGCTTCGACGTCGCCATTGCGGGCAATACCCAAGCGTGAAAACACCATGTCGGCGTGTACCTGGTGGCCGGTGCGGCGGGCCGGCCGATACTGGTAGGCAAGCACTGCGACGTTCAGCTCCGGCCAGTCGCCGGGCGGCCCTGCTAGTGAATAAACGTAGTTCTCCAATAGATCCAGTTCGTCGAGCGAGATGCTTTCACCCACGGACTGCTCCGCGGGACGCGCGAGCACGTGATAAAGCAGGCTACGTGCCGGGTCTCCGGGTTCGATGGCCCGGTATGTGGTGCGGCATAAGTCGCAGACAAGCGGATCGGTCCAGTCGATCTTCAGCGCACGGGCGAGTTCGCTCACGGTGTCCGCTGCGCGAAGATTGAGGCCGTGACGTGCGAATGCCGCTTCCCAGCCAGGGGCGATGCGATTCAGTAAATCGCGTACAAGATCAACGAGCATCGGCGACCTCCGCGTGGCGTTGCTGTGCGAACTCTGCTTCTGGCGTGCGATGCGTTGACGGTCTCTTGCCTGGTATGAATGCCGGTTTCGGCGCGTTACTGCCCAGATTAATATAGGTGATTCATGTGCTTGCGGTACTAGCGGATGTCCCTGGTCGTATCGCGGTGTTCCTGTTTGCAGGAAGCGTTGTTCTTTTCAAAACGATCTGGAGTCCGTTATTTCAATTGCGCGCAAGCGCGCGCGTTCTTCTATTGATGGTCGGTAGACGCCAGCCGACGCGGCAACAGGACTGATCGACGATGAACTACCGGCTCCCAGCCCTCTCATGCTAACGCGCAGAACCTTCCTGATCGGTGGTATCGGCGTCGCCGGCGCCCTGGTCGTGGGGTGGTCGGCGTTGCCGCTGCGCCAGCGTCTGGCAGGCTCCGCGCCATTGCCGGTACAGGGCGCGCAGGTGCCGCTCAACGGCTGGGTCAAGGTTTCGTCGGACAACAGCGTGACAGTGATGATGTGCAAAGCGGAAATGGGCCAGGGCATCTATACCGGAGCGGCCATGCTGCTCGCAGACGAGATGGATGCCGATTGGGCGCGGGTGAAGGTCGAGCAGTCGCCGATCGACAAGATCTACAACAATCTGGATAACATCATTGGCGATCTTCCGTTTCGCCCCGACGATCACGGTGTCTTCGAAGAGTTGACCGTCTGGATGTTACGCAAGGCTTCGCGTGATTTCTTCGGCACGATGATCACGGGCGGCTCCACGAGCATCAACGACCTGTGGCAGCCGATGCGCGAAGCCGGCGCAAGCGCGCGCATGATGTTGTGCGGCGCGGCAGCCGAACAATGGCACGTACCGGCGGGCGAATGCCGCGCCGAGAACAGCCGCGTGCTGCATCCGTCGGGACGTTCGGCAAGTTTCGGCGAGTTGGCCGAACTCGCGGGCCAGCAATCGCTGCAGACGCACGTCGTGCTGAAGACACCAGCGCAGTTCAGGCTGATCGGCAAACCGGTCAAGCGTATCGATGGGCCGTCCAAGCTCGATGGGAGTGCGAAGTTCGGTATCGACGCGTTGCCGGACGGGTTGTTGTACGCGAGCGTGCTGATGTGTCCGACACTGGGAGGAACGCTCAAGGATTGCGACGACTCGGTGGCCCGCGCTTTGCCAGGGGTCGTCAAGGTGCTGAAGGTCGATGCCTATAACGGCGGCACCGGCGGTGTAGCGGTGATTGCGGAGAATGTCTTCATTGCGATGTACGCGCTCGATGCCGTTGCCGCCTTGGGGATTGAATGGAACCATGGTGCAGCGGCCGAAGTTTCGGATTCCGACGTGGTTCGCAGCCTCACGGATGCCCTGGAGCATTCGGAAGGGCATGCTTACTATAGCCGGGGCGATGTCGACGGCGCCCTGAAAACAGCTGCCCGGGTGGTGAGCGCCGAATACCGTGCGCCGTATCTCGCGCACGCGCCTCTTGAACCCATGAACTGCACGGTACAGGTCACGGCCGACGGCGCCAAAGTCTGGGTCTCCACTCAGGTCCCGGCACTCGTGCGGAAGCAGGTGGCGAAGGTGTTGCACATGGATACCGACAAGGTGGAGGTGCAGGTGTTACTCCTCGGTGGAGGGTTCGGCAGGCGCCTGGAAGTGGACTACGTATCGCAGGCGGCCGCCATCGCGAGTGAGGCTGACGGCAGGCCGGTGCAGACTATCTGGAGCCGTCCGCAAGACATGACGCACGACTTCTACAGACCCGCCTGCGTGTCCCGCTTCAAGGCCGGGCTGAATCGCGCAGGCGAGCTGGTGGCGTGGCGCAACCTGTCGGCCAGCCAGTCGGCCGTTGTTGCATCGCTCAAGCGCAACTATGGTATCCCCGACCCGCTGCGCGATCGCACCACGGTGGAGGGCGCGTTCGACCAACCCTACGAGTGGCCCAATCTGCGGGTTGCGCAAACCACGGTCGACCTGCCGGTTCCGGTCGGGTTCTGGCGTTCGGTAGGGCATTCGCATCAGGCATTTTTTGTCGAGAGCTTCATGGACGAACTGGCCGCGGCCGCAGGCAAGGATCCGGTGGAGTTCCGGGCGGCTTTGCTCGAGCATCATCCACGGCATCTTGCGGTGTTGCGGCGTGCCGCTGTGCTTTCGAACTGGGGGCGTCCGCTTGCGCGAACCTCTGACGGCGCTGCCTGCGCGCGCGGCATTGCGCTGCACGAGGCGTTTGGCAGCATCGTCGCGCAGGTGGCGGAGGTTTCGATCGGCGCGAACAAAACCGTGTGTGTGCGGCGGGTGGTCTGTGTGCTCGACTGCGGTACGCCCGTAAACCCGAACCTGATATGCCAGCAGGTGGAAAGCGGCATCGTGTTCGGCCTGTCGGCGGCATTGTACGAAGCCATCACGATCGACCACGGGCAGGTGCAGCAGCAGTACTACAGCGACTTCCCAATCGTGCATATGGACGACTGCCCCGTCATCGACACCGAAATCATGTCGAGTGAAGCCGAGCCTCAAGGCGTGGGCGAAATTGCCACGCCGCCCATAGCGGCGGCCGTGGCCAATGCGATTTTTGCGCTGACTGGTCAGCGCCTGCGCACGCTGCCATTGCAACTCGCGTAAGTGGTGGGAGAGAACATGCTAACGCTCGACATCAACGGCAAGAAGGTGATGGTGAAATCGGACCCGGCTACACCGCTGCTTTGGGTGCTGCGGTGTGAACTCGGTATGACGGGCACCAAGTTCGGCTGCGGGATTGGTGTGTGCGGAGCCTGCACGGTACATCTGGATGGTGCGGCCCAGGTGTCGTGCCAGGCTGTCATCTCCACGCTGGGCGACAGCAGAATCACCACGATAGAAGGACTCGGAGGCGCCGAGGCCGTCGCGCTCAAGGCCGCGTGGAGCAACATCGACGTGGTGCAATGCGGTTATTGCCAGAGCGCGCAACTGATGGCGGCCTCGGCACTTCTGAAGCAGAAGCCAACGCCGAGCGACAAGGACATCAACGACGCGATGTCGAACGTGGTGTGCCGTTGCGGCACCTATCCGCGTATCCGGGCGGCCATTCACGAGGCCGCTCGAAAGAAGACCGGATAAAGCGTTAGTGCTTGTTCGTGTCTATGTCTGACTATGATTTGGCGGTTGGAACGGGTTGACGCATGGATGAAAAGCCTTGCGGATATTCGAAGAGACGGGTTGGGTTTGGTGCTGGTTGCAGAAGCGAGCCGTACTGTGCGCCGCTTCGCGCGCCACCTACGATGGCTGTCATGGCCTGCCTGTCGAGTTCGACGCTGTCTGGAAGATCCTTGATTGCGATGATAGCCATGGTTGTTCCTTATGTCGTGATCGCCTGATTGCGTGGAATGAAGGTAGAGCTCTTCGGAATGTGACGGAGCAGCGGGAAATCCATAAAGGACTGCTTCGATTCAGTATAGACAATGCATCGCTCGCACGTGTTTTGCTCTGCACGGATGCGCCTCACGCGATGACTGGGAAGTGATGGGCTGAAACCAACACAATAGGGCGATGCTGTTAGAAGCGGCACAACACCTGTGTATCGCAGGACGCTCTTGTGACATTGTTGTGTAATCCTGAATTGCGGAAGGCATGGGTGCGGACTAGTATCGATCGTGAGCATGTAACTTCTTACGACAGGTTGATTACGGTTTATCGGGAGCTGCGTGGCTTTAAAAAAATGGCAAACCTTGCGCACGCGATTAGCGAATTCCAGAACGGCGAGCTGTCGCAAGATGACTTCATCGCACAGCTCGACAGCACGCTGACGAAGGACAGTGTTGGTTCGGCACGGCTACTGGAGATATTGGGTGAAGCACATACACACATGCCGCTGCCTCCGGAGGTGTACGCGGAAGTTCAGCGCAGGATCGAGCGGCTGAGCGGCGCCAACCTGACACTGGGCGGCGGCGAGACGCGTGTGCAGACAACGCCGCGATATTCCGCGTCCCTTGCGGGCAGTCCAGCGCAATCTGCAAGCGGTGCAGGACAATCGAGACAATCGGTGCAACCCGGACAAGCGGGTGCGCCTTCTGACGCTCAGCCCGCCACCAGTTCCGAGGCTGTCAAAGGCGTTGGCGACACGCTCAATAACCGCTTCGTGCTAGAGGAGTGCCTTGGCGTCGGTGGCATGGGCACGGTGTACAAGGCACTTGACCTGCGCAAGCTGGAAGCATCCGACCGCAAGCCCTACGTCGCCATCAAGGTCCTCAACGTACAGTTCCGCGGCAATCCCCAGTCGCTGATCGCGCTGCAACGTGAAGCCAAGAAAGCTCAGGTACTGGCGCACCGCAATATCGTCACCGTCTACGACTTCGACCGGGACGGTGCGGTCGTCTATCTGACGATGGAATATCTGTCTGGCAAGCCGCTCAGCCGTCTGTTGCGCAACAAGAATTTCAAGGGCATGCCATACGACGCGGCGCTGCCGATCGTCAAAGGCATGGCCAGTGCGCTCGCCTATGCTCACGAGCATGGCTTCGTGCACTGCGACTTCAAGCCAGGCAATGTATTGCTGACGGACAAGAGCGACGTCAAGGTGATCGACTTCGGTATCGCCCGGGCGTTTCAGCGGCCTGATGAGGAGAGCGATGCAACCGTGTTCGATCCGGGCACGCTCGGCGCGCTGACGCCTGCTTATGCGAGTCCCGAGATGCTCGAGCATATCGAGCCCGATCCGCGTGACGACGTGTACGCGCTCGGTTGCATTGTCTATGAGCTGCTGACGGGACATCACCCGTTCGGCCGGCTCGCGGCCACCCAGGCTCGCAGTGCCGATCTCAAGCCGCAGCGTCCCGAAGGTTTGGGTACGCGCCCGTGGCGGGCCTTGCGCGGCGCTCTCTCCTTCGATCGCCGTACGCGCATGCCGACCGTCAACCGGTTCGTCAGCGAATTCTCGGCCCAGCCGCGTATCACAAGGCAACGCATGCTGATTGCCGGGGGCGCTGCGCTCGCGGGGCTGAGCGTGGCTGCCCTCGGAGTCCTTTGGTACCGGATGCCTGGCAATTCTAACGGTGCGCCGAGTACAGCTTCAGCGCCACTGATTGCGGCGGCGCCGGCAACGCCGAAAGCGTTGACCGACCGCGTGCAAACGCCAGCGCCGCAAGCTGCATTGGCGTCAGGGGTGGCGTCGTCGTTAGCCGCGGTGTCGGCGCCGCTTCCACCTACGCTCGCATCGGTCGCCACATTGCTTGCGCACATGCCGTGTTCCGCGCTCGCCGCCTCGGTACAAAGCCATGCGGTAAAAGTGCATGGGTTCGTGCCGCAGGCAAACGGTATCGCCACGCTCAAGGATCGCCTGAGTGCGCTGCCGGGTGTGAGCACACTGAATGTCGACGTGACACCGGTTGCAGCGGACAAATGCGATGTCATTCAGTTCGTAGCGCCATACTGGACCCGCAACTGGCAGGCTGGCCACCCCGCCGCGCTTCAGGTGAAAGCGACTGACGGGCAACTTGCGGAGGGCGATCCTCTGGTGGTCAGCTTGACGACGCCGGACTATGAGTCGTACGTGAATATCGACTACTACCAGTTAGACGGCAGTGTCGTGCATATGGTGCCCAGTCCGCGCGCGCCAGATAATCAGGCACCGGCGAATTACGCAGCGACCGTCGGCGGCGCGGGGGACTGGGTGATTGCCAAACCGTTCGGAACCGAACTGGTGGTGCTGATGGTCACGCCGGCACCGCTCTTCAACGCACTCCGGCCGGAAAGCGAAGCGCGCGCGGAGTATCTGCGCGCACTCGACACACGTCTCACACAGATCGCGGGCAAGTATGGTCCGGATCACATCGTGGCCGACGTTACTCAGATCAACACCCAGCCTCGCAAGCAGTGAGGGCCGCGCAGCGCGGCCCCCTTCGACATCGCGGCTCATCTCCACTGGTTCGCTTACTTCAGATCTTTGACAACGCGGAAGCCGTTCTGCGACTGTCGCACGCTTTCGCTGTACTTAAAGCGCGTCGAAGCGAGCATGTAGTCGGCGCCTTCGAGCCACGAGCCGCCACGAATGACGCGCATGTTGCAACCGGACGCATCCCAGATACGACCGTCTGCCGGGGCGTCCTTGTACGAGCTGTGCCAGCAGTCACTCACCCACTGCCAGACGTTGCCACCCATGTCATACAGACCATAGGCGTTTGCCGCGAACGTTCCGACGTTTTCCGGTCCCGCTTCGTGCCATGGGTCTCCGCAGCCCTTGCAGTTCGCGTTGCCCTTGCGCATCTGATCGCCCCACCAGTATGGCGTCGAGGTGCCGCCCCGTGCGGCGTATTCCCATTCTGCTTCGGTGGGCAGGCGATAGGGTTTGCCGGTCACTTTGCTGAGCCACTTGATGTACTGCTGGACGTCGTCCCAGCTGAGATCGCGAGCGGGAGCTTTCGTGCCCGTTGCGTTTTCGCTCGACAGCTTCGGGCAGGCATTAGCCGTTACGCAGGCATTCCATTGTTCGACAGTCACGGGGTATTTGCCGATCGCAAACGGCGCGCCGACCGTAACGTGATGCGGTGGCCGCTCCGAGATGTCGCCCGCATTGCTGCCCATCGTGAACGAGCCGGCGGGTAGCAGCACCATCACTGGGCAAGCTGCGCAGTCCTTGCTCTCGCCGGCGACCGGAGTGTTGGCCACGGGATTAGCGGGCGCCTTGGGAGCAGCGGCGATAGGCGCGGGCGGCGGCGCAGGGGCAGGTGCGGGACTACTCGCCACAACCGCGTGACCTGGTTGCGCCGCGGAGGCCTGTGCTTTTGATGCGGGAGGTGGCGCGGGCGGCACAGTTGCCGGCGCGGTGCCCGGCGTCGGCGCTGACGCGGCGGCCTGCAAGCGCTCGATCCGTGCTTTCGCGAGCGCAGCAAAGCGGCCGTCAGGATAAGCCTTCAGGTAGGCCTGGTAATCGCTCGCGTAGTTGCTGTTCTTGATCGAGTCCCAGAACGTCAGTTCGTATTGTTCGCTGCTGTCCTTCGGCATGATGCCGCGGCTGCGCATGGAGACAATCGCTGCGCTAGCAAGCTCCGGGATTTCCTGGCTTGCCACAGCGCCACCCGGATAGCGTGCGAAGCGAAAGGTGCCGGCAAGCGACGACACTGACCAGGGTCTTTGCTTATCGCCGGTATCGGCGCGTACGCTTCGTTCGACCCCACGGATGATCCCGTCGATGTCGCGTTCCGGCGCATTGCCGAGCGCACGCAGTAGCGCGCGTGTGTAGACGCCGTGGCTGCGACCGTCGGCGGCAAAGCCGCCTGGGGCTGCAGCGTAGGCGATAAAAGTCTGCTGTGGCATCGGTAAGCCGGGCTTCTGGGTATCGGCGGTATGGAATGGATTTTCCAGGCAGGTATCGAGTATGACCACATTGGTCTTGCGCACTCGGGGTGCTGACATTGCGGCGAGCACATTGCTCAGGCCGATTCCATTGACGAGAAGAGAGGCGGGGGAGCGGGTGTCGACACCTGCCGGTACCAGGATCGTTTCGTTGCCGACCTGCAGACCATGTCCAGCAAAATAGAAGAGGCCGACACCACCGCTCGCAAGACGTGTGCGAAACGCGGCGAGCGCCTGTTGGATCTGTTGCGGCGTCCCATCCGTGAGGACGCTCACCTCGAAGCCTAGCGAAGCCAGCAGTGCGCCCATGCTGCGGGCGTCGTTGGTCGCACTGCCAGGCGGAGTGGCTGCGCTGTCGCTATTGCCGATGACGAGCGCGACGCGCCGCTCGGCCGTGCTTTCCACGGCTCGCGTTGTCGTCTGAAGAATCGCGCTGCTGCCAGATCGAGTGACCGCATTGGCATCCGTCCACGACACGTGTAGGGCCCCGGCTATGCATACGAGCAGGAATTTTCGCCACATATTCAAATCCTGGTTGTCCGTACCGAACCTGCTTCCCGATGAAACAACGATAGCACGCGCCACATGCGTCACAAGGTTAACGAATGGTTCGTTTCTTTTTGTGAAGTTACGTTCTAAGCTAAAGGACGAAATACGAGCTCCGCACTCCCAAAGGAGGCGCAACATGCCAGTAAGAACAGCGCTCAGTGTTCTGGCCGTGATCTGCCTGACGGCCGCGGCGCCAGTCCCGCACCAGTCGCCGTCGCCGCCCGGCGCCGAGGAGTACATCATCTGGCCACCCGACGGCACCGTGATTCACGGCGGCAAGCTCTGGGTGCGAATGGGCTTGCGCGGCATGGGCATCTGTCCGAAGGGCGTCAGTTTTCCCAATAGCGGGCATCATCATCTGCTGATCGATACCGATCTTCCGCCGCTCGACCAGCAGATCCCCTCCGACCGCAATCATCTGCACTACGGTGCGGGCGAAACCGACGCGCGCGTCGAACTCGCGCCGGGTACCCACACCCTGCAGCTTCTGCTCGGGGATGAGAACCACGTGCCGCAGGTTCCCGCGGTGTATTCGAAAAAGATCACCATTTACGTACGTTAGGACCGCTTTGTATGCTTCGGTCCGGGAAGACGGGGGGCAAGCACGATGAAGAAGATAATCGCTCTCGCTGCATTGGCCGCCATGGTCTGGCTGAATGCTGCCTTCGCGGCCGGCACGCCGTCGCCGCCCGGCGCATTCTGCTATATCGGCTATCCGAACGAAGGACAGACGATGCCTGCGGGCAAACCGTTTCGCGTGTGGTTCGGCCTGCGTAACATGGGCGTGGCACCCAAAGGCGTCAATTACCCGAACACTGGCCACCACCACTTGCTGATCGATACCAGCCTGCCCCCGCTCGATCAGGAGATTCCTTCCGATCGTAACCATCTGCATTTCGGCGCGGGCGAAACCGAAACGACGTTGGTGCTGCCGCCCGGGAAACACACGCTTCAGCTATTGATGGGCGACTACATGCATATGCCGCACGATCCGCCGGTCTACTCGAAGAAGATCACGATCTACGTCAAGTAACTACATCAATGCTGTGTCGGGCGTTGTCTGTTGGTGCGGCGCCAACGGTGTGAATGGATCGTGTTGGAACGCGGCAATCACATGGCGGCTTGCCTATCCTGATGATGCAAGAGGCTATGTCCTTCGATTTGCTGAGCAGCGGCGTGATTTCAGGCGATTGGGTGCTTTTGAGCGGGCAGCAGCGGGGTTATGGCACGACCTGTGCATAAGATGGGTGCGAGCAGACACGAGATGCTTCCACCCTCGACACCGGAGAACCGCAATGAACACGCTCATGATTTCAGATCTGGCCGTCACAGATGAACTTGACCGCAAGACGATGCGCGCGGTGCGCGGCGGCCTGACGGCAGGTGGCCTGATGTCCTTGTTTCCCTCCCTTAGCCAGTTCAAATTAGGCAATGGCATCACGATCGGCGCTTCGCAACTGATCAATCAAGGCCTGAACATCGACAACGTCAATGGCATGGACACGGCCTTCGCGACTGGCATGTCTTCGACGATCGCGCCGCATCAGTCCGCCAATAACAGTATCACGCTGATCTGACAGCTGCGCTCCGGCTACAGGCCGCAATCAAAACGCGCCTGCAACTGATCGTTCTGTCCATACAGCTGCGCTTACTGGAGAAAATCGTGTCTGCCTTGTTCTGTCTGGCAGCGGGTCATCGCACGCCGGTTGCGGCAGCGACGCAAGAAAGTACCTGCAGCCGTGTGCACGTCGAGCATCGAAGCTCAGCGCTGTGGGTGCTGGGGGCCGTGACGCTGTGTGCAGTACTGCTATGCGGTTGCGTCGACGTCAGCATGCCCGCCTATCAGCGCCCCGATACGCCGGCGAAGGAATCGTGGTCGAACGGGAGCGTGGCCGTATCCGCCGCCGCAACCATCGAGCCCGACTGGTGGAAAACCTTCCAGGATCCGTATCTGAACACTTTGATTGCGAAAGCGATAGCAGGCAATTTCGACATCAAGATCCTTGCCGCACGTATTCAGGTGGCGGGCGCCCAGATCGGCGAGGCGCAGGCGGGCGCCCTGCCTACCCTGGACGCAGGCGCTGGCGGTAACTTCCAGAAGAGCACAGGCGTGCCGTTCCAGCAGCAGTACATGCTGGGGACCCAGGTCAACTGGGACATCGACATCTGGGGCAAGGTCGAGAAGGGCGTGCAGGCACAGAAAGCCGAATTTCATGCGACGGAAGCGGATTGGCGCGCGGGGTACCTGGAACTGGTTTCCAACGTCTCCGTGACCTATTTCCAGATTCTTCAGTACGACGATCAGATTACCCAGCAGGAGAAGACGCTGGCTACCAACCGGCAGATACTCACGATCTACGATGGTCAAAGCCGCAGCGGCCTGATTCCTCAAACCGTCGTTATGCGCCAACAGGCCGAAATCAACCGGTTGACGAACGAGTTGCTGGAACTGCGCCGCTCGCGCGATCTCGCGAACAATGCGCTTGCCACGCTGGTTGGCGTGCCGGCGGGTGAATTCCAGCTGCCGGACGGGCACTTGCAGCAACGCGTCCAGTTGCCGCCGGTCCCCGCGGGACTGCCCGCCCAGTTGCTGGCGCGGCGGCCGGATGTCGTGGCTGCGGAATTCCGTGTGCTCGAAGCCTACGACCTCGTCGGGCAGGCGAAGCTGGCCCAATTGCCCACCATCAGTCTGACGGGGCACGCCGGCACCGCGAGCTTTGCGCTGTCCTCCCTGCTGAAGGCGTTCACGTACGGCCTGATGCCCAGCATCGACTTTCCAATTTTCGATCCCGGCGTGCGCGCCCACGTGAAGACGAGCAAGGCACAAGGCGATCTTGCCGAGCAGCAGTATCGCCGCACGGTGATGGGTGCATTCGAAGAGGTCGAGAACGCGCTCGTCAATCTCGACTCGCATCGCAAGCAACGTGTGGAACTGCAACAGGAAGTAGCGCGGTTGCGCCTCGTTGCCGATCAGATCGAAGCGCAGTTGAAGGAAGGCGTGGTGTCGCAGCTTGAAGTGTTCGAGACGGAGCGCACGCTGCTCGAGGCGCAACTCGCGCTGCTGGCCAATCATCAGCAGATTCTCTCGGACACCGTGCTGCTCTACAAGGCGCTTGGCGGTGGCTGGCCCGCGCTCGATGTGCAGGCTGAAGTGAAGGAAAACTAAGGGAATACTGAGGTAAAGCGTAGGCACACGCAGACAACATCAAGGCAAAGGCAACACTAGGGGCAAACGGATAATTGACTCCCGCAATGCGTGTCTTACAATTTGATTGTCATCGCCCGTCCGACGGTTCGTCGCGCCAAAGCATTCGCGCCGCGGGTTTCGCCGGCCTTTCGCTGAGTCATTCGTGGCGGCAGCGAATCAACGCTTCGTGATGAAGACAAATGAATCCCGGCGAGGCTCCAATTGCAGAGTTGAGGGTGACCCACGAGCGCGAGTTCGATGTGGTGCTTTCGCCTGTCTCGAACCCGGAGCTGGGTACGATCCGTATCGGCGATTGCCTGTTTGCGGTCGGCCGCGGTGAGTCTCCTTTTACCGGCTATCCTGACGAATTGATCGCTGCGTTGTCGCGCAGGCATGCCAGAGTCTTTGTCGAGCACGGTGTCGCTTATGTCGCCGATCTCGATAGCAAGAACGGCACGACGGTCAATGGCACAAGCGTACGGCAGACGCCACACCACCTGCGCGACGGGGACGAAGTCTGCTTTGGCGGTACGTTGTGCTATCGCGTGGGCATTCAATCACGTGCGCAGGTCGAGGCCTACACGGCACAGCCCGTCACCCTCACGCTCGTTCCCGAGCGCGGCGACCTTGGGCTTCAGCCTATCGAAGTCCACACCTTCCCGTTTCTCGTCAGCAAGATCGACGAACTGTTCTCACGCTACAAGACGCGCTATCCGCATCAGGTCAATTACATATCGCGGCGTCACGCTCACATCTTTCTGAACGCTGGCGTTCCCTGCATCGAGGATCTCGGCAGTACGAACGGTACCTTCATCGCCGGAAAGCGGCTCGAGGCATCGGCAGTTTCCCTACATGACGGCGATGTCCTTGCATTCGGCGGGGACCACTTCGTCTACAAGGTGCAATTGCAAAAGGCGTCCGACCTCGAGGCTACCGTGACCGCGATATCCGTTTCCGACCCTACCCAGTGTGAGCTGCTCGATACCGACAAGACCACCTTCGTCGGCGCCGCGCATTCATTTCTCGAGATCTTTTGCGTCGATCAGGTCGCGCAGCGAGAGGATGAGGTCAACGAGGCGGTCTCCCACGTTCCACACGCAGCGGATCACGACACACGAGCCGCGGACAGCCCGCGCAAATGGCGCGTGTTCGCTGCCGAGTGGATGCGCGTGTTCTCGGGCGGCGATCGCACCGCAATCCGACGCGGCGCGGCGTGGGGAATAGCGGGCCTGGTGCTGCTGCTGGTCGTGGCGATTACGCTCTATATGAGAGGCGCGTCGCAACGCGAGGTGAAGGCGCTGCTGGCGGAAGGCAACTATTCCAATGCCGTCAGGCTGGCGAACAAGGATCTCGAGCGTCATCCTGCCGATGCGCCGATGGAAGCTCTTGCAAGCGAAGCGCTGATGAAGGCCTCTGTGCCCGTATGGCTTTCGGCATTGCGCAGAGGTAATTTCGATCAGGCGGCGGCGACGCTCGCCGGTGCAAAGGACCAGGCCAGGCCCAACCCCGACGCGAGGCCGCTCGTCGATGAACTGGCATGGGTGGGGGATCTGGAACAGTTCGTCGTAGGCAGAGGGGGCTCGCAAGCGCCTATCCGGATGAATGCGGATGAGGACCGCATCACCCAACTCCTTGAGCGCTGGAACGCCGACCCGCAGGCACATCAACACGCGCTGGACCGTATTTCGTCATACGTGCCCGAATTCGCTGAGCCGTACGCGCTGGCGATGAGTCACCTGCGTGCGCTGCAGCGCGACAACTCTGTGTATCTGCCGGCGATCGCACGACTGAACGCGGCCATCGCCACTGAGTTGCCGCAAGGCAACTTCGACGCGCTGCGAGCGATGTTTAGCAACTACGCCGAGAAATACCCGCGTCTTGCCGGTCTTGATGCACTGCGAGCGGATCTTCAGCGATACGCCGCCCTCGCCGACGAGGCGCGTGCGCGCAAGCTCGGTCCCCTGCTGGCGCTGATGAAATCCGCGCACTTTGCGACGCCGCCGTTCCAGCAACAGTACCGGTCGTTCGCCGCGACGCAGCTTCCTTCTGATGCGCTGATACGTCAGCACGACCTCGTCGCCGCGGCGTGGCAGCGCGGCGACGGGCGGCAGGCGCTCGCCGGCTTGCAGTCGATGCCGCCTTCGCCATGGTCCGACGTACTCGCCCAGGAGCAGGCGCACAAGCAGGCTGTGTTCGATCAATTCGGTGCGCTGCAAAAAACGCGCGGCACGAAGGACTACGATCAGCAACTGCTGACCTTCTACGGCGCGCTGGACGCCACCGACGACGCCTGGTTCGTGCAGGCAATCGGCACCGACGTGTCCTCGATCCGCGACAAGGCGCTGGCCCGCGCGCAAGACGGGCTCACGCATGCGCAGGCCCTGTGGCGTCAATATCGTGAGAACGGTGCGATCGGGGGCACCCAGCGGCTCGAGTCAGGCATCTCCGCACAGTTTCGTAACCAGGCCAGAACGCTATCCGAAGCACAGTCGGTGGCTCAACAAGGAATGCGCATCTATACGCAGTTGCGCGCCGACCATTCCGGCGACTGGGACAGCCTGCTCGCCGCCATCAACGCCGAGGTGGAATTGCAGCGCCGTTCGCTGCAGGAGTTGCGCATGGTACTGGACCCGGATCTGTTGCGCGCAAAGCTCGCCCTGATCGGAGGCACCGGCAGTGAAGCGGGAAATTCACCTTAAACCGCTTGCCGAGGCGCTGGAAGATCACAGCGCCGAAGGCATCGCGATCCTGACTGCCGAGCCGGTGCGGTTGGCACGCGCGCTCGTGCTCCTCATGGTCGGGCTCGTGATCGCCGGTCTGCTCTGGTCTTTTTTCGGGCGCGCCGACGTGATCGTGAATGCGCAAGGCACGCTTGCGCCCGAGTCGGAGGTACGCCGCTTCTACGCGCCCATCGACGGCGAACTCGCGGACCTCTATGTGGCTGAAGGCCAACCGGTCTCGAAGGGGGACGTGCTGGCGCGCTTGAACGCCCGTGGTGCGATCGAGGCGGCGAGCAACGCCCTGCAGGCACAACTCAAACTCGAGGAGGCCGAGCGCGAGTGGCGCGAATTTCCCGAGAAGAAGGCGCTGATGGAGCGCAAGGCTGCGGCATTGAAGGAACAGATGGAAGTGGAGTCCAATCTGCACCAGAACCGCATGTCGGAGGGGACGACCAAGCTCGCCGAAGGGCAGCGGGCGCTGCTCGAAGAGGCGCGCAGCAATCTCGACAACGCGCGGCACGCACGCGACGCGGCACGCGACGAACAGGATAAATATGTGCGCCTGTTTGCGCAGCCGGGTGGCGGCGGTGTCGCGGAGCTCCAGGTCGAAGCGAAGAAAAACGCCTATCAGGAGGCGGAAAACGCCTACCGTGTGGCGCAATCGAAACTCTCCGAGCTGGACTTCCAGTTGAGCCACGAATATGCACAGGCCAATGCACAACTCGCCACGAGCGGCGAGCAAGCCACCGACCTGCAGATTCAATACGATTCCGCGGTACGCGATATCGCCACGGCCGAGGACAAGGTGCGGCTGGAACTGCAGAGTGCCCGTCTCGTGGCGGACGCAGCCGCGCGGATTCGCTTCGAGAATATCGACAAGGACAACTTTCTTTTGATCGTCGCGCCGGTGTCTGGCGTCGTCACGGATGTGACCTCGACGCAACCCGGCGACAAGGTACAGGCCAACACGCCGCTCGGGGCGATCGCACCGCAGGACGCAAGACCGGTGTTGAAGGTTGAGATTGCCGAGCGCGATAGGGCCTTTCTGCATGAAGGTCAGTCCGTCAAGCTGAAGTTCAATGCGTTTCCGTATCAGCGCTATGGGTTGATCAACGGCACCCTGGAGTACATCTCGCCGGCGACGAAACCTTCCGCACAGGATAAACAACCGGTCTACGAAGGGCGGGTTGCACTCGAACAGAACTACTACCAGGTAGCAGGCAGCCGATACGCGTTGCGTTATGGCATGACTGCCAATGCCGAAATCGTCGTGCGAGAGCGGCGTCTGATCGATCTCGGCCTCGACCCGTTCAGGCAACTGGCCGGATGACGCATGTGCGGCACGCAGGCCCTTTCTTCAAGGAGCGGATGAGATGACCGCGATAGTGCGAATCGATGACGAAGTCGTGGACGTCGCCGAGTTCATACGTCTACTGAAACTGACCGGACAGTTCGAGAGCCTGATTGAAGGCGTCGTGCGGGAGAAGCTGACCGTCCACGCGGCGAGAAAGCAAGGCGTCCGGCTATCCGAGGACGAAATACAGCAGCGTGCCGATCAGTTTCGCCGGGTACGCGGCCTGCATCGAGCGACCGACATGAATCACTACCTCGACGCGCTTGGGGTGAGTCTGGACGAGTTCGAGCGCTTCATCACCGACGGCCTCTACCAGGAGAAGATGCTCGCCACGATCGGAGACCGGGTCGCAGTGGAAGAGTACTTCTCGTTGAATTCGCCCAGGTTCGACGCGATCGAGGTCAGCCATGTCGTGCTGGACAGCGAGGGAAAAGCTCGCGAAATGATCTCAGTGCTGCGCGACGATCCCGACAGCTTCGCCGAGATGGCGCGCGAACACTCGATTGCCGAGACGCGAGAGCGCGGCGGCGTAATCGGCAAAGTGCTGCGCGGCTCGCTGAAGCCCGAGATCGAAGCGAAGATTTTCAATGCCGAAGCGGGTGACCTACTGGGGCCATTTGCGTCGCCTGACGGCTCCTGCTACGAGATTTTCGCGGTGACGGCGAAACATCCCGCAACGCTCGACGAGGATGTCGAGGCCGAAATCCAGCGCCTGCTGCGCGAAGAGTGGCTGATGGCGCGCGCCCAGGAACACGTGATCGAAGTGCGTTAGGCCCTGCGCTGGCAAGGTCGAGGTTCGCAAGCATATGGATGCACCACAGACAGCTTCGCCCGCGGTCGACTTCCTCTCGACGGTCGAGATTCTCTCGCCATTTTCGCGGGACGAACTCGAACGGCTGGCCGCGCACGCCGAGTCCCGGCATTTCGCGTTCGGCGAAACCGTATGCAATGCCGGCGAACCCGCGGACGGACTGTTTGTGATCAAGTCCGGCTCGGTGCGCATCTTTACCGAGGAACGGGGTAAAGAAATCAGCATGGGAGTACGCAAGACCGGTGAGATTTTTGCGGACATCGCGATGCTGCGCGACTATCTGCACGAGTCGTCGGTGCGTGCATCGGCGAAGACTGAACTGCTGTTTATTCCGCGTATTGCCATCGAGCCTGTGATCGCCGCCAACCCGGACGCGTTGGCGTTCGTGACGAGCTACGTCGCAATCAGCTCAGCCGGCGGATTCGTCACGCAACTGTTCGACTTACGCAGCAAACTGAACAAGGCCGAACTCGAAGAATGCGTGCGTAGCGTCGGTGCGAAACGGATGGGCGCGGACAAGGATATCCTCAAGCAGGGCGCGCGGGAAGACCGCCGGCTCTATGTGGTCCGTCAGGGCGAGGTGCGCCTTGTGCGGCACGAAGAGGGCCGCGATTACGTGCTGGCGACGCTTCGGCAAGGCGAGATCTTCGGTGAGAAGGCCTGTTTGCTGCGCCAGGAGCAGATGGTCTCGGTTATTGCCAACACCGAGACCCGGCTTCTCGTCATCCCCGAGAAAACGGTGCACTTCATTCTGGAGCGCAACCCGAAGCTGCGCGAAGCGCTCGAAGAACGGATCCGCTTTGCGGAACGGGAGCTGGAAAGACAAAAGCGCGTCGAGCAACGACGCAAGCACCCCGTGGTGCTCGACCTTCATACGAAACCGGAGTCCGGCGAAAAGGTGATCCGGCGTTTTCCGCTGGTCGAGCAGGCCGAGGAGATGGATTGCGGCGCGGCCTGTCTCGCGATGATCTGCAGGCACTACGGCATTTCGATGACGCTCGGCAAGCTGCGCGATCTGGCCAATGTGACGACCATGGGCGCGACACTGGACAGTCTGGCACGGGCTGGCGAATCGCTAGGATTTACCACACGGGGCGTTCAGTGCATCTATGAGTCGCTACGTAGCTTCGAGCTGCCCTTCATCGTGCATTGGGAGGGGTATCACTACATTGTCGTGTACGGAACCTCGAAGGAATGGGTGTGGATAGCCGACCCGGCGCTCGGCTTCAGGAAGCTGAGTGTGGAGGACTTCGAGCGCGGCTGGAGCGGCACCTGTCTGCTGTTTACGCCCGGACCCAACCTGGTGCAGATGGCGGCGTCACGTTCGCCATGGATCCGCTTTGTTGGGTACCTGACTCCGTACCGGAAAATTCTCGCGCATCTCTTTCTGGCGACCTTCGTGATTCAGGTGCTCGGCGTAATTCCGCCTCTCATCATCCAGAACATTCTCGACGGTGTCGTCGTACACCAGAACGTCAGCCTGCTTGAACTGCTGATCGTAGGGCTGATCGTCTCCAGTGTGTTTTCACAACTCATGGCGACGGTGCGCGCCTATCTGGCGAATTTCATGGTGCGCAACATGGACTTCGCGATGATGTCGCAGTTCTTCAAGCATACGATGTCGCTGCCGTTTTCCTTCTTCGCCAGCCGCAAGACCGGCGACATCTTCGCGCGCTTTCAGGAGAACCAGACCATTCGCGCGTTCCTGACCGAATCGACGGTGACGACCGCGCTGAATCTGCTGATGGTGTTCATCTACTTTACGATCATGTTTGTCTACAACGTGAAGATGACGCTGGTTCTGATTGGCTTCGTCATTCCCATCGTTGCGCTGACCGCGCTCGCCACGCCGAAGATCAAACGTTACGCGCGCGAAGTATTCGCCGCATCGACGGATTCCAAAGCATTCCTGATGGAAGCGCTCGCCGGCGTCGAGACGATCAAGGGCATGGGTATGGAGCGTCCGGTTCGTCTCAGGTGGGAAAAGAAATACGCGAAGGCACTCGAAGTGCAGTACCGGTCGCAGGCGTTCAACATTCTGGTGGGCCTGGGCAGCCAGTTGCTGAACGCGGCGACGACCATCGCGATCCTGTGGGTAGGTGCGAATCTCGTGCTCGCTCGTGAGCTGACCATCGGTCAGTTGATCGCCTTCAATGCGTTCATGGGCAGTGTGCTAGGCCCATTGATGGGCCTGGTCAGCCTGTGGAGCATGCTCAACGACGCGGGCGTCGCCATGGAACGGCTAGGCGATGTGCTCGATATCGAACCCGAACAGAAGCCGGAAGATCTGGCCGCGCGTGTGATCCTGCCTGATCTCCAGGGTGAAATCAGCCTGAGCGGTGTGTATTTCCGCTACGGTGGCGGCGAAAACGAATACGTGCTCGAGAACATCAGCTTCGATATCAAGCCGGGCGAGCTCGTGGCGATCGTCGGCCGCAGCGGCTCGGGCAAGACGACGCTCGCCAAGCTGCTGGTCGGTTTTTATGGCCCCAACGAGGGCAAGATGACGGTCGACGGCTACGACCTCAACGTGATCGACAAGGCGTGTTATCGCGGGCAGATCGGCTATGTGATGCAAACCAATCTGCTTTTCTCCGGGACGATCGCAGACAACATCGCGAGCGGCGACGATGCGCCGGACCGGCGCCGCATCGAGGAGGTCGCAAAGATGGCGGACGCGCACGCATTCATCAGCAAGATGCCGCTCGGCTACGAACAGGTAGTGGGCGAGCGCGGTGTCGGACTGTCGGGCGGCCAGATCCAGCGCTTGTGCATTGCGCGGGCGCTTTACCACGACCCGAAACTGCTGGTGTTCGACGAAGCCACCTCGGCGCTCGATACGCAGTCCGAAAGCAATATTCTCGGCAATATGCACGACATTCTGAAAGGGCGTACTGCGGTCATCATCGCGCACCGCCTGAGTACGATCATGCGCGCCGACAAGATTCTCGTGCTGTACGAAGGCGCTATCGCCGAGCAGGGGCGTCACGAGGAACTGGTTCAGCGCAAGGGGATGTACTACCAGCTCGTACAGAAACAGTTGAGTGCCGGATGAAGATACTTGACCAGACCGAGGACCCGAGTCCCGCCATCTCTTACGCCGGCTTGATCGAGAAGATCGAAATCCTGCGTTCGATGTTGCGCTGGGCATCCAGGCTCGAGCGCGCCGACATCGAAAAAGTGCTCCGGCAGGCGAGCGTACTGCGTGACGAGGTGATGCAACTGTCGCACAAGGAGCGCTTCGTGCAGGCGGTGGCGGAGCCCGTGCGCGTTGAACTGTCGCGCGGCGCACGACGCGAGGCGTTGCTGGCACGCAGCTTCATTTTCGAGGGGACATTCGGCGACAATCCACAACTGCTCGAAGCGCTCGAAATCGCGGAGAAGGCGGCACCCACTGAGTTACCCGTGTTGATCGACGGCGAGAGCGGTACCGGCAAGGAACTGATGGCGAAGGTGATTCACGCAAACGGCAGCCGTGCGGACAAGCCGTTTATCTCGGTCAATTGCGGTGCGATTCCCGAGAACCTGCTGGAGTCCGAACTGTTTGGTCATCGGAAAGGGGCGTTTACAGGTGCGTCGAGCGACCGGAAGGGCAAGTTCGAAAGCGCGCACACGGGGACGATCTTTCTCGACGAGATTGGCGAGTTGCCGTTGGCGGGCCAGGTCAAGCTGTTACGCGTGCTGGAAGCGCACGAAATCCAACGCGTGGGTTCGGACGAGACGATTGCGGTCGACACGCGCATTGTCGCGGCGACCAACCGCAACCTGCGGCGCCTGAGCGAAGAAGGCAAGTTTCGCGAGGACCTGTTTTACCGGCTCAGCGTGATACACATCACCTTGCCACCCCTGCGCGAACGGCGCGACGAGATCCCGCTGCTGCTTGCGTACTTCAGCGACGAAGCGGCCGGCATTCTGAAGCGCCGTCCAGTTCGAATGACACCACGGTTGCGAGATTTCCTGCTGACGTATCCCTATCCCGGCAATATTCGGGAGCTGCGCAACGTCATCTACCGGATCTCGTGCCTCGCAGGCGATACGGCGGATGTCGAGCATCTGCCAGTGGATGTACGACCCAGTTCAGCGTCGCCGTCCGCGTCCGCCGTAAGCGTGGTGCCGAATCTGATGTCGCTCGGTGATGCCAAACGTGCAGCCAGCGACGAGGCGGAGAAAGTGTTCCTCGAACGCGGTCTCCAGGAAGTGGGCGGCACCGTTGCTGAACTGGCGCGGCGCGTCGACATGAACCGCTCTCATCTGCAAATGCTGCTCAAGAAGCACGGACTGCATTCAAAAGACTTCCGTCATCGCAACGGCCAGACGCATGACAAGGAGCCGGGCAGCAGTTGAGCAGCAACGGCCTCAAGGTTGCACGCTAGGGTGTGGGATTCAGGAGGGTTTTGTCGGCGGCGGAGGGGTCTTCGGCACGGACCACGACAGCGGTGATGTTGTCGCGGCCGCCGCGCGTAAGGGCAGCTGCAATCAAGGCCTCGCAGGCAGCGTCGCAATCGGCCGCGATCAACGCGGCCTGCATCTGCTGCGCACTCAATTCGTTACTTAACCCATCGCTGCACAGCAGGAACATGTCACCGTCGGCTACGGCCAGCGTGTTGGTGTCGAATTCGAGCTGATCGGTGGCGCCCACCGCGCGGGTGATCACGTGCTGGGCCGGATGATTGACCGCTTCTTCCTCAGTGAGAAGTCCAAGCGCCTTGAGCTCCTCAATCTGGCTATGATCCCGGGTCAGTTGCCGCAAATGTCCATCGCGGTACAGATACAGCCGGCTGTCGCCCGCCCACAGATAGCCGCAGTAGCTATCGCATGCGAACAGCGCAACGACTGTACTGCCGATCACGGATACCTGCCGTCTTGCGGCTTCCTGCCTCAGCCGTTGATTGACCGTCAGCAGGCGCTTGCGCGCGTCCGCGAGGTAGCGGGCAATCGTATCGGGCGCAGACAGACGGCTTAGCGCGTCGACGATCAAGCCGCTCGCGAGGTCGCCGACGGCATGGCCTCCCATGCCATCGGCGACTGCCCAGCAGGCGCGCTCCGGCTGCTGCAGGCAGGCGTCCTCATTGTGTTCGCGGACCCGGCCCACATCCGAGCGGGCCGCCGATACCCATCTGAATTGACTGGTACACGTCACGATATTTACGCCGCATGGTTCGTGCTGCGTTCGTCGGGAGAAGCATTGATGTTCGCACCCGTTCCGGTGTTGTTGACATTGATCGACTGGAACTGGTTGATCATCTGTCCAGCATAGAAGTTGTTGGTGGTCTGGTACAGGTTGGCGACAACCGGGCCGGCGCTCGGCGTACTTGGCGTGAACGGCTGTATCCAGCCGTATAGCCACGGGGCGCCGTCTCCGCCGCGGATCATCGCCATTGCCTTGTGGTCAAGCGCGAAGCTGTCTGGAAGGTCGTGGATCGTAATGGAAGCCATGTCGATTCTCCGGAGTGGTCGCCGACTCGCGACCGCGGTTCATGGGGCAGATGGCCGATACGGTGCAAGTAACGTGCTAGCTTTGCGGCGCTTTGTGCGCATGCCGGTAAGCCTTTGATTGCGTGGGAATTGTTCGTTAGTCCTCGCGTGGCGCGGAGCACGCGGCACAGCGAAATGTGGGGGCCTCGCCAACACCGGTGGATGCAGCTGTGTCCGCGACCCAACAAATCGGGCGGACGCTGTGGAATGCTTCGGGCTCCTGATATGGCGGGCGGCCTCCAACAGTTCGGCACGACGAGTGTTGGCCAGACGCTGACATAGTAACCCGGTCACTTTCGAGAATTCTCCGATTCCGTAGGAAAATCAATGGCTTGAATGCTCTGGTCCGGTTGATGCAAGAGAGCTCGCAACAGTGTTGGATATGTGTGCAAGCGTCGCTTGCGGGAACCCGGAAACACAGAGGCGAGCCATGAACAGCAAACAACAAGACGTCCGTAGCGAACGGCAACGCGTAATGCGTAGCGCGGCTGGCGCCTCGTCGGACCTTCCGTTCGTTGACGAATGCGACATACCGCTTGGCGCGCATCTCGTGACGAGCCGTGGTGGCTACGAACACCACGGCATCTACGCAGGCGCAGGCAAGGTCGTTCACTACGCGGGGTTTGCCGCCGGCCACTGCCGCGGGCCCGTCGTCGAAGTCACGCTGGACCGTTTTGCCGCCGGTAGCGCGATTGCAATCCGCCTTCATCCCTGTGCGCAATACATGGGCGCGGAGGCCGTTCTGCGGGCCCGTTCGCGCCTGGGCGAAAACCGCTATCGCCTGTTGACGAACAATTGCGAGCACTTTTGTGCGTGGTGCCTGTCCGGCGAGAGTCGCAGCCAGCAGGTCGAGACTTGCCTCACGCATCCGCGTGCGGGGCTGCATGTATTGGCGAGCCTTTTCAAGGCCCTCGTCGCAGCCGAATTGAAGGGTGCCTATTCGGGCGCCCGTGTCGCCTGATGGCCGTTCCGTTCACAGAACTTAGGTTGCGAACGACGGGCTGTAGGGCCTCAAGCTTCGAAGGAGAATGACATGTATGCCGCCGAAAAGTCTTTGCGTTGGATCGTCGATAAGTGGCTCGCGCCCACCCCCGCGATGCCGGCACGCGTCACGCGTCTTTGTCGTGCGGGTTCGCGTCGTGGGTGTGTGGTGTACGTCGAGACATCGCGTCCCGGAGGTGTACTCTCGATCGTCTTCTTTCGTCATGACGACGGTTCGTGGAATGTGTTTCCTCCAGTGGCCGAGCGTCCGGCGATGAACGGCTACAGGCGGGCTGCGTGAGCTTCAGCGCTGCTGTCGAAAAATCCATTCACGAATCGGCTCAATCGTGTATGCGATACGCCAGGTGTTTCGATGTCCGCTGGCCCCTGCCGACGACTCGCCTGGCGGAATGACGGTGCCTTTGCGGAACGTCACATAATTGATTGAGCTACCTTCAGCGTCGATCTTTTCAAACGCGGCCTGAAATTCCTGAGCCGTCCACGTTCCATCCCACACCGCGCGGCTAGTCCTGGCGCCGTCCTTCTTCAGTTCCTCAGTGATGGCGTTTTGTCCCGGGTACGCTTTGTCGTCATCCTGCGAGACCAGAATCCACAGCTTCTGTCGGGCCATCGGCTTTACGCGCGCGGGATCCCATTGGCCGGCAACGAGGAACGAGGCCGCAAAGAATTCGGGGTACTTGATATCCATTGCGATGGACATCATGCAACCACCCGACTGGCCGGTGGTGTAGAGCCGCTTGCGATCGATGCTGTACTGACTTGCCAACGACTTGATGAGATCGATGGTGGTGTCGAGCATGCTGGACGTACGCGAATCGTCGTCGGCGATGATTTCGGCAAACTGCGGTGCCAGCACGAAACAAGGACGCGTGGCCTGATCCTCGGGGCTTGCCCACGAGATGGCACCCAGTCCCTGGAACAGTGTGGTACGCGTGACGTCGCTAGTTGCGCCTGCATCGTGCATGAAGAGCACCAGCGGATAGGACTTGCTCGCGTCATAGTCCTTCGGCACAAACAGGTTGTACCGGAGCATCTTGCCGGTCTTCGGATCGTGGAATTCCCTTTGATGGAAATCGTCGACGATCAGGTTCTTGACCTTTGTCGTTGCCAGCGTGCGCCCGCCTGGCATCATGATCGATGCCTCGGCGCGCTTGTAAACGGTGTCGTAGTGCGGGATATCGCCGGCCTTTCCTGGACCGCCACCACCGGGACCGCCACCGCTGCCGCCAATCGGTGGTGGCATAACGCCTTGGCCTTGAACCTTCTCGGCGAGGGTGGCATTTGTGTCGTCGGGCGAAAGAGTCACGATAACGAAACGGCCGGTCTCTGCACGGTCTGCCGGATCGGCGCTCGTGCTGGTGAACACGCCTGTAACGGTTCGGCCTTCGACGCGGAAGTCCGCAGCGGACAGGTCCGCACCCTTGACCGGTGTGTCATATTCCACCGCAACTGCGCTTAGACGAATACCGTCGCCGAAAACCTGCGTGATCGCCGTGGCGCGCTTCGCATGCGGCGCGCTGTTGCTTGCAACAGCCGGTACGCTGACTGCGAGAATCACTCCCACACCTGCAGTCATGATCAGAAAGTCTCTACGCGTTTGCAACTTCATGCTCCTTCAACACCCTATGCGCTGCATATACCCCAGCCTGCCGACGATCGCGCTCACAACGGTACGATCGCTCACTCGACCTTCAACGCGAGTTCCGTGCCGCGCTTGATCGGCAGCGTGATGGAGATGAAACCGTTCTTCGGGTCGCGGATATAGTCGAGGAAATCCGGCTCGGCGTTATCGTTCAGGATATAACCGCCGACCCGCAACTGCGGTGCGACGAGTTCGACGACCTGACGGGCGAGCGATGGTCCTTCGGCAACAGGCCAGCCATCGATCAGCGCGAAATCGATCGGTCCGCCGAGGTCGCGCAGCGTTTCGCGTGCGTCGCCGGCGCGGATATCGGCGTATTCGGCCAGCCCCGCATCGTCGAGATTGCGACGCGCGACTTCCACCTTCGCCGGAACAAACTCCGAACCGATGACGAGGCCGCCACCGTTATCGCGCACGGCTGCCGCAAAATAGATAGCGGACATGCCGATTGACGTGGCGAAGTCCACCACCCGCTTTGCGCCGAGGCCTCTGCACAGCAGGTAGATCAGATCGCCCTGGTCGGGGTGGATGGAAAACCCATAATCCGCGAACGCTTCGGGGTCCTTGCCGACCGGACCGTCGAAGGCCTCGCGTGGCGGGAAACGGCGCGAAGCGTTCATACGCGCAATGACTTCAAGGACGCGAGGATCCCGGATGGGACTCGGTCCGGTTGCTTGAGGAACGGTGACCTGTGCCATGCTTACTCTCCTTGCTAGTTCGAACGACATTTCGGTACTATCAGAGTACCATATATAAACGACACGGTTGTTTCAATGGAAAGGCAGGAGAAGGAAGTGGAAATCACCAAAGAGAAACCGTCTGCGAGACGCGGGCGGCCGAAGGTGATCGGGGAGACGCAGCGGCGCCAGTCCATCGTGACGGCAGCGCATGAGGCCTTCGTCGAACTGGGGTTCGCACGAACGACGACGGCCGTCGTTGCGACGAAGGCCAAAGTGTCAAAGCGCTCCATCTACGAGGTCTTCCGTGACAAGACCGAACTGTTTGCGGCCGTTGTCGGCGCGAACCAGCATCTGATCCTCGATCTGCCGAGGCCTCAGGATGAGACCTTGCCGATCCTCGAAACGCTGATCCAAATTTTCCGTCTGGACATCGACGACGAAGCCGAACGTGCGCGGGAGGCGATTCTTAACCTGATCGTCCGGGAGTCCGTGCAGTTTCCGGAACTGTCTGACTACCTGTACGAACACAAGATCATTCGTTCGCGCGAAAAGTTGATCGAATGGCTGCAACGGGAGGCCGAGCGCGGACGGATGACGATCGCGGATCCGCTGCTGTGTGCAGGCATGCTGATGGACATCGTCTTCGGTGCGCTTCTGCCTCGCAGACGGTTGTTGCAGGCGGTGGACAGGGCGCGCAGAACGCAGGACATCAAGAAGCGGCTTGAGATATTCCTGCGCGGTATTGGATTCGATGCGCCGTAGGCTTACGGTAATCACAGTGTTCCATCAACCGCCGACCGTCTTGCGAAATAGCCCGCAAGCGGCACCCTCTCCGCTGACCTTCGCCGTACCCGGGTGGGGCGCACAAGCCCACGGCGCGCGCGTCCTGCCTTCCTCGGCCCATCAACAAAAGTGCCATTGAATCTGATTTTTGTGTAGGGACGCGGGGCTCATCCTCCCATATTCTCACCCCATCGAGACGATCCGTCCGGCGCTGGAGCCTTCATTCAGCTGTCTGCGACGATCAATCCGCAAATGTCTTTGCATGGGACCGGACCAAGCGCTGAAGCGCCAACTCCGGCCGACACATTGGAGAGGAAGTTGACCAGAAAAGTCCCGCTCAAGATCGCTATCGCTGAGCACCCGCACACGTCGGCCATCCGTAACGGATCCATTCCCATTGAGGGCGTGGACGCCGAGTTCATCACCGTTCAGCCGCAAATTGGCGCTTTCCGCCGCATGGTGCGCGACGTCGAATTCGACGTCTGCGAACTGGCGCCGACTACTTACATCATTGCTCGTGCCTATGGCGCGCCATTTGTCGGCTTGCCGATCTTTGTGGTGCGGCGCTTTCACCATGGCGGGCTGCTGGTACGACCCGATGCAGGGATCAACACCCCCAGGGACCTGGAAGGAAAGAAGGTCGGCGTACGCGCCTACTCGGTCACGACCGGCGTGTGGACGCGTCAGGTGCTGATCGATGAATTCGGCCTCGATTCATCCAAGGTGACCTGGGTGGTCGACGACGAAGAGCATGTCACGCAGCTCAAGTTGCCGTCGAATGTGATCCATGCTCCTGCGGGCAGCTCGCTGGCGGAAATGATGGCTTCGGGTGAATTGTCGGCGGGTTTTGCCGCCGCCGCGGGTATCGGCCGCACCGGTGCTCCCACGGGTGGATGGAAGGAAGTCGAGGCTGACTACCCGGATCTGCTGCCCAATGCGACCGAGCTCGAGACCGAGTACTACGCTCGCACGGGGGTTTATCCGATGCACGGCACGATCGTCGTCAAGGACTCGGTGCTTGCCGAGAATCCGTGGATCGCCAGGTCGATTTACGACGCTTTCGCTCAGGCGAAAAAGGAATGGCTGGCGCGACTCGACTCGGGCGAGGCCACGAGCGCCGGCGACAAGAAGTATCTCCAGTTGCGCAAGATCGTCGGACACGATCCGCTGCCGTACGGTCTGCAAGAGAACCTCAAGACGATCGAAACGCTGGAGGCCACCGCGTTCAAGCAAGGTCTCACGCCACGCCGCATGTCCATCCACGAACTGTTTGTGGACCCGCTGGCTCGTTGACCTCAAGACCCGAACGGAAAAAACATGATCATCGATTGCCACGGTCACTTCACGACCGTACCCGCATCATTTCGCGCCTGGCGCGCCAGGCAGGTCGAGTTTGCCAACAACCCGGCCAACGCCCCGTCGCGTGACGGCGCTTTTGTCAGCGACGACGAGATTCGCGAAGCGATCGGCAATGGCCAGCTCAAGCTGCAACGCGAACGCGGCAGCGACCTGACGCTGTTTTCGCCGATCGCCGGTTTGATGAGCCACCATCTCGGCAACGAGCGCACCAGTCTGGAGTGGGCCGAGGTATCGAACGACCTCGTGTATCGCGTGACCGAACTCTACCCGGACAACTTCGCGCCGGTATGCCAGTTGCCGCAATCGCCAGGTGCTGCGCCCGCGAATTCGATTCCCGAGTTGCGCCGTTGCGTCGAGCAACTGGGCTTCGTAGGCTGCAATCTGAATCCCGATCCGACCGGCGGCTACTGGACCGGCAAGCCGATGACCGATCGCGAGTGGTACTCACTTTACGAAGCGCTCGTCGATCTGGATGTGCCCGCGATGATCCACGTGGCCGCTTCGTGCAATCCGTGCTTCCATGGCACGGGCGCGCATTACCTGAATGCGGATACGTCGGTGTTTATGCAGATCCTGCAATCCGATCTGTTCAAGGACTTCCCGACGTTGCGTCTGGTGATTCCGCACGGCGGCGGCGCCGTGCCGTATCACTGGGGCCGTTATCGCGGCATGTCGCTCGAGATGCGCGACCGTCCACTCGAAGGACTGCTCAACAACATCTTCTTCGACTCATGCGTGTATCACAAGCCCGGTGTCGAGTTGCTGACCAAGGTGATTCCCGCCGACAACGTGCTGTTCGGTTCGGAAATGATTGGCGCAGTGCGTGGCAAGGATCCGGCAACCGATCAGTACTTCGACGACACCAAGCGCTACATCGACGCTTGCACGGCGCTGTCAGACGAGGACCGCTACAAGATCTTCGAAGGCAATGCGCGTCGCGTTTATCCGCGTCTCGATGCACGCCTTAAAGCGCGCGGCAAGTGACACCGGCGCGAGCCGTATGCAATGAGTAGAGTACAGAGGCAATCATGACTTCCATTGTTGATATTCACCCACACATCATTTCCGACGACGAAACCCGCTATCCGCCTGCGCCGCTGTTCGGCAAGCGCTCGGACTGGTCGCAGGAACGTCCCACGACCGTTGAAACCTTGATCGCGGCCATGGACGAAGCCGGCGTCGCCAAGGCTGCTGTGGTGCATTCTTCTACCACTTACGGTTTCGATAACAGCTACGTTGTAGACGGTTGCGCGAAGTATGCGGACCGCCTGGTGGCCATCGGCTCCGTTGACGTCTTGCAACCGGACGCACCGGGGCGCATCCGGGAATGGGTCGGGCGCGGTCTCGCGGGTCTGCGTCTCTTTACCGGCGGCAGCACCAAGGAGTTCGACCCGAGCGAGCTCGACGATCCGCGCTCATTTCCCGCATGGGAGTTGTGCGGTGACCTGGGCCTGCCGATGTGCATCCAGACCGGCCCGATCGGCCTGCCGCAAGTCACGGCGTTGGCGAAGCGCTTCCCGAACGTCGCGATCGTCCTCGACCACCTGGGACGACCGGAGGTTGCCGACGGCGCACCCTATGCGGCAGCGCAAAGCCTGTTCGACCTTGCGCCGCTTTCGAACATCTACCTGAAGCTCACGCCGCGCATCTTTGGCGACGTGAAGAAGGAGAAGGCCAGCGCCGAAACGTTCTTCCCGCGTGTGGTGGAAGCCTTCGGCGCAAAGCGGATGGCTTGGGGCTCGAATTATCCGACTTCGACGGGCACGCTGCCGGAAATCCTCGCGAAGGCCCAGGCGGGTCTGGCGTGCCTGAGCGACGAAGATCGTGCGTGGATATTCGGCAGCACTGCGCAGCAACTGTATCCGGCCCTGGCCTGAGGCTGCTTCGCATCTGTGCGGGCTACCCGTGATGTTCAAGGCCAGATCGGTTAGTGCGCACGCAGAACCAATCACACTAAAGAGAAACAAGCAGATGGAGACAAGCAAACCTGCACGACCCGGGACTGCGAACCGCTGGGCCATACTCGCGCTCCTTGCGATCGGTGTTCTGATTTCTTTTGTCGATCGCACCAGCATTTCTTCCACGCTGGCGGACGCAGGCTTCGTTCAACATTTTGCGCTGACCGATGTCGATCGCGGCTGGATCAACTCGGCCTTCTTCTGGTCGTATGGTGTGTTTCAGGTGCCGATGGGCTGGGTCGCCGACCGCTACGGCGTGAAATGGCCGTACGCGGTCAGCTTCGCGCTGTGGTGCCTCGCCACCGCGTTGATGGGTGCGGTGACGGCGCTCGCGAGTCTGGTGGTCATGCGTCTGATCATTGGCATGGCCGAGGCCATAGTGATTCCTGCGAGCTACCGCTGGATTCGCAACAACTTCGGTGAGAGCCAGAACGGTCTTGCGGTAGGCATTCTGGCGATGGGAAACAAGTTCGGTCCCGCACTCGGTGCGCCGGTCGGCGCGTGGTTCCTCGTCAACTATTCCTGGCAGGTCATGTTTATAGCGACCGGTCTGGTTGGCCTGCTATGGCTGGCTCCGTGGTTGTTGATGGTCCGCAACGACCTGCCATCGAAAGCAGAACTGACCGTGGCGAATCGCAGTGCGCGCACGGTTGGCCTTGGCAGCATTCTGGCCAGCCCGGTTGTGTGGGGCGGCATGATCACCAACTTTTGCTACGGCTACTTCACGTTTTATTGCATGACGTGGATGCCTGCTTATCTGGTCGAGCAACGCAGCCTGTCGATTTCGCGCTCCGGACTCTTCACATTCTTTAGCTTCGCCGGGATTGCGATTGTCGCGGCAGTCGCGGGGTGGGCAGCGGACCGGATCATCGCCCGTGGCGGCAACCCGATTCGGGTGCGCAAGGCGTTCACCATTGCGGGCTTCGGCGGCGGATGCACGGTGCTGCTTGGCGCCTATGCGCACACGCTGAATATGGCGCTTTTCTGGAATGTGCTCTCGCTATCGCTGCTTGGACTCGCCACTGCGAACAACCTTGTCTTGTCGCGCCTGACCTTGATTCCCAGGCAGGCAATCGGCCTGGTGACTGGCGTGCAACAGGTCGCTACCAGTCTCGCGGGCGGTGTAGCGGCAAGCTTGTCGGGCTGGCTTCTCCATGTCAGCGGAAGTTATGACCTGCCGATGCTGGTGATCCTGGTCTTCCTGCTGATCGGCGCGTTGGCCACGGCGACTCTGTTTCGTCCCGAGTGGGCGCCCAAGGTAACCGAAGCGCACGGATCGCTGCGGCGAGCCTAGAAATCAAGGTGCGGCCGCAACAGCAGAAATAGCCGGCTTTGTTGAACACATTAATTTACTGAGAAATCCTAAATGGCGAAGATTGTATTCGGGATGGCGGTGCCGCATAGCGGCATGCTGGGTCAGGCACCGGAGGACTGGCTCAAGAACGGGGAACGCGACCGCAACAATCCGGAATTGTGGTTTCGCAATCAGACCTGGACTTATCCTGAGCTGGAAGCGCACCGCGGAGCAGCGTTCGAGAAATTCCTGACGCTTGAGGAACGTACTGCGCGCGCCGCACGCTGCCGTAGCGCGCTTGACGAGATGGCTGCTGCTTATCGCGACGCCAATATCGATGTCGCGATCATCCTGGGCAAGGACCAGAAGGAGATCTTCACGGACTTCTCCCCTTCGATCGCCATCTACAGTGGCGAAGAAGTGCACAACGGTCCGCCGCAGCGCGCCGTCTACGCTCCGGATCATCACGTCACGCACAAGTGTCATCCGAAGCTGGCCGCCTATCTGATTGAACACTTCCAGGGCGAAGGTTTCGATCTGACCGATCTCTTTGCATGGCCGGACAACGTGTGGATGAAGCCGTTGCCCGAATATCCGGTGGTGCCGCATGCGTACAGCTTCGTGTATCACCAGATCATGGGAGATAACCCGCCGCCGCACGTGCCGATCATCATGAATTGCTTCTATCCGCCAACGCAGCCGTCCATGTCGCGCTGCATCGAATTTGGCCGGGTACTGCGCGATGCAATTACGGCGTGGCCTGAGGATGTACGGGTCGGCATTTTTGCTTCGGGTGGGCTGTCGCACTTCGTCAATGACGAGGAATTCGATCACAACATCATGAAGATGCTGGCCGGTTACGACTACGACGGCCTCGCTGCGGTAGATAACCGCTCGTACCAGTCGGGCACTTCGGAAATCAAACTCTACGTCAGCGTGATGAAAGCGGTGCAGGAAACGGGCGCAGAGATGACGCTGGTGGACTACGTGCCCTGCTGGCGCACACCAGCCGGTACGGGTGAGGGTATGGGATTCATGTACTGGAAAGCGGCTGACTGATCTGGCTGGATGCAACCACTCAGTGCAGTCACTTAGGTACCCAATCAACGAGAGAGAAACACCATGAGCGATACCCGTCTGAACAGCATCATTCGCGCCTTCGAATCCGGCAAGCCCGCTTTCGCCGCGTTTTCAAAACTGGACAAGCAGAACGCCATCGAGATGAGCGACGCGCCGTACGACGGCCTCATCTTCGAGATGGAGCACAACCCCTACGACGTCTCGGCGCTGGGCGATGCGTTGCAATACATGCTGAGCCGCAAGCAAATTGCCGAGTCCGGCTCGGTTGCGCCGCGTGTCACCCCGATTGCGCGTATTCCGGCCAACGGTGCCGAGATGAACCAGTCGTTCGCCAAGCAGGTGCTCGATCGTGGCGTTTATGGCGTGGTATGGCCGCATGTGTCGACTGTGGAGCAGGCCTATAACGCCGTGGCATCGTGCCGATATGCGCGACCCAAGGATGCACCGCTGTATGAGCCAAAGGGTATCCGCGGCGACGGCCCGGCTAACGCGGCCCGCTACTGGGGTTTGAGCATGGCGGATTACTACAGGAAGGCCGACGTGTGGCCGCTGGCCCCGGAAGGCGAAATTCTGGTCGGTCTCATGTGTGAAAGCACCGAGGCGATTGAAAACCTCGACGACATTCTCGCGAACGTGCCGGGTATCGGTTTCATCCTGATTGGTGAGGGCGATCTTAGCCAGCAGCTGGGCCATCCGCGCGATTACGAGCATCCGGTCGTGGTCGACGCAATGCGCCAGATCGTCGAGACGTGCCACAAGCACAACGTCGTGGTTGGCAATCCGCACGTCAATGCGAAGAACCATAAGCGCCTGCTCGAAGAAGGCTATCGCTTCCTGATCTCGGCTCCGCTGAAGAGCTACGGCGTGGTCGGCATGGCGCGCGAGATGGCGGGGTACTAAACAATGAACGGAGCCGAAAGCCTGGTTCAGACGCTCACCGATCAGGGCGTCGACATCTGCTTCGCAAACCCGGGCACCTCGGAGATGCACTTTCTGAAGGCGCTTGAGAACCCGCGTATGCGCAGCGTCCTTTGTCTGTTTGAGGGCGTGTGCACCGGCGCTGCGGATGGCTATTACCGGATGAAAGAGACGCCGGCCTCTACGCTGCTGCATCTCGGACCGGGCCTCGCGAATGGTCTGGCCAATATCCACAATGCAAAACGAGCATCGTCGGGTATGGTCAACATCGTGGGCGAGCACTCGGCTTCGCACCTGAAGTACGATCCGCCGCTGACGTCCGATATCGAGGGCCTCGCGCGGCCGTTGAGTCACTGGGTGCGCCGTGTCGAGTCACCGCAAGCGGTGGCGTGGGACGTTGCGACGGCGGTGAGCAAGGCAAGCGGACATCCGGGGCAAATCGCGACGCTCATTCTGCCTGGCGATACCTCTTGGCAGGATGCGGGCGAACAGGTCAAGCCGCCGCGCGCGGTTGCCAAGGCGAAAATACCGGACGCCGCGCGTATCGAGCACATTGCGAAGGTGCTGCGTTCGGGCGAACCGACACTCATCGTCCTGGCTGGTGGGTCGACACGCGGACGCGCAATCGAGCTGGCGGGCAAAATCAAGGCGGCGACCGGCTGTCGCATCGCGACGCAATTCTTCAGTTCGCGAATCGAACGCGGAGCAGGGCGCGTTACGCTCGAACGCATTCCTTATGCGGTTGGACTGGCTGTTGAGTATTTGAAGGAATTCAAGCACATCGTCACGGTCGAGACGACCGAGCCGATAGCTTTCTTCAGCTATCCTGACAAACCGAGTTTGCTTAAATCGCCCGCCACCAGCGTTCACTCGCTGGTGGAAATTGGCGAGGACGGTGCTGCTGGTCTTGAGATGCTGGTTGAAGCGCTTGGCGCAACGAATACGGCAGCGGTTTTTCAGTCACGTTCCGACGCTCCACCGCCGACCGGCGCATTGACTCCGGCGACGATTGCCCAGGCGCTCGCCGCGGCGCTGCCGGAAAACTGCATCCTCATCGACGAATCGCTGACCACTGGCCGCGAGACGATGGGCCTGACTGTTGGCGCTGCGCCTCATGACCTGATCAATAACATGGGCGGCTCGATCGGCTATGGCACTCCGGTTGCCACCGGCGCTGCGCTCGCCTGCCCTGAGCGGCGCGCGTTCTGCATGGTCGGCGATGGCAGCGCGATGTACACCATCCAGTCGCTGTGGACCCAGGCGCGCGAAGGCCTGAACATCACAACGATCATCTTTGCCAACAACAGCTACGCCATCCTCAAGGCCGAGTACACCAACATGGGTGCCGGCGCACCCGGTGCGCGTGCATTGGCGATGATCGATATCGATCGTCCCCGCATCGACTGGCTGGCGATGGCAAAAAGCATGGGCGTTCCGGCTGTCGCAGTCGATACGGCCGAGGCCTTCTACAAGGCGATGGCTGACTCGGTGAACGAGGCTGGCCCCTGCCTCATCGAGGTCAGGCTGTAAATCTATTCAAGCGTAAGGAGAGACATCAATGACAACGACGCGGACCGACGTGCCGACGCTGCGCACCAATCTGGCCGATTATCCGGTAACGAAGGCAATGAAAGACGGCCGTGTAAAGTCGGACCTCGTCAACCTCGACTATTGCGGACCAACGCCGGCGCATAACGGCTTCAAGGCGATGGTTCGCGAGAACAAGTTCGACGCGGGCGAACTGGCCATCGTCACCTTCCTGCAGGCCAAGGCGTACGGCAAGCCCTATGTCTTGCTGCCGACGCCGATCTCGGGACGCTTCCAGCATCATTGCGCCGGCTACAACATCGACTTCGGCGAGTTGAAGCCGAAAGATATCGAAGGCAAGAAAGTCGGTGTACGCACCTATACCCAGACAACAGCGCTCTGGATTCGCGGTATTCTGCGCCACGAATATGGTGTCGATCTCGACAAGGTGACGTGGATGACGCTCGGTGACGGGCATCTCACCGAGTATCGCGATCCGAACAACTGCGAGCGCCTGCCCGCTGGCTCGTCGATTCCGCAGATGATGCTCGACGGTGAATTAAGCGCGGCGTTGCTTGGCGAGGACATGCCGAAAGACCCGCGTGTGCGCACGCTGGTGCCGGACGCACAAGCCGCGGCCAAAGACTGGTTTGCGCGTGAGGGCGTTGTGCCGATCAATCACATGTTTGTGGTGCACGCCGACATTTCGAAGAAGCACCCGGAGGTGGTTCGCGAACTGTACCGGATGATCGTCGAAAGCCGTGCGCTCACCGAAGGCGGTGTGCCGGCTATCTTCCCGCCGATCGGACTCGAAGCGAACCGCAAGGGGATCCAGTTGGCGATCGACTGGGCGCTCGATCAGAAGATCATTCCGCACCGGCTCTCGGTTGACGAACTGTTCGACGACGTTACTGGCAGCCTTGGCTGAACGACTGCGGGGACAGCGGGTAGACGCGGGATGCATAGGTAAGCAACGGAAGCACAATGCGTCGACGAAAAGTACGGCGCAGAAGCAGTCAAGCGGTTGAGCGGTTCCACGCCGCTCACCTACGCATAATTAATGGAGGCATTTTGCTGTGTATCTAACTACGTCTTTGAAGAAACTCATGGCTTGTGCGGCCATCGGGGGGGCCTGGATTCTCATGCCGACGGGAGCAGGCGCGGCGACGAAAGGCACTTTGCTGCTCGATCGCGTGGGGCCTGTTACATCCCAGCTGTATATCTCCAATGCAGACGGTAGCGGCGAGCACCGGCTGCTTCCAACCGATGGTTTCGATTACCACGCTTCGTTTTCGAAAGACGGACAGTGGATCATATTCACATCGGAACGCGACGGTCTCGGTCAGTCCAACCTTTATCGTGTGAAGGTGAATGGCACGGACTTGCAGCGGCTCACCGATCACCCCGGCGTTTCGGATGCGGCCGTTTTTTCGCCGACGAACCCGAATATCATCGCCTTCGTTTCGTCGCGCCGAGGCGAGAAGGACTACGGTACGGTCAACATCTGGACGCTGAACATCGCGACCGGTGCCCTGAAGAACGTCACAGGTGCGCTGAAATTCGATCCGAGCAAGCCGCATAGCTATTTCAGGCCTTCCTGGTCCCCGGATGGCAAGTGGCTCGCCCTTTCTTCCGACACGGGCTCCGATTGGCGCGGCCACAATCTGCCGGTCGGCTGGGAGCGCACGCAGGAAAGCAGTATCTACCTCATCAAGCCGGATGGCTCGGACTGGAAGAAGATTGCCAGCAATCCCGGCTTCGATGAAGGTTCGCCTTCGTGGTCGCCCGATGGCAAGCACGTGGTCTTTTACGAAACGCCCGTGGAGTCGACCTGGGGCGCACACCGTCCCGAAGGAATCAATAAGGTTAGCTCGCAACTGGTATCGGTGGATGTGTCCACGCTCGAGCGAAAGGACTTGACCTCGACCCCCGGTTTCAAGGTGTTTCCGCAATACCTCAGCGATAACAACATCGCGTATCACGTGAAGGGTGGCGACACCGAAGGCTTGTACACCACAGCTGGCACGTTCCGCTCGACGGCCAACTCGGGTATCCGCTCGCCTCACTATTCGTCGGACGGCAGCAAGGTGGTCTACGAAAAAATCACGATGCGTCCGGCACATACGAATGGCACGCCGTTGTATAGCTTCGACCCGGAGTGGAACTATCGATACATCGATGTGTTCCCGCAGCTGTCACTGGATCGGCAGAAACTGGTGTACACGGAGAAGGCAGTCAACTCTTCCATTGCCATCATGAACCCCGACTTCACTGGCTATCAGCGGATTTACGATCCTGCGAACAGCGGGCTGGATCCGGTCATGATCAAGCAGGGTCTCGCCGGTGCATTCCAGCCGACCTGGTCGCCGGATCGTCAATGGGTCGCCTTCGGCGTAGGGGACTGGTTCTTTACGCGTGGCATGGGCCCCGGCCGCATCATGCGGATCAAGACCGACGGCAGCATGAACGGCAAGCCGGAAGTCCTGACCGATGGCTCGATCAATGCGGGTTTCCCGAGCTACTCGCCGGATGGCAAGAAGATCGTCTACCGCGTCTGGAGTCCGAAGGTGCAGGGTCTGCGTATCATCGATCTGGATACGCACGCTGATACGGCCTTGACCACCGAGCCGGACAACCTGCCTGGCTGGTCGCCCGACGGTAGCAAGATCTTGTTCACGCGCAAGGAAGTTAACCCGGCGGATCCGAACAAGTTCCACTATGACGTGTACACGATCCACCCGGATGGCACGGGCCTGACCCGTCTGACGACGCCGGGCGCGAACCAGGGCCATGCTGTCTGGACTTACGATGGCCGTATCGCGTATAGCTCAGGCGTGTATGGCTTCCGCGATGAACTCGCGCTGTACGACAACAGTTTCCAGCCCGATGGCCAGAACTGGGTGATGAACGCTGATGGTAGCGATCAGCATCCGATCACCGATACGCTGTGGGAAGAAGCGATGCCGCTTTATATTCCGAACCCTTAGGGCGGATATTGGATCGGCGTGGTGAAGGCGCTGTGCGGAAGCACGGCGCTTTTTTATTCGTGGGCCAACCAGTTCTGTCGTTGGCGGAAGACGCTGCCGGCCACATCTACAGGCAACGCTTATCATGTCGGTCTGGGTAACCTACAGAGACATCATCGATGAGCGACACGCGGCGCGACCTTACCGGGCATCGTAGCCAGACGGCAACGTTCCTGAGCGACTACGGCTTCTGGGCGCTGACCTTTAGCTACGTGTTGAGCCAGTTTTTTCGCAGCTACGTCGCGGTCATTGCGACTCAGGTCATCGCCGATTTCCGTTTTTCATCGGAGATGTTTGGCTGGTTTGCCGGCGCCTTTTTTCTTGTATTCGCGTTCGCGCAAATACCAGTCGGCCTGATGTTCGACCGCTATGGCGTCCGTGCGCCGACCGCGGTGCTGATGGCCATAGGGACGCTCAGTGCCGGCGTGCTGGCGTGCACCGCTGATCCATGGACCGCCATTGCTGCGCAGGCCGGCATAGGGTTGGGCTGTGCTCCCGTTTTCATGGGGCTGCTCAACTACGTGCTCAGCAGCGGCGCTGGACCGCGGCAGACAAGTGCGGTCACGACCGCCAGCGCCATTGGTATGGCGGGGGCATTGCTTGCAGCGTGGCCGCTCAGCCGGGCCACTGCTGAAGCAGGGTGGCGAACCCCCTTGCTGATTGCCGCGGGGGCGATGCTTTGCGCTACGCTCAGCGTCGTCTTGTGCGTGAAGCGCCGGGATCCTGAGTCGCATGCGTTGCGCGTCGCAGTGGCGAACGGTACACCGCGCTCGGGAGTTGGGCGCTTCTGGGCGCTGGGGCCTGCGTGTCTCGCGATGTCGGTAGGTGCAACGTTTCGCACGTCCTGGGGTGGCCCCTATCTGGCGGACGTGTTTGGCTTTGACCTGTTGGCACGCGGCAACGCGATGACGATCACCAGCCTGGCCGGAATCGCTGCATCGTTCTCCATTCCTTTGATGGTTCGGCTCTGGACGCCCAAATCCATTTCCTTGCTATGGCTTATAGCGGGGGCACTTGCGGCCGTGTTGCTCGCTGTTCTCCCTGGCGCCAGTAGCGTCCTCGGCGTGGGATTGATCTGTGTCCTGTTTTCGGTAGGTGCGATTCATCCGTTGGTCATGTCACAGGCGCGCGCGATCACACCTGCTGAGAGGCTGGGACTCGCCTTGGGTCTGCTCAATAGTCTCGTCTTCCTTGGGGTGGCGTTAGCTAGCGGTTGTTTCGGCTGGATCGCGGGACATGCAAGGCTGGCGAACGCTTCGTCCGCTCAGGTCTATGCGTTGCTGTTCGCGGTCACCGCATTGCCGCTCACGGTCGGGGCAATCGTCTATGTTTTTAGTCCTCGCACACGAGCGCCGCGCTCGGCCTGATTCATACCGCTGGGTGCAAACGTTGCTGCGCGCCTAAATCGAAGTCTGCGTTTCTGTCTGCGGCGGTTCGAGGGCGATGTCGTTGACTTTCGGCGCCCATTTACGTTGAAGCAGCACCAGCGTGCTCGTTGCGCCCATCAGCAGGAAGGCGAAGATCGCCATCATCGGCAGTAAATAGCTGCCGCCTAGATGGAGCAACCAACCTGAAAGGCTGGCCGATACGCCACCTGCGAGGCTGGTGGCAACCTGCTGTAGTCCGGTGTTCAATCCAACCGCTTGCTTGGGGATCAAGGTCAGCTTGCACAGCGCCAGATTGTTGGCTGTGACAAGGCCAAGCAGCGAAAGCGATAGCACGTTCCAGAACAACGCCATCTCGAGCGACGGCGCATAGGCACCGAGCAGCACGGTGGTTCCACCAATAAAGCCGGCAACGATGAACGCTTTACGCACAACGACGGCGTCGTTGCCACGCGCGATAATCCGGTCTGCAGCCCATCCCGCTATGGCCGCAACGATCGCGATTCCAGCAAAGCTAAAGAAGGTATAAAGACCCGATCTCTCAAGAGAAAGACCGCGTTGCTCGACCAGATAGGCTGGCATCCAGGTCATGCAATAGAAAGCGAAATAGCTGTAGCAGAAGTTATTGATCAGTCCGCCCCAGACGACAGGGCTCGCCAGCAGGTTCTTAAGGGGTACAGAGGAAGCCCTATGTATTGCTGCCGCAAGTTGCTCCCTGGACGGATAGTCGTTTTTGACCATCAGCAACCATGGCACGAGCCAGACCAGGCCAACGAGTCCCGTCGCAATGAACATCATCTTCCACGAATACGCGACGATCATCCAGGCCGCGATCGGTGCGCCCAGCGCGGGGCCCATCTTGCCGCCAATCGAAAAGATGCCTAGTGCGGTGCCTTTTTGGGTTTCTTCGAAGTTGTTGGCCAGATAGCGATAGGTAGCGGGAATCACAACGGATTCGGCCACGCCGATGAGCAGACGCATGATGATCAGGGCGGACAGCGTTGTCACGAGGCCAGTGACTGCCGCAGCGATGCACCACAGCGTGAAGCAGATCGTGTAAGGCCATTTCACGCCGTAGCGGTCGACGAGCCAGCCCATGGGCATCTGGACGAAACCGTAGGACCAGAAGACCGCTGAATTGAGCCAGCCGCGCTCGACGCTCGTCAGTGCAAATTCTCGAACGAAGCTCTTGTCCGCCAGAGCAGCGGACAGGCTCGTACGGTCGACAAACGAAATCAGCAGTCCGAGCGCGAGGAGCACGACAATGCTCCAGGGATTCTCGGCTGCCGGTCGTTTCAATTGATACGTCTCCATGAATTCTCTCTTTTCGACCGTGCTCAAAAAAATACACAATCTTATCGGTCGAAGCTGCTCGGACTGAGACGCGCCATGCCTGTCAGCATTATTACTCTAAAAGGATAGCAGGCAACATCAAAGCGTTCTCCAGAACGACGATTGGCGACCCGCCTGACGGGTCGCCAATGAGCGCATTCACGAGCACTGCTGACTAGAAATGAACCTCGGCTACAAACATCGGTGCCGACGTTATCGTGCCGACCGTTTCGTTAGTCGGCGATCCATACATGTGATACCAGTATTCGTAACCTACACCGGCATAGACCACACGCGGATGACCGGCAAACGAACCCAGATCAGCCAACAGCGAAGCGCGAGCGAGAAACTCTGTCGTAGTCGGCACGCCGAAGCCGTCCCGGCCTTTTGGCCCGGTCACGCTGGCGAAGCCCTTGAAGACCAAAGGCACAGGCCCCGCCTGAAACGGAACGAGCCACGAGCTCTCGATGTGCCACGCGGGGTTGAAATGCACGTCCACGCCCGTGATGCCATTGTGGTTGCTCTCGGTACGAACGCCGGCCGTGATGTTCCAGAAGCCACGCGGCACGGCGAACTCGATGGTTGGGCCGAACACCAGCATCCGGGCACGTTCGCCATACGCGTCGTTTTTGGTGCCGAACTCGTAACCGCCGGTGATACCAAAGTCGCGGATGAAGCCGTAACCCATGTAGTGGCCGAGAATCTTGCCGGCGCTCAACTCGACCCGGCCGATGCTATAGATTTCCTGAGCTCCGCCGTTGGACGGTCCACCGGCTTCCGGGTTGGCGGAGTTCGAGACAAGGTAGTCCACGTTGAATGCGTAACTACCGTACTTGAAACCGCCGATGGTCGAGAGATAGCCGATGTTCTGCACAACCTTGTCTGGCACACCGGGGTAGTGGAAATCGCTGCCATAACGGTAGCCGACATACGTATCGTTCCACGAAACAGGTGGCGCGCCGAACTGTTCCGCCGATTTCAAATCCGGAGCACTGAGAGCCGCTGCACCGTTCTTGTAGGTACCAGGGGCGCGTTGGCTCTGCGTCTGCTGGTCCTGCGGGTTCTGCTGGGTCGGCTGCGCTTGCGGCGGAGCGGAATCGCTCGGTGCGGTGATAACCTCTTCCGCATGACTCACTCCGCTCAAACAGCAGAAGATGGCTGCACCGAGAAGCGGCTTGCGCAAAGCTACGGATAATTTTTGCATGTCTCCTTCCATATGGTTTTTTATCGGCTCTGCTGCTGTTTAGTCTTCTTGGAGACGAACAGAGAGGCAGATGCTCGGGGCGAAATTGTCAAAAGCCGTTCGACGTACGATTGCTACGAGAAGCTAAGGCAATAGCAGGGCTTGGCGCGGTGCGCCAGATTGAAGTGGTTGTGCGTGTCTCCGTCCAGATTGGATCAGTGTTGATATGGGCGGCGTGGTCGTTTTTCGACTCTCAATCGCGCCGCACGGCCGGCAACTCGCTGGGTAATCCAACACAGAAAATTCTTGTTGCGGTGATGAGGATAGTATTTGAAGGTCGAGCGCGTGCCTCTACACAAAAACTAGATTCGCTTGCATTTTTTGTTGCAGCGGTCGTGGCGCGATGAGATGGATCGGTTCGAACCATATCTCACCACTCAGACGTGCAGCACGTTGTTCCCACTACCTCCACGTCATCGCGGAAACGGAACGTTCCGCCTTCATCCGCCAATCGACGAAAAATGCCAGTGAATCTAGTTTTTGTGTAGGGACGCACGGCCGGGCATCCAATACTCTTATTTCTCATCAAGGGCGTTCGGCCCAAGCAGTCCAATTCAAAAAGAGCAACGGAGACTTTCATGGGACGGAGCATCGCTCTTGTCTTTTCGGCGCGATGAATGCCGCCGCCAGATTCGCTCGTCTTACCCTCTCGTATCGCCTGGCACATGGTGGCCCGAAGTGCCAGGCTTATCGGCGCTTTGAGCGCGTTTCGCTGCACGGTATGTGGTTGGAGGAATCTGCCAATTTTTAAAAATTAGGCATACGAAGTACATAAATAACTAGACGTTAAATCGGAGACTGCATGAAAAAGCTGAGAGTTTTTGTGTCTGGCGCGGTATCGGCATGTGTTTTCAATGCCGCATACGCCCAGTCGTCAGTCACGCTCTACGGCGTGATCGATAACGGTGTGGAATATCAGAACCCAGGCTCTGCCCCTGCGACGATCCGCGCCATATCCGGCGGGCTGTTTGCAAGCCGATACGGCTTGAAGGGCAGCGAGGACATCGGCGGCGGTCTTCACGTCAACTTTCAGTTGGAGCAAGGCTTCTCGGGCGCGACCGGCGCGGCGTCGAACGCCGCGGATGCCTTTAATCGTCAGGCTTGGGTGGGCCTGTCCGGGAGCTTTGGTGAGGCGCGCTTTGGGTTGCAAAATACGCCCCAATACATATTCATGAACCCCGAACTCGACCCTATGGCAGTGATGAGCATCGGGTCCCCAATGAACAATTTCAACAGCCTGACCATCCGGGTCAATAACGCGATTTCCTATTTCACCCCCACGGTATACGGCCTCACCGCGCAATTTATGGTCGCGATGCGCGATCAAACGACCAGACCGAGTGACGGATTGCAGTTCTACAACGCGGCAGTCCGCTATGTAAACGGGCCGTTTCGCGCGGCGGCCGGCTATGAGCAGGCGGCCAATGCAACCGGGACGTCTATCCTGAAGGTGTTTAACGCAGGGGCTTCGCTCGGCGTGGGCGCTGCCCGGTTTTATCTGGCCTACCACACGGAGCGCCAGACCGACGACAGCGAGAAGCGTGACGTCTATGAGGCATCGGGTTCGTACTCGTTCAGTAGCGCTGACCAGCTGTCGCTGATGTACGGCTATGCGCATGACAGAACAGGGCAGGGGAACAACGCGCAGCAGGTTGGTTTGACCTATGAGTACTTCCTGTCGAAGGCCACCACCCTCTACGCGGCCACCGGTTTCATTCAGAACCGAAACGAAGCGGACTTTACCCTCAACGGTACTTCGTATGCAGGCGTCACTGTCGCGCCGGGTTCCAACACGCGCGGCGTAACGCTTGGAATGGTGCATTCGTTCTGAGTACGCGGCGCCCGCGTCTCGAGACCGGCGCCGCCCGTGGGGGTAAGTCGCAAGTTACCCCTTCGGAAATCTATGGAAAAATATGCCCTGTTTCCGCGATCTTGCGAGACGGTTAAGATTGCGTGCTGCACGGGGCGATTCCAGCGACGAGATACGCTGAAAACAGCGGATATTCGAGCTCGGCAGAAGATCTTCAAGACCTTCGGCGGCAGGATGGCCATTGGTAAATACCCTCCTGTAACTGCCGCAGATTCGACGAGCGGTTGGCTTGAAGTCAGGTTGGAATCCGTTCTCAACGTCAGTGAACGAACGTAGAGGCGGTTTCATAAATTCCCCGGGACTGTTAGCATTTCTGCAATCGCGATCGGCGCGAACCGTCATGGTGTCGTGCAACTTCGGCCCGCGCTCGGTGCGCCACTGTGTCGTGTGCGCTTCGAAGCCGATCGCTTCAAGAGCCAAGGTGCTCTACGCCGGTATATGGCCTGCGCGGAATTCGCGTCAGAAATCTTCCGCGTGAGGCTGGAATTTCAAGGACGGCCGTACGCATCGATACGGCCGCCAAGGAGACGTTATGACATACAGTACCGTGGCAAAGTACCCGCCCAAATCTGTCCCCAAAGCGAAGCAGACAACCGTTCCGAAAGTCCGCCTGTACGTTGAGCGCCCTGAAAAAGAGAACTGGTTTGTTCACGTTGGACATGTCACCGACAGGGGCCGCTGGAAAACGGAGCCCCACGCGCATCCCGCTTATGGTCAGGTGATATTCGTTCGTAGCGGCCGCGGCGTCATGAATCTCGAGGGAAGCAGCGTGCCGTTCGAGGGCCCATGTGCCTTGCTATTGCCTACTGAATGCGTTCACGGTCTCGACTATGAAATCGATGTGGACAGATGGGTCGTGACAATCGAGGTGGCATATCTGACCCAGGTTAACGCCAAACTTCAGGAGTTCATCTCGCTCTGGGCGGCGCCCCGGATGATCCCGCTCTCCTATTCGGCCGAGGCGGGAATCGAGTTCTGCAACCTGATCAAGAGCCTCAAGCACGAGGTCGAGTCGGACGCGGTTGGTCATGTGGTGGGCACAGAAGCATTGCTGACGAGTCTTCTGCTCATGCTGGTACGCGAAACACGCCTGGAAGAAACCGGCAACGAAAGTGCAACACGCAACGATGTCCGCCAGGTCGACCGGTTCCGCAAACTGATTGACGAACATTTCCGCGAGAACCTGCAACTGCAAGACTACGCATCAATGATGGCCGTGTCCCTAGTGCAATTGCGTGCAGCATGTGCCTCCGCTACTGAGCAAAGTCCTACGAAAATGATCCACGCGCGCATTATTACCGAGGCAAAGCGTAACCTCATTTTCGGAGACATGTCGGTGGAGCAGATCGCCTTTGGGCTTGGCTTCGCGGACGCCGCGTACTTTACGCGTTTCTTCCGGCGGGAAGTCGGACAAGCGCCGAGCCAGTTTCGCGTCGCTGCCCGGCAGCAGCCTCATCGCAAGGTCGTTTCGCAGTAAGCGAACTCATGGTGCCGTTGGAGCGTCTATGACGCCAGCACCGGACCCCCTTTTTTGCCAGCGGTCGAGTCGACTCGCTTGCCCGGGTCGCCTGCCGCGGCGATTCGTTTCCATTCCGCGCGACCCCATCGTCTCAAGCCCACGTTGTAGCTGAGCACATCAAAAAAGTGCAAGTGAATCGGACTTTTGTGCAGGGACGCGGGCTTGCGAATCCGATACTCTTGACCGGCACGGTCACCGCATCGACGATCTCGAGACCGATGATTGACCGTTTGCGTGCTTTGAACGAATTTTAAAAAAACACACTATGAGACAGCCTCTCCCGAGAAACAGGCTGACGCGGTACGGAGCTGCCGCGATGCTTGTTTCGCTTGCGTCAATCGCAGGAACATACAGCACGCCTAACAATGCTGCCACGTTACCGGACAGTGCACAGACAGAACTCGTCTACGTGGGCACGCAGAAGAGCCAGATCGACGCGCTAAGCCTCGACACGGCCACCGGCAAACTGACGGCAATCGGCCCGGTTGCGGAAGGACCTAAATCCACATGGGTCGCTGTACATCCCCATCTGCCGATTCTCTACGCGGTCGATGACGACAACGCCAGAGAAGGAAGCATCACCGCATACGCGGTGGATCGCGGGACGGGTGCGCTCACGAAGATGAACGCTGTTCTCACGGGGGGCAACGGAAGCACGTATCTGGGGTGGGACGCACCGTCGATGACCTTGTTCTCCGCCAATTACGCAAGCGGTTCCGTGTCCAGCGTCTCCGTCAACCCCGACGGAAGCCTGGGCTCACTCGTGTCGACGATCAAGGAAACGGGTTCCGGGCCGAACCGTCGACAGGCGAGCGCGCATGCGCATAGCGCTGCAGTCGATCCGTCAGGTCGATATGCGCTCGTCCCCGATCTGGGTGCCGATCGTGTGTTCGTTTACGGCTTTGACCGCGCAACTCATGCGTTGTCGCCAGGTGACGAGTCCAACTCACGTGCTTTCGTTGTTCCACCTGGCAGTGGCCCCCGTCACATCGCTTTCGGTATGAGCGGCGAGTTTGTCTATCTGCTGACCGAACTGAGCGCGAATCTCATGGTGCTGCGCTGGGATGCATCGCAAGGACACCTGACGTTAGTGCAATCGGTGCCGACAACCAGCCCGGAATTCCAGGGGGCGAAGAGCGGCGCCGAGCTTGCGATCAGCGGTGACGGACGTTTCGTCTATGTGGAGAACCGCGGTGAAAATGCGCTGGTTGTTTATAGCGTCAACCCTGAATCGGGCGAGCTTTCGCTTGTTCAGCGCACGTCCGCAGGCGGTGAGAAACCATGGGGATTTGGAATCGATCCGTCGGGAAAGTGGCTGCTAGTTGCCAACCAGCAGAGCGGCACAGTCAATGCGTTCAATATTGACCCTGTGTCTGGCATGGTTTCGGACACCGGGCAATCGGTTGACGAGCCGACTCCGGTCAGTGTTGCCTTCGTGAAATAAGGTACTACATCGCGTCGCCCCTGCACGCTTTTCGCTGTGAAGAAAAAGACGGCCGCTCCGGAGACGAAGGAGGGGATCCGGAGTCCGGAGCGGCCGTGAGAGGAACAGACGACTACTTCAAAGTGAACTTGCTGCGCTTTAGAACTTGTACGTTGCGCCAACCTGCAGATAACGGCCCATGTACGTGTACAGCGACTGGTCGTAACCGGTCTGGTCAATCTGGTTGACCCACAGCGGATCGTACGGAGGCGCCTTGTTGAAGATGTTGTTCATGCCACCGTAGATCGTCCAGTGCTTGAAGCCCGTGTACGCTACGTTCAGGTTGAACACGCTATAGGAGGCGGTGGAGTAGTCCAGACCCAGCGCGTCCGAGTACGGCCCGGTGTATTGCCATTCCAGATCGGCATTCCACTGGTGGAAGTTCCACGACAGGTCCGTGTTGCCCTTCCAGCGCGGGAACGAACCGCCGAACGGCTGAGCGAGCGTCAGGTCGTTACCTGCGCCATCAACCGTCGAGGCGAGGCCGCCAATGCCGTTCATCTTGAAGTGCCAGATATAAGCCCAGTCGGCCGACAGCTTGAACGTACCGACCGGGGTCGGCAACGACTGCGAGAACGTCGTTTCGAAGCCGTCCGTATCGAACGAACCCAGGTTCTCGTACGTGTTGACCATGTACGCGATCGAGCCGTCCGCATTGAAGACCGTGGCCGACGGATCGAGCTGGGTGCCAATCGCCTTGTCGACGTGAATCTTGTACCAATCGAAGCCGATGTCAGTCGTACGCGTCGGCGACAGTTCGAAGCCGATGTTGTAGTTCTTCGTGCGTTCCGGTTGCAGCGCCGGGTTGCCCTTGGTAATAACGTTTTCGTCCTGACCGTTCGGACCGATCGGCATGATGCCGATGTTCGACGAATTCGTATTCTCGAGGAATTCCGGTGCACGGAAGCCACGGGTGTACGAAGCGTAGGTGGTCAACTGCTGGATCGGCTGGAAGCGCAGGGCGAAACGCGGCGAGAACGCACCGCCGAAGTCGCTGTAGTGGTCGTAACGGCCCGACTGGCTGAACGTCAGCATCTTGTCGATCAACGGCACATCGACCTGGTAATACACGGCCGCCACATTACGCTCACCGGCCACTTCCTGGAGGTTCGGGTTCAGTACGTTACCGCTCAGGTAGTTGCCGCCTTCCTCGATCAGTTCGCTTTCGTGCAGGAACTGTGCACCGAGACCGAGGCCCACATCGCCTGTCGGCAGATGGAACAGGTTTGGCGTTGCCAGCGTTGCGTCGAAGGCGTCGAGCTTGGAAATACCGAGGTTGTCGGCCGTCGTCAGGATGCTGTTCAGCGCACCGGGTGTAGCCGACGGATTCACGAAGTTAAGCGTGCCGTTGTTGAGCGCAGTCTGCAGGGCGTTCGGGTTAATCACACTGCCGAGCGTGTTGCTCACCGTGCTCATAGAATGGGTGTAGCCCACATTCCAGTCCCAGTCCTGCTTGCCGAGCTCGTAGCTGCCCTTCAAGCCCATTGCAGCGCGCCAGAAATTCGAATCCGTGGTCGAGCTATACGTGGTCGGGAGGTAGCCAAACAGTTCCTGCGCTACGCCGGTCGTGTTGTACGGATTGTTGGCCGGAACGGTAAAGCTGAGAGGGCTGACGGTCTTGGTGGTCGGGCTGTACGCAAGCCCGTTGCCGACGACTACTGGGCCATCGTTTGTGGTGGTCGTGTTGTTGCTTTCCCAAAGGTCGGCGTAGGCGGTCGTCGTGTCGTTGATCTTGAAGTCGGCGTGAACTTTAGCGTTCAGACGCTCGGTCATCGGCTCGATCGAAACGTCTTCAGCCGTATTCTTCAGGCACACGTTGCCGCTACTGATTGCGCCAGTTTGTGACGCAATAATGCTGTTGCCAGCCGGCACAGAAGTCGCGCAGCCGTAAGGCGTCGCTGCACCCGTGTTGGGGTTCAGGAGGTATGACGGTTGCTGGATACTGCCGCCAAACGGCTTGTTGCTGAAGTCCTGGTTCTCGGTCGTGTCGCGATCGGCAAGCGTATAGCCGTTCGACTTGTAATAGCTGGCGGTCGCAGTGACGTTGAAGCCATCCGACGCGAGGTTACCGAAGCCGCCGAGGACGCCGAACTTGGTCGTGCCGCCGCCGCCTTGCGTGGCGCCGCCAATGCTGCCGTCGAGTTGCAGGCCCTGGAAGTCATGCTTCGTGATGATGTTGACCACACCGCCGATAGCGTCCGAACCGTACTGCGATACAGCACCCGTCTTCACCACTTCAATCCGGTCTACCACGTTTAGCGGCAACGTATTCAGGTCGAAGAACTGGTCTGAACCGTTGACGGCAAATGCGAACGGCGCGACGCGCTGACCGTCCACGAGCACCAGCGTGTATTTTTCGCTGAGGCCGCGCAGTGCGATGCCCGAACCGCCTGCAGCAAAACTGTCGGAGGTGGACTCTCCCCAGCTATTAGCCGAGTTGGCCGAGATCTGGCGCATGTAATCGGACACGTCCTTCGCACCCGAATCTTGGATTTCCTTCGAGTTGATGACCTGGACCTGATTGAACCCGGTCTTGTCCGCCTGACGGATCAGCGAACCTGTCACCTGGAACGTCTGCAGTTGCTTGACGTTCTTGCCGCCCGTCGCTGTAGCGCCCGATGCTGCCGCCGGAGCGGCTGCTGCAGCCGTGCCCGACGCCGCTGCTGCCGGCGTCGCCGGCTGGCTTTGCGCGAATGCCGGAACGGCGATCGCCGTGGACAACGCTAGTTCAGCCCAAATTATTCTTCTGATGGCAATCGCCAATGCCCTTTGCTTCATCTCACCCCTCACACTTGTCAGTAAGGCCACACGTTGTTATGCGGAGAGTGGTTTTATGGACCTCTCCCCGCGGTTCGCGGCGTCGATGCGCCGTATTCCGCCGAAACGCTGCGCGCAAGCGTCTCCACACGCACTCCATGTATGAGGTGCGCGCAGCATGGATAAACCGATGGTGATATCCCCGATGTCTGTCGGACTACTAACGGTTATGTCTTGATTTGCATAGCAATTAAAATTTTTTTCGTGAGAGCGTCAGACGCCCGGGTCTATGACACGCTTGCCGACAAATGCTTGTAATTCTCTCTGCCCCAGCACCTTTTTTGTGCTTTCAAAAAGGGTGCACAGATTACGCTCATTGTCGTGCACCGCCTATGTGCGAGCTGCACAAGCCCGTTGCTTGGGGTTTTTACCTAACACAGCCATTACAGGGTGTTGCCAGATGTAATCTAGCTAAGATACATATTTCTAAATTTGTTAGATACAAATAAAAATGTTTTACCTAGAGGAGGACGTCGGTGTGGCGTAGCAACGACAGCGGTGTGGAACCCGCTAGTCGTTGCGTTAGGGCTTCCCCTCATTTCGGATCACGCTCAAATCTTTGCCGGCTGCCCCGTCGCGCTGCCCGCTGCCTGGCCTCGTCGCGCTGGCGCCGCATCGCCGCTTGCTTGTCCTCAAAGAACTCTGCTTCGCGCTGTAACTTCTTGTACGAGTTGAGGCGTCTTAACGTTAGGCGACCTTCGTCCACGGCCTGCGTGACCGCGCAACCTGCTTCCCCGTTGTGCCCGCAATTGCGAAATGCACACTGGCTCATCAAGTGCGCGATGTCTTCAAAGGCGTCGCTCAGGCTATCGGCGCTAGCGCTTACGCCGACGCTCCGGATGCCCGGGGTGTCGATGATCACGCCGCTTTCCGGCAGCATGAACAGTGATCGGCTGGTGGTCGTATGCGATCCGCGCGCGCCCTTAGCGCTTACGCCTAGCGTCAACTGCCGTTGTGATTCGGTCAAGGCGTTCACGATGGAACTCTTGCCAACGCCAGAAGACCCGACGAACACGCAGGTTTCATCCTCCGCGATCATGAGCTTGAGTTGCGTTACCCCCGGTTCGCTAAAAGTGCTTAGCACACACACGGGGATTTCCGGTCCGAGTTCCGCGATCTGTTCGAGATAGGTATTTGGGTCCATCGCCAGATCGGCCTTGTTCAGGACAAGAACGGGTGAGATGTGGTTCGCGCGAGCCAGGAGCAGATAGCGTTCGAGTCGCGACAAGTTGAACTCGTCCGTGCAGGACGTGACGATGAACAGCTTGTCGACATTGGCCGCCAGCAGTTGCACACGGTCCTCGCCTGTACTGCGCTGGAAACAACTACTGCGCTCGAGGATGTCGATAAATTCGACTTCGCCGGTTTCCGTCGGGGTGCCAAGTATCCAGTCGCCGATGATCGGCGCTCGTTCGCTCTTCCTCGCAAAGGTCAGGTTGAATGGTCGCAGTTGTCCTCCTGCGTCGCCGGATACGACAAAGCGCAAGCCGAAGTCCTCGGTGACGCGATAGGGTTGGCCGATGCCGTAGCGTGCGGCGTGTTCTGCGAAGTGATCGTTGAAGCCCAGTTTTCTTAAGGAGTTGGACAAGATTGTTAGTTCCTGAATGATCTATAGGTCGGGCATTCGCATAGGGATGCTTCAATGCCACAGGCACACACGGTGGCGTGCCACGCTGAATGAAATAAGCATGACTAACGAGACCCGATGCGTTCGCCGCCGGAATGTATGGGACGAGCGCGAGCCACCGCGACGACTGACGCGACGCGGTTTAGGCCTGCATGAGGTCTGGAGAGCGTGCTAGAAAACGCAACGCCTGGAAGGAGGGGGATCGTGGAGCAAGCGGAATCCGTGGACTTGCGCAAGGCACGCTAGTCCGGCGCCAATGCTGCCGAGGCGCGGGTTATTTCGCTGGAGAAGGAAGACGCGCAACCAGCGCGTTAGTTCAACGATTGCAGACCCATTAGGGCCGAGTGTCCTGCTTGGACGTTGAGGACTTGGAGGATGAAGGCTAAGACGCGCAGACGCGGTCTTGCAAAGCAGGTTGGATTCGAGCGTGGTCATGATCCCAATGCATGGAAGAATTCAGAAGAAAGTCGCCTGAAGCTGCGGTGTAAAGATCTTTCATATCCAAACCTCCTGATTGCAGTGGGTCCGCCCTGAAACAAAACAATAGCCTGACGCCAAGTGGGACCGAGTGTTGACGGTGTACGACGGCGCCTATGATATCCGAGAATAAAAATTCTGGAGGAGGAATCTTTGCATTGGGATACGAGGCTGCCCCAGCAGCCTCATTCTGATGCTTTCTCATCCGCCGCCGCAGCGAGCAAATGCGCAATAAAAGTCGCCAGCAGCGGCGGCTGCTCGCCGCTGTTCCTAAGGCCAATATAGAACTGGCGAGTTGCCCACCCATCGAGCAGGCGGATAGCCCTAAGACCATAACGGCCGAGATAGGAAGCGGCAATCAGCTCCGGCATGATGCCAATGCCGATCCTTTCGCGGATCATGCGGCAGCGTGCTTCGTAGTTCGAAACTTCGATGCGAACATTGAGCGGTCGCGACAACCCGTCTTCAGCGAGCGACAGAAACGCCTCATATGAGTGTCGCGGAAAATAGCCGACGAACGGATAGTCCTTTGCCGCTTCGAGCGTTGTTTCGTTGTGCGTGGCGAGTGGGTGGTCGAGCGGCACGACCAGCACGACGCGATCGCGGTGGTAGGCAATCGAATGAATGCCTGGCGCGGGCGTGACGGCATGATAAATACCGATGTCCGAATCGGCATCGGCGATCAAGCGCGGAATGTCGTAACTGTAGCGTTCCTGCAGTTCGATCTGAACATTGGGCTCGCTCACGTAATAACGGCTAAGCGCTTGCGGCAGGAACTGGATGATCGACGAGCGGTTCGCGGCCAGCCGGATTTTCGGCTGCCCGCTCATGCCGAACTCCGCTACCGAGTTTTGCGCCAGTTCGACGCTGCGCAAGATCGCCTTCGCGCGATGATAGAGCGCCGCGCCAGCGGGTGTCGGTTCGACGCCGCGTCCATGGCGCACGAGCAGCGTCGTGCCGAGCCGCCGCTCCAGCTCGGCGATGCGCTTGCTCGCCGCCGACGTAGCCAGATTCTCGCGTTCTGCAGCTTTCGAAAGGCTCTTCGCCTCGATGGCGGCCACCAGCATCTGGAGGCCGGGCAAATCCATTTTCATGCGCGGGACGATCCATGGGATGACGCGGGCCGGCGTTTCGCCACGCCCGCAAGGGTGGATGCATGATACGCGAGGTCCCCGGCTTGCCGCGCGCAGTGCGCGAGGATCAAAGCGGGAAATCGTAGAGGCGCGCCGGATTGCTTACCAGTATGGCTTGTCTCGACGCAGCATCGGGCACGGCGCGCAAGAAATGCTCGATCAGTGTGCCGTCGTCCGGCATCCTTGCGGACTCGAAGTAATTGACGTGCGGCCAGTCGCTGCCCCACACCACATGATCGGGGTTGGCCGCAAGAATCGCGGCCTCGAAGGCGAACACGTCTTCGTACGGTGCCCCCGTTGCGGAAATCCGATCCGCGCCCGATATCTTGGTCCACGCGGCGCCGTCGGCGAGCAGGGCGACAAGCGTCTGAAAGCCGGCGTCATCCGTGCCGCGTGAAACATTCATGCGCCCCATGTGATCGACGACTAGCGGGATCGACAGTGCACGCAACGTGGGCGCGAGTTCCGGCAGGTCGGGCGCGTGAACCCATATCTGCGCGTGCCAGCCGCGCGCCGCAAGACGCGGGGCGAGGGCGCGCAGATCGTCGAGGCCGGCGCCGTTGCGGTACACCTTCTGCCCGTGCTCCTGATAGAGATTGAAGCGGGCGCCGCGCACCCCATGCAGCGTGAGGCTGTCGAGCTCGGCCTCGGAGGTGCTGCCGTCGATTACCGCCACGCCGCGCAATCGCGTAGGGGCTTGCCGGAGTGCGTCGACGAGAGAGCGGTTATCGGTGCCGTACACGCTTGCTGTTACGACTACGCCGCGCGCGAAGCCTGTGGCATCGAGTTGTTCGATGAAGCGCGTCACGGGGTTTTCCGGTGGTGTATAGCTGCGTTCGTCGGCCAAAGGAAATTGCGTGTAAGGGCCGAACACGTGTGCATGGCAATCACACGCGCGCGGTGGAATGGCGGCCGGCACAAAGGCCGGGGGCGGCAGGGGACCGAGGCAGGGTTTCGTCATTGTGAACAGGTGTTTAGTCGGGCTGAACGGAAGGCGGCAAAGCGCAGCGCATACTTGCATGGTACGGATCGTTTGCCGCTCGAGCGTTATCTAAATGGAAACGCTGCATTCGCCAAAATGAACAGCAGCCCTATCTGGGGCGGCCACAATCTGAACAGGAGTGTGCCGGTTTTCCCGGCGGAGGTACCCCACCCATTCGAACAAAAGACGGAGACTGGCTTTGGATATTCTACTTTCGCGCTCGGCGGCCGAACGGTTGGGTGGCGCGATCGCGAACGTGCTTGGCGATACCGCTTACCGCATCGTGACGCCCGACGAGCCGCATCGCGGGCGAGCCGACATTGCGTTCATCAGCCGCGATGTGACGGGTCGCTCAACCAAGACCGACCTCACCGCGGAACTGCAAGCTTTCTACAAGGTACTGCGTGAATCGCCTCGTCTTGCATGGGTCCATACGCATTCGTCCGGCGCCGACCGGCCAATCTTCCCGGAATTGCTGCAGCGCGGTGTGACCGTCACGACATCCTCGGGGGCGAACGCGGGTGTCGTGGCGCAGTCGGCGCTCGGCGGAATGCTTGCGCTCGCGCGCCGCTTTAGCCGTCTCTACGAAGCTCAACACCGTCATGCGTGGGAGCCGTTGCTTGGCGAGGCCTCGCCAAGCGACCTCGCGGGCCAAAATGCCCTCATTGTCGGCTATGGTCCGATCGGGCAGCGGCTCGCGCGTTTGCTCGGGGTTCTCGAGATGAACGTCACCGTCGTGCGCCGCGAAAGCGGCGCGGGCGGAGCGGCGGGTGCAGAGACGAGCGGGACCGTACGTACGATCTCGTTCGGACAACTCGACGATGCGCTTCCGCACACCGATTGGCTAATCCTCGCGTGTCCGCTGACGCCGCTCACAACACGCCTGATCGACGCGCGTCGAATCGCATCGCTGCCTTCACGTGCTTACCTCGTCAACGTGGCGCGTGGCGAGGTGGTGGCGCAGTCCGCGCTTATCGAGGCCCTTGCGCGCGGCGCGCTCGCCGGCGCATGGCTCGACGTGTTCGAACGCGAGCCGCTCGATGCGGCTTCGCCGCTATGGGATTTGCCCAACGTGCTGATCTCGCCGCACACCGCAGGGCATTCGGACAGCTACTACGACGCCGTCGGCCGCATCTGGCTCGACAACCTGGCGCGCTGGCAGCGCGGCGCACCGCTCGTCAATGCGGTGCCGCCGCAGTTCGCCGTCGTCTGATCACACTTGCAGCCCACCAACTGGAGTTACCGCATGGCGTTGAGTATCGATTCGCCCCCCGCAACTCTCGACACAGGCGCGACGGCTGACGCGTTCGAGCGGGCGGTCTATCGCAAGGTCGCGCTGCGTATCCTGCCCTTGCTGGTGTTCGGCTACATCCTTAATTATCTCGACCGGATCAACATCGGCATTGCGCAGATCCAGTTCAAGTCCGACCTTGGGTTTAGCGATGCGGCCTACGGTTTCGGCGCCGGTCTGCTGTTCGTTGGCTATGTGGTGTTCGAGATTCCGAGCAATCTGATGCTCGACCGCATCGGCGTGCGCAAGACCTTCTTGCGCATCATGGTGGCCTGGGGAATCTTGTCGACGATGACCATGTTTGTTCGTACGCCGATGCAGTTTTACCTGGTGCGTTTTCTGATCGGTGTGGCCGAGGCCGGTTTCACGCCCGGCATCTTTCTTTACCTGAGCTACTGGTTTCCGGCGCGGCGTCGTGCACGCATGACGTCGATCTTCTACCTGAGCATTCCACTCGCGGCGACGCTCGGCACACCGCTCTCGGGATGGATCATGCACGCGTTCCAGGGACAACTCGGGCTGCATGGCTGGCAGTGGCTCTTCCTGCTCGAAGGCATGCCCTCGGCCGTCTTCGGCGTCGTGCTCTTCTTCGTGCTGAGTGACCGGCCCGATACAGCGCCCTGGCTGGCAAGCGCCGAACGCGCATTCATTCTCGCGGATCTCGACCGTGACGAAAGCCACAAGACGCGCCGCTCGAAGCACGCGCCGTTTCGCGCGATTCTGTCCGACCCGCGCGTATTCTGCGCGGGCTTCACCTTCGCGTGCAGTTTTTCGCTAGGCAACACGCTGGCCTTCTGGGCGCCGATGGTGATCCGTAATTCGGGCGTGGCGCAGGTCGTCAACGTTGGCGTTCTGGCGGGAATCCCGGCGTTCATCGGGACCATCGTGATGCTGCTAGTGGGGCGCCACTCGGACCGCACGCTCGAGCGGCGCTGGCATGCGGCTATCGCACTCGTTTGTGCTGCCGCGGCGCTTGCGATGCTGCCGCTCTTTCACAGCAACACGGTCGTGGCGATCGTCCTGCTGGCCGTGGCGTCGGCGGGCCACTATTCCTGTCTTTCAGTGTTCTGGTCGATTCCGCCGACTTACCTCACACGCGAAACCGCAGCCGGCGGTATCGCGGTGATCAACGTGATCGGCTCGCTTGGCGGTGCGTTGAGTACTGCCGCGCTGGGCTGGATGAGTCATGGCGCGGCCGGCTTCGGCAGCGGCCTGGTCGTGCTGGGCGCGATCATCGGTTGCGGTGCTGTTGTATTGCTAGTGGCGTTTCCGGCCCGGACGATCCGTTCGGCGCCGGCATGACTTAAGGCCGCACAGAAGGCCATTACACAAAACTACAGGAGACAAACGTCCATGAACGACATACACGCAACGGCCGCCGCCCCTGATGCTGTGCCGGGCATCCACGCGGGGTCATCAACGCGCCGTGCGGCGCGTTCGATAGTCGGCGGCTCGATCGGCAATCTGATCGAGTGGTACGACTTTCATGTGTACACGACGTTTTCAATCTATTTCGCGGCGTCGTTCTTCCCGCGCGAGAACCGCACCATCCAGCTACTCAGCGCAGCCGCCGTGTTCGCGCTGGGCTTCCTGCTGCGTCCAATCGGAAGCTGGATGATTGGCCTTTACGCAGACCGGCGGGGCCGGCGCGCCGGCCTCACGCTCTCGGTCATCCTGATGTGCGGCGGCTCGCTTGCGATTGGCCTGTGTCCAACCTACGTCCAGATTGGCGCCCTCGCGCCGCTGGTGTTGCTGCTCGCGCGTCTCGTGCAGGGGTTTTCTCTCGGCGGCGAGTACGGCGCAAGTTCGGTCTATCTAAGCGAGATTGCCAAGCCTGGTCGTCGCGGCTTCTACAGCAGCTTCCATTACGTCACGCTGATCATGGGCCAGTTGCTCGCCACGCTCGTCCAGGTCCTGCTGCAGGAGTTTTTCTTTTCGCGCGCTGAGCTCAACGCGTGGGGTTGGCGTGTACCGTTCATCACAGGTGCGGCGTTGGCGCTAGTCGCCTATTGGGTGCGCCGCAATATCGACGAAACGCCCGACTTTCGCAACCTCTCCGAAGCCGCCAAGGAACGCACCGGACTTTCCGAGCTGCGCAAGCACTGGCGTCCCGTGATTCTCGTGTTCGGCCTCACCACAGGCGGCACGCTCGCATTCTTCACCTACACGGTTTACATGCACAGCTATCTCGTCAACACGGTGGGGCTCTCGGCACGTGCCTCCGCGTGGGTGTCGCTATCCACGCTGACGTTGTTCATGCTTGTGCAACCGCTGTTCGGCGCGCTTTCGGATCGCATTGGACGACGGCCTCTGCTGATCGCGTTCGGCGTGGGCGGGACATTCGGTACCTGGCCGCTGCTTGCTGCACTCGCGCACACCCACAGCGAATCCACAGCCTTCCTGCTGCTTGCCGTGGCGCTGCTGATCGTATGCGGCTATACGTCGGTCTGTTCGATTGCGAAGGCGGACCTCTTTCCTGCGCGCTTGCGTGCGCTCGGCGTAGGCGTGCCTTATTCGATTGCGACCGCATTGTTCGGCGGCACCGCCGGCTATGCGGGTCTCTGGTTCAAGAGCGTCGGCTACGAACAGGGCTTCTACCTGTACGCGTCGGCCTGTATCGCCTGCACGCTGGTGGCCGCCTTATGTCTGCGCCGCAGCGATTCGCAGATGACCGCATGAAGCACGTATTCCTTTGTTCACTTCCTTTATGACCTGCAGGAGCATCGCATGAAACCGATTCCCGAATTCGACATCCCCTCGATGCGCGAACACTGTTCCGAAGAGGAGTGGCAGGTGCGCGTGGACCTGGCCGCGTGTTATCGCCTCGTCGAACACTACGGCATGTCCGACATGGCGGCCAACCATATCTCCGCGCGTGTGCCCGGCGAAGAGGCGTTCCTGATCAACGCATACGGGATGCTGTACGAAGAAGTCACGGCGTCGAGTCTCATCAAGATCGACAACGATGGCAACATTCTGAGCAAACCTGCATTCGTCGGCGCGGACTATGGCATCAACCGCGCCGGCTACGTGATTCATGGCGCGATTCATGAGGCGAAGCACGAGCTTGCCTGCGTGATCCATACGCATAGCTGGCCGGGGATGGCCGTGTCGGCGCTCAAATGCGGACTGCTGCCGATGACGCAAACCGCCATGCGCTTCTACAAGATCGGCTATCACGATTACTGCGGCGTGGTGCTCGATACGAGCGAACGTGACTCGCTGATCGCGGATCTCGGCGACAACAACGCACTGATCCTGCGCAACCATGGGTTGCTGACCGTCGGCCGCACGATTCCGGAGGCGTTCAACGCGATGCATCGACTGGAGCTGTCGTGCCGCTCGCAACTGGCGGCGCAGGCGTGCGGTGTCGAACTCAACGAAGTCTCGCCCGAAGTGCTCGAACAAACGTACATGAACTACCAGCCGCAGACGCGTCGTCCGTACGGCCTGCTCGAATGGCCGGCGTTGCTGCGCAAGCTGGACCGGATCGATCCGAGCTATCGGGAGTGAGCTGCAGAGGATGGGCGCTGCGGCGCCTATCCAAGGGTTGGTTCTGCTCCAGACGGAGAGGGACGCCCACGGTCTCTGAACACAGGAGAGCTGCGAGCAGGTTGTCTGGATTGATCAGTCATCCGTAAGGCCGACCCGGTTCGGCTGGCGGCGCTCGATTGCCCACTTGAGCAACGCGGCCGCGCGTAGCGGTCCGTGAACGAACTTGCCGTAAGGCATGGTCAGGAACAAGGCGATCACGGCGCCGAGATGCAGCGCCAGCAAACTGGGCATCGCAGCGCTGCTACGCAGCACCATGAGTGCGAGGCCACTGAGCGCGACGATTAGCAGCAGAGCGATGAAGCCGAGATCCATCGGCTTTTGCGCGGCGTCGCCCTGGTTGGGATGGCGTTGCAGATTCAGCCAGCCAAGACCGAGTGTACCCACGGCGATGCCAATGCCACCGACGGTGCCGAGTAGTGTCGGCGGGCTCGTATAGGCATACGGCGCCTCGAGCCGGAACACATAGTGATAGAGCGTGGCGACGCATGTCGACAGGAAACATAACGCGAAACCGTAGGCAGTGGCATGGTGGCAATGCCGGCGCGCGAGCGAAAAGCGGTCGTCCTCGTTGTTGCAGCCTTCACCGTGTCCACCACCCAGGTACCGGAGCGTTGCGACCGCGCTGGTGGCTTCGGCAAGCGCCGCGCCACTGGCCGAGCCCGGCACGGCTTCGCGCCAGAAGCGACGCACACCGATCCCCAGTGCACAGATAGCGAACAGAAAGACCGGCGCGAAGATATCGACCATCAGCGTGTGCGGGAACACATCGTAGAACGAACCACTCACAGAGGCCTGCCACAGGTTACCGCTCATCGCGAGCGCGAGGATCAGGAACAGTGCGACGCCGCCCGCAAGCGCGAGGGCGACCGCGAGGCCGTTGCGCTCGTACAGCGCCGCGAACGAACGGGGCCATGCAAACAGGCGGTACGTGCGGCCGCGCACGCTGGCCATCGTCTGCGGGACGTTGACGGCAAACTCATGCGGCGGCGCGTACTGGCACGCGTGCAGGCAGGCCCCGCAGTTGTGGCACAGGTTCGCCAGGTAATGGACGTCGGCGGTGCCGAACTCGAGGCGCCGTGTCATGGCCGGAAAGACGGCGCAGAAGCCTTCGCAGTAGCGGCACGCGTTGCAGATCTGCAGGATCCGGGCGGCTTCGTCCTCCGGCACGGAGAGAAGCGGCGCCCTTGCGACGGTCACGGCGACGGGCGACCACTCGTCGCTGGCTTGCTGGATCAGTTTTTCAAGAGCTTGCACGACTGCTTTCCTTATGTACCGAAGCGACGGCATGCGCGGCGGCGTTGGTGCCGGCGATGCGGCCGAATGCCGTGCCGATGCTCATGCCGACGCCGGCCGTATAGCCTTTGCCGAGCACGTTGCCGGCCATCATTTCGCCGGCGACGAAGAGATTTTCGCTAGGCTCGTCGCCAAAGCGAACCGCGGCCGTCTGGTCGGTTTTCAGGCCGAGATAAGTGAACGTGATACCCGGACGCAAGGCGAAGCCGAAGAATGGCGGCGTATCGAGCGGGAGCGCCCAGTGAGTCTTCGGCGGAGCGAGCTCATCGGTGCGGCAATCGTCGAGCTTCGTGTGATCGAACGTGCCGGGGCGGCAGGCGGCGTTGTACGCGTTAAGGGTCTCCATGAAACGCGCGGGGTCGAGTCCGAGGGCCGTTGCAAGTTCAGGCAAGCTGTTCGCCCGCACGCCCGGAAACACCGGCGGCATGAAGCGTCCAACGGCCTTCGCATCGATGATCGACCAGGCGGTCTGCCCCGGCTGCTGGGCGACGAGACGCCCCCAGATCGCGTAGCGCTTCGGCCAGAAGTCCTCGCCTTCGTCGTAGAACCGTTCGGCGTCCCGATTCACCACCACGCCGAGCGACACGCAGTCGACGCGCGTGCAGATGCCGCCGTCGTAGAGCGGCGCGCGTGCGTCGATTGCCACCATATGTGCCTGGGTCGGGTCGCCGATGCTGTCCGCGCCCGCGTCGATCATGAAGCGCAGCAGCGTGCCCATGTTGAAGCGCGTGCCGCGGATCAGGAAGTTGTCGGCGGGGTGTTCTCCGCGCTCGTTGACGCCCCAGGCATCGCGCAACCACGCGCGGTTCGACTCGAAGCCGCCCGCCGCGAGCACACAGCTGCGCGCCGTAATGCGTTCGTTGCCCGCCCACGCGGCCACGAAGCGCGGGCCGTCGAGCTCGATGCGCTGCACCGGCGTTTCATAGCGGATCTGCACGCCGAGTTGTTCCGCGCTGCGGTAATAGGCGTTGACGAGGGCCTTGCCGCCGCCCATGAAAAAAGCGTTGGTTCGGGCGGTATGCAGCGCGCCCGAGAGCGACGGCTGGAAGTGCACGCCATGCTGGCGCATCCACGGCCGGCAGGTCGACGACGCGCGAATTACAAGCCGCGCGAGCGCCTCGTCCGTGAGGCCGCCGGTGACTTTCAGCAGATCCTGCCAGTATTCCTCTTCGGGGTAGGCATCGACGAGCACGTCCTGCGGCGCGTCGTGCATACAGCGCAGATTGCGGGTGTGTTGTGAATTGCCGCCGCGCCATTCGCGCGGCGCGGCCTCCAGCAACAGAACGGAAGCACCGGCTTCCCGAGCCATGAGGGCGGCGCATAGCGCAGCATTGCCGCCGCCGATGACGAGAACATCGACCATCGAGTTGTCTCCTTTGGCTCGCACTGTACGGGCGAACGCGCCGCACCGCCATGGGCGGCGGGGCAAGGGGGCTTCAGTTTTCGTGAAGGGTCGCGCTGGCGCGGAGCGCCGCGCCGGGCCAGCGGCCGGCGGCCACGATTTCGCGCGCGACATCGAGGAGCACGACACGCGCGGCGAGGCCAGCCGGCGACAGCTCGTCGTCGGATGCGCTGACGATCAGGTTGGGGCGCGTCACGTCGGCATCGAGGATCGGGATACTGGTGAGCTGGGCGTTTTCGGGGCGCGCCAGTGCGGCGCCCGGCTGGATCGTCGCGCCAATGCCGGCGCGCACGGTGTCCATGAGCATCGCGAGGCCGTCGATTTCCGCGGCTATCAGCGGTTCGTAGTGCGCGCGCCTGAAGGCGGCGCTCAGCAGCGCACGCAATCCGTGCGATCCGCTTGGCAGGACGAGCGGCAAGCGCTCCAGTTGCGCGAGCCATACCGACGCTGTGGCCGGCATGCCGGCCAGCGTCGGGTTGCCGATCACGAACAACTGCTCGTCGAGCAACGGCAGGCTGCTCCAGCGCTGAGCCGGTTCTTCCTGAAACAGAATCGCGAGGTCGATCTGGCGCGCGTCGAGCATCGAGCCCAGATGACCGGACAGGCTTTCTACCATGTGCAGCCGAACTTCCGGATAGCGCTCGCGCATGGCCTGGATGAAGGGCAGCCCGAGCACGCCCGTCGTACTCGGTGCGAGCCCGACGCTGACATGCCCCGATAGCCGCGCTTCCTGCGCTGCCAGCGCGGCCGCATCCACGTGACGCAGCGCGAGTTGCGCCTGGCGCCAGAAGGCGAGGCCGGCATCGGTCGGCACCACGCCGGACGAGGTGCGCCGCAGCAGCCGAGTGGAGAGTTCGCTTTCGAGCCGGCTGATCTGCTGGCTCAGTGCCGATGTGACCACGCCGAGCTCGAGCGCGGCGCGCCCCATGCTGCCGTGGGCAACCACACTGACGAAATAGCGTAACTGCCTGAGTTCCATGGGGAGGGCGCGGGTGGGGATCGGCTGATTATAGGGCGCGTCGCGTCGTTCCTAGTCAGCAATCGCCGTGACGGCCGGCCACACCCGCTCCTCAAACTGATCGGACGGAACTGGCTCGGAGTACAAAAAGCCCTGCGCAAAGTCGCAACCCACGGCGGCGAGAAAGTCGCGTTGATCTGTCGTCTCGACCCCTTCAGCGATCACCTGAAGCCCAAGCTTGTGAGCCAGCATGACCATCGCTTCGCAAAGCGCCTGGTTGCCGCCGTCGAAGCCGAGGTTCTGCACGAATGAGCGGTCGATCTTGAGATAGTCGATATCGAAGCGCTTCAGATACGCCAGGGACGAGTAGCCGGTCCCAAAGTCGTCGATCGAAATCCCCATTCCCGCATCACGGAAACTCAGCAACTTCTCATTCAGTTCCGCGTCCAGCAATAACCCTTCGGTTATTTCAATGGCCACGCTTTGTCTGGGCATCCCTTCCCGTATGAGGTATTCGGACCATTGGATACACACCAGATTGTCTTGACGAATCTGCACCGGTGAAATGTTGACGCTGATCTGGAACGACGGATGGAATCGTTGGCGCCATTGATGCGCCTGGCGCACGGCCTGTTTGAACACCCAGTCGCCAATTGGAACGATGAGCCCCGTGTCTTCGGCCAAGGCGATGAAATCTAGCGGACTGATCGTGCCGCGTTCGGGATGCATCCAGCGTATCAGTGCTTCGGCCTTGTAGATTTCGCCCGTCGCGAGATCGACGATGGGCTGGTAATAGACCTGGAACTGTTCCGCTTGCAAGGCGGTGCGAAGATCGCTCGTGAGACGCCGGCGCTTTTCCGCCGCCACCTGCAACTCGGACGTGAAATAGTGGACACGGTTGCGTCCAGCGGCTTTCGCCGCGTACATGGCCTGGTCGGCATTCTTGAAGAGAACGTCGAGTTCGCTGGCGTCGTCGGGGTATAGCGTGACGCCGACACTCGCAGAAATGAAGGCCTCATCCGCGCCGAGCTTGAACGGCTCGGCGAGCTTGGCGATGACCGTCTTCGCGATCTGTTCGATGCGTCCGGTGTCGTCCAGCCCGGACAGAATGACCGTGAACTCATCGCCGCCAAGACGAGCGACCGTGTCGGTTTCACGCACGCAAGAGGTGATGCGTCTCGCCGCCTCGATCAGCAGGATGTCGCCGGTATCGTGTCCCAGTGAGTCGTTGACTTCCTTGAAGCGGTCCAGATCGATCAACATCAGGGCCATGGGCCGCCCAGAGCGATCCGACACGCCAGCTTCGTGGTCGAGACGCTCATGAAACATCTGGCGATTCGGAAGATGGGTCAGCGCATCGAAATTGGCCTGTTTCCAGATCGTTGCCTCGAACACCATCCGGTCCGACAAATCACGGCCTACCGCCAGCACGGAGTTCACCTTGCCCGATGCATCGATCTCCGGCGTGAGCCGGATATGACTGCACTGTTCCTTTCCATCCTTGCCGAGCCATCGCAGTTCAAACTGATGACTTTTGCCGGTTGTAATGGTTTCTTTGATCTTCCTCTCATAGGTCAGCGCATTGGCGCCGCCCGGGACTTCTGAGGGCCGCTTGCCGAGCGATTCGGCGAGGCTGCGGCCCGCTGAAACACAGAACGCGGGATTGGCGTAGGTGCGGCGAAGATCGCGGTCGTAGCGCGTAATCGTGTCGGGCGAGTTTTCGATCAACGTGCGCGACTCCTGCTCGCGCGCGACCAGTTCCACTGTGCGCTCGATGACGGTTTGCTCGAGAGAGGCGTTGATCTCGTTGATCTTCTGGATTTTCTGTCTGATCGCCGCACTCATTCGTTCGAACCGCTGCGCCAGTCTACCCAGTTCATCCTTGGCGCCAATGTCGCTGTGTGCGTCCACCGGTATCTCTACCTCGGCGCCCGCGTCGCTGCCGGTGTCGTGCATCTTTCGCACCAGTTCCTTGAGCGGGGCAGAGATGCTGTGAGAAATGAAGTAGGCGAGGAAGATGGAAAGCAGAAACCCCGAGATGCCCACCAGGATGATCTGGTTGCGCACCGACTGTGCCTCCCCAGTCAGCTTCTGCTCCGGGATGGTACTGACCACAAACCATGGCGTTCCGGCGATGGCGGTGTACGCGGCGAGATATCGGCCGCCACTTGTGCCCTCGAAGTCGACGAAGCCACTCGGCTCGCCGTGCGGATCGGCCTGTGTGATTTTTTCGATCAGGCCCGGCTCGGCCCTGCCGTCGGTGGTCACCGAAGTGCCGTCGGCGCCGACAATCCGCTTGTCGGTGCTGGCGTCGACGACGTAGATCTCCGTTCCGCTGCCCGTAGCGACGTCATCGAAAATCGCCGAGAAATGTTCGGGACGAATCACCAGAACCAGATTGCCGATCTGCTGATTGTTGCTCTTGCCGATGATGGCGCGCACCATCCCCAAGTCCTGTTGACCGGCTCCGTTGTCGTAGCTACCCCAGTAAGGCCGGCCATTGCGGTTGGGCGCCTGCTGGACCAGACGCACGACACCCCGCGTCAGTTGCGCGAACGCCTGGGTGTCCATGATCCGGTTGTTCTGGTCGAGCAGATATTTCTGGTTGATGTAATCAACCGCGCCGTAGTGCTCGAGGAGCAGTCGGGTCATATCCTGGCGCGCTTCGCTTTGCTCCTTTTCATTGCCGCTCGCGACGCGGGTCAGCGCGTCCTGAACGCGATCGGAGAGCACCAGCAGACTGCTCTCCGTCTCGATCTGCTCCATGCGCAGCGAGATGTTTTTGGCGACCTGTTTGACCACCTCTTTCGAGAATATCTCCGCCTTCTGCTTGATCGCCGCGGTCGAATCTACATACGATATGTAGCCCGAAACAAGTATCGGGATCAGCGAAAGCAGGATGAACGCGGTTATCAGCCGGTAGCGAATCTCGACACGGCGCAGCAGATCTAACGAGAAGTAGGCGAATGCGTTTCGCAGCCAACCGAGCAGGGAAGTCATTTGTAGTGCATCTTCGCTTCATTCTTAACCGACTCGTCCAGGAGTTTCGCCGCCTGTCCTGGCGTGATTTTGCCAAACAGCACATCCTGCATCAATCGATGCAAACGCTCGATGGAATTGGAGGGTAGAAACGAATAGTACGGGCTTCCGGTCACCGCATAGCGACTAACCGTGTTGGTGTAGTCGATAATCTTCGGATCGCTAACTGCTTTCCCCGAGACCTGCTTGAACGGGGAGATGTTCTGGCGTTTTGTCTGCAGAATGGGAAACCCCTGCCCGGCGATAAACTCGAGAAAACGCATCGCAGCGGCCTTTTTCGGCGTCTCGGACACCGCAAAGCCGGTTTCGCTGCCGATTACCGGCACGACCCGCTCACCTGGCGCGTTCCACGGTGGGATGAATACGCCTACCTTGAAGGGGTTCCCGTGCAGCAACAGACCGGCGGCCCAACTGCCGTGAAAAGCCATCGCGACCTTGCCTTCCTTGAAAAGCCGTATGCCATCGTCGTAACCGGTCGTCATGAACGAGTCCTGGACGAAACCACGTTCGGGTATCAGCAACATCTTGGCGAAAATATCCGCTACCTGAGGGGTGTTGAGATCCAGCGTGCCGTCGCTGATCCGGTTTTTCCAGTCTGGCTCGTGCGCCACCACATTGTTGGCAAAGCCTGAACTGAAAGGGCCGTTGCCGAGCATGTTCGGAAAGCCGCCGTTCCACATGATAGGCGTAATACCCGCCCGTTTGAGCTGTTCGCACACCGCCAGGAATTCGTTGAAACTGGTCGGCAGTTCCTTGATCCCTGCCTTCGCGAACATGTCCTCGTTGTAGTAGATCAGCGTCGTCGCCACTCCACCCGCTATTCCAAAGTGCCTGGACTGGCGATTGGTCCAGTCCTTCTTGAGCGGGTCGAGCATGTTGTTCCAGGCGGACGTCTTGCTCACATCGGCCAGGAGCCCTTGATCGGCCAGGTCGGCTGCGTAGGCATTCGGGTTGATACTTACCAGATCGGGCAAGTTGCCGGAGGCGACCCGCGGCTTGATGTTTTCCTCCACCGAGTTGCCGATCATGAACTGCACATCCACGTGTATGTCTGGATTCAGCTTGCTGAATTCGGCGGCAATCTGCAGCATTTCCTGCGGCCAGTCGGGAGCCCAGATCAGGGCGGTGATCGTGGTGCTGGCGGGCGCGCTCGTGCTCGAAGAAGTCTGGTCCTGCTGATGGCAACCGCACAACGAAAAAACAATCAAACAGGCCAAGATGGACAGCAAAGACGCAAACGCAGTTTGTCGCACTTGGGGTTCACTTTTCGACGTCGGTCCGATCGGCACCTGATTCTTTGCAAAACAGGGCTGCTTGGGCGCCCCCTGGAGGGCTGCTACTCACACAGCATATCGGCAGTCAGCGCAGATACTTTAACTGGACGACCCGAGCCCGAATCTTGCTGGCGTCGGGCGCAGGCGGCCCGGAGAACTGTATGTGATGGGCGTTTGATACACTGACCGTATTGAGCACTATGTCCCGACTGGGCGTGCTGGTCCGATTTCCATTGTCGAAAAAGGGAGCAAATCGTGGCTGATGAGAAGATGCTGACGCAAGTTCGTGAAAAACAGGGATTTTTCGCGGCCCTGGACCAAAGCGGTGGGTCGACCCCCGGTGCCCTGAAGCTTTATGGCATCCCGGAGAGCGCCTACAGTGGCGACGCCGAGATGTTCAAACTGATCCACGAGATGCGGGTGCGCATCATCACGGCGCCCGCCTTTACCGGGGACAAGGTCATCGGAGCCATTCTGTTCGAAGCCACCATGGACGGGCAGGCTCAGGGGAAGCCGGTTCCGGCCTTCCTGTGGGAGGATCGCGGCGTCGTGCCGTTCCTGAAGGTCGATAAGGGCCTGCAGGACGAAGCGGACGGTGTCCAGCTGATGAAACCAATTCCTGGGCTGGACGCGCTGCTCGAGCGGGCGGTGAAACTCGGTATCTGCGGCACGAAGATGCGTTCGGTCATCAAGCTGAATTCGAAAGAGGGTATCGCCGCAATCGTGAAGCAACAGTTTGAACTGGGCGCACAGATTGACGGCCACGGTCTCATGCCGATCCTGGAACCCGAGATTTCGATCAAGAGTCCGGACAAGCCGGGCGCGGAAGCCACGCTGCTCGCGGAGTTGACCAAAGGTCTCGACGCGTTGCCGGAGAGCCGTCAGGTGATGCTCAAGCTGACCATACCTGACGTACCGGACTTCTATCGTCCGCTGATCGATCATCCGCGTGTGGCACGGGTCGTCGCGCTTTCCGGCGGTTATACGCGCACCGACGCGTGTCAACGGCTCGCTAAAAATCACGGCATGATCGCCAGCTTCTCCAGGGCCTTGATCAACGAACTCAAGGTATCGATGAGCGATAGTGAGTTCGACTCGACGCTCAAGGAAGCCATCGAAGAGATCTATCAGGCCTCAGTCGCCAAGGTCTGACGCAACTTGCAGGAGGGCGCCCCTGGCGGATCAAGATCTTGGGGCGCCTCCGAAGACAATCCAAATCCCATGCCACTCGCGCCGAAGCCCGCGCTTCCCGTCATAGACCGCATTCAGCAAGCCAGTTCACTCTTTTCGGAGAGGAAATTTTCCGAAGCGTTGTCCATTGTTCAGCCAGCACTCGACTCGACCGTAACTGTTCCTCCAGGGCTTCGCGCTGAGGCGCTCAACATCGCTGCGGCGTGCTCGCTCGGCCTGAACCGGCTGGCGGATGCGGAAACGTATTGGCGCCAATGTATCGACCTGCAGCCTGATTTCGCTGCGGCCTATGACAGCCTCGGTACGTTGCTCATGTCGCTCAAGCGTCCTGCGGAGGCCGTGGCGATCTACAAGGAGTTGCAAAAAATTCGGCCCGGCGTTGCCGAGGTTCACCACAATCTCGGCGCGGCTCTGCATGATCTCCGCTATTTGCTCGAGGCGGAGACGGCATACCGGCAGGCAATTGCAATTCGCCCCGGCTATGCGCAGGCCCACTTCAATCTGGCCCTCGCACTTCACGAGCTTCGCCGGCTCCACGATGCCGAGACCGCATACAGGTTTGCTGTGGCGGCGCGTCCCGATTTTGTCGAAGCGCACCACAACCTCGGCAACGTGCTTAAGGAGCAAGGACGCCTTTCGGAGGCAGAGGTGGCTTACGGGCAAGCGCTGCGGCTGAAGCCGGACAATCCCGCTGCCTTGAACAGCCTGGGCGGAGTATTGCTGGGGCTCAACCGGCTCCGCGAGGCCGAGCTCGCGTTTCGGCTCGCATCGACCATTCGACCCGACTATTCGGAAGCACACGCGAATCTCGGTGCTGTGATGCTCCAACTCAAGCGTCTGCCCGAAGCAGAGGCCGCTTTCCGGCAAGCTATCGCATCCAATCCGGACTATGCCGAGGCTTACCATAACCTCGGGAATGTGCTCTATGCCCTCAATCGGCTAGCCGAGGCCGAGGAGGCTTATACACAGGCGCTTCGCTGCCGGCCGGGAATCGTGGAGGCGCATCACAACCTCGGCTGCGTACTCGGAGCACTCGAGCGTCTGCCCGAAGCCGTTGCGCACTTTCAGCAGGCGGTCGCCTTACGTCCCGGATACGCCGAGGCTCACTACAATCTCGGTAGCACGTTGAAGCGCCTCAATCGTCTGCCGGAGACCGAAACCGCATTCCGGCAAGCGCTCGCGTTGCGCCCCAACTATCCCGATGCCAGGTTCTATCTGGGAACGCTGCTGCTGGGCACGGGACAGTACGCGCAAGGATGGGAGCTTTACGAGTCGCGCTACGAGCATCCCGGATTTGCTCACCACAATTCGCGCGTCCTGCTACGTTGCCCACAGTGGCAAGGGGACGATCTGGCAGGCAAATCCCTGCTGGTCTGGCAGGAAGACGGCCTTGGCGACATGATTCAGTTCGGCCGTTATTTCGCACTGCTCAAGGCGCGAGGGGCCGCGACCATTGCGTTTGCGTGTGCGCCTGCCTTACGCAGGCTGATGGCCACCGTTGATGGTCTCGACGAGGTCGTGGATCATGAAACGGCGCTCGCGCAATCCGCGCGATTCGACTGCTGGACGAGCCTGATGAGCTCACCCTGGCATCTCCGTACGACCTTGGAAACGATTCCGCCGCCGCTTCACCTGGTGCCGGAGCCGTCGATCGTCGAGCGTTGGCGCTCGCGGCTCGCAACGCTTCCGCCTGGCCGCAAGGTCGGGCTGGTGTGGAAGGGCAATCCGCAGCACCACAATGACGCGCACCGGTCGCTACCTTCGCTGGCTACGCTGGCGTCTCTCTGGAGCCGGCCTGACGTCAGCTTCGTGAGTCTGCAAAAGGGGCAGGGCGAGGCCGAAGCTCAATGCCCGCCCGCGGATCAACCGCTTCTGCACCTCGGGTCGGAGGTGGAGGATCTCGCCGACAGCGCTGCAATCATCGGCCAGCTGGATCTGGTCGTGTGCGTCGATACGGCGATAGCCCATCTTGCTGGGTCCCTGGGTACGCCCTGCTGGATACTGCTTCCCACGACGGGTGTCGACTGGCGATGGATGCAGGAAAGAGCGGACTCGCCCTGGTATCCGGATATGCTGCGTCTCTTTCGGCGAGCCGAAGGGGAGTCCTGGCTCGCTACAGTCGAAAGGGTTCGGCAGGCGTATATCGAGCAGTTTGTCAGTCCTGTCCAGCAGGGCTGACCTCCGCCTCGAGCCTGGGTTGACGGAGCAGCACACCATCGCCTAGCATCCGGATTAGCGGTGCAGGCCGCTTCTGGGTCCGCGGAAAGGGTTGAACCCACCTGTTGCAGCGTGTCAGATATCTCACCATCCTTTGTGCTGGCGGTATTGCGGACCTTCGGCCATCAATGCACGAGGATCCGCCATGAACAAGCTGCCTCCCAAGGCCAATCTCGACCATCTCAAGAAGCAGGCGAAGGAGTTGTTGCGTCTTTACCGCGACGACAACGCAACAGCGATCGCCCGCTTCGTCAATCATCTTCCCGCCGCCGCGCACCGCTCAGATAGCGAAGCGATAGCGCTTCAGCTTCGTCTACACGACGCGCAGTCCTGCATCGCGCGCGAGTACGGTTTTTCTTCCTGGGCGGATCTCGCGCTGTATGTCGAGACGAGTGCTTTCGCGCACCACGATCAGGCGGCTCTGATACGCCGCTGGCTTGGCCTCGCCTATGGTGGCGATGTCACAGGAACGTATAACGCGGCACGGCCACGCGTTGCAGTTCAGCTTCTACAGGAACACCCCGGCTTTCTGGCCACGGACGCGTACGTGGCCTGCGCTGCGGGGCATCTCGAAGTGGTGTCGCGAATGACCGCGGCTGATCCCGGGTGGGTCAACCGCGCGGGGGGACCACTAAGCCTCCCGCCGCTCGTCGCGGTGACGCACTCGAGGCTGGGTCAACTGCCGGAGTTCATCGCACCGCTACGCGAATGCGCCCAGCACCTTCTTGCGGCCGGGGCCGATCCTAACCAGCGTATCGGTAACCGGTTTCCACCGGCTTCTCTCGCAAAACCCAACGAGTCGGAGCCGCTGTCTGCGCTTTACGGTGCGGCCGGCGTTGTCCGCGATCTGGCGCTCACAGAGATGCTTCTGGAGGCGGGCGCGGATCCCAATGACGGTGAATCGCTCTATCACTCGCTGGAAAATCCGGACTGCACGCGCTTGCTGTTCCGGTACGGCGCGCGTGTCGCCGGGACGAATGCGCTGCGGCGAGCGCTAGATATGCCGGACCCGGCTGCCCTCGAACTGGTGCTGGCGCATGGTGGCGACGCCAACGAGCCGGCGGGAGAGGGGCCCACGAAAGTCTGGGGGCCTCCGTTGCTGCGTGCGATCGCCGTGAGCCGATCGACTCGCCATATTGCCGCACTACTGGCGGCCGGCGCCGATCCCACCGCGCAGACGCCCGCCGGCATCAGTGCTTATCGGCTGGCGAGCCAGGTCGGCCTACCGGAAGTCGTAGCACTCCTGCGTACCTACGGAGTGCAGGAGACGCTAAGCGACGATGACGACTTCGTGGCAGCTTGTGGACGTGCTGACGCGATCGAGGCGCGTCGTATTCAGGCCCGACGTCCGGATCTGCCAGGCGCGTTGCCGGAGGACCGGCTGCGCTTGCTGCCCGATGCCGCGGCATGGGGATCGATCTCTGCGGTCAAGGTGATGGTCCAACTCGGTTGGCCGATTGCCGCGCGCGGAGGAGACTGGGATGCGACGGCGTTAAACCACGCTGTCTTTCACGGTGACGCGGATCTCACGGCCTTTCTGCTTTCTCACGGAGCTAGCTGGCGTGAGACGCAAGGCTTCGGAGACGATGTGCTCGGTACGCTTTCCTGGGCCTCTGTCAACGAGCCGGTTTTGGCGCGGAACCCGGACTGGCCAGGTTGCGCGCGCGCGCTCCTGGCTTACGGGCTTCCCAAGGTGGAGCGGGATCCGTCGAACCCGGAACGGGTAATGATCGAGGGCCGGCCGAAACGGTTTTCGGAGGCAGTGACGGAGGTCTTGCTGGAAGGTGGGGGCGTGAACTCCGAAGCGAGCTGAGCGGTGGAGTGATATATCGCGCTGAGTTTCGGCAATATAGCGGTGCATTCATCGCAAGGGGCGAAGAACGCAAAGCGGGGCGAAGAACTCGAAGCGCAATAAAAAAGAGCGAAGCCCGCAAAGGCTTCACTCTCAAGCTCACGCTTACACCTACACGTCACACCGCGTCGGTCATCAACCGCAAGCGGGCGCTGCCTTCTTGCAGGCATCGGCCAGTTGCGGCGGCGGGTCCTTCTTGAATACCGTCTTGTACGATTCGAGCACGTTGGACTGTACGACGGGCAGCGATTGCACGCCGATCCACGCCGGTGGCGTCTGGCCGATCAGCGCTTTCATCATCGCCATCGCTTCCGCTACGCCCTGATCGTACGGACGTTGCGAGCCCGTTGCTTTGAGCGGGCCGCCCTTGGCAATTTCAATCGCCGACTCAAGGCCGAGGTCGACCGTCGTCATGGGCGTGTTGAGGCCCTGCGCGCGCATCGACGTCAGCGTGTCGAGCGCGGGCTGGTCCCAAACGGCAAACACACCCTTCACGTCCGGATTGGCGGTGAGGAAGTCGCCGGCAACCTGACCGACCTTCGACGGGTCCGTGAAGGCGACCTGTTTGATCTTGATGTCGGGGCGATTCTTCTTCATCCAGTCGTTGACGGCCTTCGTGCGCTCCGTCGTGCTGAAGTAATCGACGCCGAAGTTCACAAGACCCACCGTACCGCCCTTCGGCACGCACGATGCAAGCACCTTCGCCGCGATCTGGCCGTTGCCCTCGCTATCCGCCGAGACCATTGCCGAGTACTCCTGCGGATGTTTGAGTCCCGTCGGCACGTTGTCCATGAACACCAGCTTGATGCCGGCCTGCGAGACTTTCTTGTACGTCGCAGCCGTCGCCGTGCCGTCGACCGGAATCGAGATGATGCCGTTCGGATGGCGCTGGATCGTGTTCTCGATGTCGGCAATCTGCTTGTCGACCTGATACTCGGCCGACGCCGTGCCGATCACTTCCACGCCGTATTTCTTCAGCGTGTCGGTGATGCCCTGCACCTGCAGTTGCGACCAGTCGAGGTTCATCGTCTGCATCGAAATGCCGACCTTGAAGTTGCCGGCCTTGACCTTGGCGGCCTCGGCATCCGTCAGCTTGACGGCATCCACAGACGCCGCCTTTTCGCCATTCGGTCCCTGCCCGACGATACCCTTCGGTCCAATTGAATTCACAGGCAGATTCGTGCATGCCTGCGCAAATGCCTGCGAACAGCACAGGGTCATGGCAGTGATTGCGGCGACACTCGCCAGCCTCGCTGCTGATCCACGACGATAGTTCATGATCTTCCTCCGGTGGTCTTGTTGTACTGCGTCTCCAGCTGTTTTTGAACTTGCCCTGCGTGGCCTGCCGTGCAACGTCGCATGCACGGGAGACCGTTTTACTCGGACTGCTTAGTGCCTATTTGCGGGTGAACGCGACTGCCGCGACGATGATGACGCCCTTGATGACGAGTTGCAGCGACGAACTCACGCCGAGCAGTACGAGTCCGTTATTCAGCGTGCCGATGATGAGGCTGCCGAGCAGCGTGCCCAGAATGAAGCCGCGTCCGCCGAACAGGCTGCAGCCGCCGAGCGTAACGGACGCGATCACGTCGAGTTCCATGCCCTGCACAACGTCGGGCCGCGCCGCATGCGAACGCGCGGACAGCACGAGCGCGGCCAGGCCGGCAAGCGCGCCGGTCAGCACGAAAGCGAGCGTCGTCACGCGGCGGATGTTGATGCCTGAATAAAGCGCGGCCGTGGGATTGCCGCCGGCCGCATAAATCTGCCGGCCGAACACACTGTAGTGCAGCAGCAGAATGCCGCCGATCACGGCGAGCAGTGTCCAGAGGATCGGCACCGGCACGCCAAAAATCGTGCCCTCGCCGAAGATCGCGATGAAGTTGTCGTTGGTGATGATCTCGGGGCGCGTCGTCGTAACCATCAGCGCCAGACCGCGTGCTGCGCTCAAGCTTCCGAGCGTGACCAGAAACGACGGAATCGAGAGGCGCGTCGTGACGAAGCCGTTGATCGCGCCGACGATCGCGCCCGTGCCGATGCCCGCAATCGCGCCGAGAATCCAGTTATCGCTGATGTGCGACATCGCGAGCGCCGCCGACATCCCCGACAAGGCCAGCGCCGATCCCACGGAAAGGTCGATCTGCCGCGCAATGATTACGAACGTCATGCCGATCGCGATGATCGAGACAAGCGCCGTTTGCCGTCCGATATTGAGGAAGTTGTCGATCGAGAGGAACCACGGCGACGCAAAGCTGAACACGACCAGCAGAATCGCAAACGCGATATACAGCATGTACGGGCGATCGCCTTGCAGCAGAAGCTGCGCGATCCGCCACGTGCGTCCATGACGCGGGGTGCTCTGTTGCTCGGCGGGCATCGGCGAAGCGGAGTCGTTCATGTTGCAAGCTCTTCCATAGGCCGGGGAAGTTGAATGAGATGGTGAAGTTCTTCCGCGTGGCGAATCTGCGCGCGCTCGACGGTCCGTTCGATCGAGCCGTCCATCACGATGGAAATGCGATCGCATAGCCGCAACAGTTCGTCCAGATCCGACGACACCACTACGACACCTGTACCCGCATGCGCCGCGTCGCGCACCACGCCGTAGATTTCTTCGCGCGCGCCTACGTCCACACCGACCGTCGGCTCATCGAGCAGCAACAGCTTCGGCCGCGGATGATTCCATTTGGCGAACACGACTTTCTGCTGGTTGCCGCCGGAGAGAAACTTCACTTGCGTCGACGCATCGGGCGCTTTTACGGAAAGCTGCTTCATCGCCGTGCGCGCCTGTTGTGCAGCGGCTTTCGCGAGCAGCCAGCCGCCTCGCGAAAACTGCGGCAGACGCGGCAAGGTCAGATTGCGTTCAATCGAGTGATCGAGCACGAGCCCTTGCAGATGCCGGTCTTCCGGGACGAGCGCGATGCCGCGCCTGATGGCATCGGCGGGTCGGCGAGCGGCGAGCGGTTCGCCGTCGAGCTCAATCGTGCCTGCGTGCGTCGGCAGCAGGCCGAAGATCGTCTGCAGAATCTCCGTGCGGCCGCTGCCGATCAGTCCTGCGAGGCCGTGCACTTCGCCTTTGTGCACGGAGAAGTTCACGCCGGAAAGACGCGCATTGCTCACGTTTGATAGCGTCAGCACGGGCGCATTGTGTGCGACCTGTGAGGCGGCTTGAGCATCTACGCCAAGCCCCGGTTGCGTCACTACGCCCCCGGTGGTTTCCTGTCTGGCCTGCATCGCCGCATGACGCGGGCCGACGATGGCAGCGACCAACTGCTTCATGTCGGTCTCGGCCGTGGCGAACTGGCCGGCGTTCGCGCCGTCGCGGAACACGGTCACGCGCTGCGAGATACGAAACACCTCGTTCAGACGGTGCGTCACGTAGATCACACCAACGCCGCGCTCCGTCACCGCGCGAATCGCGTCGAAGAGAATCTGTTCTTCGCCGCCCGTTAGCGCGGACGTCGGCTCGTCGAGGATCAGCACGCGCACGTCGCCCATCAGCGCCTTGCAGATCTCCGTCATCTGCCGGTAGGCAAACGGCAGCGAGTCGACTGGCACGCGTGGATCGAGTGGAATATTGTGTTCGCGCAGAAATGCGCTGACCTGCGCCAACAGTTCGCGTTGCCTGACGAAGCCAAACCGCGTGCGCGGCTCACGCCCAAGCATCAGGTTGGCACCAACGGACAGCGATTCGACGAGACTCAGGTCCTGATAGACGACGGCGACGCCCGCCTCGCGCGACTTCGCCGGCGATTCGAACGCGACCTTCTGGCCGGCGATTTCGATCGAGCCTTCGTCGTAGGTATGGACGCCGCTAAGTATCTTGATGAGGGTGGATTTGCCCGCGCCATTTTCGCCGAGCAGTGCATGCACTTCACCCGGCAGAACTTCCAGATCGACGCCGCGCAACGCCTGCACGCCACCGAATTTCTTGGTGACGCCAGTAACGCGGATCAATGGCAGTCGAGGCGATGAAGCGGCCGCGACCGCAACCGGCTCACTCATCCTGATGTCTCCTTCGTCGGTATGACGAATGCTTATGCTTCGCGATCGGGCGCGAACTGTCTTGTGATCTTCGCATCATGCATATGATGCGTCAATAACATTTAGCCCCTATTCGACCGGCATTCGGCAGGAGAATTGCGACAATTATCGCGATTTTTGTGATGATCCTATCGTTTTCACCGATTTGAGCTGTGAGGAAAGTTGCGCTGTCACAGGTCGCCGCGCCAAAGATCTGGGTCAAGGCGCGGCGGGCCCCGTTTCGATGACGCTCGACGAAGCGTTGGTCAGAACGACTCGCCAACCATCTCTTCGCTCTTGCGCCAGAGTGCGTCAGCATTCGCAACGTCGAGAGCGTAGCGGCGAACGCCCTCGCTGACGGGCGTGATGACAACATCGTCCGCCACGACTTCGCTTACGTGGCAGTTTTCGCAATATCTGCCTCCCACGTCTTCGGCTGCCGCCACCGCCGCGGCCCATACCGAAGTCGCCGCACCCTGCGGGATCGTCTTGAACTGGAACGGTCCTTTCCCCTCCGATGCCAGCTGACTGTTGATCCTGTCCACGAGTGCAGTCAGCTGGCTCTCGTCCATATGGCGGGCCAGCTCCGTGTGAATCCCGCCAGGATGAACAGCGGCTGCCCGCACGCCGCGCGCGCGATGTCGCTGATCGAAAGCAACCGCGAAGAGGATGTTCGCGGTCTTGGAGCGGCCGTAGGCGAGAAACGGCTCGTAAGGCGTACGCTCAAAGCCGGGATCGTCGATATCCACGTCCGCGAAACGGTGCCCGGATGACGCCAGTGCGACCACTCGACCACCAGACGGAATCAGCGACGCCAGGCGATTCACGAGCACGAAATGCCCCAGATGATTCGTGCCGAATTGCGTCTCGAATCCGTCTGCGGTTTTGCCGAAGGGCGTCGCCATTACGCCGGCATTCGTAATGATGACGTCGAGCGGTTTGCCCTCGGCCAATAGCTTGTCGGCGCAAGCCCGGACGCTCCCGAGGCTTGCGAGGTCGAGTTCGACCAGGTCGATACTGCCGCCTGCCGCGGCGGCATCGCGCCGCGCTTCGGCAATCGCCAGCTCCGCTTTTGCCAGGTCTCTGGCCGCCCCGATCACGCTCGCTCCGTGCGCTGCAAGCGCCCGGGCGGTCTCCACACCGAGTCCCGCCGAAACACCAGTGACAAGAATTCGCTTGCCGTGAAGATCGACGCCTGCAAGCACGTCGTCTGTCGTTGAAGTTGCTCCAAATTTCTCAGCCATTTCCGCTTCTCCATCACAATAGCGTTGACGCCATTCCCCGTCCGGGATAAAACGGAGACTCTCTCCGCTTTTTTCAGTATATCAACCGGAGAAATTCTCCGCTTGCAAGGATTCAACCTGCAGTGAGTCACTCGACGCCGAAAGAACGAAAGCCCCGGGCCGACGCGCTACGCAATCGCGAGCGCATCCTCGAAGAAGCAAAAACGGCGTTTACGCACGCGGGAAGCGACGTCAGTCTCGACGACGTGGCACGTCAGGCGGGCGTCGGCGTAGGCACGGTCTACCGGCACTTTCCCACGCGTGAGGCGCTGCTGGAGAGTGTCTACCGTGCTGAGGTGGGCAAGCTTGCGGAGGAGGCGCGAAGGATGACCGAGTCTTTGCCTCCGCTTGATGCGTTGCGATCCTGGATGATGCTTTTCGTCGACTACATCGCCACCAAAAAGATCATCGCGCCTGCATTGAACTCAATCGTGGGAGGGTCGACGAAGCTGTTCGAATCGTCCGGGGCCCAGATCAAGGACGCGATCCAGTCGCTTGTGACGCGCGCCGTGGACAGCGGCGACATTCGCGCTGACCTCGTGCCGCTGGATCTGCTGCGCGCTCTCGTGGGCGTTTCCAACGTCGCGTCTGCGCCGGACTGGCAGCAAAGCGCGAAAAGACTGGTTGACATACTTCTGCTCGGATCGCGGCCGCCGGGCTAGTTTTTGCAGTCGACCTCTGGCGTCGGTCCGGAAATCGTCACAATAGCGGCCCACAATAGCGCACCCCCAATCCCTCCGAATCGACATCAGATGAACAGATCAATGGCCGCGGCCTTGCTTATGACAGTTTGCTCCATCGCACACGCGAGTCCGGCGTCCGATATCAACAATGGATTTCTCACGGGCAAATCCTTTCAAAGCGGAAGCCAATCGATGCGTACCGCTTACGTGATTGGTGTGCTCGACGGTTTCTCTTACGCTCCTGTCTTTGGCGCGCCAGATGCGAAGATCGAGAAACTTCGGCAGTGCATTGGAACGATGCATGCCGACGCGCGACAAGTGGGCACCATTGTCGATAAGTACCTCGAAGCAAATCCCGATTCGTTGAGTCTGCAGATGCAGCCGATCGTCCTGCGCGCGATGCGGCAGGTTTGCGCGACTCATGGCATGACGGTCGACTGAAAGGCTGCCGGCCAATTCGACCAGCGAACGACGCCGATCAGTCGGTGAATACGTACTGACCGGCCACTTTCCTGGCGCCTATAAAAGCAAAGCGCGGGAATAAGCGCTGGCGGACAAACCATACGTACGCGACGATCCGCGTGCTTGCGGTCGCCGGCTCGTGATTATTAGCTAGCGAGTTTGAAAACCGAGACGACTTGTACCAGCTCGTGAGACTGACTGCGCAGGCTGCTGGCCGCGGCCGCCATTTGTTCCACCAGCGCTGCGTTCTGCTGGGTCGCCTCGTCCATCTGCGTGACAGCCTCACCGACCTGAGCGACGCCCAACGATTGTTCGTTGCTGGCGGCACTGATCTCACCCATGGTATCGGTGACGTGGCGAATGGAACGGACGACTTCGGACATGGTGAGACCGGCCTGCTCGACCTGGGCCGAGCCTTGTGCGACGCGTTCCACGCTGGCGTTGATAAGCTTTTTGATTTCCTTGGCGGCATCGGCGGAACGCGCGGCCAGGCTGCGCACTTCGTTGGCTACTACCGCGAAGCCACGGCCTTGCTCGCCGGCCCGGGCTGACTCCACCGCTGCGTTCAGGGCGAGGATGTTGGTCTGGAAGGCAATGCCATCAATCACGCCAATGATGTCGGCGATTTTCCTGGAGCTGTCGTTGATACCCTTCATGGTCTCCACGACCTGGTTGACGACTTCGCCACACTGGATGGCGACTGTGGAGGTGTTCATGGCCAACTGGTTCGCCTGACGGGCGTTGTCGGCGTTCTGGCGCACGGTGGAGCCGAGCTCTTCCATGGAGGCGGCGGTTTGTTCCAGGGCGCTGGCCTGACTTTCCGTGCGAGCGCTGAGGTCGTCGTTGCCTTGCGCGATTTCGGCGCTGGCAGTGGCCACGTTTTCCGATCCGGAGCGCACGTTGGAGACAACGCGCACCAGGCTGCTTTGCATGTCTCTCAGGCTGCTGAGCAACTGGCCGACTTCGTCGGTGCTTTGATTGTCGATACGGGCGGTCAAATCGCCTTCGGCGACCTGACGGGCCACCGCGGAGGCCTTCACCAGCGGCCTGGTGATACTCCCAGAGATGAGCCACGCGCACACCACGCTCAGCAGCAGGCTGACCACTCCCAAAGCAATCATCAGCGTGCGGCTGAACTGGTAGTTGGCGTCGATCTGCGTTGCTACCGTGTCAATTTCCTCGCGCTGATGGTTCACCAGGGCATCAATTTTCGTCACGAAGAGCCGGGAGGCCGGTATGAACTTTTGCTCCAGCACCTGGTTCGCCTCGTCGGCTTTGCCCGCCTTTTTCAGCGCGTAGATCTCGTCGCGGGTAGAAATGAAAATCTTGCGCTGTTCGCCAATGGCGGCAAACAAGGACTTTTCCTCGTCCGAACTCATCAAAGCTTCTATCGACTTTTGCAACGCTCCCGACACCTTGGACGAAGCTGCGGCTTCCTCCACGAAGTAACTGGCGAGGCTTGGGTCAGCGCTCTTGGCGATCGCGGTTGTGCGGGTGACAGCGGTATTGATGTTGCGCGACCAGTCGTTGATAAGCCGCTCGGTCCGGATTGGACTGGCAACCATATCGCGGGTTGCCTGCGCCACAGACGAGAGGCGCGCAAGCCCTATGACGATGCTGATCAACGACATGATCAATACCAGCACAAAACCGGCACCCAGTCGTTTGGCGATGGGCAAGTTGGACATAAAGGTCGGCATAGTGGCTTTCTTCAATGACTAAAGGGCGAAGATGCCCATTAGCGGTTTCGGAGTTCGGTCACTACAGGTATACGGCTGAAACGGCGGAGACTGAAGGTGCTATCCATAGGGTGTTGCTGAAACTGATGTAGGGATATCCTGATGTGACGAACCATGCATGATTCGCTAACGGACACCAGTCTGGTGTATGCGTGGTCGCCGCGTGTAACGTCAACTGTTCGGCTGGTCCTTGACCGCTTCGATTTTCCCGATTTCTGCGAAAGAGATTCCCCTTTCGGCTCTATGTCTCCATCGTTGACGAATATACACTCGGGCCAGAGTCAAACGAGAACGACGATGGAGACGCGCCTTACCGCAAGCAGCCCCAGCTTGGCGATCCCCCTGTCCTTCGACCAACCGCACTCAGCGAACGCGTTCAGCAACCGCCTGGATCTTGTTGTTGTCGAACGGCTAGCAACTGCAACAAGCGAGCGCAACTTAACCAGCAGGATAGTCGGCAGACCTGATTTTCTTTGAACCGGATTCGGGAGAGCGTGGCATCTCCGTGCGAGTCGCTGATGGCACGCTCTCCCACCTGGATCTGAAATTGCCGGCAGCATCAAATCGCCGTAGTCAGGTTTCCATTGGACCGGCGATTAAAATAGTAGTACTACATATATAGGAGATGTGATGAGGAAGGTTCTGATTGGGATGTTTGCAATGACAGCGGCGGCGTCGGCGACTGCACAAAGCAGCGTCACGCTGTATGGCATCGTAGACAACGGGATCGCATACGAGACCGGTATGCCGAAGGGGCACGTGTTCGGCGCAGAGAGCGGGGGATGGGCCCAGTCGAGATTTGGCCTCAAGGGCGCAGAAGATATCGGCGGCGGTACCCAGACCATTTTCCACCTTGAGTCTCGCCTCAACACAGTCAACGGTAGCTTTGCCAACGGCAGCTTCTTCGAGGGGCAGGCGACCGTTGGTTTGCATAACGACACGTGGGGTCAAGTGAAGTTAGGCAATATGGGCTCGGCTGAAATCAGCCAGTATTCGGGCGATGTCGATCCTCAACAGACCGAGAAATATGCGATCGGTACACTGGTGCGTGGCCGGATCTTTTCGCAGGCGGGTAACGGCATAGAGTATCTGTCGCCGCTGGTAGGCGGGTTCACGGTGCAAGGCCAATACGACCTGACAAACTCGACGAAATGGAACTCCGGAAGTCCGGGAAGCGCACCAGGCCAGTTGGGAACCTCAAGCGGCTTGGGTAGTGCGCAGGGGAGAACGGACGGCATCAAGCTTTCGTATCAGACCGGCAGCCTTTTCTGGCAGGCGACATACGATGAGGTGCGCGATCCTAACGGCCAGTTCAGCAATGTGTACCTGGCCTCGCGCTCGATCCTCACGGGTGGAACGTACGCAATTGGCCCGGTCGTAGCGTTCATCGGCTATCAGCACCTCAGCGCACCCGATGCGTCCAATGCCGGATACTATGGGACGGCCACTCCAAGCACGCTGCCGGCAGGCACATCGCTGCCGACAGCGGTCAATCACGAGTGGCTTGGGGCGATCTGGCACACGACGACGGCGCTTTCGGTCACCGGTGCGGTTTACCACGCCAATGCCAACCGGGGTAATGGCAACGCGACGCTATACACACTGGGTACGAACTATTCGCTCTCGAAGCGCACGCTTCTGTATACCGAGCTCGGTTACGTCCGCAACAGTTCGACGTCCAACCTTGGGCTCGACAGTGGGCTGTACGGTGCGAACAGCAACGACGACCCGACGAACAGCAACGCGTCCAGCACCAACCCGAACTATGGCAAGAGCCAGTTCGGCGTAATCGCAGGTGTCGCCACCCAGTTCTAGGAGACACGCAAGGGTTCATGTCGCGGTGGCGGTCACATCTGGTTTGCCTGACGGAAAACCCTTTCCGTCAGGCGTTTTGCCGCGTATTCGCCCCATGAAGATGGCGACACCGCTGACGCGGGCCGGAATGGGAGAAAATTCCTGAGGTGTTTTTGATGTGTTTCCGCTGCCCCGGCGATGGTTCCTGGGGCTATGCTTGGCCTATAAATGGAGAGAGACACTGTGCAAGGCAGTTTATCCGGCATTGCGCGAGCGATCGCATTGGGGCAGGCAGATGAAATCGAAGCCACCCAAGGCCACCGCAGCAATTGCATTCCGAGCTGATAAGAGATGGATCAGTTCAAGGAACTACGGCTTTTTGTCGAGGTTGCCGAGTCGGGCAGCATAAGCCGCGCCGCGGAGGTCGTGGACCTTTCCATCTCTGCGGCAAGCCGGTACCTGATCGCGCTGGAAACCCGGCTTGGCGTCCAGCTCGTGCGCAGGACGACACGCAATCTTTATCTCACGCAAGCTGGGGCAGAGTTCCATCGACGTTGTAAGTCCATACTCGCAGATCTGGGTGAAGCCGAGTCGGTTATCAAGGAGGCGACAGTTCGACCGAGTGGCGTACTGCGTGTTACTGCATCGCTCTCGTTCTGCATGCTGCACGTTGCACCGATGCTTCCGGAATTTACAGCGCGTTATCCAGACATTACGGTAGATGTGGTGGCGGCGAATCGCTACCACGACATCATTGAGAATGGCATCGACGTCGCCATCCGTACCAAGGTTCTTGAAGCAGACAGCAACATAACGGTGAAGCGGCTTGCCTCGACCCGGCGAATATTGGCCGCGGCTCCTTCGTATCTCGAAGCAAATGGCTCGCCACGCCTTCCCGCGGAACTGACCCGGCACAAGATATTGAATTATGCACTCGCCGACAATCCGCGCGAGCTCGCATTTTGCCGAACGGGCGAATCGGTCCTCGTCAAGGTCAAGCCTCTCCTCGAATCCAACGACGGCCAGATATTGCGGGTCGCGGCCCTCGACGGCCTGGGCATCCTCGTGCAGCCCAAGTACATCGTCTACGACGACCTCAAAGCCGGCCGCCTCGTCCCTGTGCTGAATGACTGGGATTTGCCGCGGCTGACGATCAACATTGCCTTTCAGACACGCGCGCATATGCCGGTGAAGGTTCGGCTGTTTATCGATGCACTCGTCGAGCGGTTTCAGCAGAACGAGTACGAGCGTCACTGGACAGCGTAATAGTCACGTGGCCAGGGTAATCCCGGCTGCTCTTTCCCAGTTTCCCATTCATCGCGAAAGAGATTCCCTTTTTAGCTCTGTTTTGCCGGCTGCGGGGAATATAGACTCGTCTCAAAGCGGTACGAAAACATTGAAGGAGACGCTCCATGCAATCTGCAGCACCCTCTGAATCGCCATCCCCATCGCCGTATTTCGATGAAACGCACTCGGCCGACGTCGTCAACGCGCGCATGGCGCCGAATGTCGACGAACGGCTGCGGCAGGTCATGACAGTTCTGGTCAAGCATCTGCATGCAGCGGTGAAGGAGATCGAGCCGACGCATGAAGAATGGTTCACCGCCATCCAGTTCCTGACTGAAACCGGTCATATGTGTACCGACTGGCGCCAGGAGTACATCCTGCTGTCGGACATCCTGGGTGTCTCGATGCTCGTCGACGCGATCAATCATCGCCGGCCGAGCGGAGCGACACCCAACACGATTCTCGGCCCGTTCTATGTTGCGAATTCGCCGGAGTACGAAAACGGCGCCAACATCTGTCTCGACGGAAAGGGCGAACCTCTGGTCGTAGCCGGGCGTGTGACGGACATTGACGGCACACCGATTCCGAACGCGAAGCTCGAAGTCTGGCAGACCAATGACGATGGCTTCTACGACGTGCAGCAAAAAGGGATTCAGCCCGATTCGAATTTGCGTGGCGCATTTACTTCGGATGCGGAGGGGCGCTACTGGTTCAAGTCCGTCAAGCCGCGCCACTATCCGATTCCGTCGGACGGCCCGGTCGGCAAACTCCTTGGCGCAATGGGGCGCCACCCGAATCGTGCGGCCCACCTCCATTTCATTGTGACCGCGCCGGGCTATGAGCCCGTCATTACCCACATCTTCACGCCGGACTGCCCGTACCTTCCTGAGGACGCGGTCTTCGGCGTCAAGCGTGAACTCATCGCCGAATTCAACAAGGTTGACGACCCGGAAGCCGCCAGGCGTGTCGGGTTCTCATCACCGTTCTGGTCTGTGTCGTGGGACTTCACGCTCGCAACGTCTACCAGGCCCACGCGGCCAACCCCGTAACCGTTTTGGCACGCGGGAGCGTGTGCCGTCGACGAACCGATGAAACTGAGAAACAGGAGTACTACACATGAGCGCGAAGAAAATTGAACTGCTGGCGGCATACTGGACCATTGCGGGCGACGTCTATCCGTGTGGCCCGGTCGAAGTCAGCCCGTTCCCGCTGCGAGATCGTTGCGAAGCGGCATCGCGTGCTGGCTGGAGCGGCGTCGGCCTCATCCTCGATGACCTCGAGCATAGCGTCGAGAAATACGGACTCTCTGGCGTCAAGCGTATTCTGGACGACACCGGCATGAAGTACTTCGAGCTCGAAATTCTCATGGACTGGTACCTCGATGGCGAGGCGCGTGTCAAATCGGATAATTTCCGTCGCCGTGTCATCGAGCTGGGCGGCGAGCTTGGCATGCGCAATCTGAAGATCGGCGCGAGCCCCTTCGATGAAAGTCCGGCCGACTTTGCGCGCATGACCGACGAATTCGCGAAACTTTGCGAAGACGTCGCGACGGTTGGCGCGACGGTTGCAATCGAGTTCATGCCTTTCTCCCCCATCCGAAACATCGGGGAAGCGCTGAAGATTACTGAAGGTGCTGACCAGCCCAACGGTGGCCTGATGGTCGACCACTGGCACGTAGCTCGCGGTGGCAGCCCCTATAGCGAAGTCGCCAAAATTCCGGCGCGCTTCATCACCGGTGTGGAACTGAACGACGTAGCCGCGCAGATCAAAGGGACGCTGTTCGAGGACTCGAGCTTTAACCGTCAGCTTTGTGGCGAAGGTGCTGGCGACTGTCCCGCCTTCATTGATGCTCTGCAACAGGCGGGGTGCACGCTTCCTTATTACGGCGTGGAGCTTATCTCCGAGACGCACCGGAAGTTGCCGCTCGACGAGATGGCAAAGCGCGCCTATGACACTACCGTCGCTCAGTTCTCGGAAAAAAGCGCGGCTTCCGTCTGACGCGCCTGACCTTAAACCCACAAAGTACTTCTGGAGACTCACATGATTCGAATCGCCGTACTCGGTGCTGGCCGCATTGGTCGCATTCACGCTGGCAACGTCGCCGCGAGCCCGAACGCAAAACTGGTCGTCGTTGCGGATCCTGTTGAGAAGGCTGCGACCTCGCTTGCGGAAAGACTTGGCTGTGAAGCGTCGACGGATGCTTCGGCCGTCCTCGATCGCGATGACATCGATGCTGTGGTCATCGGCACGCCGACGGATACCCACATCACATTCATGTTGAAAGCCGTGGCGAACGGCAAGGCTGTGCTGTGCGAGAAGCCTATCGACCTCGACATGGAAAAGTCGCTCGCCGCGGCGAACACGGTCGAACGCCTCGGCGGCCGTGTGATGCTCGCGTTTAACCGTCGCTTCGATCCGACGTCCCAGGCCTTCCGCAAGGCGATCGATGCAGGCGATGTCGGCGAAGTGCGCCAGGTCATCATCTCCAGTCGCGATCCGGGCATGCCGCCGCGCGATTACGTCGAGCACTCCGGCGGGATCTTCCGCGATATGGTGATTCACGATCTCGACATGGCCCGCTGGCTGCTGGGCGAAGAGCCGGTCGAAGTCATGGCAACCGCAAGCCGGCTCGTCGATCCGTCGCTGGAAGCGCTCGGCGACTTCGACACGGTGATGGTGCAGCTTCGCACCGCGTCGGGCAAGCAATGTCACATCAATTGCTGTCGCGAGGCGCTGTACGGCTACGACCAGCGTATGGAAGTGTCCGGCTCCAAGGGCATGCTTCTGCAGGAAAACCTTCGCCCTTCGACGATCCGTCGCTGGACGAAGGACGCAACCGATGTCCGCGAACCGCTCCTGAACTTCTTCCTCGAGCGCTATGAAGCGGCTTACAAGGCCGAGCTCGAAGCATTCGTCGAAGCACTGCGTACGAATTCGCCCCTGCCGACCTCGGTGCAGGACGGCCTCAAGGCATTGCGTCTGGCTGAGTGTGCGCTCGAGTCCGCGGTGTCGGGGAAGACGGTCAAGGTGTAACGGGAAATCCGGAGGAGATAAGACATGACACGAAAGATTGGTGCCAACGAAACGTTAGGCGTGGCGTGCCTCGGTATTACGCATCCGCACACGTCCGGTCGGGTCAAGGCGATCCAGCGTCGTACCGACGCGAAGATGCTCGGCGCGTGGGACACCAGTCCGCTGCTCGAGCCATTCGTGGATGCGCTCGGTCTGGAAGTGCGCACGAAAGACGATATTCTCGCTGACGACAACGTGCACGTGGTGCTCGTGCACTCGAAGAGCGAGAAGATGGCCGACCTGACCATTGAAGCACTCGAGGCCGGCAAGTCGGTGCTGTGCGAAAAGCCCGCAGGCCGCAGTTCCGCGGATGCCAAACGGATTGTCGAGGCGGTCGAGCGTACCGGCGGTCTCGTGCAGGTGGGCTATTGCTGGCGCTTTGCTCCGTCGGTTGACGCCATGCAGGCAGCGCTGAAGAGCGGCCGCCTCGGCAAGGTCGTCCAGGTGCGTGCGCACGGCGGTTGTTCGCATGACGAGGCAGGCACGGCTCACATGACCCAACCGGGCGACATCGGCGGCGCTGTGTTTGTCATCGGCTGCCATCTGGTAGACCGCATTCTCCTGCACTTTGGCTTGCCGCAATCCGTCAATGCCCGCATCACGAAGTTCCCGAACTTCCATGGCGACGAGTCTCGCGAAGATGCTGCGGGCGCTGTGCTGAACTACGAAGACAAGATCGTCGTCATCGACTTCATGTCGTGGGACGTGCTGCCGTGGACGGAAAGCTGGGACATCACGGCATACGGCACCGAAGGCATCATGTCCTCCCGTTCGCTGCCATCGAGCTACAAGATTTACGACGCGGGTAAGGGCGTCCATGCGGAAGGATGGACCGAATGGCAGGAAACGAGCTTCCCGGAAATCTGGGCCACGAAGAAGACCGAATATTCCCCCGACATTGCTGAAATCGGCAATCCGGTTTACTTCGACCGCGAATCGAACGCGTTCTTCGACGCGCTTCGCAACGGTACCCCGTCGGTTGTCCCCGCCACACAGGCATACAACATCAGTCGCGTCATTGAGTCGATGTTTGCTTCTTCGAAGCAGGCCGGAGCCGAGATCTTTATCGACTAGGAAGGAAAACGGCCGGTCTCTTTTCGGGGCCGGTCAGTAGAAACTGGCTAACGATAGTCAGACGTTAACTATGTAGTCCTTATCAGGAGACAAAACGATGAACATGATCAAGAACGTTGCGGTGGCTTTGGCCGCTTCGATTACATTGTCCGCGGTGTCGGTATGCGCTTACGCCCAGGACAAAGGGGTCATTGGGATTTCCCTCCCCGACAAGACGGAGTCGCGGTGGATCACCGATGGTAAGAGCATGGTCGACGCGCTGAAGGCGAAAGGCTATTCCTCGGATCTCCAGTACGCCAACTATGACGTGCCGACGCAGGTCAACCAGGTCGAGAACATGCTGGCCAAGGGCGTCAAGGTGCTCGTGATTGCCCCGATTGACGGTAAGACCTTCTCCGACGCGCTGGCGCTTGCGCAACAGAAGGGCATCAAGGTTATCTCGTACGATCGCCTGATCAGCCAGACCAAGAACGTCGACTACTACGCCACGTTCGACAATTATGGTGTGGGTGTTCTGCAGGCGCAGAGTATCGTTGCCGCCTGGCAGAAGAGGGGCAGCAAGACGCCTTTCGACATTGAGGTATTCGGCGGCTCGTCCGACGACAACAACGCTCATATGGTCTACGCCGGCGGGATGTCGGTGCTCAAGCCATATATCGACAGCGGCAAGTTCGTGGTTCGCAGCAAGCAGGTGGAATTCGACAAGGTTGCTACGCGCAACTGGGACGGCGCTACGGCGCAGTCGCGTATGGATAACCTGCTGAGCGCTTTCTACGGCAACAACCGGCTCGATGCCGTTTGGACGCCGAACGATGCCATCGCGATCGGTGTGATCTCGTCGCTCAAGGGTGTCGGCTATGGCACACCGCAACAACCGATGCCGATCGTCACGGGACAGGACGCCGACCTGCAGAACGTCAAGGGCATTGTCCGCGGCGACCAGACGACCACGGTATTCAAGGACACGCGCAAGCTGGCCAGCATCACGGCCGACATCGTGGACGACGCGCTGACCGGAAAGCCCGTACCTGTGAACGACACGAAGAGCTACAACAACGGGGCCAAGATCGTTCCGACCTACCTCGTGAAGCCCATCCTCGTCGACAAGGACAACTGGCAGCCGGAACTGGTCACGAGCGGGTACTACACGCAGGCGCAGTTGAAGTAACAAATCGCAGGCCAATGAGGGTGCCGGCGGCGCATTTGCAGCCGGCACCGAACAGAGGTCTGTTGCAGTTGATCGACCCGAGGAGTACGACGATGGAAACCATTCTGGAGATGAGCGAAATTCAGAAAAGCTTTGGCGCGGTCAAAGCCCTGAACAACGTCAATCTTAAAGTCCGAAAAGGCGAGATTCACGCCATATGCGGCGAGAACGGCGCGGGTAAGTCGACGCTGATGAAGATCTTGAGTGGCGTTTATCCGCACGGCTCTTTCGCAGGAAACGTGGTCTACGACGGTGAAGATCGCGCGTTCTCGGATATCTCAGACAGCGAGCAGGTCGGGATCATCATCATCCATCAGGAACTCGCACTCGTGCCCATGCTCTCGATTACCGAGAACATCTTCCTGGGCAACGAGCAGTCGAAGCGAGGCGTGATCGACTGGCAAGGCTCCCGGTCCAAGGCAAAGGAACTGCTATCGAAGGTCGGTCTGACTGACTCCCCCGATACGCCTGTAGGCACGCTCGGCATCGGTAAACAGCAGCTGGTCGAAATTGCCAAGGCGCTGTCGAAAGAGGTCCGTCTGTTGATCCTCGACGAACCCACGGCAAGCCTCAACGAAAAGGACAGCGATACGCTGCTCAATCTCCTGCTGGAGCTGAAGGCGCGTGGCGTGACGTCCATCATCATTTCGCACAAGCTCAACGAGATTTCACGCGTTGCCGATGGCATCACGGTCATCCGCGACGGCTCCACGGTCGATGCGCTCGACTGCAAGGCGGAAAGCGTGAGCGAAGACCGCATCATCAAGGCGATGGTCGGCCGTGAGATGTCGGACCGCTACCCGAAGCGTGTGCCGAAGATCGGCGACGTGATCTTCGAGGTCAGGGATTGGCGCGTACAGCATCCAACCCAGCGGGACCGCGCTGTCATCAAGGGCGTCAATCTGAAGGCACGAAAAGGCGAAATCGTGGGTATCGCCGGTCTGATGGGATCCGGGCGTACCGAGCTTGCCATGAGTGTTTTTGGCGGAACGTACGGGCAGGACATTTCCGGAACCGTGCTCATGCACGGAAAGCCGGTAGACGTTTCGTCGGTGCGGAAGGCCATCAAGGCGGGCCTTGCGTATGTGACGGAAGACCGGAAAGGAAACGGTCTGATCCTTGACGACAACATCCAGCGAAACATCACACTGGCGAACCTCACGGGCGTGTCGAAACTCGGGGTCATTAATGAACACGAGGAAATGACGGTTGCGGCAGATTTTCTGAAGAAGCTCCGTATCCGCGCCCAAGGGGTAACCCATGTGGTCGCCAATCTGTCCGGCGGCAATCAGCAGAAAGTGGTGCTCAGCAAATGGCTGTTTTCGGGGCCCGAAGTACTCATTCTGGATGAGCCCACGCGAGGCATCGATGTGGGCGCGAAATACGAAATTTACAGCATCATCAATCAGGCGGTTGAAGCGGGCAAGTGCGTGGTCATGATTTCTTCGGAAATGCCGGAGCTTCTTGGCATGTGCGACCGCGTTTATGTGATGAACGAAGGCCGCTTTGTTGGCGAGTTCACCGCGGAGGAAGTCTCGCAGGAGAAGATCATGCGGGCAATCATGCGAAATGGAGGCATCTAAAATGCGTAAGGTACTTTCGCCGGCGGCGCCGCAGGAAGCCGGAGTTGAAAAAAGCGAAATCGTTCGCGCGTTCAAGCGGGGCGCGAGTGAATACGGACTGCTGATTTCGCTCATCGTCATCATGGCATTCTTCCAGGTGTCGACGAACGGCGTGTTGATGCAGCCGCTCAATCTGACGAATCTGGTGCTTCAGAACAGTTATATCGTCATCATGGCGCTCGGTATGCTGATGGTGATCGTCGCAGGCCATATCGATCTCTCGGTCGGTTCGACCGCCGGACTGGTGGGCGCGCTCGCGGCGGTTCTGATGGTGCAGTTCAATGTCAACTACGTGCTGGCCACTGTCATCTGCATCATCACCGGCGCGCTGATCGGAGCCATTCAGGGTTACTGGATTGCGTTCTGGCGGATGCCGTCGTTCATCGTCACGCTGGCCGGCATGCTAGTGTTTCGCGGCCTCACCAACCTCGTGCTTCAGGGCCAGTCCATTGGGCCTTTCCCGGACGCGTTCGCTACGGTCAGCTCCGGCTTCATTCCCGACGTTTTTCACGGCCAGAATCTGCACATCACGTCCATCCTGCTTGGAATTCTGGTGGGCGTGCTCTTCTTCGTGATCGAGCTTCGGCACCGCGCGAGCGCAACGAAATACGGTATGACCAGCGGATCGTTTTCGATGTTCATCGCGAAGAACGTTATCCTCACCGGCCTGATCGTCTTTCTCTGCTACATCCTCGCGTCGTATCGCGGTCTACCGACGGTTCTCGTCATCATGGGCGTGCTGATTGGTGTTTACACATTCATCATGAATCGCACCACCATTGGCCGTCGTATCTATGCAGTGGGGGGCAACGCGAAAGCAGCCAGATTGTCGGGGGTCAGTGTTCCTGCAGTCAGCTTCATGACCTTCGTGAATATGGGTGTGCTGGCGGCGTTGGCCGGTCTCATCTTCGCGGCTCGCCTGAACAGCGGCACACCGAAAGCAGGTACGGGCTTTGAACTCGACGTGATTGCTGCGTGCTTTATTGGCGGTGCGTCTGCTTCTGGCGGTGTTGGGAAGGTGGTCGGTGCGGTCGTGGGCGCTTTCATCATGGGCGTGATGAACAACGGGATGTCCATTATGGGCATTGGCGTCGACTATCAGCAGGTGATCAAGGGGATAGTGTTGCTCGCGGCGGTTTTTGTGGACGTCTACAACAAGAACAAGGCTTGAGCATTGTGTTTCGGAGGTGCCGTCAGATGACGTGCACCTGGACCTGGAAAATTTCAGCGGGCAAGTGGGCAGTCGATCTATGTGGGCAAGTACCCGCAGGGACGCTCGCGCATGGTTTCCCAAGGCATTGGAAGTTAATACGGAATCGACATGATCAAGCACATCGTTATGTGGGATGTTCGCGGTGATACGCCCGAGCAAAAGAAGGAAACGGCTCAGCTTGTAAAGAGTGCCTTCGAAAGTCTCACTGGGAAGATCCCGGGGCTCACAAAGCTGGAGGTCGGCGTGGACGTCAGCGGAGTCGATTACGCCTGTGACGTCGTGCTCTACACCGAGTTCGAGAGTCACGAGTCGCTTGAAGCGTATGCGGTTCATCCCGAGCATATCCGCGTTAAGCAGATCATCGGAGATAGTCGTATTGCCAGGCATCAGGTGGATTACATCTGAGCCCGAACGCCTGTTTCCCATAACGAGGAAATCCAGATCTTATGTACGACTTTACGTATACGACGCTTGCCTCCCGGGTGATTTTCGGCGCAGGCAGCATGAAACTCATCCAGCAGGAAGTCGAGACGCTGGGAGCGCGCAGGGCGTTGGTTCTGTGCACGCCGGAGCAGCGAGAGCAGGCCGAGATCGTTTCCTCTCTCCTCGGCCCCTCGAGTGCCGGCGTTTTCGACGGCGCGCAGATGCATGTGCCCATTGAAAACGCCCGACGTGCTCGCGAGCATGCGAAGTCGGTCGACGCCGACTGCGCGGTAGCCATTGGCGGCGGCTCGACCATTGGCCTTGGCAAAGCCATCGCGCTCGAGTCGTCGCTGCCGATTATCGCGATTCCGACGACGTATGCCGGTTCGGAGATGACGCCGATATACGGCATAACCGAAGGGGGACTCAAGCGGACCGGGCGCGACGCAAAGGTACTTCCGAAAACAGTGCTCTACGATCCGGAGCTATCGCTCGGTTTGCCGATCGGTCTTTCGGTGGTGAGCGGCTTGAACGCGATTGCTCACGCTGCCGAGGGCCTGTATGCAAAGGATGGAAGCCCCGTCATGTCGCTGATGGCTGAAGAGGGAATCCGCGCGCTCGCCAAAGGTCTGCGTGGCGTGAAAGCGAGCAGCACGAACAGAGAAGCGCGCAGTGAGTGCCTCTACGGGGCGTGGCTGTGCGGGACGGTTCTCGGCAGCGTAGGAATGGCACTTCATCACAAGCTTTGCCATACCCTTGGAGGCACCTTCAATCTGCCGCATGCGGAGACGCATGCGATCGTTCTTCCGCATGCACTCGCGTATAACAGCATCGTCGCAGATGACGCAATGACACGTGTTGCGCGGGCACTCAACGTGGATGTCGCCGCAGATGGACTGTACGAACTGAGCCTGGAACTCGGTGTGCCACGCGGGTTGCGTGAGATCGGACTGAGCGAGTCCGATCTTGATCAGGCATGCGAAGTAGCCTTGTCGAATCCCTACTGGAATCCGCGTCCAGTGGAGGCTGTTCCCCTTCGGGCGCTGCTCCAGCGCGCCTGGGAAGGCGCTCGGCCTCGGCCTTGAGAAACGGTTTGCGACAGACGCGAGTGCATAACTTCAAAATATCCACGCAGTAAAGGTGGTATGTCACCCCGGGGATAAGTTCATGAGGATGACCGTAGGCAGAAAGCTTGCCGCAACGTTCGGCGCAGTTGTAGTCGTTTCGCTGGTTGGAAACACGATCTCCATCATCAACTTCCTTCGGCTCAATCAGGCGAACGGTTGGAACGTTCGTAGCTACCAGGTCCTGCGCACCAGCGATGACATGTTGACCAATATGATCAAGATGGAAGCGAGTGTGCGTGAATTCGTCGCGTCCGGAACCGAACCATTGCTGGAGCCGTACAACGCAGGGAGTGAGCAGTTTGACAAGGCGCTGAATGTGGCTCGCTCGTTGACAGCCGACGATCCCGACCAGCAACAAAGACTCAAAACCTTGAGTGAGATGCGCACAAAGGTCAAGGAGATCGACGAGAAACTGATCGGGCTGCGCAGAGACGTAACCGCGGGTCAACAACCCTGGAATGCGTTGTCGGACTATTTCAGGCAGGGGAATGACAAGCCGTTCATGGGTCGCTATAGGAAGGTCGCGGCCGAATTCGACAGCGCTGAGCAGATGGAACTCGACAGACGCTCTAACGAGGTCGCAGCGTTAGCCTTGGCAACAAAGCTCGTGCTTGCGGCGGCGGGTGCCATGACCGTGCTTCTTGCGGTTGCGCTGGGAATCTGGATTACCCGCGGGATCGTGCGGTCGCTGGGCGGAGAGCCAGCCGATGCAGCGGATGTTGCGGCGCGCATTGCGCAAGGCGACCTGTCGGTTGCAGTGCCTGTGGCGCCGAACGATCACGCTAGCCTGATGGCGTCGCTGGAGTCTATGCGGCAGCAACTCAAGTCGATCGTTGCGGGTATCCAGTCGTCAGCCGAGTCGATCAAGATTTCTGCCGGAGAAATTGCGCAGGGAAATATGGATCTCTCCCAGCGTACGGAGGAGCAGGCAGCATCGCTCGAGGAAACCGCGGCGAGCATGGAGGAACTGACTTCGACGGTGCGTCAGAACACGGCAAATGCGAAACAGGCGAACGCGCTGGCGGGAGGAGCCTGTGCAGTCGCGATGCGCGGAGGCGAAGCGGTGCATCAGGTGGTCGAAACGATGCAGTCGATTTCACGGAGCTCGGATAGGGTCGCCGAGATTATTTCGGTGATCGAAGGGATTGCGTTTCAGACCAATATTCTCGCGCTCAACGCAGCGGTCGAGGCGGCCCGGGCCGGCGAGCAGGGCAGGGGGTTCGCGGTCGTCGCGGGCGAAGTCCGGACGCTGGCGCAGCGCAGCGCGAGTGCTGCGAAAGAAATCAAGGAATTGATTCACGATTCGGTCCAGCATGTGGCCGAAGGTTCGGAGCAGGTCGAACGGGCTGGCGCAACGATGCATGACATCGTGAAGGCGGTACGCGAGATGACTGACATCATGAGCGAAATCGCGACGGCTTCTGAAGAACAGGGTACCGGAATCGAGCAGGTGAACAACGCGGTCGGTCAGATGGACGAGGTGACACAGCAGAACGCGGCGCTCGTGGAGCAGGCATCGGCGGCCGCGCAGGCCATGTCCGAGCAGGCGACAGCGCTGCGGGACGCAGTCTCGGTCTTCAAAATCGAAGCTATGTCCGCTTCTGACCTAAAGGATACCCGCCGACCGATTGGAGAAGCCTGGGAGTCCGTAACCGGCTAGGAGCGAAGATGCGCGGCTACGGATGGCGCCTCGCCGCAAAGCATAGCAAAGTTATCGGGTGGCGTGATAGAACATTCTGCTTCGAATTTACCCTGATTTAAGAGCATGCTGTGTAGTGGCATTGTTGGCTCTGTTAAGTCGTCAGCGACAAGCTGACGTTACGGACTCCTGTCTCGAGTGTGACGCTCCATAACGTATCAGCCGCTTCCATGCGGTTTGATTGGCGTTGCTTCGTCCGGTTGCGACAGGCTCTGTTTAGACAGTAAAACAACAATCACCCACCAGATGAAAAAATCAACTATCGCCCTCGTCGCGCTCGGCACATTAGCCGGCGCCGCACACGCACAAAGCAGTGTCACCCTGTACGGCATTATCGACGAAGGGTTCGACATGATCACCAACAACAAAGGCGGCCACCAATACCAGTTAGCCGGGAGCGTGATGCAGGGCAACCGGTGGGGGCTGACCGGCGCCGAGGACCTCGGTGGCGGCATGAAGGCGGTATTCCTGCTCGAAAACGGCTTTAACGGCAACAGCGGCGCGCTGAGCCAGAACGGCCTTTTGTTCGGCCGTCAGGCCTGGGTTGGCCTCGCGACTCCCTACGGCACGGTCACCCTCGGTCGCCAATACGACTCGGTTTTCGATTATGCGGCTCCGCTCGCAGCCGGGCAGTTGGGCGGCGGCGTCTACGGCGCGCACCCAGGCGACCTCGATAACTCGAACATCGATTACCACGATAACAACACCATCAAATATGCCAGCCCGAACTATTCGGGCCTGAAATTCGGCGGTACGTACAGTCTCGGCGGTACGGCTGGAAACTTCACCAATAACCAGATCTGGTCGCTCGGTGCTTCGTATAACCAGGGGCCGGTCGCCGTTGGCGCTGCCTACCTGAACGCGCGCAACCCGGGCACCGGCATGTTTAGCACTGCCGCTTCGAGTCTGCCCGAAACCTTGATGACGCCGATCTACTCCGGCTTCATGAGCGCAAACACGTTTCAGTTGATCGATTTCGGCGGATCCTACAAGTTGGGGTCGGCAACGCTCGGCGTCACGTATACGAACGCCAAGTTCATGAATCTGGGTAGTAATCCGATGCCGACCGGCGCCAAGGGTCCGGCCGGTGGCTACGCGACGGGTAGCACGGCGACCTTCAATGACGTGCAGGTCAATTTCATCTATCGGATCTCGCCCGGATTGCAGTTGCTGTTGGCATCCGACTACGTCGATCGCAATTCGCTCACGGAGCGGAACGGAAAATCAGTCGAAAGCGGGAAGTATCTGCAATACGACGCGGCGCTCGACTACTCGCTGTCCAAGCGTACCGACGTATATGTGATGGCGCTCTACCAGCGCGCTATCGGCGACGACTCTACCGGCGGTCCGGCAGTCGCGGCCATCACCGATACCACCGCCATTTCGTCGAACGGCAAGCAGTTGGTCGGACGCGTCGGCATTCGCCACAGGTTCTAGGAGCACAGCTTCGCGCACGCCCCGACCGGCAGTCGCTGCCGGTCGGGGCGTGATCGCTTTTAAAGACCAGGGATGGCGTGCTACCAGGTCCAGCGAGCGCCGGCATTGCCGGTAATCGTGCGCTGATGTTGGCCACCGAGATTCGTGAGATAGCTGGCCGTCGCATACACGCTGCCATGCTTCGTCAGTTGCGCGACGAGCCCTGCGCCGATCTGACCGGCCGTCTGGCCGACCTGGGTGCCCAGTGTCGTCGTGCCGCTAAAAGTCGTCTCGTCGTCTGCGCCGAATGAGCGCAGCACGCTCACACGCAGGTAAGGCTTCCAGGCGATTCCGTTCGCATCGAATGCCCATTGCAGCCGTGCGCCAACCCGGGCGAGGAACGTGTTGCCGTTATTCCACGTCACGTCGGAGACTCCGTCGTTGAACCGGTCAAGCGACAGCCATTGCCACACCAGTTGCGCCTGAGGCTCCAGCGTCAGCCCGTAGCCCAACGCGATCGGCAGCCCCGCCTCGACCGAGCCCGTGAACGCGTTGCCGTCCGTCGAACCGCTCACGCCGTCGTTCGAAAGTGTGCGCACGGTCAGGGCGCTACCCATCATCACTGCGTCCGTGTACCAGCCGCCCGGACCCACGTGCGTCCAGTAGCCGCCCAGGTTGTACGCATTCACCTGCAGCGTACCGACGCCCAGATCCTGTTGGCCCAGTGCAAAGCCGTTCACGTCGCCTACCGCGCGCGAGAAGCCGAGGAAGAATCCATAGTGATTGCTGTGGCCGCTGGGGCTGTTGTCCGCGTATAGCTCCTGCCCGATCTGTATCCCCCATACCGTGCCGTCGAAGGACGGCGCCACGTCGCCTTTCTGCTGCAGGTCGCTGTAGCCGCCCCAGACACGCGCCCACGATGCTGGCGCCTGGCCGTTCCCGGTCAGTAGCCCCTGTTCGCCCTGGCGATCGTGGAACGTATCGATCTGCTCCAGCCCGAGTTGGCGGGCGACCGCCGGCGCTTCCGTGTACAGCGGCACTTCCTGCCGGTAGACCGGCACTTCTGCGGCGCCTGGGGCCGCAGCGGCGACGGCCTGCGCGATGGAGAGCGGCGTGCCCTCCGCGACGATGGGCGATGGGGGAGTTGGAGCCGGCTGACCGGGCTGACTCGGCTGATCCGGTTGCGATGCCAGCGGCTGCGGTTTCGGCGGCACCGTGTTGCGCAGATACCAACTGTCGCTCGTCCCCGTCGACGTACCGCCTTTCGCGAGGTAATACGTGTAGGCGCCCGCACTGACCGATCCACCGGACAGTGTGAAGGCGCTCGCGGCCGTCGTCGCGCCGTTGGCCGCCTGCACGACCTGGATTCCGTCTGTGGGAGTCAGCGCACCAGGGCCGCCGACATTCGTCACCTTCAGCGTGCTCGTGCCGCTTGCCGCGCCGCCGTTGATCACGAGCTTGTCCGACGCTGCGCCATCTCCGGCCAGATAGGTGTTTAGCGCGATCGTTGCATTCTGACCGACATAGTTGCCCGCGACCGTCAACGCATTGCCGATGCCGCTGCCACCGAGTTGCACGAGGCCCGCATTCGTCAGATTGCCGTTGATCTGGAAGTTGCCGGTCGAACCACTCGAAAGACTGCCGAGCGCATTCGCCACGGAAATCGTGCCGCTGTTCGTCACGTTGCCCGTCACGCTGCCGTAGCCGCCAAGCGTTGCGCCCGATGCGACCGTGACCGGGCCGCCGCCGGACAGCGCCGCCGATGAGCTCGTTCCGTCGCCGACGATAAGTGTGCCCGCATCCACATTCGTTCCGCCGGTATAACTGTTCGCACTGTTAAGCGTCAACGCGCCGGAGCCGAGCTTCGTCAGCGAGCCCGCGCCCGTGATGTTCTGCGTGATCGTCGAGTCGTAGCCTTGCGTGTCGATTGTGCCATTGTTCAAGGTGATCGAGAGAGCACGGCTCGACGCGAGATTAAACGCGCTGTCGAGCTGAAGCGTGCCGCCGTTGAACGTCAAGCCGCCGGATGACGCGCCAAGCGCATTGTCTGCCGCGACGGACAGGGTGCCTTGCGTGATGGTCGTGCCGCCCGAATAGGTGTTGCCACCCGACGCAGCCGGGGACAAACTCAGCGTGCCCGCGCCTGCCTTCTCCACTGCGCCCGCGCCGCCGATCAGTCCCGTGTAGGTGCCCGCGCTGTCCTGCTGAAAGCGCACAAGGCCGTTATCCGTCACGGAGAGTGGCAGGTTCGACGCATTGGCCTGCAGGGTCGCGCCGCTGTTGATCGTCGCGATAACCGATGCCGTCGTCGTGCCGAGCGTGCCTGTCAGGTTCAGCGTGCCGCTCTGCACGAGGGCGTTCGAAAACGTGCCGGTACCCGCCCAGGTCCACGCGTCGCCTGCCATCGTCAGGCTCTGGAAGTTGACGAATGCGTTCGACGCGGTGCCTGAGCCTTGCAGGTTGACGACGTTGGTACCGCCGCCGCCATCGGCCGTGCCGATGATCTGTGAGCCGGTCTGCAGGTTCAGAGTGACATTGCCGTTGCCGCCCTTGATCGCAGTGCCACCGCCTCCCTGGATCAGCCCGGCGTTCGTGATCGTCGTATTGCCGTTGGTCGAGCGTACGCCAATGCCGTTATTGCTGATGATCTGTCCACCCGTCTGGTTCGTGATCGTCGCTGTGAACGATGTACCGAGGGTGTTCGACACGACCGCGTCGACGCTTCCGCTGCTCGTCGCGGTACCCGTGGTCTGGATCTTGCCGCTGTTGATCAGCGTGTCGTTGTTGCCCTGCATGTAGACAGCCGGGCTGTCCTTGCCGCTCGAGGTCAGCGTGCCGCTGTTGTTGATCGTGCCGCTGCCGCCTAGCAGCGACGCGGCGCGCGCGTTGCTGCCCGTCGTGGAGACTGTCCCCGTGTTGGTGAGGGCGTTGCCCGAAGCGCCTGCGTTGCTTTGCCCCCACGCGGCTGTCATGCCATACGAATTGTTGCCCGTCGTCGTGATCTTGCCGTTGTTGATCAGCGCGTTGTTGTTGCCGTTCGCTGCGAGACCGTCGTTGTAGGCACCCGTCGTGGAGATCACGCCTGTCGTGCCGTTGGTGATCGTATTGCCGTTGTTCATGCCGATCAGTACCGCCCCGCGGTTCGCGACACCCGTGCCGTTGCCTGACAGGGAGAGCGTGCCGTTGTTGGTGATCGCGCTGGAGGAGTCAACCGTGAATGGCGTCGGCGTTCCCGGCAATGAGAAACTGCCGGTCGCCGTTGAATCGATGTTGATGGTGACGTTGGTGCTTCCCGTCGCGGCAACGACGGATGAGATGCCTGTGCCAGAGCAGGTAACGGTGGTATTACTGACCGGTGCTGTCGCCGAACAGGCTGCATCAGCGCCCACCGGCATCGCGCCGGTAAGGATTGCCATCCCGCCAAAGCCGAGACTCCACACGTTCCTTTGCATAATTTCGCCCGCTTTAAATGAGCGTTGTCGATGCAGACCGATGCGTGGCTTTGTTTATATCATCTATTTACAAAATATCAACAAGACTGGTCGAACTGGATTTCATAAAGAGTGCGAAAGAGACGCAATGAAAATGCATCAAAAGAAGCTATCTTTGTGCATGACAACATAATCAGGTAACCGAAATTATTACCGATACGAGACGACTTGGTGGAATGGGCGATTGCCTTACTGGCGCGCGATCAGGAGGGAGATCGGGAGAGAAACTAACGATGCCGTGCACACCCCTGCGCATGCCCGGTCATTGTGCGACGCCGCGTGCCTCAGAGCGGGTCCGTGCTTAAGGCGAAAACAAAAGAAGCTTATAGCGAACCACCTGCCGTACGCGCTTCGAATGCCCGGACAACGGCCGCCATGTCTTCCTCGCCAAAGCCCAAGGCTTCGGTTTCGCCATAGAGCGAGAAGCATGTTTCCATGAGCGGTGCTGCGACGGCCGCCTCGCGGGCCGCCTCGACGATCAGCCGACTGTTTTTCAGCACGTCGGAAATGCCGGCTTGACGAGCGAAGTCGCGCTGTACCAGCTTGGCGGCCTTGACTCGCGATACATCGCTCGCCATCGGGCCAGCACTGAGGATGGCAGCGAAACGCTCCATATCGAGACCATGGCGCTCGGCAAAATGTGCAGCTTCGGTCAGGCCGGTGACCATTGTGATCAGGAAGACGTTCACTGCGAGCTTCATGCGCAGGGCTGACGGCACCGGGCCGCACTCGAAACATTCCCGGCACATCGCAGCCATCAACGGGCGTACCGCAGCGACGTCCTCGTCATCCCCCGCGAGCATGGCGACAAGCTGTCCCGCTTCGGCCGGCTTGCGTGAACCCGAGACCGGCGCCTCCACATAGTGACCACCGGCTGCGCGGATGTCGGCCGCCAAGGCCTCCGAAAACCCCGGCGACACCGTCCCCATGGCGACCAGCCTGCGTCCTGCGACACGCGCAACAAATTCGGGCGTGCCTCGGCCGAGTACGGCATCGATGGCCGCACCGTCGGCCAGCATCAGGATGATCGTGTCGCACCTCGCGAACACGTCGGCGATGTTCTGCGCGACCGTCGCGCCAGCTCGCGACAGAGGTTCACACCGTTGCGCCGACCGGTTCCACACCATCAGCGGGATGCCGGCGCGCAGAAGATTGTTTGCCATCGGCTCGCCCATGGTGCCGATGCCGATGAAGCCAATTGCCTTCGATGTATTCATGGCCTGTTCCTTTTTTAGTTGCCCATGATTCTGATCAACGGCTACCATTTCGTCTAACGGATATATATGAAGTAACACTTCAAGGATTCAGATAGATGAGGCCACATTTCGATATCGAAGCGCTGCGTACCATGGTCGTCGGTACGGAACTGGGCAGCTTCGCGCGTGCGGCTGTTCAGCTCGGGCGGTCGCAATCAGCCGTCAGCATGCAGTTGAAACGCCTTGAGGAGCAGGCGGGCCACATCCTGTTCCAGCGCAACGGCCGCGGACTTGTGCCTACCGAGGCGGGTGAAACACTGCTCGCGTATGCGCGGCGGATCGTTGCCATGCATGACGAAGCCGGCGCGACGCTGGGTGCGACGGTTGCGGCGCCGGCTATCCGGCTGGGATTGCCGCAGGATTTCTTCGAGGACGTCATGCCCGATGCGATCGCCCGCTTTTCGAAATTGCAGCCGAACGTGCACGTCGAGGTCCGCGCAGGGCGCAACTATGCCTTGGAGGAAGAGGTTAGGGCGGGACGGCTCGATATTGCGCTCGCGTTTTCGGAAGCGGGGCGCTCGAGGGCGGGTGACCTGCTGGCATCCATGCCGATGTTCTGGTTCGGCCGGGAGGATGCCGCGGAGGTAGTGCGCGGGTATCAGGACGGTCTTCCGCTCGTGCTTTTCAATCACCCGTGTCTGTTTCGGCAGGCCGCCCTCCAGGCATTGGATGCGGCCGCGGTCCGCTGGCGTCTGTCTCTCACTACGCCAAGCCTGTCTGGCTTGTGGGCCGCGGTCCGCTTTGGCCTCGGTGTGACTGTCCGGACGATGCATGGCATTCCTGATGGAATACGACGGCTCGATTTTGGGCTACCGCGATTGCCGGCGCTTGAGCTGCGCATTCTCACCGGCACGGATATATCTCCTGCAGCGTCGGAATTCGTGAGCGTTCTCGAAACGGTCACTCGTAAAAGGCTGATAGCCAAGTCTTAGGTAGCGTATTGCTAGTTCCATTTTAGTTGGGCTTTCTTACCTTTAACGGAGGCCGCATCGATGTCCACTGTCATGATTGTCGGGGCGGGTCCAACCGGCTTGACCCTCGCCTGTGAGCTTGCCGTGCGAGGGATGCCGTTCCGGATCATCGATTCTGCCGAAGGTCCTTTCGCCGGTTCACGCGCCAAAGGTGTACAACCGCGCACGCTTGAAGTGTTCGACCGGCTGGGCATTGTCGATGAGATTGTGAGTTCAGGTCTTGTCGGCTTGCCCTATCGACAGTACACGGCCGATGGCGGTTTTCGCGACGTGCCGCGTCCCGTGCCGGCCCAACGGCCCGATGCGCCTTGGCCGTCATCCGTCCTGATCCCTCAGTGGCGCACCGAAGCCGCGCTACGCGGCCGCCTCGAAGCGCTCGGCGGCCGCGTTGAATTCGGAACGGCTCTCATCGACGCTGAAGTGGCCAACGACGTCGTGCGCGCGAGACTCCAGCACGCCGGAGGCACTGACGAAGTCGACGTGGCCTGGCTGGTGGGTTGCGACGGCGGGCGCAGCACCGTGCGGCACATCGCCAAGTTGGGTTTTCTCGGCGAGACGCATGAGGACATGCGCATGCTGGTCGGCGACCTGCATGTCGAAGGGGTAGACCGCGCACACTGGCACGTGTGGCGCCCTGAAGGCGGAGGTTTTCTTGCGATGGCGCCGCTGGCCGGCACCGACGGATTCCAGTTGCAGATCGCAATCGGTCCGAAGTCGCCCGATTCCCCCACCCTGGAGAACTTCCAGCAACTGGTCGAGCGCTACACGGGCCGCAGCGACATCCGCCTGTCGAGGCCCGACTGGACTTCGCTGTGGCGCGCGAATGTGCGCATGGTTGAGCGGTATCGTGCCGGGCGCATCCTGGTAGCCGGTGACGCAGCGCATGTGCATACACCTGCGGGCGGGCAAGGCATGAACACCGGGATACAGGACGCCTTCAACCTCGGCTGGAAGCTGGCGGCGGTGCAGCGGGGCGCCGACAGTGCGTTGCTCGACAGTTACGAGGCCGAGCGGTTGCCGGTAGCGCGACATGTACTCGAACTTTCGACGCGGCTGGCCGCCACGACGCTGTCTTCGAACACGCAGGGCCTTGTCGCTCCATCGGAGGACACGTCCCAACTCGGCATCAGCTATCGGGAGTCGACGCTTTCGCACGAACTACGCTCGGCACCCGGCAGCCTGCACGCTGGGGATCGTGCGCCAGATGCACCGGGTTTGGTCGATCGTGAGGGCAGGTCATTGCGGCTGTTCGATGTCTTCCGCGGACCACGGGCCACGGTGTTGGCGTTTGGCGAAGGGTGGGGGGCGGTGCTTGACGCAGGCCTCGCTGCTGCCCCCGACGCTGTTCACGCGGTCCGTGTGTTGTCGCCCGGCGCTTCGATGCCTGAGGACGGCGGCGTGCCGACGCTCGTGGATTCGCTCAACCACGCAAGCACGATCTGGGAACCCAGCACGGGAGCGATCTTCGTGGTGCGTCCAGATGGCGTGATCGGTTTTGCTGATGACCGGCGTGACCCTGTTGCACTTGTGACCTGGCTACGCCTGGCCGGATTGGCGCGATAAATCGGTGGCTGGCGCCCGAAGTCCAGCAGGCAAATCGGTGAACCGCCGACCCAGCGAACGACCGCCTGTTGCCGGCACCTGCCTGACCCGAGCGCAAACTCACGCTAGCTTCGAATAAATGCGCGTGTTTCGCAAACTGCCGTCCGATGCGCGCCGTTCCTGCCGCAACACGCCTTCCAGTTGCATTCCGATGCGTTCACAAACTCGAATGCTTCTTTCATTCAAGTCGTCGCAGATCGCTTCAACTCGCTTTGCGCCGAAATTGGCAAAAGCATAATTTGCCAGGCCGTTGGCGGCTTCACTGAACAGTCCGCGTCCCACATGCGATGACCTTCCCCAGAAGCCAAGTTCAAAAGCTGGAACAGTCCATCTTGGCCGGTGAAGACCGCCGCTGCCCACAACCATGCGCGACGTCTTGTCGATAAACAAAAACGGAAAGTCTTTTCCGGCCTGAAAATTTGCGGAGCCCGCCAGGCAAAACGACTCGGAGGTCTCGATTGATGGTGTTTCGAGCGCCCATGGCAACGACGCTGGAAAGCGCCTCAGTTCCGTCAGCGCGTCGACGACCGCGTCAAACAAGTCGGGACCGTCGCCAGACCGAGGACACCTGATCACGAGGCGGTCTGTTTCAAATGACGTAGGTAGAGTTGGAGAGGTCAATGTTGTCGAGGACGTCGGCGGAATGATGGTGCATTAAATTGTCGGTGATTGGGGTGGGCTTGTCGACGGTTGTGTGTGGCTATCTCTGCGACTGTCGGGCTGTACCTGCCGACATGCTATCGGTCGCATGCGACCCGAAAAGGTCTTGCGGGTTTGCCGAGACCCGACATTCAACGTGTTACCGTCCTCTCGACTGGCCTGTTATAGCCAACGACGTCACTGTTCGAAATACCAGGGGGAAAATCTATGACCGATCCGGCCCATGACCCGTCCAACTTTCGCCAGCAGCGCACAATAGGCATTGCTGGCATCGCGGCTGCCTCGCTTCTTGCCTCGGTACTCTGGTTTGGTATCGACTATCTGATGTCGCCCTTGCCGGGCATGGATAGTCTCGACGCCCGGATGCTGCTGACACTTAAGTGCTGGTGTGTTGCCGTGCTGTTCTGCCTGGTGACGGGTGTCGAAGCAGTGGCGCACGAGCGGTTGACCTCACCCGCGTTCGATCCGCTGGCGGGCTTCGAGACACGCAGGTTGCGCGTCAACCAACGATACCTGCAGAACACGGTAGAGCAGATCATCGTGTTTGCGGCGTCGCTTTTCGGTCTGGCCGCCTACTCTCCCGACGGTTCGGCGATGCGCGCGGTCGTAGCGACAACCGTGGTCTGGATCGCCGGGCGGGCCGCGTTCTGGGTCGGCTATCATCGCAGCGCGGCGCTTCGCGGGCTCGGTGCGCCGGGCATGGCGGTCAGCATGATCGTGCTGCTTTATGTCGCGAGCCGGTTTGGACGTGACATCGCAGGGACGGTGGGGGCGATTGTGCCGGTTGTTGTATTTTTCGCCATTGAAGCTGTGTTGTTTTGGGGGACGCGGCCAGTCGAAAATGATTGATTCAATAGATTCGGGTGATCCGGCTTGCTGAGGCTAACGCTGGGTGAGCGGCCTAAATAGTATTTCGATCAGGCTATGAGTTCTCACGAATAGAGATCACCTGGCGTGACGCCCGTGCACGCCTCGTCTCCCGCCATCAATTTAGCAAGCCGTAGACCGCAACGCCGTTCGTCGCACCTACATAAACTTTCCCATCCGCGATCATCGGTGTGATGAACTTGTTGCCCGGACCGAACTGATCCCGCGTGCCGGCCTGATTGCTGTTGTACAACTCGTGCGCGAGATTGGTGGCATCGTAGGCGTGCAACGCGCCGACTGTGCCGTTTTCCGCCGCCCACACAATACCGTTACTCGTACCGTTCGCGGAAATGGCCGGCGTGGCGCCGGGATAAGCGAACGTTGTCGGGCTTTGCGACGACGGCGTGGTGGCAAGCAACGCGTTGGTAACGGGCAGCGCCTTAAGCGCATCGGTCTGTCCTCCGTAATAAACCACATTGTTAAAATACGCCGGCGAACCCCAGATGCCGCCGGTCAACACACCGGTGATCTCCTGCCAGATGTTGTTGGTCGTTGAATTGAACTTGCCCATGTTGTCGCGATCCACCACGTAGATATGGGTATCCTTGCCCGCTCCGACAGCCAGATGCTTGACGGTTCCATCCGAGGCGGTTTGATCGGGCAGCAGCATCGCCCCACCCGAGCCGAAGTCGTTATCCGCAGCGGCCTGGGCCACGACGTCGTACATGGCAAAGTAATCGGTTGCGACCAGTGCAGGGGTGGCAGAGAGCTTGATAAATGCATCACCCAGATCGCCATCGACTGGAAATCCCTGTGCATTGAGCGTCGGGTTGAAGGTGCCGTTGCCGTCGATCAAATAGATGGACGTCCCATCCGATGCCATGCCCGAGCCCGCCATCCAGACCGATCCCTGGCTGCCGTTCGGGGTAACGGGCAGCGCTCCCGTTTGCTGCAACGTATCCTCGCTGTACGCCATGAGCCAACCGTTGTAGTTCCCGGACATGCAGTGGGCGGTCCAGCCCATGTAGATGGTGCCGTTGACCAACGTCAGTGCAGCGCGCACGGTGTGCAGGGAGGGCGTGAAGGTAAGGACGCCATTCGCACCTTCTGCGCCGCTTCCCGGATACGTCGCGGCGATTTCGGTCGGGCCGCCAAACAGTTCCGCACCTGTTGCAAGATCGATCGCGTGAAGGCGGTGATGGACGTTCCCGCTGGCGTCCGTGCTCATGGCCACGGCATATAGCGCGCCATTCGGACCGCGTGAGCGGTCGATGACCGGCGTCGAAGTGATACCAATCTCCGGTGTGATATCCGTGCAGCCCGGATCAGGACTCGAGGTTTCACCCGCAGCGGCCAGCGAGATCTGCCACAGCGCGTTACCGCTATCGGCGTCGTAAGCGTAGACGCTGTCGTGCTCTGTCACAACATAGACAACATTGTGCGCGGCCGTGCCGATCATAAGATTCGTTACGAATAGAGGCTGCGCGTCGACTTTGCCGTCCGCCGGCAGGAAGCGCAACTTGCCGAACGTCGTCGAGTTGACGTTGGCTAGCGTGAGCGTTGTTTCCGCAAGCATCTGACCGGTTCGCGCGAGGTCGTTGTGGTGCATGAGAACGTCGGTCGGGTAGGTTTGCGCAGTTGTCGGTGTCGAGCCAGTAGTTGTGCCCCCGGGTGTAGTCGTGCCCGGCGTACCAGGCGCAGAAGTGGTTCCGGAGGTACTGCCGGCGCTGCCCGAACCGGTGGCGCTCGGGCTGCTACCCGAACCGCCGCCGCACGATCCAATGCCCGAGGCGATTAGCAATCCGACGCAAATCTCCAATAGGTGACGCCAAAAAGTGGAAGAAAAAGCCGGCCTGCGTTGTAGAGATTTCATGGCGATTCTCCAGCGGCTTTTGAGCGGTCCACAGCACGTCATACCCACAGCGCGCAAGTGGCCACGGGGTTAATGTCAGACGAATGGCATTGCTGAACCACCCGCTGAATTCGCGAGGTCGGTGGACGCGCAGGACATTGTTCACACGTTTAGGTTCGGGTCAATCTACGACAGCCGCCGACGATGCACCCGCCAATACTTCGCAGCATTGAGACAGGCGTAGGTTTGCGAGCGTCCGAAAGGTAGCGTTGGATTAGCGCTGGCCTGCCGGTCCTGTAACTACTACCGGCCAAGGAAAGGATGAAAGACAGGCAACCGTCCTGTGCGCGCGGGACGACCGCTCGAGGTGAGCGAAAGTCGGCGACTTCCTGCCGCCCCCGGGCACGCGTGTTGCGCCCACTACGACACGGCGGCGAGACTGTCGCACCACGATTGCGGAGGAGCAAATCATGAGACAGACTGTTTTAGGCGTGTTCGATAGCTACGCTGACGCGCGCTCGGCACAACGGACATTGGGCGAGGCTGGCGTAGCCCAGGCCGATATTGCCATCTATGCCAAGTCAGATGACGCACCGGTCGAAAGTGGCCCGCGTGTTTATGCACCAGGCAGCGGCGATCTGCGGCATCACAACCCAGTGTTCGATCAACTCGAACAATTGTTTGCGCGGCTGTTCAAAAGCGGACAATATCCGCCGGAAACTGAGGATTACAGAGAATTGATCCGCCGAGGTGGAGCGATCGTCAGCGCCGACGTGTCCGAAATGCAAGTAGACCTGGCTCGCGATTTGATGCGCCGCACCGGCGCAGCCGACATCGAAGAGCGTGCCAAAGTATGGCGAAATGGTTCGATAGAGACGAGCGAGGAGCCTTCACCCGGGCGGCCCGTAACGCAGGGCGCTACCGATTATTCTTCGGCGGGCGGGAGGATGGTTGGCGGGATGCAGCAGGTAACGACTCGTACGGAGGGGCTCGGATCGACTGCGTCCGTGCAAAGCGGCCAGCAGCTGACGGGTGTACCCGACGTCGGGCTCGCCCGCCCGCCCGAGGATGCGTTCGCAGGCGTCAAATCTCCTCGTGCAGCGTACTCGCCCGAGGACAGCACGAGCGGGATAAAGACGGAGGAGACATTGGGGACGGGCCGTCTGGGCGATCCCGTCGCCGGCATTCCGATGGACGACACGCCTTATGTCGATGAACTGCGGGAAGAATACGACGCCCATTACGCGAGTACGGGTGCGTCATACGACGAATATCAGCGGGCCTACGCACACGGAGCCACGCTCGGAAAAGATGAGCGGTATCGCGGACATGATTGGCAAGGGGTGGAAGCGAACGCTCGCGAGGACTGGGAGTCGCGTTACCCGGAAAGCGGTTGGGAGCGATTCAAGGCTGCCGTGCGGCACGGCTGGGACCGGGTTACAGGCGGCTGATACGTTGTTCGGGACCGCGGCGAGCTGGGGACGGTAACAGGTTTACCCCTGTTACTGCTTCTCCGGCATGACCGATGAGTGATGACTTGTGATTAGCCATTGCGCTCCATCCCAGCGATAGGTGTAGGTGTAACGGGCTTGAACAACCACTCCCGTTCTTGCGAAGGTGAATGTGTAAAGCCCGGCATCTACAGCGGAATTGCACCCCAGCTCAATGTAGCGGAAGTCAATCTTTCCGGATGGACGATCCTGTAGAAAATGGCGGAAATAGTCCTCTTTCTCCGCCACCGTTAAGCGCGGCTTGTTGGATACCGTGGGGAGAAGAATGGACCGCTCCGCATAGTTGGCAACCACGGCGTGTGGATCACCGGTTTGCAGCGACTGATTCCATCGATCGAACAACGCCGCAATTTCTTGATCTGATGTGACCTTACAGCTTTCCGTATGCCCCGCCGCCGCATTGGTTGACATGCCTTGGTTCGCGACGCACCCGGCGAGCACGACCGCCAGGATAGCAATGGTAAATAGCTTCATGGCGGCACTTCTCCTGTCGGGCAGTGAGAGGAAGGCACAACGCTTGAAGTATGGTACGTCCCGTGTGCGTTAGCCACATCTGATTGATGGCTTGTGCCCGGTCGCTGGCGGGTGGCGACCGGCGACACGTTATGGGAAAAAGGGCCGTTCGAACGTTTTGATGAGTACCGGAACGAGCGTCGCTTTCTGGGCGATATGAACCGGACATCGGTGACGCATTGCCCAGCAATTTCAGCCCAGCTTGTACGCAGCCATCTTCGTATAGAGCGACTGGCGGCTAATGCCGAGACGCCGCGCGGCTTCAGCGCGATTGCCGGCAGCGAGTCGCAACGCGCGTTCGATCGAGGCTCGCTCCAGGCGTTCAATGGCTTCAGGCAGCGGCAAATCGAGCAGCGCGCCGGGCAGATCGCTGGCCGCGATCTGCGGTGCGGTTAGAAACGCGAGGTCGTCGTCGGTGGCAAGCGGGCCGCGCGCGAGTGCGGCGACACGCTCCATCGCGTTTTTCAGCTCGCGCACGTTGCCCGGCCACGTATGCGCGAGCAGACGTCGCTCGGCGCTCGCACCGAGCGTGCGCGAGATTCCGGAGCGCTGCGCGGCGAGCGCCAGAAAATGCGCGGCGAGCGCAAGGATATCGTCGGGGCGTTCGCGCAACGGCGGCAGATGAATCGGGATCACGTTGAGCCGGTAGAACAGATCCTCGCGGAATCGCCCCGCGGCGACTTCGGCACCGAGGTCGCGATGCGTCGCCGCAACGATCCGTACGTCGATCGGCGTGTTGAGGTTGCTTCCGAGCGGCGTCAACACGCGCTCCTGAATTACCCGCAGCAGTTTCGCTTGCATCGGCAAAGGCAGATCCCCAATCTCGTCGAGAAACAGCGTGCCGCCGTTCGCCTCGACGAAGCGGCCGACGCGTTGCATTTGCGCTCCCGTGAACGCCCCTTTCGCGTGACCGAAGAGTTCGCTCTCGAGCAGTTCAGTGGGAATGGCCGCGCAATTTATCGCAACGAAGGGACGCAGGCGGCGCGCCGACGCGTCGTGCAGGACGCGCGCCGCCACCTCCTTGCCTGTGCCGGTTTCGCCACTGATCAGCACAGTCGAATCCGTGGCGGCAGCACGGCCGATCTGCTTTTGCGCGTCGCGTAATGCATCGCTGCTGCCTAGCAGGCGCGGCGCGGTGTCGTCGCCCCACGCCTCGTCAGACGCAACCTGGGTGGCGGTGAACGAGCTTTGATTCGATGCTGCAATCTTGCGCAGCAGCTCAGCAATTGCGTCACGTCCCACCGGTTTGGTCAGGTGTTCGAATGCACCGAGACGCATCGCGTGAATGGTATTGTCGCTGGTGGCGAATGCGGTCAGCACGACAACCGGCAGGGTCTTGCGCTCGGGCATGGCGCGCAACTGTTCGAGCAGCTCGATGCCGCTCATATCCGTCATCCTGAAGTCGAGGAATGCGCAGTCGATAGGCACGCCGCTCGTGAAACACTCGAGTGCCTGGCGGCCTCCGCTTGCCTCGATGACGGTATGGCCCAGATCGCCAAGGGTTTCGGCGAGACTCTCGCGGAACGCGTCATCGTCGTCGACGATCAGGATGTGCGGCATGGCAGCTCGATCACAAAACAGGCGCCGCGTGGACGCACGGCATAGAAGGCGCGGCCGCCATGCGCCACGGCAATTTCCCGCACCACGGCGAGACCCAGCCCCGAGCCGGTGGCGTGGCCGGTCACGAATGGCTCAAAGATGCGCTCGCGCTCGGCGGGTGGCACGCCCGGTCCGTCGTCGGCGACTTCGATGCTCAAGGTATCCGCATGCTGCGCCGCGCGCAACATGACGTGGCCCCCAGCGGGTGTATGGCGCAGTGCGTTTAGAATCAGATTGTCGATAGCGCGTGCCAGTTGCGCCGCGTCGAAACGCGCCTCGTGCGGCAGGTCCTTATTCTCGTCAAGGACGAGCGCGATGCCGGCCTGCGTCGCGGCATCGAGATACAGCTCGATGCGCTCAGCCAGCCATTCGCGCAACACGACCGGTTGCGCGTCGATGCGGACCGGCTGCGTGAGCGCAAGCAAACCGGCCAGCTGCGTTTCCACGCGCTGAATCTGTTCGAGGATCGACGCAAGCGCGCGGTGCTGGCGCTGTGCGTCTCCAGCCAGCGCGTTTTCTGCTTTGAGCCGCATCGCGCCGATCGGATTACGGATCTCGTGAGCGATTTGCGCCGCCAGCCGGCCGAGCGCGGCAAACCGTTCGGCGCCCGCAAGCTTCCTGTCGAGGTCGCCCGTCCGATGTTGCAGTGCCGTGGTGCGCGTACCGTAAGCGTTAAATGCGGCGACGATCTTGTCCAGGTCCGGCTCGCCGGTGGGCTCGATCGGAGTGAAAGGCGCGTGCAGATCCGCTGGCTCGCTCAGGCTCTTCTCGACGCGGGCAAGATTGCCGCGCCAACGGCGCAGCAGTATGCCCAACGCAATCGCAATTCCGATGATTACAGCGAGCAGGACAGCAAGCGCGGTGACGAGGGTCTTGCCATACGGGCCGAGCGGCGGCCGCACGCGTGTGAGCGTCCACGCGAGCAGGCCGGCGCGATGCGGCACGGGACAGGCCGAAACGATGACAGCGTCCTGCCGTCCTTCGACAAACCCGGACGCTGCCTGGCCGCCCGTCACCCCACGCAGCGTGCGCAGAATCAACGGCGTTTCGGCTTCCGGAATATCTCGCTTGATGCCGCTGCCCTCGTAGGTCGGAAAAGCGTAGGCGTCGAACGTGCCACGCGCGCTGTCCGTCGGACGCCAGAAGCCGCCTTCGACGCCTGGCATCTGCGCGAGCACCACGTCAAGAATCGCATGCATCAGGTCTGTGTTCGGCGCGCCTTGCGCATCGGAGCTTCGGTCTAAGGAAAAGTCATAGCGGGAGGCGACTGCCTCGCAACCGGCCTGCGCCTGTTGACGCGCAACGCCGATCTGCCGCTCCAGATTGCCTTGCGCCATGAACCAGACGAGGCCGATGAGGAGCGCGCACATCACCGCAACCAGCAGCCAGAAAACCACGAGTTGGCTGGCGAACGAGAGACGACGTCGGGTTGCGGGCATAAGCCGGTAGCGAAAGGGAGGACTTCAAGAGTAGCAAAAAACCGGCCACGCAAAGCGGGGAGGATGAGCCACGCCGGCTGACAGGGCAAACGTCACGGCGCTCTCGGGCACCACTTACTGTCGACTCTGCGGACAGCGGCTGTCCAGTAACGCGACACCTGCTGACGTGGGCCCGTGCGCAAGGTTGGCCGGGAATGGCATCGGCGGGTGGAATGGGGGTTGCACAAGTGCCGGCACTGGGCGTGTCAATGCCGGACAAGGCGTCGTGATAACAGTGCAGGCGGCGGGCGCCGCGTTGAGCCCGGCGCCCGGCGCCTGGCGGTTTGCTCGCGCGTCACTTTGGCTATCCCGCGCCCTTCATCGCCCTTGGGGCGATTTCAACCGGCTCGCCTGTGTTGTGGCTCTACTGCGGTGCAGGGCTCAGATACTTCCATCGTGGAGCGGCACCGCCTCTAAACACCAGCCAGCGCCGGCAGCTCGACCTCGTACGACACGCGCGCGTGCCGGCTGTTCATCTGCGGCTGACGTGTCACGTGATTCAGAGGCGGTGCACTTTCGACGTGCATCGGTAGGCGCGCTGGACGGCGAGCTTTTTTCTTCTCGAGAATGGCCTGGCTCAGAAATACGGCGCTATACGCTTTCAGCAAGTGCGGATGGTGCGCTTCGATGTACGTAGCAATTTGCGCCTGCTCATCGTCGATCCGGGCTAGTGACGCCAGCGTGCTCGCGTCCCAACGGAAGCGCAGGCCGAGTTCATCGAATGCGCTGTTATAGGCGCACAGTTGCGCCTCGACTTCCGCATCATGCGCGCTCTCGCGAACATCGAACTGGGAGGGGTTCATGGTCGTCTCCTTGAGGAATAGGCACGACCAAGAATAGGCTGGCGCATCAATAAACAATAATTAAAGTTATTTGGATAAACGATAACTCATTGCTTATGTGTCGGCTCCCGGCACAGCAGCAACCAAATTCGGTGCCTGGACAGTCGCGTTGCCTTTCTCACAAGCCCACAGCCAGCGGCCGCAAACCCATCCATTAGGTATGCCTAATACAAACCATAAAATGTTTTAACTTTCACTTATTGTTGTTCTCGCGCAGCATCCCTCAGACGCGCTCTACGCCAAACACCTTCCCAGTTGTCGTTTCGATCGACGGTAAGGGTTTTCGTTAGCGCAATTTCGTCTGGCCGACCATTGGCGCTTCATTGCCCACAGGCAAACGGGCCATGAAGCGATTCGATCACGTAGGTCCAACGCGCCGTTCGAGCGCGACGGAATATACAGGAGACGAAAGACATGGGACATTCCAACGTACCCGGAGGAAGCCGCACGGCCTTCTGGCATCACCGCTGGATGCAACTGGCGATCGGCGTCGTGTGCATGGGGCTTGTCGCGAATCTGCAATATGCGTGGACACTGTTCGTCGTACCGATGGACAACGCCCACCATTGGGGCCAGGCGGCAATCCAGACCGCGTTCACAATCTTCATCGTCACCGAAACCTGGCTTGTGCCCGTCGAGGGTTGGCTCGTCGACAAGTTCGGGCCGCGCCCGGTTGTGATCGGCGGCTCGCTGTGTGCGGCGCTCGGCTGGATCATCGACGCGCATGCGAGCAGTCTCGCCGAGCTATACGCCGCGGCAGTGATCGCCGGCATCGGTGCGGGCTGCGTGTACGGCACCTGCGTCGGCACGGCACTCAAATGGTTTCCGGACAAGCGCGGTCTCGCAGCCGGTTTGACCGCGGCAGGTTTCGGCGCCGGCGCGGCTGTCACCGTAATCCCAATCGCCAACATGATCCAGCGCTCAGGCTACGAGCACACGTTCATGTTCTTCGGCATTTTCCAGGGCGTCTGCATTCTGCTGCTCGCCACCATGCTGGTACGGCCGAAGCCACCCGCAACCGCGGTCGCAACCAGACGCGTGGTCGCAAGCAAGATCGACTACACGCCCGGCGAGATGATCCGCTCGCCGCTCTTCTGGGTGCTGTATCTCATGTTCGTGTTCGTCGCGGCCGGCGGCATCATTGCGACCGCGCAGCTTGGGCCCATCGCGAAGGAATACGGCTTCGCCAAACTGCCGGTGAATCTGCTGGGCATCACGCTGCCGCTGCTCACGATGACGCTGTCGATCGACAACTTGTGCAACGGCTTCACGCGTCCGTTGTGCGGTTTTCTGTCGGACCGCATTGGCCGCGAAAACACGATGTTCATGATCTTTCTCGGCGAAGGTCTCGCGCTGCTGGGACTCATGCAGTTCGGCCATAACCCCTACGCATTCATGTTCTTCGCCGCTGCCGTGTTCCTGTGTTGGGGCGAGATCTTCTCGATCTTCCCGGCAACCTGCGCGGATACGTTCGGCAGCAAATACGCCGCGGCTAATGCGGGAACGCTCTATACCGCGAAAGGTACCGCGTCGATGCTGGTGCCGATCGCGTCGGTGCTGTCGGCAAACGGCGGCTGGAGCACGGTGTTCATTTCGGCGGCAGTGATCTCGATCACAGCGGCTGTGTCCGCGAAGTTCATCCTCGCCCCGATGAGAAAGCGCTGGATTGAAAATTCTGGCGCGACGGCCGGTGTGGTCATCGCCGAAGCACGACTGCAGCCATCGCCTGGCGGTTCACCTAAATAAACCACGACGTGAGCGCGCCCTCACGACGAATCCCACAAAGCCCCGTGACCAAGGAGACATATCATGGCAGAAGCCGATAGGCCCGCAACAGAAGCGACCCCGAAGCAGGAGATAGCCCAGACGACCGATGGATTTCATCTCGTCATCGACGCGCTGAAACTGAACGACATCAGCACCATCTTCGGCCTTGTCGGTATCCCGATTACCGACCTGGCGCGGCTGGCGCAAGCGGAAGGGATGCGTTTCATCGGCTTTCGTCACGAACAGCACGCGGGTAACGCAGCGGCCATTAGCGGCTTCATGACGCAGAAGCCGGGCATCTGTCTGACGGTGTCGGCACCGGGCTTTCTCAACGGCCTCACGGCGCTCGCCAACGCGACCACCAACTGCTTCCCGATGATCCTGATCAGCGGCTCGAGCGAGCGCGAAATCGTCGATCTGCAGCAGGGCGATTACGAAGAAATGGATCAGTTGAACGCGGCCAAGCCGTACGCGAAGGCCGCATATCGCGTGCTGCATGCCGAAGACATCGGCATCGGTGTGGCGCGTGCGATTCGTGCTGCGGTGTCGGGCCGCCCTGGTGGCGTGTATCTGGACTTGCCAGCCAAGCTGCTCGCGCAAACGCTGGACGCCGTGAAGGCGCAGCAGTCGCTGGTCAAAGTGGTCGACGCCGCGCCACGTCAACTGCCGGCGCCGGAATCGGTCAAGCGTGCAATCGACGTATTGAAGAGCGCGAAGCGTCCACTGATCCTGCTCGGCAAGGGGGCAGCGTATGCGCAGGCTGACGCGGAGATCCGCGCGTTCGTCGAGCAAAGTGGCATTCCATATCTGCCGATGTCGATGGCCAAGGGCCTGTTGCCCGATACGCACGAGCAATCGGCGTCGGCGGCGCGCTCGTTCGTGCTGCAGGAAGCGGATGTCGTCGTGCTGATCGGCGCGCGTTTGAACTGGCTGCTCTCGCATGGCAAGGGTAAAACGTGGGGCGCAGAGCCGAAGAAGTTTGTTCAGGTTGATATTTCGCCGACCGAGATCGACAGCAACGTCGCGATTACCGCGCCGGTGATCGGCGATATCGGCTCGTGCGTGGCGGCATTGAGAGCAGGCCTCGAGGCGGGATTTTCGAAGCCGAGCGACGAATGGACCGGCGCGATCGCCGAGCGCAAGAGCAAGAACCTTGCAAAGATGGCTGCCACGCTCGACAAGAACCCGTCGCCGATGAATTTCCACAGTGCGCTGCGCGCGATCCGCGATGTACTGAAGACGCGCCCGGACATCAACGTCGTCAACGAGGGCGCGAATACGCTCGACTACGCGCGCAGCATCATCGACATGTACGAGCCGCGCAAACGCTTCGACTCGGGCACGTGGGGAATCATGGGCATCGGCATGGGCTTCGCGATAGGCGCGGCGGTGACGAGTGGCAAACCGGTTGTCGCGATCGAAGGTGACAGCGCGTTCGGTTTCAGCGGCATGGAACTCGAAACCATCTGCCGTTATGACTTGCCTGTTTGCACGATCGTATTCAACAACAACGGCGTGTATCGCGGTACCGACGTGAACCCGACGGGCGGCAAGGACGTCGCGCCGACCGTGTTCGTGAAGGGCGCACGCTACGACAAGATGATCGAGGCATTTGGCGGTGTCGGCCACCACGCGACCACGCCGGAAGAACTGACCAAGGCGCTGCTTGAAGCAATCGCATCGGGCAAGCCGACCTTGATCAATGCCGTCATTGATGAAGCGGCGGGGACCGAAAGCGGCCGCCTGACCAATCTGAATCCGCAAAGCGCGGCAATGAAAAAGTGATCCAGAGTAACTACGGAGATACCAAAGTGACCAAACCTCTCGAAGGCATCAAGATCATCGACTTCACCCATGTTCAGGCTGGCCCGGCGTGCACCCAGTTGCTCGCGTGGTTCGGCGCCGACGTGATCAAGGTTGAACGACCGGGTTCGGGCGACGTGACGCGCAATCAGTTGCGCGACATCCCCGACGCCGACGCGCTGTACTTCACGATGCTCAACAGCAACAAGAAGTCGCTGACGTTGGACACGAAAAAGCCCGAAGGCAAGGAAGTACTCGAAAGACTGATTCGCGAATCAGACGTGCTAGTCGAAAATTTTGGGCCGGGCGCGTTGGACCGGATGGGCTTTTCGTGGGAACGCCTGAACGAACTCAATCCGAAGATGATCGTTGCTTCGGTGAAGGGCTTCAGCGACGGCCATCACTACGACGACCTGAAGGTCTACGAAAACGTCGCGCAATGCGCAGGTGGTGCGGCATCCACCACCGGCTTCTGGGACGGTCCGCCGACCATCAGCGCCGCGGCACTCGGCGACAGCAACACCGGCATGCATCTGGCAATCGGCATTCTGACCGCGCTGCTGGGGCGCGACAAAACCGGTAAAGGCCAGAAGGTCGCGGTGTCGATGCAAGACAGCGTGCTGAACCTGTGCCGCGTGAAGTTGCGGGACCAGCAGCGGCTGGAGCGCGTGGGCTATCTCGAGGAATATCCGCAGTATCCGCACGGCGAATTCAGCGACGTCGTGCCGCGTGGCGGCAACGCAGGCGGCGGTGGTCAGCCGGGCTGGGTGCTCAAGTGCAAGGGCTGGGAAACGGATCCGAACGCGTACATTTACTTTACGATCCAGGGCCATGCGTGGGAGCCGATCTGCAAGGCACTCGGCAAACCCGAATGGATCGATGATCCGGCCTACAAGACTGCCGAAGCACGTCAACCGCATATCTTCGAGATCTTCGGAACCATCGAAGCCTGGCTGGCCGACAAGACCAAATTCGAAGCGGTCGACATCTTGCGCAAGTTCGACATTCCGTGCGCGCCGGTGCTGACGATGAAAGAACTCGCCAACGATCCGTCGTTGCGCGCGAGCGGCACGATCGTCGAAGTACCGCACAAGAAACGCGGCTCGTATCTGACGGTCGGCAGTCCGATCAAGTTCTCGGATATGAAGCCGGAAGTCACCGCGTCCCCCTTGCTCGGTGAGCACACGGAGGAAGTACTGGCGAGCCTTGGCTACAGCAAGCAGGACATCTTCAACCTGCGCGAAGTCAAAGCGGTTTAACGGTGCAAGGCAGGCCCATTTTGTATGGTTGGGCCTGCAGATACGGCGTCCCTGGTGGCGCCGTATCCGATTCAAGGGTCTGCGGTTTTACGTTGGGGGGAGCGCTATGCAAACAGCTATCGACTTTCAGCAACTCGTCAATGCAATCGGCGACGCGATTATCATTTCCGATGCCGGCGGCAGCATCACATTGTGGAACCCCGCGGCCGAACGCATGTTCGGCTTTACGCAAAGCGAAGCGCTGGGAAACTCACTGGACCTGATCATTCCGGAACGCTTGCGCGGCCGCCATTGGGACGGCTATCACAAGACCATGGCAACGGGCGAAACCCGCTATGGCAACGACGTACTGCGCGTTCCCGCCACGCACAAGGACGGGCGGGCACTGTCGATTGCGTTTACGGTTGCGTTGCTGCATTCGCCGCAGAATGAGCTTACCGGTATCGTTGCAGTGATCCGTGACGAAACCAGCCGCTTTCAGGAGGATCGCTTGCTGCGCAAGCGCCTTGCGGAACTGGAAGGGGGCGTGGGTGCGTGAGTGGAGACTCGGGAGATTGCGGGGGCATGTAGAAATGCTGGGGAACCGGCTATACCCGTTGCGCCATCATCTATTGGAATCGGTACGTGTTTTCGACGATATCATCATATTGTTAGCTGGCAGTCCAATGCGAAATCCTCTTCTGGCGGCGGTCCCTCTTCTTACCGCAATCGGTTTGCGCTACCACCATCGTCGTTCATAGGTCTGACTTAAGGGATCGGATACGACTGACCGACGAATCAGGTTACAAGCCGCACGGAGTCCTCACAATATCGGCATCCAAACATCAAAGATTCGCTGCCATACGTTCTGCGCGAATTCTTGCAAACCGACGATGGGCATCTATAATTTTTGGACCGAGCAGATTCTGCCGGTCCTGTCTGTGTTGACTGAAGCCTCATACCGCCAGACTTAGGACGGAGTGAGGCATCCTCGTAAAGACGAGCGTTTGCCGAGGCCTGTCATGAACAACGATTCGTTGACCGCCGTTGCCGGTCCCGCGACAGACGGCGAGACAATCACGGCGAATGGGCAGCCTGATCCAGAAATGGAAACGCGGTTTGCCCCACGCAGGTGGACGCACGTCCAGATCAATGGCGTTGAGCATTCCGTCAACGTGGAAGCAAGGACGACCCTTTTGGATCTGTTGCGCGAACAGGTGCAGTTGACAGGCGCAAAAAAGGGCTGCAACCGCGGAGAATGCGGCGCTTGCACGGTGTTGATGGATAACCGGCGCGTCAATGCCTGCCTCGTGCTCGCAGTCAGTGCCGATGGCAAGAAAATCACCACGATAGAGGGATTAGCGAGTGATGGGGTGCTGCATCCCGTCCAGCAGGCCTTCATTGAGCACGATGCCTTCCAGTGTGGTTTTTGTACCTGTGGCCAGATCATGTCCGCTGTGGGCTGCATTGCCGAGGGACACACCGGTTCCAACGCTGAAATTCGCGAATGGATGAGCGGTAATATCTGTCGCTGTTCTGCGTATCCGCAGATCGCGGCGGCTGTCGAGGCTGCCGCGAAGGAGATGGGCTGATGCGCGACTTTAGCTATGCCTGCGCGACGACGCGGGCCGACGCCCTGACGCTCGCCCAACTGCCCGACGCGGCGGTGCTGGCGGGTGGGACGGAGCTCCTCAACTGGTTCCGCATCGGGATTACCAAACCTGAACGGGTCGTCGATATCAGCCGTGTGCCTGAAATGGATCGCATCGAAGCGTTACCATGCGGGGGGCTGCGGATCGGCGCACTTGCCAGGCTTAACGATGTGGCGCAACACGAACGGGTCCGCAACGCTTATCCCGTCCTGTCGCAGGCGATTCTGAAATCGGCCTCTGCCCAGTTGCGCAATCTTGCGACTATCGGCGGCAATCCCCTGCAACGTGTACGCTGCGCCTACTTCCGTGCCGATGCGCCCACACCGTGCAACAAGCGAGTGGCGGGCTCGGGCTGCGCAGCATTGCACGGCCTGAACGAAAGGCACGCGATCTTCGGCTGGACCGACGAGTGTGTGGCGGTGCAGCCCTCCGACCCGGCGGTGGCGCTCGCTGCACTGGATGCGGTGATCGTAACCGAGGATGCGCAAGGCAGCGGCCGGCGCATTCCCGCACGCAGCTTCCATGTGCTGCCCGACGAAAATCCATCCGCACACACCGTGTTGCGTCATGGCGAACTGATCACCAGTATCGAATTAGGTGGGCCAGCGCCGAAATCTGCATATTTGAAGATTCGGGAGCGGGAGAGTTATGAGTACGCCATCGTGTCCGCGGCGGTAACGCTCCAACTGGACGGCGACGTGATCAACAAGGCGCGCGTTGCTTTGGGGTCCGTAGCAATGCGCCCCTGGCGTCTCGACGAGACAGAGCGACTGCTAGTC